>JBATWU010000001.1:0-5459 GCA_049672825.1 Pusillimonas sp.
GGCGGCCGGCGCAATGCGGCAGGCTCGCCCGGGCCGGCCTTGCGCAGCAGGGACACATGCGGCCTGAAAACACCCTCGGGGCGCGCCCAGCCCAGCGTCCGCAGCCTGTCCCACAAGACGTCATGGAGCCGATCGAGCCAGGCCACACGATCGGTCTCGCTTGCGCCAGGCCCGGCCCACACGATGCGCGGCCCGGTAAAGCGGCCAAAGCGGCGCAGGACAATGGCGCCAACCGGCGCCGGCCAGGAAGGCACGGCCCGGACCAGTTCATCGACGCGGTCGGCAGGCGTGCTGCCCAGAAAGGCCAGGGTCAGGTGCAGGGTGTCGGCGCGCATGATGCGCCCGCCAAAGGCCGCCTGGGCATCGTGCGCCCAGGCCATGATGCCGGCGGCATCGGCTTCCGAGGGCCACAATGCAAAGAAGATGCGCAGGGCCGGACGGTCTTGCGATGTGTTGGTGCTGGATGGCGCGGGCATGCGGATTCCGGTTGACGCTGCTGAAAGACGATACTCCCAGCTTACCCCGGATTCCCGCGGCCATGGACGATGGAAACGCGTCCGGGCGGCCCTAGGTCCCCGGCGGCCTGATTGACGTGCAAAACATGAACTGGCTATCATCGTTTGGCTGCGGATACTCCGCTGGCGCTTACGGAGAGCATGGCTGTGAAACCCCAATCGCTGGAAATGATTACCCGACTTGTCGGCTTCGACACTGTCTCGCGCAATTCGAATCTCGAACTGATCCATTACGTCCGCGATTATCTTGCCGGCCATGGCGTGCAAAGCCACCTGGTCTGTAATGCGGAACAGACCAAGGCCAATCTTTTTGCCACGGTCGGGCCCAATGTGGAAGGCGGCGTCGTGCTTTCCGGCCACACCGACGTGGTGCCGGTCGATGGCCAGCCCTGGGATACCGACCCCTTCGTCATCGCCCGGAAAGACGATCGCCTGTATGGCCGCGGCACCTGCGACATGAAGGCTTTTTCAGCGGTTGCGCTGGCCATGGTGCCCGACATGCTGCGCAAAGGCCTGAAGCGGCCCATCCATTTTGCGCTGAGCTACGACGAGGAAATCGGCTGCTTCGGCGCGCCGTCCATGATAGACAGGCTGGTTACCGATATCGCCAGGCCCAGCGCCGTGATCGTGGGCGAACCGACCAGCATGCGGGCCATTGTGGCGCACAAGGGCATCGCGGCGCTGCGCACCACGGTCATTGGCCACGAAGCGCATTCCAGCCAGGTGCACCGCGGCGTCAGCGCGGTCACCACCGCCGCCCGCCTGATCAGCTTCATCGACGACATGATGGCCCGCAACAGGCAGGCCGCCGACCCCGAATGCCGTTTCGAGCCACCTTACACCACGCTGCATGTGGGTGTCGTGCATGGCGGCACGGCGGTGAACATCATTTCGCGTGAATGCACCTTCACCTGGGACATCCGCAGTCTGCCGGGCGATGACTGGCGCCGCTATCTGAATCACTTCCAGGAATATGCCGACAGCCTGCTGCCCGCCATGCGGGCAATCGCGCCCAAGGCATCCATCAGCACCGAGATCCTGGCCGATGCGCCGCCGCTGCAGGATCAGGGCGGCGCGGCGCAAGACCTGGTATTTCATCTGTGCGGCCACGCCCATACCGGCGTCGCCCCTTACGCCGCCGAGGCCGGCCAGTTTCAAGAGCGCGGTTTCTCGGTCGTATTGTGCGGGCCGGGCTCTATCGACCAGGCGCACCAGCCCAATGAATACATCGATATTTCGCAGGTTACCGCTTGCGAGCAGTTCATGGAAAAGCTCACAGACCAGTTGGCTGCCTAGACTATTGAAAGAGGATAGCGCTGCCAGGCCCTGAACTCCGTCGGCGGACGGCCCAAAAAACTTCGGCCCTGGCCGGCCCGAGAACAAAACCATAAAGAGGGAAGACATTGACGAAGCCAGCCGAGTTCATTCTGCACGCCACCCTGGCCGTGGTCTTTGCGCTCGGCCTGGGCGGCGCCCCGAAGGCCGATGCCAGAACCCTGCGCTGGTCCCATCAGCACGATATCGCATCGCTCGACCCCATGGCGGCGGACGATGGCTTCACGCAGGGATTTCAAGGCTGGTTTTACGAAGCATTGACGGGTTATGACCAGGACCTGAAGCTGGTTCCCATGCTGGCGGAACGCTGGGACAATCCCGAACCCAGCAAATGGGTGTTTTATTTACGCGCCGGCGTCAGCTTTCACGACGGCAGCCCTTTTACCGCGGACGACGTGATTTTCTCGTGGCGGCGCAGTCTGACACCCGGCTCTGCCATCAGGCATATTGGCGCCAAAGCCGTCCAGGTCAATAAAATCGACGATCACACCATTGAAGTGGTCACCCCCGTCCCCAATCCCATTTTGCCGCGCGACTGGGCCTTGCTGTATATCATGAGCAAACCCTGGGCCCAGCGGAACCGGGCCGGGCGGGTGGGCGAGGCAAAGCCCGGCTCAAGCCCATATGCCAGCCGGCACGAAAACGGCACCGGCCCGTTCAGGGTCACAGACAGGCAGCCCCGTGCCAGGACCGTGCTCAAGCGCTATGAAGGCTACTGGAACCCGGACATTCCGGGCAATGTCACTCAGGTAGTATTCCAGCCCATCGCAAAAGCCTCCGAGCGTGTCGCGGCACTGGTTTCGGGCAACATGGACATCGTGATGCCAGTGCCGCCAGAAAGCTTGCCCTCGCTGGAAAACGCAGCGGATGTGCGGATCATGAATGCTCCCGAGGCCCGCGTCATCTTCATCGGCATGGACCAGCACCGCAAAGAACTGTTGTTTTCCAGCGTCAAAGGGAAAAACCCGTTCAAGGACAAACGGGTCAGGTCCGCCATGGGTCTGGCTATCGACGTCCAGGACATCAACCGACGCGCCATGAACGGGGCAGGCCAGGCTGTGGGCACGATTATCGCGGATCGGATCAATGGCTACGACCCGGCTTTCGGCGCGCCCTACACCTCGAATGTCGATCAGGCCAGGAAACTGCTGACCGATGCCGGCTACCCCGACGGTTTCAGCGTTCGGCTTGCCTGCCCGGAGGGTCTCTACGCCGACGACACGCGTGTCTGCGCGGCCATTGTCCAGATGCTGGCGCGCATCGGAATCCGGGTAGACGTGGCTGTCCGGGATAATATGATGCCGCCCGCCCGGGGCCTGCCGCGGGCCGTCCCGGACGACAGCATGTACTTGTTGAGCTGGGCCCCGCGAAACCAGGATGCAGCCGGCGCCCTGTTCGCGCTGGTGTCATGCCGCGACAGCGCGGCCGGTGCGGGGTGGCTGAACCTGGGCGGCTATTGCAACAGAGAAATCGATGCGCTGACGGCCAGAATCGAGGCTGAACCCGACCTGGCCCGACGCAACATCATGATCAAGGAAGCCTTTGCCATGCTGCGCAACGACTATGGCTATCTGCCCCTGCTCCAGCCGCTCATGTCGTGGGGGGGTGCGCAAAGACATCAGGCTGACCCAGCGCGCCAACAACGTCCTGGATGTCCGCAGCATTGTCATGCCCTAGTGCCCCCTGTTTGGTCAATTCGCACGCTCACCTTCAGCGCGTGGGCCGACGCTCCAAAAGCCTGAACAAGCTGCGCTGCGCGCCCACCCGGAAAAGCCGTTGCTTAACTTTTTGATACCAAAATCGACCTGCCGCGCTGGACGACATGCGGTGCCATCCCTATTATTACCTGTGCAGTGCCCCGCGAATGCAACAAACTCGCGGCGCCCTGCGTCAGGGCCGGCCCGGCGGGCTTCCTAACGGCAATAGGCATTTTTCCGCTTATCGTGTGTTTTCACCTTTACAAGGATATAAATCGCCATGGGTATCATCAGCATGATCGTAGTTGGTTTTATCGTGGGCCTGCTTGCGCGAGCCATCATGCCCGGAGAGCAAAAGCTGGGCATCATCATGACCATTCTTCTGGGTATCGTGGGCGCCATCGTGGCCGGCTACCTGGGCGGCGCACTGGGGCTTTATCAGCCCGGAGAAGGCGTGGGTTGGATTGGCTCGATCATCGGCGCCATTATTGTGCTGTTCATCTATGGGCTGATCGTCAAGAAGCGCGCCTAGGCCGCCATTCCGGACACACCCCGGGCGGCGGCCGATACAATAGCGGTAACGATCCATACTGCTGCCCGGGGGCATCATGAACCATTCAAAATATCAGCATATTTATACGCCTGGCCGCTTCTGGCGCAAGCTCGGGCCCCGTACCCGGGCCGCCAGCCGCGCCGTCCTCGAAAAGGCGCTGTATCTGTATTACGCGGTGCAAAGCGCCGACACGCCCAAATGGGCCAAGCGTGTCATTTATGGCGCACTGGGCTATTTCATTTTTCCGCTTGACGCCATTCCCGACCTGGCGCCGCTCGTCGGATACACCGACGACCTTGGCGTCATGGCGGCGGCGCTGGCCACAGTCGCCTTCTATATAACCCCCGACGTCAAGGCACAAGCTCACCGCAAGCTGAACGAGTGGTTCAGCACGCCAACGGCCAACGCTTATACAGATGCCTGACCCACGTGCGGGCGGCATGACACAAGGCTCCGCCTTCCAGGTCTGCTGGCTGGCCGAAACCCTGCGACTGCGCGAAACCCTGTGGGGCCCGCTGGAAGACGCCAGCGAAGTGCGGCGCGCGCGCCAGGAGGGGCACAGCTTCAACGACAAGGTCTTGTTGCGCGCCCATTACCTGGGCAAACGCGAAAAGCTCGACCAACTCCTTCATCAATGGACGCGGGGTGCAAGACTGGCCCTGCTGATCCTTTGCGTGCTTGCCGTGGCGGGTGGCGCAGGCGTGGCGCTGGGCGCCCTGGGCGACGGATCGAGGCCGGTGAATCTGCTGCTGGCCACGGTGGCGCTGCTGGGCCTGCACACCGTGGCCTTCATGTTCTGGCTGCTGAGCTTTCTGCTCAGGAACAATGGCGGCGCCTGGCTGGGCGAATCGTGGCTGTGGCTCACACGCAAGCTGGCGCGGGGCCCCGATGCCACGCTGGCGCCACGCGCCCTGATCGAAATGCTGAGCCGCAACCAGGCGCTGCGCTGGCTGCTGGGCGGTATCAGCCACGGGCTGTGGTCGCTGGCGCTGGGCGGCATGCTGCTGACCTTGCTGGCCTTGCTGTCGGCCCGCCGCTACCGCTTCAATTGGGAGACCACGCTGCTCTCGCCCGACACATTTGTGTCGCTGACCAGTTGGCTGGGCAGCCTGCCGGGCTGGCTGGGTTTTACCATGCCCCCCGAGGCCATCATACGCATCAGCGACGGCCAGCACATGCTGCCCGAGGCGGCGCAGGGCCTGTGGTCAAGCTGGCTGATCGGCTGCGTGGTGGCCTATGGCCTGCTGCCCCGGCTGCTGGCCTTGGCGCTGAGCCTGGCCGTGGCCCGAAAAGCCATGGCCGGACTGACGCTCGATGTCAGCCTGCCGGGCTACGCCGAATTGCGCGACCGCCTTGCGC
>JBATWU010000002.1:0-1546 GCA_049672825.1 Pusillimonas sp.
GCTTGGCGCTGGGGCACGGCGCCCATGCATGGCGCGCCGCCGTCGCAGGCGCCAATGCCGAAACCCTGGCGGCGGGCCTGCATGATATTGCGGCTGGCCAGATTCCCCCGGATGGCGCGCGCGGCAAGCCCCGCGTGGCCGTCCCCCGGATTGCTTTCATGTTCACGGGGCAGGGCAGCCAGTGGGCGGGCATGGGGAAAGATCTGTACGAAGAAGACCCCGTGTTCAGGGCGGCGGTCGAGCGCTGCGCCAGCGTGGTCACGCCGCTGATCGGGTGCTCGCTGACGGACCTGATGTTCGGCGATGCGCAGCAAGGCGTCTCGCTGTCCGACACCCGCCTGGCTCAACCCGCCCTGTTCACACTGGCTTATGCCCTGGCGGAGCGGCTGTCGTCCTGGGGCATCGTTCCCGATGTGATGATAGGCCACAGCCTGGGGGAATGGGTCGCCGCATGCCGCGCGGGCGTGTTTACGCTGGACGATGCCTTGCGCCTGGTGGTCGAGCGCGGCCGCCTGATGGCCGGCGCCTCGCAAGACGGCGCAATGGCGGCTGTCTTCGCCTCCGCGCAATGCCTCGCCGAGCTGCCCGGCGAGCTTGCGGCTAGTGTCGATCTGGCGGCGGTCAATGCGCCCGACGAGTGCGTGATTTCGGGGCCGTCCGGCGCTGTGAACCAGGTTTGCGAAGCGCTGGAAAGCCAGGGTGTCGGCACCCAGCTTCTGCGCACCTCCCATGCCTTCCACTCGCGTCTGATGGAGCCGGCGCTCGACGCGTTTGCATCGGCGGTGTCCGGTGCCGCACTGGCGCGGCCGGCGCTCGATCTGGTGTCCAACCTGACCGGCACGACGGACGCGCCATTCGATACCGTCGACTACTGGGTGCGCCACATACGGCAGCCCGTGCGTTTCGCCGAAGGGGTTGCCACGCTGGCGCGCATGAATATCGATGTGTTGATCGAGATTGGCGCAAGCCCCAATTTGATCGGCACCGCCAGCCGCTGTCCGGCTTTCCAGGTGGCCGCTCCGGTCCTGGCGGCCACCTTGCGCCGCAATCAAGCTGCCGGGCGCACCTTGGGCGGGCTGCTGGCCCAGTTGCACGTGGCGGGTGTGCCGCTGCGCTGGGATGCCCTGTATGGGCAGGCTGTCCGAATCGACATCCCAGGATATCCCTTTGCCCGGCAGCGGCATTGGGCCGAACAGACAGGCGCCCAGGCTGTGCGCCATCAAGGGCTTGCCTTGCAGTCCTTCGATGTGCAGGCTGCCCCGGACACGTCCGGCGCGGCGCCGGTATCCGTTCAAGACCCCGCCACCGAGGTGAGCCAATTCCTGGCGCGCGCCCTGCAGCTTCCGCAGGCGGATTGCGATTCGGATCGCGGTTTTCTGGAGATGGGCGTCGACTCTTTGGCGCTGACCGAAGCCGTTGCGGCACTGGAAAGAAAGTGGTCGATTTCGATACCACGGCGCGCCTTGTTCGAAACATTGGGAACGCCGGCACGCCTGATTGCCCATGTGCTGGCCGAGAGCGCCAAGGCGCCGTCGCCGGTTGCCCC
>JBATWU010000003.1:0-33378 GCA_049672825.1 Pusillimonas sp.
TGGAAAATTGCTTCAATGCCCTGGCGGAGGCGTTTTCCTGTGACGGTTTCTGATGGCGTGGTCCGATGTGGGTGGGGGCAGTCCGGCACGGCGTGCTTGCTTCCGCGTCTACGTCGTCCAGACGGGCGGCGGGAGAACTCGCGCCATCGGGCCGGTGGCCCGAAAACTGGCGCTCAGACAGCTCCCGCCTTGATCCCGTCTTCCCTTCCGTAGCCCGCGGCGCACGCCTAACCGCCGGCCCCGCCTTGAAACCCGCCAGACAGCACGAGAGGCCGAGTACGTGCCGCGAAATAATACGGCCGAGTACACGTAATACGGCCGAGTACACGCCCGCGAAATAATACGTCTGATCACTAACAGACCGAAGGCCGTGCGCGCCTGCTTTATTCAGCTGTCTGATGGGGCTCAGGGTGGTTCCGGCGTTTAGGCGTGCGCCGCGGGCTTCCGAAGGGAGGCCGGGGGCAGTCGTCGGCCGCTGTCTGACCGGAGCGCAGCGCAGGGAGTTCGGCCGACGCCCGGCTGGACGAGGAAGGCGCGGAAACAAGCACGCCGTGCCGGAACCACCCTGAGCCCCATCAGACAGCGACCACAGCACATGAAACGACCGCATCAAACGAAATGCGGCCGCAGCACACGGCCGCCGCCTGGTTCCAATGCTATGTCAGGCCCTGCGCCTTCAGCGCCGCCTGCACACCGGCGTCGGCCTCCATCCGGCCGTAGAACGCCTGCAGATTCTTCAGTCCGCTGATATCAATGCCCTTGGCATTGGCCCAGCGCATCAGCGTGTACAAATACGGATCCGCCACAGACCGCGTGCCCGCGATCCACTCCTTGCCTTCCAGCTGCTTGTCGGCCACCGCAAACAACTGCTGCACCTTGGCGGATGACTTGGCAACCAGCTCCTCCTGGAACTCCGGCGTGCTGGCCAGGCCCTGGGCGCCAAAGATATTTCCGAACGTGCGGTGCAGATCGGCATTGCACAGCCCCAGCCAGCGGCGGACTTCGGCGCGCTCACGCGGTGTATCGGGCAGCAGCCCGGCCTGGGGATTCAGTTCGGCGATGTACTCCAGAATGGCGGCACTCTGGGTCAGCACGAAATCGCCGTCCACCAGGGTGGGCACCGCGCCCAGCGGATTCAGGGCCAGATAGGCGGGCTGCTTCAGGGCTTCGCGGCTGACCAGCTCAAGCTCATAAGGCTGGCCCGTCCATTCGAGCGCGATGTGCGAGGCTAGCGGGCAGGCGCCCGGAAGATAGTACAGTTTCATGGTCATGGTGACAGTTCCTTTCCGGCCTTGGGCCGACTATGGATCAAGATGTTGCGCAAGAAAAGCTTCCATGCGCTCATAGAACTCGAATTTGTTTTCGTCATTGTGAAAGCCATGGCCCTCGTTGTCCTTGACCATGTATTCAACTTCGACGCCGCGAGCCTGCAGCGCGGCCACCATCTGGTCGCTTTCATCCTTGTTGACCCTGGGATCGTGCGCGCCCTGGGCAATGAAAAGCGGCGTGGTGATCCGGTCGGCATTGAGCGCCGGCGACGTCGCCACCAGGCGGTCGTGGTCGGTGTCGGGACTGCCCACCATGCTGTGCATTTTGGTCAGCATGGGCTTCCAGTAGGGCGGTATGGTGTTCATGAACGTCAACAGATTCGAGACACCTACATAGTCTACCGCCGCGGCGTATAAATCGGGGGTATAGGTAATGCCCGCGAGGGTGGCGTAGCCGCCGTAGCTGCCGCCGTAGATGGCGATGCGCTGCGGATCGGCAATGCCCTGGTCGATCAGCCATTGCACGCCATCGCTGATATCGTCCTGCATGGCCAGGCCCCACTGGCCGAAACTGGCTTCCCAGAATTGGCGGCCATAGCCGGTGGAGCCGCGAAAGTTCATCTGCAGCACGCAATAGCCGCGGTTGGCCAGGAATTGGGCCTCGGGGTTGAAGCCCCATCCGTCGCGGGCCCAGGGGCCGCCATGAGGGTTGATGATGCAGGGCAGGTTTTTGGCTTCGCGTCCCAATGGCAAGGTCAGATAGCCGTGTATGGTCAGCCCATCGCGCGACTGGTAGCTGATGGGCCGCACCGGCGCCATATCGTGTTCGGCCAGCACAGGGTTGATATCGGCAAGCTTGTCCAGCGTGTTGCGGGTGGCGTCGTAAATATAGCGGCTGCCCGGCGTGCGATCGCTGTAGGCTGCCACGATGAACTTGTTTTCGTCCCGGGTGCAGCTTTGCAGCGCAACCTCGTAGCCTTCCAGCATGGCGCAAAGGCGCGAGTGGCGTTGGGCGCTGATGTTGTCGAAGAAGTGGTACTGCGGCTTGTCTGACTGGTAGACGGCAACCGTCAGCACTTGGCGCAGGCGCGAATAACCGGCGCCGTCCAGGTCGTTGCTGATGGCGCTGAACACCACTTGTTCATTGTCGGGATCGGCCGGGTCGATGATGACCAGGGCCAGGTAGTTGCGGCCGCGATTGCTCAGCGCATAGATGGCGCGATTGTCGGGGGTGAAGAACTGCGGGCCGACGGTGGTGCGAAAGTCGGTGGTGATAATGGGTTTGAAATCGTCGGCTTCGGTATCGCGGTACAGCAGTGTCGTGTGCAGTCCGTCGCTGGCAATGCCCGCCCGCACGCGGCCCTGGTGATCGGTTTGCCATCCAACGATATTGCCGGGGTTCTCGGCGACCAGTGTCAGTTGGCCGCTGCGTATATGGGCCCGGTATACGTCGAACACTTCGGGATTGCGCCCGTTGTGGCTGATCAGGATGTGGTCGGGGTCGTCTTCCAGGTCGTCTTCGATGCTGGCGCGCACGCCTGGAAACGGAGTCAGGTCGGTCAGCTCGCCGCTGTCGACACTCACCGCCAGCACGTGGAAGTTTTCGTCGCCGTTGAAGTCTTTTTCGTAGATGATGGTATCGGAGCCCTTCCAGAAAAACTGGGCGATGTCGCGCTCGGTTTCACTGGTCAGGCGGCGTACCGGGCCGGTGGGTGTGCTGCCATCCAGTGCCTGCACGCAAACGTTCATGCGGGCGGCTTGCCCGTCGATGCCGACGGGTTCCATGAAACCCAGCCTGGCGCCATCGTCCGATAAACGGAAGAAGCCCCTTTCTGGGTTGCGGAAGAAATCCTGGACAGCATATTTTCTTGGCGTCATGTCGTGGACCCTTGTGTGTAGCGTGATACGCTGGATTACGATTGCTTGTGCAATGCAAGTTTCCCATTACTATATCGGATTATCACTTAGCATCTTCTTACCATGAGCCGGCGCGCATCGCCAATCAACCACCCGCAGGATACTCAATGAGCAACCAAGTTTTGCAAGTCGTTTTTCTGGACCGCGATACCATTTCGCCCGAAACTGTTTTGCGTCCTTTGTCTTTCGAGCACGAGCTGACGGTTTACGCACGCACCAGCGCTGACCAGGTCGCCGAACGCATTGCTGGCGCCGACATCGTCATTACCAATAAAGTGCCGTTGCGCCAGGAGGCCCTGGATCAGGCCTCGCGTTTGAAGATGGTTGCCGTGGCGGCCACGGGAACCGACAACGTCGACCTTGGCGTGTGCGCGAAAAAGGGTGTGGTGGTGTCCAATATCCGCGGCTATGCCGTCAACACTGTGCCTGAGCATACCTTCGCGCTGATTTTCGCCTTGCGGCGCAGCATCGTGGCTTACCGCGAATCGGTCAAGGCGGGCCGCTGGCACGAGGCGCAGCAATTCTGCTATTTCGACTATCCCATCAAAGATCTGGCGGGCTCGACACTGGGCATCATCGGCGAAGGCGCGCTGGGCCAATCGGTGGCGGCCATAGGCCGCGCCCTGGGCATGCGCGTGCTGTTCGCGGCCCGCAAGGGCGGCCAGAAGCAGGGCAGTCTGTATACGCCATTCGAGCAGTTGCTTGAAGAAAGCGATGTGATTACGCTGCATTGCCCGCTGAACGAACAGACCCGCAACCTGATCGGCGACCAGGAGTTCGCCCTGATGCAGCGCAAGCCGCTGCTGATCAATACCGCGCGCGGAGGGCTGGTCAACGAAGAGTCGCTGGTTCGGGCCATGCGCTCGGGCCAGCTTGGCGGCGCGGGTTTCGACGTGACTGTGCCCGAGCCGCCCGTTAACGATCACCCGCTGGTTCAGTTGCTGGATCTGCCCAACTTC
Organism: Pusillimonas sp.; assembly: GCA_049672825.1. Taxonomy (GTDB): domain Bacteria; phylum Pseudomonadota; class Gammaproteobacteria; order Burkholderiales; family Burkholderiaceae_B; genus Pusillimonas_C; species Pusillimonas_C harenae_A. The sequence goes on from JBATWU010000003.1 coordinate 4,145, forward strand.
ATTCTGACGCCGCATGTGGCCTGGGCCAGCCAGCAGGCCATACAGGGCCTGGCCGACCAGCTTATCGACAACATCGAGGCTTTCCATCAGGGCGAGCCGCGCAATGTCGTCGCGGCCCGCAAATAGGCCGCTCTTTTCAGCCAGGCAGGCTGCTCCGAAATTTAACCAAGGTTGATCTTGTATGCGTATTGTTATTGCCCCTGATTCTTTCAAAGAGTGCCTGAGCGCGGCCGAGGTCGCCGAGGCGATTGCGTCCGGCGTCAAAGAGGCGCTGCCACAGGCCGATATTGCCTGCGTGCCCATGGCCGATGGCGGTGAGGGCTCGCTGGACGCCGTGCTGGCCGCCACCGGGGGCGAAAGAAAAACGCTCGATGTGCTCGATGCAAATGGCCAGCCCACCCAGGCCAGCTGGGCATGGCTGGGCGAGGGCAGGGCATTCATTGAAATGGCTGCCGCGGCGGGACTCGAACAGATTCCGCCACTCGAGCGCAGGCCCCTGCAGGCCAGCAGCTTTGGGGTGGGTCAGCTCATTCAGGCGGCCGTCGAGGCCGGCGCCCGGCATATCGTGCTGGGCCTGGGCGGCAGCGCCACCAACGATGCAGGGGCGGGCTTGCTGCAGGCGCTGGGCGCCAGGCTGCTCGATGGGCAAGGCAACGATTTGCCCGGCGGCGGTGCGGCCCTGCGGCAGCTCGATCGCATCTTGCTCGACGATCTCGACCCCCGTCTACAAGAGGTGCAGTTTGAAGTTGCCGTCGATGTGGACAACCCGCTGTGCGGTCCACGCGGCGCGTCGGCCATTTTCGGGCCCCAGAAAGGGGCTTCGGCCGACGATGTGGCGGAGCTGGATGCGGCCCTGGCGCATTTTGCCGATGTATGCGCGCGCCATTGCGGCTCCGACCATCGCGATATTCCCGGCATGGGCGCCGCGGGCGGCCTGGGCTTTGGTGTAAAAGCCTGCTTCAAGGCCGGTTTCCGTCCAGGCGTCGAGCTGGTGGCCGAGCTATCCGGCCTGGTGGCTGCACTGCGGGGGGCCGACCTGGTGTTCACCGGCGAAGGACGCATGGATGCGCAAACCTTGCTGGGTAAGACGCCGGCGGGGGTGGCGCGCTATGCCCGCCGTGCCGGTATTCCCGTGATTGCGCTGGCGGGATCGCTGGGCGAGGGCTACGAGGCCCTGTATCCCGAGGGGATCACCGCCGCCTTCAGCCTGGCGCCCGGCCCGGTATCGCTGGAACAGGCTTACGCGCAAGCCGGCGAGTACCTGCGCCAGCGCGCTGGGGATTGCACGAGGGCCTGGCTGGCCGGCAGGAACGCCGCACAGGCGCCACAGGAATAAGGGCGGGGCGCGCAGACGGCACTATGGCTACGCAATCTCATCTTCCCGATTTTTCGCTTCAGGGCAAGGTGGCCCTGGTGACTGGCTCGACCCAGGGCTTGGGCCTGGCCATCGCGCGCGCCTATGCCGCCAGCGGTGCGCGCGTGATCATCAATGGACGGCGGCCTGACGGGGTCGAGCGGGCAGTGGCCTTGCTGGCCGACGATGGCCATGCTGCGCATGGCTTTGCGCACGATATCGGCCACATCGACGAACAACAAGCCGCGTTCGACCGACTGTGTCAAGACGTCGGCGTTCCCGATATTCTCGTCAACAATGTGGGCATCCGCATACGCAAGGCCCTGGAAGAAGCCACTCTGGCCGATATTACGGAACTCATCACTATCAACCTGGTCGCCTCGGTGCATCTGTCCAAGCTTGCGGCGTCGGCCATGGCGCGTGGAGGCAAGCCGGGCCGCATCATCACGCTGACGTCGATTGCCGGCGAACTCGCCCGCACGGGCGATGCGATCTACCCGGTGGCCAAGCAGGGTCTCGCCGGCCTGATCCGCGCCCTGGCAGTGGAATATGGCGACAGGGGCATTACCAGCAACGGTATCGCGCCAGGCACTTTTGCAACGGAAAGCAATGCCGGCCTGGCGGCCGATCCGGTCAAGGGGCCGCTGGTGGTGGGGCGCAATCCGCTGGGCCGCTGGGCCCAGCCGCATGAAATCGCCGGCGCCGCGGTTTTCCTGGCTTCGCCCGCGGCCTCTTATGTGAACGGCCACATATTGGTGGTGGACGGCGGATTCTCGGTTACGTTCTAGCCTCACTGGACGCGCGGGTCATTGCCGCGCTCGGCCGGGCGCCGCTGTCCGGATCATGGCTGAACGCGCTCTTCAAATGGTCGACAAAGGCCCGCACTGCGCGCGGCACGTAGGCGCTGTAAGGCCTGATGGCATAAATGGCATCGCCAAATACGCCCACCGGCTTCCAGCCAGGCAGCAAATGCACCAGCCGTCCGGCATCGACCTCGGACTGGGCGGTGAAATCGGGCAGCAGGGCGATGCCCTGGCCGGCCAGCACCAGCTCGCGCAACGCTTCGCTGTTGTTGGCGCAGAAATTGCCCTTGACCGCCACGCTGTGCCGTTCGCTTTCGCGCTTGACGGGCGCGAAGCTCCAGGCCGGCGTAGCGGCGGAACGTAAATAGTACAGACAGTTGTGCGCGGCCAGATCCTGGGGGGTATTGGGCCGGCCGTGCCGGTGCAGGTAGCCGGGCGTGGCGACCAGCAGCGTTCTGGACGACTGGAGCAACCAGGCGACATGGGTGTCGGGTACGTGGTCGGTGTGGCGGATGGCAAGATCGAAGCCTTCCCGCGCCAGCGAGCTCAGATGATCCGACAATTCGATTTCTATGCGCACGTCGGGGCAGGCTTGCAGAAAGCCGCTGATCATGGGCATGACTTTTTGCCGGCCCAGTGCGACGGGCACGGTAACGCGCACCACGCCGCGCGGCAGTTCGGCCAGGTCGAGTATGCTGTCAAAACCCTGTTCAATATCCACGAAGGCCTTCCGGGTGCTGTCCACCAGGGCCTGGCCGGCTTCGGTAAGGCGCACGCTGCGGGTCGTGCGCTGCACCAGGGACACGCCTGAAACCTGTTCCAGTTCTGCGATGCGCAGGCTGACGGCGGCCTTGCTGACGCCCAGTCGGCGGGCGGCTGCGGTGTAGCTGCCGGTGGTGCCCAGCATGCCCAGCCAATAGATATGCGACCACATCAGTTCATTTTTTTGTTCTTTCATATATTGACTCCGGATTGCCCGCGGCCCGAACCGGCGGTCCAGGAGCCTGGTCGGGAGCTCAGTGCGGCGGAGCGTTTCCACCGACCGCGCCTCCGACGGGCGGGCAAGCCCTATTGTCCATTAAATTAAACAATGTATCCAGTAATAAGGCCTTGTTGAGGAGGCATGGGATGCCTATACTTTTCGTATCCGCAAACCACGCTCACCCGCATTCCCAGTCAGGAGACTCCCATGAAAGACCAGAACCAGACGGCCGGCACGCTCAGCCCCCAGGCACCCCATACCGATGACAGCGATGTCGTGAATTTCATCAACGGACAGGTCACCGCCAGCGGCGGCGACCGCAAGCAGGACGTATTCAATCCTTCCACCGGCGCCGTGACGCGCCGCGTGGCGCTGTCCACGCTGGAGGATCTGAACGCCGCCGTCGCGGCGGCCAAGGCTGCCGCGCCCGCCTGGGCCGACACTCCGCCGGTCAAGCGGGCCCGCATCCTGAACAAATTTCTTGGCTTGATGAACGAGCATACCGACGAACTGGCGGCCATGATCACGGCCGAGCATGGCAAGGTGTTCACCGATGCGCAGGGCGAAGTCGCGCGCGGCATCGACATCATTGAATTCGCTTGCGGTATTCCGCAATTGCTCAAGGGCGACTATACCGAGCAAGTGGCCAACGGCATCGACAACTGGACTATGCGCCAGCCCCTGGGCGTGGTGGCCGGCATTACGCCGTTCAATTTTCCCTGCATGGTGCCGTGCTGGATGTTCCCGGTTGCCATTGCCGCCGGCAATACTTTCATCCTGAAACCCAGCGAGCGCGATCCCAGCGTGTCGCTGCTGATGGCCAAACTGTTCAAACAGGCCGGCCTGCCCGATGGCGTCTTCAACGTGGTGCAGGGCGACAAGGTGGTGGTCGATGCCTTGCTCGAGCACCCCGACGTGGCGGCGCTCAGCTTTGTCGGCTCCACGCCCATCGCGCAATACATCTACGAACGCGGTGCGCACTTCGGCAAGCGTGTGCAGGCCCTGGGCGGCGCCAAGAACCACATGATCATCATGCCCGATGCCGATATCGAACGGACCATAGACGCCCTGGTCGGCGCGGCCTACGGATCGGCCGGCGAGCGCTGCATGGCCATCTCGGTGGCTGTGCTGGTGGGCGATGTGGGCAAGAAGATACTGCCCGCGCTGAAGGAGCGCGCCCAGACTCTCAAGATCAAGGACGGCATGCATCTGGACGCTGAAATGGGTCCGGTCGTGACGCGCGAGGCCTTGAACCGCATCGAAGGCTACATCGCCCTGGGTGTGGAAGAGGGCGCCGACTTGCTGGTCGATGGCCGCGGCCATAAAGTAGAGGGGCATGACAACGGTTTCTATGTGGGCGGCACCCTGTTCGACAATGTCACGCCCGAGATGCGTATCTACAAGGAAGAGATCTTCGGTCCGGTGCTGGCCTGCGTCCATGTGCCCGACCTGGGCGCCGCCGTCGACTTGATCAACCGGCATGAGTTCGGCAATGGCGTGTCGTGCTTTACCAGCGACGGCCATACCGCCCGCGAATTCGCGCGCCGCATCCAGGTGGGCATGGTGGGCGTGAACGTACCGATACCTGTGCCCATGTCGTGGCATGGCTTCGGCGGCTGGAAGCGCAGCCTGTTTGGCGACACGCATTCCTATGGCGAAGAGGGCGTGCGCTTCTATACCAAGCAAAAATCCATCATGCAGCGCTGGCCCGAGAACATCAGCAAAGGCAATGAATTCATCATGCCAACGATGTAAACCCGATATCCGGTAATGCATCAACGGGGCCTCGCGCCCCGTTCGTCTTTATGCCGCCAGGGCGCACGGCAAGGCGCGGGCGCGGCGCAGAGGTTCTTGTTATTCTGTAAAGTAGTACAGTTGAAGGTATGCCCACTACGCCATACTGCACCGCGGTTGGCGGAGCAGGGGGCCGCAATCCTTAATTTCACCGACATCGAGAGCAGTACATGAGCCGTCCCCTACGTCTGGCAATCAATGGCTATGGCCGCATCGGCCGATGCGTATTGCGCGCCCTGTACGAATCGCCCCTGAAAGACGTCTTTCAGGTCGTTGCCATCAATGAACCGGCCGACCTGGCGAGCATGGCGTATTTGTCGCAGTTCGATTCCACACACGGCGTTTTTCCGGGCAAGGTCGAGCAGGGCGTCGCCAGCCTGGTGGTCAACGGCGATGTCATCAGCGTCAGCCATGCCACCGAGCCCGAGGCGGTGGACTGGCGCGCGCTGGATGTCGACCTGCTGCTGGAATGTTCAGGGCGCTACAGTTCGCGCCAGCAGCTGCAGCGCTTCGTCGATGCCGGCTGTCCGCGCGTGCTGGTGTCCCAGCCGTCCAACAGTGCGCAGGACGTCGACTACACCGTTGTGTATGGCATCAACCACGGCGGCCTGACCGGCCGGGAAAGCATCATATCCAACGCCTCGTGCACGACCAATGCCATCGTTCCGGTCCTGGCCGAACTGGACGCCGCCTTCGGCGTCGATCACGCTTTCCTGACCACCTTGCACTCGGTCATGAACGATCAGCCCATGATCGATGGCTATCACCATTCCGACTTGCGCAGAACGCGCTCCGCGATGCAGTCCATTGTGCCGGTGGCCACCGGATTGGCGCAGGGCGTAGAGCGGCTGCTGCCGCAACTCAAGGGCAAGGTCCAGGCCAAGGCCATACGCGTGCCCATATTGAATGTGTCGGCCATAGACCTGATGGTCAAATTGCAAAGCGATGTTCCGGCAGAAGACCTCAATGCCTTGCTGCTGGCCTCCACACAGCGTTATCAGGGCTTGCTGGCCTATTCCGACCATCCGCATGCCTCGGTTGATTTCAATCACAACGCCCATTCCGCCATCATCGATGCCAGCCAGACGCGTACCAACGGCGACGGCTTCGCCAATCTGTTCATCTGGTTCGACAATGAGTGGGGTTTTGCCAATCGCATGCTTGATGTGGCCCAGGCCTGGTCGACGCAGTTTCAGGTCTTGCAGGCCGCTGGCGATTGACCATCATCGCGGCAAGGCCAGGCGCGCAAAACCCCTTCGAAAAGCAGGCTTTGCCGTGCGCAGCCAGCCGCCCAGGCGTATAGTAGAAGTTTGACCAGCCAAGCCGCACACTACAAAGGAGCCAGCATGACGGCCAGCCGTATCGAATCCGATTCCATGGGTGAAATCGAAGTACCCGCCCAGCATTATTGGGGCGCGCAAACACAGCGTTCGATTCATAATTTTCCCATCGGCGTCGGCCGGTTCACCTGGCAGGCGCCCATCATTACCGCGCTGGGCATACTCAAGAAGGCGGCGGCACAGGCCAACGCCGAACTGGGCGAGCTGCCCGCCGACATCGCCGATCTGGTCGTATCTGCCGCCGATGAAGTCATCGAGGGCAAGCTGAACGACGAGTTTCCCCTGGTGGTGTTCCAGACCGGATCCGGCACACAATCCAATATGAATGCCAACGAGGTCATTTCAAACCGGGCCATCGAGCTGGCGGGCGGCAGCATGGGTTCGAAGAAGCCCGTGCACCCGAACGACCACGTCAATCGCGGGCAGTCGTCCAACGACACTTTCCCGACCGCCATGCATATCGCCGTGGCGCAAGAGCTCCAGCGCAGGCTGTTTCCCGCCGTGGGCACGTTGCGCAATACACTGGCCCAGAAGGCCGAAGCCTACGACGATATCGTCAAAACCGGCCGTACCCACCTGCAGGACGCCACACCCATTACCCTGGGCCAGGAAATTGGCGGCTGGGTCGCGCAAATCGATTTCGCGCTGGATGCCGTACAGGCCGATCTGCCCGGCATTTACGATCTGGCCATAGGCGGCACGGCAGTGGGCACCGGCCTGAACGCCCATCCCCGCTTTGGCGCCACGGCCGCGGGGTATATCGCCCAGATCACCGGCCTGCCTTTCCGTTCGGCCGACAACAAGTTCTTCGCACTGTCCGCGCACGACGCCCTGGTCAATCTGTCGGCCTCGCTGCGCACCCTGGCCGGTGCGCTCATGAAAATGGCCAACGATGTCCGCTGGCTGGCCAGCGGCCCGCGCTGCGGCATCGGCGAGCTGATCATCCCCGACAACGAGCCAGGCTCGTCCATCATGCCGGGCAAGGTCAACCCCACTCAGTGCGAGGCCATGACCATGGTTTGCGTGCAAGTATTCGGCAATGACGCCGCCACGGCCTTCGCCGGCACGCAGGGCAACTTCCAGCTGAACGTGTACAAGCCGGTCATGGTGCACAACGTGCTGGAAAGCATCACGCTGCTTGCCGACGCCTGCCTGGCCTTCAACGATCATTGCGCCGTGGGCATCGAACCCAACAGCCAGCGCATTGCCGAGAACCTTGAAAAAAATCTCATGCTGGTCACCGCGCTGAACCGGCATATCGGCTACGACAAGGCGGCGGCCATTGCCAAGAAAGCGCAAAAGGAAAGCACCACGCTGCGCGAAGCGGCGCTGGCGCTGGGCTACGTCAGCGCCGAACAGTACGACACCTGGATCAAGCCCATAGACATGACGCATACGGGCTAGCCGGTATACGGGCCGCGAGGCCGCATGCCGACGGGCCGTACGGAAAACACATTGCCGAAAAATCTGCACGCCTAATTGCGCCGGCCAATCGCTCTGGACACGAACAGAAACAGAAGGATGGATACAAAAGGTATCGAGCATGACTCAGCACGTGCATATCAAGCGGGCCTACGAACCAGCCCGAGAGTCCGACGGCTACAGAGTGCTGGTCGACCGCCTTTGGCCGCGAGGCGTATCTAAAGAAGACCTGCCCTACGACGAATGGCGCAAAGACCTGGCGCCCAGCCCGTCATTGCGCAAATGGTTCGGGCACAAGGTGGAAAACTGGGATCGCTTCCGCGACAGCTACCAGACCGAACTGCGCGCGCCGGAACAGCAAGGCAGCATGCGGGCGCTGGTCAAGGCTGCCGGGCGCAAGAAGATCACCCTGGTATATGGCGCCAAGGATCCCGATCACAATCACGCCCTGATCTTGGCAGCCGAGCTAAACAGACTATACTAAGGTAGTGTCCTCAAAGGTAGCCGCGCGTCGCAGGCGGGGCTCGCACAGACGCAAACAACAGTCCGGAGGCCGGCATGAACAGAGCACGAGCAGCGTGGTTCGCCTGCATTTTGTCGCTGGGCATTCTGGTCGCGTGGGTTCAGGCGCCGGTAAAGGCCAGTGCGCAGGCCCCCATCGTCACCGTCCTGCAGGTCGACGGCATCATCAGCCCGGCCACCTCCGATTTCATCACACGCGGCCTGCGCCAGGCCGTTGAAAATGGCTCATCGCTGGTCGTCATCGAGCTCGATACGCCGGGCGGCCTCGATACCTCCATGCGGTCCATCATCCGCCAGATCCTGGCTTCGCCGATTCCCGTGGCCAGCTTTGTCAGCCCGGGCGGGGCGCGAGCCGCCAGCGCGGGCACCTTCATTCTGTATGCCAGCCATATTGCCGCCATGACGCCGGCCAGCAACCTGGGCGCCGCCTCGCCGGTTTCCATAGGCCTGCCCAATCCGGGCGCGCCTGATCAGGATCAAGACCCGAAAACCGACAAGAAAAGCACTACCGACACCCTGACCAGCAAGGTCACCAATGACGCTGCGGCATATATCCGCAGCCTGGCTCAGCTGCGCGGCCGCAATGCCGATTTCGCCGAGCAGGCCGTACTTGAGGCGCGCAGCATGTCGGCGCAGGAAGCCCTGAAGGCCGGGGTCGTCGATGTGGTTGCGGGTAATGTAGCGCAGCTGCTGGATCAAATCGACGGCAGGAAGGTTACGCTGGATGGCGGTGGCACGGTCAGCCTGAGCACGGCGCAGGCCACGATAGACCGCATCGAGCCCGGCTGGCGCACACGCGTGCTTTCCCTGCTGGCCAATCCGCAGATTGCGCTGATACTGATGATGGTGGGCATCTATGGCCTGTTTTTCGAACTGACCAGCCCCGGCATTGCACTGCCCGGCGTGGCGGGCCTGATCTGCCTGCTGCTGGGCTTGTACGCCTTCCATATGCTGCCGGTCAATTGGGCCGGCGTTGGCCTGATCGCGGCGGGCGCCGCCATGATGATCGCCGAGGCCTTTCTGCCCAGTTTCGGGGTGCTGGGCGTGGGCGGCATTATTGCGTTTGTGTTGGGCGGACTGTTCCTCACCGACACCGGCATGCCGGGGTTCGACCTGTCCATTCCCTTTCTTATCGGACTGGCCGTGGTCAGCGCCGGCCTGATCATGGCCATCGGGGCCATGGCCGCGCGCGCGCACAAAAACGCCGTGGTGAGTGGCCGCGAGAACATGCTGGGCGCCACGGGCGTGGTCACTTCGCGCAAGGCGGGCATGGTCTATGCTGATGTACGCGGTGAAAGCTGGCGTGTGTTGTGCCACGAGCCGTTATCGCCCGGCGACGAAGTGAAAGTAGTTGCACTGGACGGCCTGATTCTGCAGGTCGTCCGTATTGCCCAGCCAGGCTTTCCTGGGCGACCAGTCAAGGGGGAATCACATGTTCTATAGCGTCAATATCGGGCTTACCGCCATCGTCGTTGTCTTGCTGCTGGTGGTTTTCAATGCCATAAAGGTCCTGCGCGAATATCAGCGCGGTGTCATTTTCACGCTGGGGCGATTTACCGGTGTAAAAGGCCCGGGGCTGGTTTTCGTCATTCCCGTGGTACAGCAGATGGTGCGGGTGGACCTGCGCGTGGTGACGATGGATGTGCCCAGCCAGGATGTCATCTCGCGCGATAACGTGTCGGTCAAGGTGAATGCGGTGGTTTATTTTCGCGTCATCGCACCCGACAAAGCCATCATCCAGGTCGAGCGCTACCTGGATGCCACCAGCCAGTTGGCCCAGACCACGTTGCGGGCGGTGCTGGGCAAGCACGAACTGGACGAAATGCTGTCCGAGCGTGAAAAGCTGAACATCGATATTCAGCATATCCTGGATGCGCAGACCGACTCGTGGGGCATCAAGGTCACCAACGTCGAAATCAAGCATATCGACCTGAACGACAACATGGTGCGCGCCATTGCCCGCCAGGCCGAAGCCGAGCGCGAGCGGCGCGCCAAGGTCATTCACGCCGAAGGCGAGAAGCAGGCGGCCCAGGCCTTGATGGAGGCGGCCGAAATCCTGGCCACTCAGCCATCGGCCATGCAACTGCGGTATCTGCAGACGCTGACTCAGGTCGCGGGCGATAAAAGCTCCACCCTGGTGTTTCCGATTCCGGTCGACTTGTTGTCCAGCTTGATGGGCAAGAAATCGGGTTAAATCCAGTCGGCACGGTCCTGTCGGCGCTGTTGTAGCGGATGCGCCGCGGTGCGCCGGCAGGGCCTAGCCGGCGTCTTCGGTCAGCAGCTGCCCAATGAACGCATCCATGCGCAAATCGTCCGCTGGCTTCATGAGTGCTCCCGCAAAGTGAAAAGGGCGGCGGTTTCACAGCTCCATATAATCACAGTGTAGACTCTATGGGCTGGTACTTGGGAGCGTCGTTATGCAAATGGGAATGGTAGGCTTGGGCCGCATGGGCAGCAATATGGTGCGACGCCTGCTGCGCAAGGGTCACGAATGCGTGGTGTACGACAGCCACCCGCCGGCGCTTGCCATGGCGGCGGAACAGGGCGCCACCGCATTGGCGGCACTGCCCGATTTCGTGCGGGCGCTGAGCCGGCCGCGCGCCATCTGGCTGATGGTGCCGGCGGCGGTGGTGGACGAGGTCCTGGATGCCTTGCTGCCTCTGCTCGACAAGGACGATATCTTGATCGACGGCGGCAATTCTTCTTATCACGACGACATACGCCGCGCCGGCAAGCTTGCACAGACCGGCCTGCATTATATGGATGTGGGCACCAGCGGTGGCGTGGCGGGGCTGGATCGGGGCTACTGCCTGATGATAGGCGGCGAGACCGCCACGTATCGGCACCTGGAGCCAATTTTTGCCGCACTGGCGCCGGGGCGGGAAGCGGTATCGCCAACACCGGGGCGGTCCGCGCCAAGCAGTGCCGAAAGCGGCTATTTGCATTGCGGCCCCCATGGGGCCGGGCATTTCGTCAAAATGATACACAACGGCATCGAATACGGCATGATGGCGGCGTATGCGGAAGGGTTGAATATTCTGCACCAGGCCAATATCGGCAAGCTAGAACGCCAGGCCGACGCCGAGACCACGCCGCTGCGCCACCCCGAGCACTACCAGTATGATTTCGATCTGCCGGAAATCGCAGAGCTGTGGCGCAGGGGCAGCGTGATCGGTTCATGGCTGCTGGACCTGACCGCACAGGCATTGCGGGGCGATCCGGGGCTCGATGGCTATACCGGCCATGTCTCGGACTCAGGCGAGGGGCGCTGGGCGCTGGCCGCCGCCATCGACCAGGGAGTGCCCGTCCCGGTGCTGAGCGCGGCCCTGTTCTCGCGTTTCGAATCTCGCGGGCACGCCGACTATGCAAATCGGGTGCTTTCCGCCATGCGCAGGCAGTTCGGCGGGCATATCGAGCAAGGCAAGAAGGAGCCCGAGGAATGAAAATGGACCGCAGGCAGGGCGATGAAGAAGCAGGCGTGACGCCGGCTCGCAAACGGGGCGCGATACTGATGGCGGGCCTGCTGGCCTGGGCTGCCGGCGCATCGGCGTCGTCGGGTCAGGCAGCACAGGAGTTCGCCAGCGAGCAGGGCACGATAACCGTCAGCGAAGTGTTGACCGGGCTCGATCATCCCTGGTCGCTGGCCTTTCTGCCGAACGAGGCGGGCGCGCTGATTACCGAAAAACCGGGCCATTTGCGTTTGTGGCAAATGTCCTCGGGCTTGTCAGAGCCCATAGAAGGCGTGCCAGAGGTGTATGCGCGTTCGCAGGGCGGTTTGCTCGATGTGGTCCTGGCCCCCGATTTTGCCCAAAGCCGGCGAGTGTATTTATCGTACGCCGAAATGGGTGACCAGGGCAGGGCCGGTACGGCAGTGGGCTACGGCCGGCTGTCGGATGACTATCGAAAGCTGGAAGGCTTTGCCGTGATCTTCCGCCAGGAGCCCAAACTATCCACGGGCGCGCACTTCGGTTCTCGTCTGGTTTTCGATCGGCAGGGCCATCTGTTCATTGCCTTGGGCGAAAACAATCAGCGTCCCACCTCCCAGGACTTGGACAAGCTGCAGGGCAAGGTGGTTCGCCTGCATCCCGACGGCGGCATTCCCGCCGACAATCCATTTGTGGACCACAGCCAGGCCAGGCCTGAAATCTGGTCCTACGGCCATCGCAATCAACAGGGTGCGGCGCTGAATCCCTGGTCCGGCCAGTTATGGACGCACGAACACGGCCCGCGCGGCGGAGACGAAATCAATATTCCGCAAGCCGGCAAGAATTATGGCTGGCCGCTGGCAACCTATGGGATCAACTATTCCGGCCTGGCCATTCCCGAGGCCGAAGGCACGCATAAAGACGGCACCGAGCAGCCGCGCTATTACTGGAAGGTATCGCCGGCCATATCGGGCATGGCGTTCTACAACGCCGACCGTTTTCCGGACTGGCGGTATTCGCTATTTATCGGCGCGCTGAAAGAACAGGCATTGATACGGCTGACGCTGAAGAATGACGAGATCGTCGGTGAAGAGCGCCTGCTGGAAGGCCGCGGCGAGCGCATCCGTGATGTCAGGGTGGGCCCCGACGGCTATGTGTATGCGCTGACCGATGAATCGCGGGGCAAGTTGCTGAAGATAGGTTTGAAGCAATAAGAGGCTCCGGCGCCCGGTCGCCGGAGACACAGGGTTTTACAGCAAGCTGCCTGCGTTTACTTGACCAAAGTGACCGGGATACTGCTCAGGCTGAGCACCTTGGTCGTGACCGAGCCCAGTACCAGTCCGGTGACGGAGCCCAGGCCGCGCGTGCCCATGATGATCAGGTCGCATTCGTGCTTCTTGGCGTAGTCGGCAATGGTGATGGCCACGGGGCCGACGGCCACCTTGGATTGATAAGGCACGCCCGCCTCATCCAGCAGTTTTTTGGCGGGAGCCAGGGCGTTGTTGCCTTCATCCTGGTAATACGCGTTGATGGCTTCGACGGAAAAGAAGCGGGTCACGTTGCCCGAAACAATGGGTGCCTGCACGGTGATGACGTGAAGATTGGCGCCGCCCAGTTCATTGGCCGCTTTGATGGCGGCCTGAACGGCGCGCCCTGATGATTCGGATCCGTCTACCGGAACAAGTATGGTTCTCATGGAAATCCCCCGTTTGCGTGCAAAGTAAGTGCCAACCGTCCATATTCCCCAAAATGCATGGGTGGCGCAAGTGGAACAGCTGCTTTATATTAAAAGAGACGGTAAACCGCGTCATGATTTATATCAAGGAATTTGTCTAATGCGGCGAATCCATGCGCGGAATCGATCCGAAACGCTTTGCGCCGCCCCAACCACGGAGGACTATGGCAGCCCTAATCGAAGACTACGCTTTACTGGGCAATTGCCGCACAGCGGCGCTTGTTTCCAAACAGGGGGCCATAGACTGGCTGTGCTTTCCCCGATTCGACGCGCCAGCCTGCTTCGCCGCCTTGCTGGGCTCTTCCGACAACGGTCGATGGCAAATCGCTCCCGCCGCACCGATTCGCAGCATTACACGGCGCTACCATGAAGGTACGCTGATTCTTGAAACCACCTTTACCACGGACGAAGGCAGCGCGACGCTGATAGACTTCATGCCGTCCACGTTCAGGCATTCCAGCGTGGCCCGTATCGTGGTGGGAGTCAAGGGGCGTGTCACCTTCGATATGGATCTGGTGATCCGCTTCGATTATGGCCATACCGTTCCCTGGGTGGAAAGACACAATCCGCTGACACTCACGGCGGTCGCGGGGCCCGACATGCTGGTGCTCAGGACGCCCACCCCCATCAAGGCCCGGGCCGCCCATTCCACCGCAAGGTTCAGCGTCTCCGAGGGCGAGCGTCACGCCTTCACACTGTCGTACCAGCCTTCGCACGAGCCCGTGGATGAAGGTTTCGATGCCGAGGCTTCCCTGGCGAAAACCGAATATTTCTGGCATGAGTTCTCGAACCGCTGTCCGGACGTCGGCCCCTGGACCGCTTTGGTCAAACGCTCGCTGATCACCCTCAAGGCGCTGACCTACCTCCCCACGGGCGGTATCGTTGCCGCCGCAACCACCTCGCTGCCCGAGCACCTGGGCGGCGAGCGAAATTGGGACTACCGCTATTGCTGGTTGCGTGATGCCACCATGACGTTGCTGGCTTTCATGAGTCTGGGCTATTTTGACGAGGCGCGCGCATGGCGCAACTGGCTGGCCAGATCGGCGGCGGGCAAGCCGGACCAGATACAGATCATGTATGGACTGGGCGGCGAGCGCCGCCTGCCGGAATACGAATTGCCCTGGCTTTCGGGCTACGAGGATTCCAGGCCTGTGCGGGTCGGCAATGCAGCCGCCACGCAATCGCAGTTGGACGTCTATGGCGAAGTGGCCGACGCCATGGAGCAGGCGATCAAGGGCGGTCTGCATCGGCATCGGCGCATTGAAGCCATTGCCGAAGTGATCGTGCCTTTTCTGGAGCGGGCATGGCGCGAGCCCGATGAGGGTATCTGGGAGATCCGGGCCGAGCGGCAGCATTTCACGCATTCCAAAGTTATGGCCTGGGTCGCGTTCGATCGCATATCCATTGTTGCGCGCGACATGGAAAACGGCCGTGCCTTTTCAGATACGTGCCGGCGCATCGCCGACGAGATCCACGCCGAAGTCTGCGACAAGGGCTATGATGCCGAGCTTGGCAGCTTTGTGCAGTACTACGGCGCCAGGCACCTGGATGCCAGCCTGCTGCAAATTGCCCTGACCGGTTTCCTGCCGCCCGACGACCCGCGGGTGCTGGGCACGGTGGAGGCCATCGAAAAGCGCCTGATGCGCGATGGGCTGTTGCTGCGCTACGAAACAGAGCAGGGCATCGACGGGCTGCCTCCGGGCGAGGGGACGTTTCTGGTATGTTCCTTCTGGCTGGCCGACGTTTACGTCTTGCTCGGGCGCGATGCCGATGCGCGCGCGCTGTTCGAGCGCCTGGCCGGCCTGTGCAACGACGTGGGGCTGCTGGCCGAGCAATACGACCCGCTGCAGGGCCGCATGCTGGGGAATTTCCCGCAGGCTTTCAGCCATGTAGGTATCATCAACACCGCTTTGAACCTGCACAGGGTAAAAGCCCCGGCCCGGAAGCGGGCTCATACTTAGGGTCTGTCAACTCCATTATCTTTGAATAGTGTTGACAGGCCTGGTCCGTGCCGCGGCGACGGTAGAAGCCCGCGGCAGACTTCATCTGGAGAGCAAAGATCAAAACGCTGCATCATAGACACAACGTCGAAACGATTCTTGTAAAGGTGACCGGACGCGTGCAGGGCGTGGGCTTCCGGGCCGCCACGGTGCGCCAGGCGCACCTGCTGGGTGTAAGGGGCTGGGTACGCAATCAGGACGATGGCTCGGTGCAGGTCTTGCTGCAGGGTTCCCATGACCAGGTCGATCGCATGCTTTCGTGGCTGCATCAAGGTCCGCCCGACGCGCGAGTCGATCTTGTGGAGCATGCCCAGGAACAGACCGACAGGTATTTCGACCGCTTCGAGCAGCTGTAGGCCGGCCCGTCCACGCGCCTGAAGCATTTTCCGCTCAGCGGTTTGCAGCACTCGAAACTGCGGTAGAACGATGAGTCGCGCAAGAACAAGATTGCTCGGTGCGCTCCTGCTCTAAAGACACCTTGCCTGGTGCTGGATGCCGCTCAGATCGCACGATCCCGGCTACGCCGGGATTTCCCGCCGTCCCCGGCAAGGCGTCTCTTAAGAATCAGCAACCTCCGCCCTGAGGCAATCGGCAACCTATCAGGCGTGCAGCCGCACCCACGCGGCGTATTTGTCCATCCAGCCTTGCAGAAAGTCTTTGCTGCCCGCGCCTATGCTGCCGTCGTCATTGAACAGGCCATCCTTGACGTGGATAAAAGCCTCGGGCTGCCCCAGCGTGGGCACATCCAGATACGCCAGGACATTGCGCAGATGCTGCTGTGCCAGGGCCGAACCGATACCGCCGATCGACGCGCCAATAACGCCGGCCGGCTTGCCCGCCCAGGCATTCTGGCCATAGGGCCGCGAGGCGTGATCCAGCGCGTTCTTGAGCACGCCCGGCATGGAGCGGTTGTATTCGGGGGTGACGAACAGCAGGCCTTGCGAAGCCGTGATTTCAGCCTTCAGACGCTTGACGGCATCGGCCTGGTTTGCGTCGTCGTCCTGGTTGTACAGGGGCAGGTCGCCGATGTCCACGAACTTGAAAGTGAATTCAGACGGTGCGAGCTTGACCAGCGCTTTGGCCAGCGCGCGGTTGAACGACTCTTTTCTAAGGCTGCCGACAATGACGGCGATGTGATATTGGGCCACGGCGATCTCCTGGAGTTGGCTGGACGGTGGAACACAAGACAGTGTTTACCCACCAAGCGTAAGGGATTGCTTTGGCAACGACAAGGGTTTTATCAAAGGGAATTGATGCGCCGGAATATTGCACGGGCCGGATCGGGCCTTGAAGCAGATTCGGGCCAGGCTGCGGACCGGGCGGTCCGCAGCTTTTACCTTGATATCAAGGTCAGCCTTCTTCGACGAAGGTTTCTTCGCGCTTCTTCTTGATGGACGGCAAGGTAACCAATACCACCAGCAGCGCCGCGACGATCAGCAACGACAGCGACAAGGGGCGAGACACGAAAGTGGTGTAGTCTCCGCGGGCCAACAGCAAGGCGCGGCGGAAATTTTCCTCCATCATGGGACCCAGCACCAGGCCCAGCAGCAGCGGCGCGCCTTCGCATTTGAGCTTGGCCCAGATATAGCCGACCAGGCCGAATCCCGCCGTCATCCAGATGTCGAACACGTTGTAGTTCAGCGAGTACACGCCTATCGTGCAGAACACCAGAATGGCCGGGAACAGAATCCGGTATGGCACCTTCAACAGCTTGACCCATAGGCCGACCAGCGGAAGATTGAGAACGATCAGCATCAGGTTGCCTATCCACATGGAGGCAATCAGGCCCCAGAACAGCTCGGGGTGGCTGGTCATGACCTGCGGGCCGGGCTGGATGTTGTGGATGGTCATCGCGCCTATCATCAAGGCCGTTACCGCATTGCCAGGTATCCCCAGGGTCAGCAAGGGAATAAAGGACGTCTGCGCGGCGGCGTTGTTGGCGGACTCCGGGCCCGCCAGGCCGGCCGGGTGGCCCTTGCCGAAGCGTTCGGGGTTTTTCGAGATCTTCTTTTCCAGCGTGTAGGAAGCGAACGAGGACAGCACGGCCCCACCGCCCGGCAGAATACCCAGGGCCGAACCCAGCAGGGTGCCGCGCACGCAGGCGGGCGCGGCCTCTTTGAATTCCTGCATATTGGGGTAGAGCTTGCCTACCTTGTCGGTCAAGTCGACGCGCTGGTCGCGCAGTTCGAGGTTGGTCATGATCTCGGCGAAACCAAACACGCCCATGGCCACGACGGCGAAGTCGATGCCGTCCTGCAGTTCGGGAATGCCGAAGTCATAGCGGGCGACGCCCGAGTTGACGTCGGTGCCTATCATGCCCAGCAACAGGCCCAGCAGAATCATGCAGATGGCCTTGGGCAGCGAGCCCGAGGCCAGAACGACTGCGCCGATCAGCCCCAGCACCATCAGCGAAAAATATTCCGCCGGACCAAACTTGAAGGCCAGTTCGGCCAGAGGCGGCGCAAAGCCGGCCAACAGCACGGTGGCAAAGCAGCCTGCGAAGAACGAGCCAATGGCGGCAATGGCCAGGGCGGCGCCCGCGCGTCCATTGCGTGCCATCTGGTGCCCGTCCAGCACAGTGACGACCGCCGAGGTTTCACCCGGCAACGCCACCAGAATCGCCGTGGTCGACCCCCCATACTGCGCGCCGTAATAAATACCGGCCAGCATGATCAGTCCGGCGACCGGCGGCAGCACATAGGTAATGGGCAGCAGCATCGCGATCGTGGGAACAGGGCCGATGCCCGGCAGCACGCCGATCAAGGTTCCCAGCAGACAGCCCAGCAGGCAGTATGCGACGTTCTCCACTGACAGTGCAACGGAAAACCCCAACATCAGGTTATCGAATAGTTCCATGCTCGTGTTTTCCTTAGTTGCTCAGAAAGGTGGGCCACAACGGGAAGATGAGACCCAGGCCCTTGATGAATGCCAGCCATACGAAGATGACCAGGAACAGGCCGTTGATGGCGGCCACTTTCCAGCTGAATACATGACTGGCAAAGCTGCTCAGGAAAACCAGCAGGAAGACGGATATGTAGACGCCCAGATAGTTCAGCAGCACGCCGCTCAGGGCCACGCTGCCCAGCAGGATCACCGCCACGCCCCAGTCGAACTTCTCCAGCGCCACTTTTTCCGCCTTGGGCAGCATCGCGGTCAAAGCGACCACGCCGCCCAGCACCGCCAGGCAGACACCCAGCCAGAAGGGAAAATAGCCTGGGCCCATGCGGGCGGCCGTGCCCATGGAATAGCTTGTCGCGCCCCAGGCAAAACCAGTGCCTACGGCGAAAAACATGACACCGGACCAGAAGTCCTGTTTGTTTCTAATGCTCATCGTGATGAAGTCTCGCTGTTTATAGGTATAAACGGGCAAGAAGAGGATTTCCGGTCAGACCAATGCCGGCCTGGCGGCAGGCTGAACCATCGTTGCGGATACCTCTTCAAGCGCAGCGTGAAATAGTAGGCGAGGGCGATGAGGTTTTATGCGCTTTTTCATTACCGAATCATTACCATTTGGTCATGTTCCGGACAATGAGGTTTTATGGCCGGTGCAGCGGAAGCTCGATGCGTGCGCGCAAGCCCGGCTGCGCCGCTTCAAAGCTCAGTGTTCCACCATGCAGCGACACGATGGCGCGCACGGACGCCAGCCCCAGCCCCGAGCCCGGCACCTCGGGTTCGAGCCGATAGAATCGCGTGCCCAGGTGGCCCAGATGCTCGGCGCCGACCCCCGGCCCGCTATCGGTCACGGTAAGCACCGCGCGGTGTGCGCGCTGACCGGTGGCGATCTCGATGCGCGCGCCGGGTCTGGTGAATTTCAGGGCGTTGTCGACCAGATTGGCCAAAGCGCCGGCCAGCAGGTCGGCGTCGGCCATGACCCAGCTTGGCTGGCCATTGTCATGCCCTGCTTGCGCCACCAGTGTGAGCGAGGTGTCGCGCTCCAGGGCCAGGGGCTCGTACAGCTCGATCACGTCCCGTGCTATGGCTTCCAGCTGCAGGGGGCGGAAAATCTGGCGCCGCACGCCTGATTCCGCCTCGGCGATCAGCAGCAGCTTCTCCGCCACGGAAATCAGGTCCATGATTTCGTTCGAGGCGGCATCAATGGCGGCCGACAGGGCAGCGGGGTCGTGTTCGCCCTGGCGGGCCCGGTGCAGGCCCGCCAGTACGCGGGCGAGCGGCGTGCGGATATTGTGCGCAATGGAGTCAGAGACATTGCGAACACCGTTCATCAGCGTTTCAATCCGGTCCAGCATGCGATTGATGTCGCCACGCAGTTGCTCGAACTCGTCGGCCTGCGGCGAGGCGGGAATGCGCCGGGCCAATTGGCCTGTTCCCACCCGCACGGCGGTGTCCCGAATCGCCTCGACCCGCCGGCGCAGCGTGCGGCGAAAGATGACGGTGCCAATCAGCACCAGCAGCAAGGCCACCAGGGTTGCGGCAATGACCGCGTTGCCGACCAGGCGCTGGATTTCTTTCATGTCCTGCGTATCGCGTCCTACGACCAGCGTGCTGTTGTCGCTCAACCGTCGTATGCCCATCAATCCCGACACCCTTGAACCGTGCCGCAAGACTTCGAGCTCTATGGGGCCGCGCGTGTCGTGGGCGAAACTGGCCGCGGCGAAAAGGTCCAGATTGCCGGCCAGCTTCTCGCCATGCTCGTCCAGCAGCAAATACAGCTCGGTGTCGATATCGGTCTGGTCGGACAACAGTTGCCTGATTTCCGCACGCAGGGCGGGGCGGCCGTACTGTTCGTTGTGGGCCACCAGGCGCTGGGTGGTCAGCACCACCTGTCGCTCAAACTGCGTTTGCAGCACGTCCACGATCTTGCCGTAGGCGAAAATCAGCAGGAAGGTTGTGGTGAAAACCGCCAGCAGACTGTAGTTGAAGGTCAGGCGAAAGGCGACCGAGTCCCACAGCCTGCGCCATGCCTGGGCCGCCGGCCCGCCTTGCTTGCGCGACGTCATGTCAGGGCTGCCCGCCCTGGCCGGGCTGGCTCGTCAGCATGTAGCCCACGCC
Organism: Pusillimonas sp.; assembly: GCA_049672825.1. GTDB lineage: Bacteria > Pseudomonadota > Gammaproteobacteria > Burkholderiales > Burkholderiaceae_B > Pusillimonas_C > Pusillimonas_C harenae_A. Next base: position 24,532 of record JBATWU010000003.1, read on the forward strand.
CCTGACCGTATGGATCAGGGCCGGGCCTTCGTGGTCGCCATCGATCTTCTGCCGCAGCCGGCTGATGGCCGCATCGATGACGTTGGTTTGCGGGTTGAACTGATATCCCCATACCGCGCCCAGCAGCATGGCCCGGGTCAGCACCTGGTCGGGATGCATCATCATGTAGGACAGCAGGCGGCACTCGCGCGGCTGCAGCGCAATGGGTTTGCCGCCGCGGGTGGCCCTGGGCACGGTCAGGTCCAGGCGCAGATCGGCAACCACCAGCACTCGGTCGCTGGCGTTGTTCTTGGAGCGCCGCACCAGTGCCTCGGCCCGCGTCAGGAGTTCAATCAGGGCGAAGGGTTTGGTCAGGTAGTCATCGCCACCCGACTTCAGCCCGCGCACACGTTCGTCCAGCGCGGTCAGGGCGCTCAGGACGATCACCGGCGTCTTGATGCCGACACCGCGCAGGGTGGTCAGGATGGACAGGCCATCGATCTGGTTGGGCAGCATGCGGTCCAGCACAATGATGTCCCAGGGCTCGGAAGTGGCTCTTTGCAGGCCCTCGACACCATCGTGGCACACCACCGGCCAATGGCCCAGCTCCCGAAAGCCATCGGCAATATAATGGGCGTTATCCCTGTCGTCTTCAATAATCAGGCAATTCCATATCACACGGATTCTCCTTGGCCACGCAGGGCCTGTCAGCGCCGTTCAATGGGATTATGTCGAACGGTGGACAGGCCCCACTTGAGCGTTGTGTCGAAGGCAGTGTAGCGCGTTCAAAACACGGCACATTTTATGCATCTTATACAAGACGGTATCGTTCTGGACGAGCGCGAGATCGAGTTCACCATGATCCGCGCCCAGGGTGCGGGGGGCCAGAATGTCAACAAGGTATCCAGCGCGGTGCATCTTCGCTTCGATATCGGACGCTCTTCCTTGCCCGATGGTGTCAAGACGGCGTTGCAGGCCTTGAACGATCGCCGCGTGTCGAAAGACGGCGCCATCGTCATCAAGGCGCAATCTTTCCGCAGCCAGGACCAGAACCGCGCCGACGCCATAGAAAGGCTGCTGGTCTTGATCCGCGCCGCCCTGCATGAGCCCAGACCGCGCAAGCCCACGAGGCCAACCCGCGCATCACAGCGGCGCCGGGTGCAGCGCAAGGTTCTGCACGGCGACCTCAAGCGCCTGCGCACGAAAGTCGCCGATTTCAACTAGTTCGGATACGCATCGCCTGACGCACCAGGATACCAGGCCACCCGAAGCTTCCCGTCCGCCGCGGGCATGCCGCTTGCTGCGACCTTGTGTGCCGGCGCGTGCGTGTCTGATCGCAGGGGGCCAGCGTCGTTCTGAACAGTTTGAATGCAAGGAGTTGAACATGATCGTTAAAAAAGGTTCCGCGGTATGGACGGGTGGCTTCAAGGATGGAAGCGGTTCGATTTCCACTGAAACCGGCGCGCTCAACGAAGCGCCCTACGGCACCCAGGCGCGCTTTGAGGAAGGGCGGGGCACGAATCCGGAAGAGCTCATCGCCGCGGCGCACGCCGCCTGCTTTTCGATGGCGCTTTCATTGATGCTGGGCGAAGCGGATTTGACACCGGAAGAGATACGTACAACGGCAGCGGTCACACTGGAAAAAGTCGGCGATGGCTACGCCATCACGGCCAGCCACCTTACGGTAGGCGTCCGGATCCCCGGCGCCGACCCGGCCAAGTTCGACGAGATCGCCAACAAGGCGAAAGCAGGTTGCCCCGTTTCCAAACTGCTCAACGCCAAAATATCCATGGATGCCTCTTTGCAGGCCTAGTGTGCGGTTCGGCTGGTGCCTGAGCCTCAATCCGTCAGCAGGGCGGCATCCTGGCTCCAGTCTCGTTCGCTCGAGAACAGCGCCAGGGCCTCGTCGGCCTGGATGCCGAAAGGTGCGAGGGTGTCGGCCAGGCGGGCTGCATTCGGGGCCAGCACAGGCATGCCGGGCAGCGGCCCGCGTGTTGCCACGATGACGCGATTGGCGGTCACCACGCGGTTCCTGGCCCGCAGATTGAAGAAGTCGCCGAACACCGCCGCATAAGTGGCCGATTCGCGCTCGTACATGGTGCTGGTGGTAAATGAGTTGGCCACCAGCACGCCGTCAGGCGCAAGAATGGCCCGCACGTGCTCCAGGAATTCGCGGGTCAATAGGTGGGCGGGGATGTAATCGACATCGAAGGCGTCCAGCATGACCATGTCGTACTGCCGGCCTTCCCGGCGCGCGCGCTCTACAAAAGCCCGGCCATCTTCGATGAACAGGCGCTGCTTCGGACCTTGCCGGTAGCCGAAGAAACGTTCGGCGACGCGGGCCACCGCCGGATCGATCTCGACGCTGTCGATGACCGCTTCGGGCAGTATCTTGGCCAGCGCCAGCGGCAGCGTGGCACCGCCCAGGCCCACGATCAGCACGCTGCGGGTATCGGGTTTCACGAAAAGCGCGCTGGTCATCATGCGGGTGTAGGCGAACACCATTTTGTCGGGGTCGCTCAGATCGATGCAAGTATGCCGGCCATTGTCTTCAATGGTGTTGAAGTTCATGCAGCGCTGCCCGAACTCTTCAAGCACGACGACAGGCGCGAATTCGGACGCTTCAGTATGAATGTGCCGCGTTGTGGGCGCCGCCGCAGGCCTGTAGACGAACAAAACCGCGCAGGCGGCCAGGGCGCAGCCCGCAAGGGCGAGGAGGACAGGATGGCGCTTGAGCATAGATGACGGACCTGATGCGGGAAAAATGGACATGGGCCATTATGGCCCATTGATTCAGGCGGCAAGCCCGCATGAGCAATCAGCTTCGTTCGCAGATCCAACATCGGCGACCTGCATGCTTCGCTCATCTTCACGGTTTTACATCATTCATATTGTTGAAACAAACGCTTCATATAGTGTCGGCATTCCCAACGGAGATACTGATGAACGCCGATACTATGCTGAAGCCCGATTCCCATTCCAAGCAGTTTGCACTCCGCCGCCTGATGGCCGCCGTCGCTATGGCGGCCGCGGCACTGGCAGGTGGGGCGGCGCATGCCATGGATGCCCGTTACCAGGACAAGGACGGCGATCTGGTTGCCGATGCGCCCACCGATCCCAAAGCGTGGGTCGACCCCGACACGCTGGTCTTTGCCTACACCCCCGTGGAAGATCCGGCGGTCTACGCCAAGGTATGGGACGGTTTTGTGCAGCATCTCTCCAAAGTCACAGGCAAGAAAGTGCAGTTTTTCCCGGTCCAGAGCAATGCGGCGCAACTGGAAGCCATGCGCGCCGGCCGCCTGCACGTTGCCGGCTTCAACACGGGCTCCAACCCGCTGGCGGTGAACTGCGCCGGCTTCGTGCCCTTTACCATGATGGTGTCCAAAGACGACAAGTTCGGCTACGAAATGGAAATCATCACTTATCCTGGCAGCGGCATTGAAAAAGTCGAAGACATCAGCGGCAAACGGATGGCCTTCACCTCTGAAACCTCCAATTCCGGGTACAAGGCGCCATCGGCGCTGCTGCGCGATCAGTTCAAGATGGAAGCGGGCAAGGACTACACGCCGGTGTTCTCCGGCAAGCACGATAACTCCATCCTGGGCGTTGCCAATAAAGACTATCCCGCCGCCGCAGTGGCCAATTCGGTCAAACAGCGCATGGAGGCGCGCGGTACGGTCAAGCCTGAGCAGTTCAACATCATCTACAAATCGCAAACCTTCCCCACAACAGGCTATGGCCATGTGTATAACCTGAAGCCCGAGCTGGCCGAGAAAGTGAAAGAGGCCTTCTTCTCTTTCGAATGGGAAGGATCGGACCTGGCCAAAGAGTTCAACAGTGCCCAGCCGCCGCAAGAAAAATTCATGCCCATCACCTACAAAGAATATTGGCAGGTGGTCCGGGACATCGATCGCGCCATGGGCGTGAGCTATTCCTGCAACTGATGCGACGTTGGCGTGCTGGAAATCAAGAATCTGCAAAAGCGCTATCCGACTGGTGATCCCGCGCTAAAGGGGGTCAGCCTGTCGGTACATGCCGGCGAAGTGATGGGCCTGATAGGTCCATCGGGGGCGGGCAAATCTACATTGATACGTTGTATCAATAGGCTTGTTGAACCCACGGAAGGCCGTATTCTTCTGAATGGCCGTGATCTGGCTCATATCGGACGGCATGGCTTGCGCATGGCCAGGCGTGAAATCGGCATGATCTTCCAGGAGTATGCGCTGGTGGAGCGGTTGACGGTCATGGAGAATTTGCTTTCGGGGCGGCTGGGCTACACCCGCTTCTGGCCCAGCTGGTTCAGGCGGTTTCCGCCGGACGATGTCCGTCTGGCTTATTCGCTGCTTGAACGCGTGGGCTTGTCGGGTATGCATAACAAGCGGGCCGATGCGCTGTCGGGCGGCCAGCGCCAACGTGTGGGCATCGCGCGGGCCTTGATGCAGCGGCCCGCCTTGCTGCTGATCGACGAGCCCACAGCCAGCCTGGATCCCAAGACTTCCCGGCAAATCATGCGGCTGATTCTGGAATTGTGCACCGAGCACAGACTTGCGGCCATCATCAATATCCACGATGTCGTGCTGGCCACCGAGTTCCTGCCCCGAATCGTCGGCTTGCGCCAGGGCGCCGTGGTCTATGACGGTGCGGCGGCGCAGGTCGATCGCCAGGTATTGACCGATATTTATGGCGACGAAGATTGGTCCAGCATCACGCAGCGCCTGGCCGGCGGCGATACGGCCGATTCCAACTATCCGGCACAAGCGGCAATGCTGGCCGCGGTAGGATGAGCGATCCAGCCATGTCTGTTGTGACACCGTCTTTGCCGGACACCTGGCGCAAGCCGCCCTTCATCGCTCGCGCCTGGTTGCGGCGCAGCCTGCTGCTGGGCGCTCTTTGCTATCTGATATTGGCGATACTATCGCTGGACATCAATTGGGCGCGGGTATCGGAAGGGCTGGCGCGCGGCGGAAAATTCATTACCGCCTTTGCGCATCCTGATTTTGTCTCGCGGCATACGGATATTCTGCAAGGCTTCCAGGAAAGCCTGACGATGACCATTACCGCGACGGCGCTGGGCATTGCATTGTCCATACCCTTTGCGTTGGGCGCGGCACGCAACATTGCGCCGTCCTGGGTCTATCTGCTGTGCCGGGGATTCATTGCCGTTTCCCGGACATTGAATGAAATCATCGTGGCCATACTCCTGGTGGCCATGTTCGGTTTCGGCCCGTTCGCCGGCTTTTTGACGCTGACCTTCGCCACCATCGGTTTCCTGGCCAAATTGCTGGCTGAAGATATCGAAGAGGTGCAAGGTTCGCAGTTGGAGGCGTTGCGCGCAACCGGCGCATCGACCGCCCAGGTACTGGACTTTGCCGTGCTGTCGCAAGTCATGCCGCGTTTGGTGGGCTTGTCGCTATACCGCCTGGACATCAACTTTCGCGAGTCGTCGGTCATTGGCATAGTGGGGGCGGGAGGCATAGGCGCCACGCTCAATACAGCCATGGACCGTTACGAGTTCGACACCGCCGCCGCCATACTCATCGTCATTATTTCCATTGTCATGCTAGCCGAGTACGGATCGGGATGGATACGCAAAAAAATACTCTGACCTGGCGTGCCCGCAGCCCAAGGCAGGACCTGCTGGTTTTCGCCGCATGGGTATTGAGCCTGGCACTGGTATCGTGGGCCTTCCAGATCATGACGCAGGACACCATCTGGTCATTCGTGGCCGATGCCCCCAAACAGGCCGCCGACATAGGCGGCCGTATGTTGCCGCCTGATTGGCGCTACACGCGGGAATTGTTGTGGCCGCTGTGGGAAACCCTGAACATCGCCACGCTGGGTACCTTGCTGGGTACTGCCATCGCCGTGCCCATCGCCTTTCTGGCCGCGCGCAACACCACGCTCAGCGCGGTCTGGATCAGGCCCATCGCGCTGCTGGCCATTGTGGCGTCGCGTTCCATCAATTCATTGATCTGGGCCTTGTTGCTGGTGGCTATCCTTGGTCCCGGCGTGCTGGCCGGCGTGATTGCCATTGCATTGCGCTCCATCGGCTTTATCGGCAAGTTGCTTTACGAGGCAATAGAAGAGGTGGATGGCGCCCAGGTAGAGGCGATTGCCGCCACGGGCGCCCACTCCGCGGAAGTCATGGCGTGGGGTGTCGTTCCGCAGATTGCACCCACCCTGACGGGCGTGGCCATTTTCCGGTGGGATATCAATATTCGGGAATCCACTGTCCTGGGCCTGGTTGGCGCCGGCGGCATCGGCGTCAAACTGGAATCGGCCCTGGGAACCTTGGCCTGGCCCAAGGTGTTCATGCTGCTGATTGCGATTTTCGCCACGGTTGCGGTCAGCGAATGGGTGACTGCGGAAGTCAGGAAACAGCTTATCTGAATCAGGCAGGGCGGCCCTGGCGGCCCAAGCGCAGCGGCCACAGCAGCAGTCGTCCACGCGGCTGGGCCTTGATGAAGCAAATTTCAAGTGCCCGTGGCAATGGAATCTGTTATCATTTTTTTCAAATTTAATAACTTACACGCATAATCTTACAAGGCCGCGTTCGCGTTTTCCTGAGGCCAAGCCTTATGGGCGCGCAACGGCCCGTATTCCAGGAGAACACCTTGCTCAAGATGGTTCCAGCGTTATGCGCTGCAGGCTTTGCCGTGCTGGCTTTGACCTCGTGCGACAGCAGCAATCACACCGCTGCCAACGATGACCCCGAGCAGCCCCCCAATATTGTTTTCGTCATCATGGACGACGTGGGCATAGACCAGATGGCGTCCTTCGGCTATGGCGGCCTCACCAAGCCGAAAATGCCCAATATGGATGCCATCGCGGCGGCGGGCATACGGTTTCGCAATACTTGGTCCATGCCTGAATGCTCGCCCGGCCGTGCCGCCTTTTTCCTGGGCCAGTATCCCACCCGAACCAATATCTATCAGGCCATAGGCCCCAACGATGTGGCCAATTCCCAGGTGTCCCCGTATGCGATGACCGCGCCCAAGCTGCTCAAGCAGGCTGGCTACGAAAGCGCGATGTTCGGCAAATTCCACCTGGCGGGCCCTGAAAACAACGAAGCGGAAAACACTACGCCCAGCGTCCTGGGCTGGGACTACTTCTACGGCTGGATAGGTGGGCTGCCAGGCTCCGTCGACACCACGGCGGGCGGTGTCGCGCCCGACAAAACCTACAGCTGCGGCTTCGTTCCCGGCAAACCTCATGTGGGCGGCGCAAACACCGGCGCCTGCTATTACGCCGACAACAGCTGCACCAACATCAGCCACACCTCGCCTTCGCAGGATGCCGCCGGCCTGCAGTGCCTGGATTCCGGTGGCATCTTCGTGCGTGATGAGGTCTGCGGCGTGCCGCCGGGCAGTCTCGATTTCAATCGCGAGAACGCCTATTATGTGTCGCCGCTGGTCATCATCGACGGCGCATCGGTCGAAGAGGTTCCGCTTAGCGATCCGCGCTCGCGCGGCTACCGCACCCGCATTGAAACCGACGCGGCCATAGACTGGATCAAGTCGCGGCCGGCCGACAAGCCCTGGATGGCCACGGTCAGCTACAGCTCCGCCCATACACCCTGGCAACAGCCTCCCGGCGGCCTGGTGTCCAGCTACGATGGCATCGCATCGAACGGCCTGGATTGCACCGGCACTGTGGCGGGCCGGCTTATACAAGACAAAATGATCGAAGCGATGGACACCGAATTCGGCCGGCTCATGGTCGAAACCGGCATGGCCCAGCGCGCAACCGACGGCAGCCTGGTTTACGATCCCGGCGCCACCAACACAGTCATTGTCATCGTGGGCGACAACGGGTCGCTGGGATCGGCGGTCAAGCCGCCGTTCCAGTTCAGCCAGGCAAAGGGCACGGCCTACCAGACCGGCGTCTGGGATCCTCTGATCATCGCCGGACCGCAGGTCGAGCAACCCGACCGCGAGGTCGGCCACATGGTCAACACCGTCGATCTGTTCCAGTTCTTTGGGGAATTGGCTGGCATCGACGTTCCGCAGGCCGTACCGCAAACCATCGATTCAGCCAGCGTCCTGCCGTACCTGACCAACCCCGACCAGGCCAGCCTGCGCACCATCAACTTCACCATAGGCGGCGTCAATCAGCAGGCCCATGGCGGGCGCAACGGGCCCTGCGTGGTCGGCGGCAGCTGCACCCAGATCCCCACGGGGAAAAGCGTGTGCGAAGACAATCAGGGCGTCTGGTGGGGCCCCGGCTACACCGACAACTCGGTGGTCGACAATGGCGGCAAGGGCTACCTGATGTGCGGCGAAGTGAACCAGGCGCTGTACAAAGCCCAGCAGCCGCTCATTGATATCCTGGCCGAAACATCCATGGCGGTACGCAACGACGACTATAAGCTGGTCAGGAATATTACCCAAACCTATGAGCCCGCCACCGACAGCTTCGGTTCAATCACTACCGAAGAGTTGTACCAGATAGACCAGGCGGCGCCCACGCCGCTGCTGGATACCCCCGACCTCAACTTGCTGTTGTCTCCCACGCCGCAAATCCAGGGCGTCTACGACGACCTGCTGGCAAAGTTGGACGACATCCTGGCCTCCAGCCCCGATTGCCCCGGTGATGGCAATCTGGACGGCGTGGTCGATGGCAAGGACCTGGCCGAGTGGAGCCGGATCGCTCGCAACTGGGGGCTCTCCAGCGTCTACGACTTCATGGTCGGAGGCGTCCACGACGGCCTGACCAACAATGTCGACGAAGCTGTCATCCAGAGCAATCTTGGCAAGACCTGCGAAAAAAGCTATGCGCTCCGTTAAGCCGACACGCCGTGGCATGCTGGTGGCCGGCGGCGCGGCGCTGGGGCTGCTGGCTGCCGGTGCCGCGGCGGCATGGCTGGCC
>JBATWU010000004.1:0-5668 GCA_049672825.1 Pusillimonas sp.
GCTGCACGTTCCGTACAAAAGCAATCCCCTGGTCATTACGGACCTGCTGGGCGGCCAGATCGATATGATGATGGCCGACATGGCCACCGGCCTGCCGCAAGTCAAGGCCGACAAGCTGCGCGCGCTCGGCGTCACCACCGTCAAGCCCTCGCCACTTGCGCCGGAGGTGCCCACCATAGGCAGCGCAGGCGTTCCTGGCTATGAAATGGGCTACTGGTTCGGCGCCTATGTACCGGCCAAAACCCCCGAAGGCGTCGTCTCCAAACTGCACGACCTGCTCGTCAATGCCACCACCCGCACGGCGGCGCAGCAGTTCTACACTCAGACGGGTACGCAAGCTGTCACGTCCACACCCGCCGAACTGGCCGAGTTCCAGGACCAGGAAACGAAAAAATGGGGTGAAATCATTCAAAGGGCCGGGATTCAACCTTCGTGAAGTTAACTCCTGTTACCGCTGTCTCGCCCTGATGGCCAGTGGCGGCCCGGAACAACTAATACAATAACGCCTTCCCTGATGGGATGAACCGGAGAATGTATGGCTGTTCCACCCTTCGACTATGAAGCTGCGCTGCTTGCCTGCGCAAAAGGCGACCAGCGCGCCTTTCAGGATCTGTATCTGCGCGAGGCGCCAAGCATGCTGGCGCTCGGGCTGAAAATGCTGACCGAGCGTTCCAGCGCCGAGGATCTGGTCCAGGACACGTTCATCCTGATCTGGAAGAATGCTGAAAGCTACGACCCGCAAGTCAGCACCGCAAGGGCCTGGATGCATAGCATTCTGCGTTATCGCGCGCTGGGCCGGCTGCGCCAAACGGGGCGGATTCGCCCTGGCCCGGCGTCATGGTCCGAATCCCCGCCTCCTCTTTCCCCGTCTCATGACGCCGCGCCGGGCAGCCTGGCGCAGGCCCTGGCCGCGCTCGATGACACGCCGCGCCAAGCCATACTCATGGCTTTTTATAACGGTTATCACTACGACCAGATCGCCGAGCGCCTGAGGGTATCGGCGCCCAATATCAAGGCACGAGTGCAAAAGGGGCTGGATCAAATAGCGAGGCGGCAGCAGGCATGACGGGCGGCAATACCTCCACACACAGCATCCTGATGGGTGAATACACGCTGGGACTTCTGAGCGCCAACGAAACCGTGCAGGCACATGCCCTGCTGGGACAAGACCAGCAAGCGGTCGCCACCGCGCTGGCGTGGGAAAACAGCCTGCTGGAGCTCACCGACTTGCTGGCGCCGGTCGATCCGTCGCCGCTGCTGCTTCAGCGCATACAAAGTATCCTCGACCACGACACGACCCCGCCCCCCGCCAGTCTGTACCGGCAACCGGCGAACGATGCCCGGCCCACCAGCACGCCCGCTGCTTCTGCTACTGCTGCATCCGCTGCACCGGGCATGGCCAGCCAGGATCGAGCAGCAACCTCTCGCAACGAGCCTGTCGCGCCAGTCGAACCGATAAACCAGGCACTCGAAGCGGATGGCCAGACGGGGGCCGGCTTGGGCCGCCCTGTCCGTCCGCAAGCCGCCGCAGCACCCGCGGCCAACGCTTCCTCGGCCGACGCTACCTCCTTTACCATCGGCGCCACCACGACCGACAGGCCTGCCACCGGCACGCCGGTAACCGGCCTTTCCGCAGCAGACGCAGCGGCAAGCATCACAGCCTCCGGCGCAGGGACCATCCAGGCGGATCCCGCAGTGCGCTTCGGCGGGCCGCAGGCCCGGGCCCGCGGGCAGAAGAAGCCTGGCAATATCTGGTTCTGGCGCATGGCCAGCCTGGTCTTTGCCCTGATTGCGCTGGCGCTGGCCTTGATACCCACCGAGCCCGCTCCACCGCCCATTACCGTGCTCCAAGTGGCGCCCACGCAGGCCGCCATCCTTCAGGCTCCCGGTCAAAGCTCTACACCCGGCTGGGTCGTCACTGTCGACCCACAGCGCAATATCGTCATGAACCCAAAGGTACGCAGCGACATCCCCGCCGACGCATCGGTACAGCTATGGACGCATAACAGCGGCATGCCGGCCCCGCGCTCGCTGGGTCTGATTGATCCCAATCAGCCCGTGACCGTGCCCGCGGCACTGATAGGCGATATCGCCCTCGACCAGATATTCGAAATGACCCTGGAGCCCGAGGGAGGGTCCCCCATCGCCAGTCCAAGTGGCCCGGTGCTGTTCATTGGCCGCATTGTGACCTTCGGCGCGCCGGCGCGGGTCGATGATACCGCCCCGGGGGCCAGCGCTAGCAGACCACCACATTGACGGCCAGGCCGCCGCGCGACGTTTCTTTGTATTTGCTGCGCATGTCGGCGCCAGTCTGGCGCATGGTTTCGATGACGGCATCCAGCGATACGTGATGGATGCCATCGCCCTGCAACGCCAGCCTTGCCGCATTGATGGCTTTCACGGCGCCCATGGCGTTGCGCTCGATACAGGGAATCTGCACCAGTCCGCCTATGGGATCGCACGTCAGGCCCAGGTTGTGCTCCATGCCTATTTCGGCTGCGTTTTCCACCTGCTGCGGCGTGCCACCCAGCACGGCCGCCAGCCCTGCGGCCGCCATCGAACAGGCCACCCCCACTTCGCCCTGGCAGCCCACTTCAGCGCCTGAAATCGATGCGTTCTGCTTGTACAAAAAACCCACGGCAGCCGCGGTCAGCAGAAAATCGACGACCCCTTCTTGCTTGTATTCCGGAATGAAATCCTGGTAATAACGCAGGACGGCGGGCAGCAAACCGGCGGCGCCGTTGGTGGGCGCGGTCACCACACGCCCACCGGCTGCGTTTTCCTCGTTCACGGCCATGGCAAACAGATTGACCCAGTCCATGGCATACAACACGTCTTTCCTGCCGGTATCGCGCCGCAGATCGCGATACAAGGCCGGAGCGCGCCGGCGCACTTTCAGTCCGCCCGGCAGTAATTGGCTCGACTGGTCGTTGTCTTTGCCGCAGCCCCGGTCTATGCACGCGTTCATGACATCGGCAATATGCAGGACGCCTTTCCTGACTTCGTCCGGCGGGGCAAGCGCTGCTTCGTTGGCCATCATGATCTGCGCAATCGACAGCCCCGTCGACGCGCACAGGGCCAGCAGTTGCCGGCCGGTTGAAAACGGATACGGCATGGGGTCGTGCTGCGGAACGGTTTCGTCAGTCTGGATGGCGTCCAGCGCGCGAATGAACCCGCCGCCAATGGAGACGTAACGCTCGGAGCTGATCGGCGCGCCCTTCGCATCAAACGCCTCGAAACGCATGCCATTGGGATGCTCGGCCAGCGGTTTGATACGGTACGAAAAAGCCTTGTCGGGATCGAAGGCAATAGCGTGCGCACCCCACAACTGAAGCCTGCCCGTGGCTCCGACCTCACCGACCAGGCGCGAAATATCGGAGGGGTCGACCGTATCGGGCGCGTGTCCCATCAGGCCCAGCATGATGCCCACATCGGTGCCATGGCCGCGACCGGTTTCCGCCAGCGAGCCGTATAGATCTATGCTTAGCGCCTCCGCCTTGCCCAGCAGGCCGCGCGCATGAAGATTGCGCGCAAAATTGCGAGCGGCCCGCATGGGGCCGACTGTATGCGAGCTTGAAGGGCCGATGCCGATTTTGAAGATATCGAATACCGAGAGCGTCATGGCTTACCCCGTGCATGCTGTTGAGTCGATTCTACACTGTGCTAGGGTGAACTCCAGAGCATGGTGCCCTGCAACGCCGTAATGGAGGTCATCGGCGCGTTATCGCGAAAATCGCTGGGCGACGTGCCGACATGGTCGCGAAAGGCATTTGAGAAATTGGCGCTGCTGGAGTAGCCCAGGCTGTGCGCGATCACATGCACCTCCAGAGACGTCTGGACCAGCAGCCGCTGGGCTCTGCGCATGCGTTCTTCTCGCAGAAATCGCGCCACGCTCGTGCCGAGTTGCTTGCGAAAAACAGTCGATAGGTGTTTTTTGCTCACGCCCAACGCCTTCGACAATTCATCCAGGCTGGGCGGCACCGGGCTGACCGCGATATGCTGCTTGGCGGCAAGCAACAGTTGGTGATCACCGTCTTTTTTGGACTGAACGGCCAGGGGAAGAGAATCCATGGTGAGGAGGCGGGGCTGGCGGCAAGCAACCCACGGCGCAAACATTAACAAGCCTAACGTTACGGTCCTCGTTTGTATTTGTCCAAGAATTTAGTATTTTCTTAACTATTGTTGACCTTGGAAACGAACTGATGCGATCCGACGCCTGTCGGAATGCCACGTCGGGGCAAGCTGGGAACTACTTTCGGTCCGGCTCAGGAAAGCCGGAAATCGCCTTCCGGGTCTGCTGCCGCCGTTTGTTCGACCGCCTGCGCAAGCATGTCTTTGACGGCGTTCAGATCGCTGCGCAAAGCCTGCAGTTCGGCGCCGGACAAGCGCACGGCGGCATCTTGGTCATGAGGCACATCGTGCAGATCGCCCAGGCGATTGCGCGCCCCGCTGATGGTGAAACCCTGCTCGTACAGCAAGTCGCGTATGCGCCGGATCAGCAGCACTTCGTGATGCTGATAGTAGCGGCGATTACCGCGGCGCTTGACCGGCTTGAGCTGGGTGAACTCCTGTTCCCAGTAGCGCAGCACATGAGGTTTGACGCAACAAAGATCGCTGACCTCGCCGATGGTGAAATAGCGCTTGGCGGGAATGGGCGGCAAAGTGACTGGTGTTTCGCTGGTGCTCATGTTGCTTTACCCAATAGAGGCAGGGGCCTTGCCGGCCGTTTCAACGACACTCTTGAGCTTCTGGCTGGCGTGAAAAGTGACGACCCGACGGGCGGCGATGGGAATGACTTCGCCGGTTTTGGGGTTGCGCCCAGGGCGTGGAGGCTTGTCGCGCACCTGGAAATTTCCGAAACCGGACAGCTTGACCTCGACGCCACGCGCGAGCGAATCCCGGATCTCTTCGAAAAAAGTATCGACAATGTCTTTGGCTTCGCGCTTGTTCAAGCCAACGCGCTCGAACAGCAACTCGGCCAGTTCAGCCTTGGTCAGGGTACGTTCCGGGTTCATAGTATGTTGCTCCTTATGCGCGCTGGCGTACACCGTGCGCGCTGACTAGCGCTTCGAGCAGCCGGGTCATGCATTGTTCGACCTTGATATCGTCAAGCGTGGTGTCGCGGTCCTGGAGCCAAAAACGGAAAGCCATGCTTTTTTCCGATACTGGTGCAGATTTGTCGCGCCACACGTCGAACAGTTTAATATCTTTGACGATGCCAAGAGTAGCATTAGATTCAATTGCGTGCGTAAGCGTATTCAACAAATCCTTATACGATACGTCCATACCCGCCCAGACGGCCAGGTCGCGGATCACCATTGGCTGGCGTGAAATCTCGGCGGGCGCGGGCAGCCTGGCATGTGAAATGGCATCGACATCCACTTCGAATACCACCGGCGCATGGGCCAGATCGGACTGCTGAGCCCAGCGCGGGTGCAGCTCGCCCAGCCAGCCTATGGGCTTGCCGTCCAGCTCGATACGAGCCGAACGGCCCGGGTGCAGGGCAGGATGCGTATCGGCAATGCAGGCCAGTCTTGCCGACTGGGCGCCGATCAGGCACTCCAGGTCTTTCTTGACATCGTAGAAATCAACCTGGCGCACCGGTATGCCCCACTGCTCTTCCACGGCGGGCCCCCAGGCCGCGCCGGCAAGCCGCTGCGGCTGGCGC
>JBATWU010000005.1:0-30240 GCA_049672825.1 Pusillimonas sp.
CTTCGGTGGCGTGGCGGCATCGTCGTCCGACGGGCCGCAGGCGCTCGATGGCGGCGAACTCGGCGTGCGGCCAGTCGATGGCTGGCCCGATCTGTTCGTCAGGGCCACCCAGAATTTGCAGGCCGGCCAGGTCAGCGATATTGTGCAAAGCGGCAATGGCTTTCACATACTCAAGGTTTTGACGCGAGGTCAGCCGCAGCCTCAGTCCCAGGGGGCCGGTCCGGCCGCGCCGCCCGCGATGGCGCAGCAGGCGCCTGCGCAGCAAGGGCCGATGATGGTCACCCAGACCCATGCGCGCCATATTCTGATCAAGACCACTCAGGTCATGTCCGATGAGCAGGCCCAAACGCGTCTGGCCCAGGTGCGCCAGCGTTTGGTCAACGGCGAAAGTTTCGAGGACTTGGCCAAGCGTTATTCCGAGGATGCTTCCGCGCCGCAGGGCGGCGATCTCGGATGGCTGACACCGGGCGAAACCGTGCCGGCATTCGAGCAGGCCATGGATGCGCTGGAACCCAACCAGATCAGCCAGCCCATACAGTCGCAGTTCGGCTGGCATTTGATCCAGGTGCTGGAGCGCCGCACGAAGAACATGGAAAATGAGTTCAGGCGCATGCAGGCGCGCCAGTTGCTGTTCCAGCGCCGTGTCGAGCCCGCGTTTGAAGACTGGCTCAGTCAGTTGCGCGGCCAGGCCTATATCGACAATCGCCTGGATCCGGCCTCGAACCGAGGCCGCCGCTAGGGCGTTTATGGCACATCAGGCTCGCAAGCGTTTTGGCCAGCATTTCCTGATCGACGAGGGTGTCGTCGATGCCATCGTGCGCGGCATCGACCTCAATCGCGATGACACCGTCGTCGAAATCGGGCCGGGACTTTCAGCGCTGACGGGACCGCTGTTGAATGCGTTGGATCATCTGACGGTGGTTGAGATTGACCGCGATCTGGCTGCGCGTTTGCGTGGCCAGCATGCGCCTGATCGCCTTACGGTGGTCGAGGGCGATGCGTTGGCGGTCGATTTTTGCGAGTTGGGCCGCGGCCTGCGCATCGTGGGTAATTTGCCCTACAACATTTCCAGCCCCTTGCTGTTTCATCTGATGGCTTGCGCCGACCATGTCAGGGATCAGCATTTCATGCTGCAACGTGAGGTCATCGACCGCATGGTGGCGCAGCCGGCGTCGGGCGATTATGGCCGGATGTCGGTCATGCTGCAGTCGCGCTACCGCATGCATAAGCTTTTTGATGTGGCGCCCGAGGCGTTCGACCCGCCCCCCAGGGTGGTGTCCGCGGTGGTGCGCATGGTGCCTTTGCCGGCGTCGCGCCAGAGGCCGAAAAGCGACAAGGCGTTCGAGCAGGTGGTGGCGCGGGCGTTCGCGCAGCGCCGGAAGATGCTGCGCCGGGGCCTGGCCGAATGGGCTTCCCTGATCGATTGGGAGGGGCTTGGTATTCCGCCCACTGCGCGGGCCGAGGAGTTGTCGGTGCCGCAGTTCATGGCGCTGGCTGATCTTCTCCTGGACAAGGGTGTTTTGGCGGCAGGGAAGTGAGGGCTGTGTTTCGTCTTTGACCCAGGCGCCGCATCAGCCGAAGAACCAGTAGCAGACGCCTATGGAGGCCAGGACGCCGGCCAGGTCGGCGATCAGGGCGCAGCCCACGGCGTGGCGGGCACGCTGGATGCCGACGGCGCCGAAATACACGGCCAGCACATAGAAGGTGGTCTCGGTGCTGCCCTGGACGGTGGCCGCCAGCAGGGCGGGAAAGCTGTCCACGCCAAAGTGCTGCATGGTTTCGATCAGCATGGCGCGGGCTGCGCTGCCCGAGAAAGGCTTGACCAGCGCCGTGGGCAGGGCGTCCACGAACCGGCCGTCCAGGCCGAAGGCGTGCACCGCCCAGCGGATGCCGTCCAGGGCGACGTCGAGCGCGCCCGAGGCGCGCAGCACGCCAATGGCGCAAAGCATGGCGACCAGGTAGGGCAGCAGGTTTTTCGAGATATCAAACCCTTCCTTGGCGCCCTCCACAAAACATTCGTATACCGCTATTTTTTTCCAGGCGCCGGCGATCAGGAAGATCATGATGATGCCGAAGAGTGTCAGGTTGCCCATCAGCGACGACATGGCGCTGATGGCGGCGCTGCTCAGGGTGGCCAGCAGTGCCATGAAGCTGCCCAGGATAAGCACCAGTCCGCCCAGCCAGGCCAGTACTACCGGATCGTGCAGCTTCAAGCGCTGCATGAAAGCCACCGACAGCAGGCCGGCCATGGTCGAGGCCGTGGTGGCCAGCAGGATAGGCAGGAAAACCAGCGTGGGATCGGCCGCGCCTTGCTGGGCGCGATACATGAAGATGGTGACTGGCAGCAAGGTCAGCGAGGACGCGTTCAGGACCAGGAAAAGAATTTGCGCGTTGCTGGCCGAGTCGGGGCTGGGATTGAGCGTTTGCAGCGCCTTCATGGCGCGCAGGCCTATGGGAGTTGCCGCGTTATCCAGGCCCAGGCCATTGGCGGCGAAGTTCAGCGTAATCAACCCCAGGGCAGGGTGCCCGGCGGGCACCTCGGGCATCAGGCGCCGGAACAGGGGCGTGAGCCATCGGCCCAGCAGGTCGACCAGCCCAGCCGCTTCGGCGATGCGCAGGAACCCCAGCCATAGCGTCAGGGTGCCGAACAGCAGGATCATCAGCTGGACGGAGAGCTCGGCCATATCGAACAGGCTGAGCACGATTCGGGAAAAAACTTCGGTGTCGTGCAGGACGACCCATTGATACAAGCCCGACAGCGAGGCCACGATGAAAAAGGCAAGCCAGAGCGTATTGAGCATAGAGCGTCGCTAAGAGTGTTTTATTGGCAGTACACGATTGTCGCAGACTCTGCCGAGGGTCTGTCGGGAGTATATAGAAATGCCCGGTTTTATGGTTCGTGAAATATCAGCTGGGTTGCCGGGTGTCAAGGTGGCGTGTGGGCGCCTCTTGTGACAGCTCCGGCTTCCTTGGCTTGCAGGGGAACGATGGCCGCGAATACCATGCAGACTGGACTGCCGCAGGCGATTGGGGCCTGGCCCGGCCCCAGCCGGCCGCTTTCGGGATCGACCGAGAACGTCACGATATCGTGGCTGCTTTCGTTCAGCGCGTACAGGTGTCTTTCGTCGGGCGCCAGCGTGAAAAAGCGTGGCTGGTGTCCTCCCGAGGGCGTGGCCTCGATGTAGGTCAGGCGCCCGGTGCCCTGATCAATGAGAAAGACCGCGATGCTATCGAAACCACGATTGGACGCATAGAGGGTGCGGCCATTCGCTGCGATCTCGATTTCGGCGGCCCGGCTGGTCCCGGTGAAACTGTCGGGCAGCGTGGACAAAATCTGGAAGGGCTGCAAATGGCCAGTGCGCGTATCGAACCAACAGGAGGTCACGGTGCTGTCCAACTCATTGACGACGTAGGCATAAGGGGCCGTCGGATGGAAGGCGATGTGGCGCGGGCCGGCGCCCTCGCGGGCATCCGTCCAGGGCGTTGCCGCCGGCCCGAGCCGGCCCTCGGCAAAGCGGAACACGAAGATCCGATCCAGGCCCTTGTCCGGCACGGCCACCCAACGGCCATCCGGCGAAAATGAGTTCGCGTGTGGCTTGGAATAGGGTTGTTCGATGCGATGCGGGCCGGGCTCGCCCGGCAGGGCGAGTCTTTGGGACACGGCTTCCAAGGTGCCGTCGGCGGTCACCGGCAGTACCACAAGGCTACCGCCCGCGCCATCGCCGTGATGGTCGGAGACCACAAGGAAGCGGCCCGTGGGATCGAGGGCCAAGTGGACTGGATTACGGCCACCACAATGGCGGCGCTGCAAAAGGCGCAGCGCCCCGTCATCCGGGTCGATTGCCAGCACACTTACCTCGTTCCCATCCCCATGCACGGTATAGAGCCGGTCGCCCTGCGGCCCGACAACCAAGAACGAGGGGTTGACGAGGCCGCTCACCGTCGAGACCAAGGTCAGTCGTCCGCCGGCGGGATCGACACGATAGACGGTTATACCGTCGCCGCGCGCATTGCGTTCGCGCGTGGTGCGCGAACCGACGTAGGCATACAGGCGGCGGGGTGTGTCGTCCGGTCGCGGAGTATGCGGGGGTGTGGGCGGAGCGCAAGAGCCATCGCTTGTCATGATCTTCTCGGAAGAAAAGCCGCGGAGCGACAATTCGGCGGTTTCAAAAATGGACGACCGGCACTGGCGAGTCGGCCGTATGGCGCCGCTGCACGAGGTGGTTCTGTTTGACTTCGCTCACGATGGCCAGGTGGCGCCTCAGGAATTCGGCGGCCTGCTGGCGTTCTCCCCGCTCGAGCATATCGAGCAGCGCCAAATGCTCCAGGCATTGCTCCCGGAAGTCGGAGGGCCGTGCCATCGCCTCGTATTCCTGCAGTCGGCGCAGGCGGTTGACCTGCTGGATGGCGTTCACGAAGAAGGGGTTGCATGAGAAGCCGACAACGGTTTCGTGGAAGCGTGCACCGATCTCGAACAGTTCGTCGCTGGTGAGATGGCTGTCCAATTTCCCGTCTCGCAACGCCGTCTGTTCCGCGCGCAGCCGCGCGACCGCTTCCGGATCGATCTGGAAGGTTGGCACCAGCAGCGCGGCCGGTTCTATGGCAATGCGAAAGGCATAGGCGGCGGCCAGGGCCTGCGGTGAATCGATGATGTCCGCGAAACACCAACCCTGTCCAGGCCGGCGCCGGATCCAGCCTTCCTGGGCCATTCGCTTTAGAACGGGGTTTAATTGGGCTCGGGTCAGCCCGTAGCGCTGGGCGAGATCGGTTTCCGTCAGGACCTTGGGCAAGGCGCCGCGCAAGCGATCCTGGGCGATGATCAGATAGGTGGAGGTCTTGGCCTGCTGCGCCCTGGACAAGACGCGGCGAATGGTGGGGGCATCCGCCGCGAGCACGAAGCCCCTGCCGGTCGGCTGGCTGACCAGCCCCTGGTCCCGCAACCAGGCCAGGCTGCGCTGGACCGGGAAGCGCGACAGCCCGAGGGCGTCGCCGATCGCCTGGGCGATGAGCGGCGCACCGGGCGGTAATGGCGCCTCGAGCAGATGGGCAAGAATACGCAGGCCGGTGCGCTCTGCGGGGCCTGCTGGCGCGCTGGCTGGCGTTCGAGCAGGGGTGGAAGCTGGTTTTTTCATGCGGCAGTGTCGGAAAAACGGTGCGCCGGGCACGTTGCCCGGCACGAATGCCCAGTTTAATTGACACTGATGTTGTTTTCCTTGATCAGCCGTGCCATGCGTGTGATTTCGTCATTAACGAAGCGTACGGACTCCTCGTGGCTGCCATCGAAGGGTTCGCCGGTCAGGGAGACGATGCGCGCGCGTATATCGGCATCCTTCAGGGCTTCTTTCAGGGCGGATGACAGGCGCGAGATGCGGTCGGCGGGCGTGCCGGCGGGCACGTACATGCCATTCCATTCGTAGATCTCGACCTCCGGCACGCCCGCCTCGGCCATGGTGGGCACGTCCGGCATGGCAGACGAACGCTGTGCGCTGGTGACGGCAAGCGCGCGCACCTTGCCGGCTTGAATGTGGGGAACCGCCATCGAGGCATTCGAGAAATACAGTGGCACCTGGCCGGCCAGCACGTCATTGAGCGCAGGCGCTCCACCCTTGTAGGGCACATGCGTCATGCGAATACCGGTTTTCTCCATGAATAGCGAGGTGGCGATGTGCATTAGCGAACCGTTGCCGGACGAAGCGTAGAACAGCTCGTCGGGCTTGGCTTTGGCGATGTCGATCAGTTCGGCTACGCTTGTCGCGGGGAAGGATGGGTGCACGAGGAGAACCAGCGGCAGCTTGGCGATGACCCCAACGGTTTCGAAGGATGCGCGGCTGTACGGCAACTTGTCGTACAGGCCGAGGTTGATGGCGAACGAGGCGGCGTCGACCAGCGCGGTATAGCCGTCGGGTTCGCTGCGGGCGACATAGCCGGCGCCTATCTGCCCCGCTGTCCCGCCCTTATTGTCGATGACGATGGATTGCCCGAGGGACGGGCCCATCTTGCTTGCGACCAGGCGTGCCATGATGTCGGCGCCGCCTCCTGGCGGATAGCCAACGACGATGGTGACGGGCCGGGTGGGCCAGGCGGATTGCCCCCAGGCGGGAACAAGCTGGCTGCCCGCGGCCAGCGCGCCCAAGGCCAGAAGTCTGCGGCGTGTCAAAGTTTGCATGGTGTGTCTCCTCGGTGTGGTGTTTTTCTGTTGAAAATGGACGCGCCTGGATGTTCAAGCCAGTGCGCAATCCTGAAGCAGGCCGGCGGTGCCGGTTTCGGTGGCAATGCGTTGAAGGTCGGTCCAGGTGTCCCGGGGCAGCTGCAGGCCGTCGTCGCGGTTCCTGGCCTCGGCGCGTGCCTCCAGTTCGCCCGGGTAGAAGATCTCGTCGAAGCCCTGGGCCAGCGGCTGCGACTTGATTTCGCTGATGAAGCGCTCAATGCGCGCGTCGTACTCCGCCATCGGCAGGAAAGCGTCGACATCATGGACGGAGATGAAATGGCCAACGCCGCTGCGCTTGTCGTAGTGGTAGGGGCCGTTGACCGCCGACAGGAAGCCGCTGCCGGGCAACACGCCGGCCAGCACGTCCATCAGCGTGGCAATAGCGTAGCCCTTATGCCCGGCCATCGGCAGGATCAAGCCCCCGATGGCGGCTTCGGGGTCGGTCGTGGGGGCGCCTTCGGCATCAAGCGCCCAGCCCAGCGGAATGGCCTCGCGCCGCTGACGCGCCAAATAAATTTTGCCGCGCGCCACGCCGGTATTGGCCATGTCGAGCACAATGGGCGCACGCGCACCGCAAGGCGCCGCGATCGACCAAGGGTTGGTGCCGATGATTTTGTGGCGTGCGCCGCCCCAGGGAGCCATTGCGGGACCGCCATTGCTGGCCATGAACGCAATGCAGCCTTGCTCGGCTGCCTGCCGGGTGAAATACATTACGGTACCGAAGTGGTTTGAGTTGCGCACCGCGATCGTGGCTGTGCCGTGCTGCCTGGCCTTGTCGATAGCCATCTGCATGGCGCGCTGGGCGACGACCTGGCCCACGCCGTCGCCCGCGTCAAGCAAAGCGGTCGCGTTTCGATCACGGAGCACCTCGATATGCGTATCCGGTTTCATGACGCCGTTGCGCAGGCGCTGCAAATACCAGCCCGTGCGCAGCACGCCGTGCGACTGATGGCCCCAAAGGTCGGCCTGAACCAAAGAATCCGCCATGATTTGCGCATCGGCGTCGGGGACGCCGGTCTGCGCATAGATGGTGGTGACGAAAGCTTTGAGCCGGAGTGGATCAAGGCGTACCAGTTCTGTCATGGAAAAGTCCGTGGTTGAGCTTATGAAATGGAAGGGTCGCCATCCGAATACGGATGAGTCGGCAAGGTGGTTTCCGGGGATGTGGCGGGCATGACCGGATCCTATCGCTGTCAAAGATCGAGGAAGCGCTGCAGGTGGTGCAAGCCTTCGAGGGTGGTGGTGGCGGGGCGGTATTCGCAGCCTACCCAACCGTCGTAGCCACCGCGTTCGAGCTCGGCGAAGAAGGCCTCGAAATTGAGTGCGCCCGTGCCTGGCTCGTGCCGTCCGGGCACGTCGGCAATTTGGACATGCCCGATTGCGCCGGCCCATTGCCGCGCCAGGCCAATGGCATCTCCGGTCAGGTTCTGGGCATGATAGGCGTCCAGGATAAGCCTGGGCGCGCCGCCCAGGGCATTGAAGACTTCGCGCGCCCGCTCATAGCGGCACATTGCGTAGCCCGGCACTTCCTGCTCGTTGATGACTTCGATCAGCAAACCCAGGCCGTGATCGGCGGCGGACCGCGCACAGCGCTCGACGTTGCGCAAGTAGGTCTGACGCACGCCCGGCGCTTCCCAGTCGGGCACAGTGCCCGACATGGGATGGATCCATTTGGCACCCAGCGCGATCGCATAATCGATGGCTTGATCGAGGTTGGCGTCGAATTCACGCTCGCGACCGGGCAAAGCAGCCAGCCCTTTTTCGCCTTTGGCGGTATCGCCACCCGGAAGTGTCACCTGGACCCAGCCGACACCGTGGTCATCGAGCATTTGACGCAATTGCCGGGGGCTGAAGGCGTATGGGTTCGGCCATTCGACCGCCTTGAAGCCAGCCTGCGCGGCGCGGGCGATGCGCTCGTCGGGCGGGAATTCCTGGAATTGATAGCCCAAGTGGGCGCATAGCTTGATCATATTCGTTCTTGAGCCGGCTAGGATTGCGGCGGTTCGGGACACTGCGCCGTGCCCGCCCCGCTCGGGAATCAATATGCGGCCAGTATAAGTAAAATGCATATTTGCGTCAATACATGCATTCCAGGCCCGAGTTTGAACTCGCTCCGGCCTACCGGGTGGCCATGATGTCCAGAATCAAGATGTGTGGAGCTTGGCCGCCGTTTACGGCTGGCCCGGTTTCCGCCTATGTTGGGCCGGATGCCCTGGGCTGGTCAGCGTGCCTGGGTCACCTGGTGCTTGAGCCGTTCAACGGCAGCGTCGGGGGCAGTGAGCACGGTCCGGCCCAACGACTGTTCGGCAAGTTCACGCGCCGTAGAGGTCGAGAAGTGGGCCAGCATAATGGCTTCGCAGTGTGCCAATTGCCGTGCCGCCTCGGCTACAAGGCGATTGTGCTGCGCGATGTTGCCGCCATTGGCGGCTGCCAGCGCCTCCGGCACGCAAATGGTCTCAAGGGTGGCGGCCACATTGCGACGCCCAGCCAACGCTTTGAATTCTTTTTCCATGGACGCCACGGCTGGCTGGAAGGTGGCCAGCATGCCAACGCGCAGTCCCTGATCCAGGGCGGCTTCGAACATGGCTTGGTTGGGTTTGAGCACAGGCAGCGCCATGCGCGCGGCGACCGCCTCGATTGCGTCACCAAAAGCGGAGCAGGTATACAGTATCGCATCGGCGCCGGCATCGACGGCATAGTCGGCCAGCCGGCCGATGCGGCCGGAAATCGCGGGTGTTAGAGAGCCGGCGCGCTGCAGGTCGATGGGCAGTGCGTCGTCGAGCAGGCTGGCACGGTGTGCGCCGGGCCACAGCCGCTGGAAGGCGGCCTCGATCGGCGGCATGGCGATTTGTACAGCGTGGATGAGGGCTATGCGGGGCGGGGCTGATTGGGACATGGGTCAAGTATACGAGAGGTGAAGGAAAGGAGATTGGGGGATAATGTCCAACAATGTACATCGTTGTAAAGGAAACAGCATGAACTGGAGATCGCGGCGTCGTCAGTGGTTGACCGAGCCTTTATACCGGATGGCCCGCCAGGCCATGCCCAGCCTGTCGCCGACCGAGCAGCAAGCCATCGAAGCCGGCGACGTCTGGTGGGACGCCCAGCTGTTTTCGGGCAAGCCCGACTGGCGCGAACTGCTCGAGATCAAGCCGGCGGCACTACTGCCTGATGAGCAGGCCTTTATCGACGGACCGGTGGCCCAGCTATGCCATATGCTGAACGACTGGCAGATCAGCTGGCAGCATGCCGACCTGCCCCGGGAAGTCTGGGATTTCATCAGGGGGCAGGGCTTCTTCGGCATGATTATTCCCAAGGAGTACGGCGGCCTGGGATTTTCCGCTTATGCGCATTCCGAAGTCGTTCGCCAGATTTCTGTCCGTTCGGTTACCGCCGGCGTTACGGTCATGGTGCCCAATTCACTGGGGCCCGGCGAACTCTTGATGCAGTTCGGCACCCAGGAACAACGCGAGTATTGGCTGCCAAGGCTGGCGCGCGGCGAAGAAATACCCTGCTTTGGGCTGACCAGCCCCGAGGCGGGGTCGGACGCGGCGTCCATGACCGATACAGGTGTTATCTGCCGTCAGGACGTCGATGGCGTCAGCACCCTGGGCATCCGCCTGAATTGGCGCAAACGCTACATCACCCTGAGTCCGGTGGCGACTGTGCTGGGGCTGGCTTTCAAGCTGTCCGATCCCGATGGCCTGGTCAGCGCTGAACAAAACCTGGGCATTTCGGTTGCGCTGGTGCCCATGAATCTGCCCGGTGTGGTCGCGGGACGCCGGCACCTGCCGGCCATGCAGGCTTTTCAAAACGGCCCTACCGAGGGGCACGATGTTTTCGTCCCGCTGGACGCCCTGATAGGCGGGCTGGAGCGGGCGGGGCAGGGTTGGCAGATGTTGATGGGCGCACTGGCCGCGGGCCGCGGCATATCGCTGCCGTCACTGTCGGCGGCGGCATGCACGTTCACGGCGCATACCACCGGGGCTTATGCCCGGGTACGAACGCAGTTCGGCATACCGGTGGGCAAGTTCGAAGGCGTGCAGGAAAAGTTGGGGCGCCTGGCGGCCAACGCCTATTTGGTGGAAGCCGCGCGCCGCTTTACTTGCGCGGGACTCGAGTTGGGGTACAAGCCGTCGGTGGTGTCGGCCATCATGAAGCTGCATGCGACCGAACGCATGCGGCAATCAGTCAACGATGCCATGGATGTACACGCGGGCAAGGCGGTCATCGACGGGCCGTCCAACTATCTGGGTAATCTGTACCGGGCGCTTCCCGTGGCGATCACCGTGGAAGGCGCCAACATCCTGACAAGAAGCCTGATTGTATTTGGGCAGGGCGCCATACGTGCCCATCCTTATCTTATGCAGGAAATCGTCGCCATCGGCAATAGCAACCAGGAGCAGGGCGAAGACGAGTTCGATGCGGTGGTGTGGAAGCACCTGGCCCATAGCGTCAAGAACGCGCTGCGCGCCACCGGCATGGCCTGGACGGCCGGGGCTTTCGGCAGCGCGCCGAAAGACGCCGGGCCGGTCGCCCGGTATTACCGGGCCATGAACCGCTATGCCGCGGCTTTTGCGCTGCTGGCTGAAGCGGCCTTGCTGACGCTGGGCGGTTCGCTCAAGCGCAAAGAGATGCTGTCCGGCCGCCTGGGCGATATTCTGGCCGAACTCTTTCTGTTGTCGGCGGTGCTCAAGCGCTGGCACGACGAGGGCAGGCACGAGGCCGATTTGCCGCTGGTCAGGCTGTGCGCCCGGCAGGGTTTTGCCACGATCGAAAGAAGAATGGATGAGGTCCTGCTCAACTTTCCTTCCAGGGGGGTGGCCTGGACCTTGCGAGTCCTGTTGCTGCCGGTCGGAATGCGGTCGGCACCGCCTTCCGACAAGGTCGTTGCCGCCTGCGCGAACCTATTGCTCGAGCCGTCGGACACGCGCTCGCGCCTGGTGGGTGAAGTGTGGGAAGGGCATGACAGCCCCAGCGTCGAGCAACTGGAACGGGCTTTCGAACTGGTGACCGAAGTGCAGCCCTTGTTGGATCGCGTCAGGCACGCGGGCCTGCAAGACTGGCGTGTGGCCCATGAAAAGGGCGCAATCACCGATGAGCAAGCCGCCACGCTCGAAGCGGCCGAACAGGCGGTGGCACAAGTGGTCGAGGTCGATGACTTCGACCCCGGCGAACTGGCCCGCCGCCCGTAGCCGGCTTGACCGCCCGCGGCGCGGGCGGCGGCATTGACGTCAGCGTTGTTCTTGCGACGTTGCCCGGGTGCTGGGCCGGTGCCGGGCAACTGCAGTAGCAGGATCTTGACGGCTTTTTCCCCGGCAGGCTGGCCTGAACCGGGTACCCCTGGCAGCGCCAGGCGCCTCGCGCACGAAGCCGGAACAGCCCGCGCCACACCCGACTTTCTTAAGAACGATGTGTAGTCCAAGCGCCAATTCGGCCAGAAATTCCTTATCGCAATGTTGGCCCACATGTGGACTGGATTCCCACCGCATCAGCCTCGGCCGGTGTCAGTCGGCGCGGTCTTTGCGCTGTATCAGTTCAATCTTGTAGCCGTCCGGGTCTTCGACAAAGGCTATGACCGTCTGGCCATGCTTCATGGGACCGGCTTCGCGGGTGACATTGCCGCCCTTTTCCTTGATGCGCGCACAGGCGTCGTAGGCGTTATCGACTTCCAGGGCGATATGGCCGTATCCATTGCCCAGGTCGTAGGATGAGGTGTTCCAGTTATGAGTCAGTTCGATCACGGCGCCCTCGCTTTCGTCCTGGTAGCCCACGAAAGCCAGCGTGAACTTGCCGTCGGGGTAGTCTTTGCGGCGCAGCAGTTTCATGCCGAGCACGTCGGTATAGAAGGCGAGCGAGCGATCCAGATCGCCCACACGGATCATGGTGTGCAGTAAACGCATCAAAATCTCCTTGATGGTTGGAATAAAAACGGCCGGGGCCGTCAGATCAGGGGCAGCGAGCCGGGATCGTGCTGCCTGAGCGCGTCGCGTGCGCGCTCGAAGCCGGGCAGTATGCGGCCGACTTCCCGCCAGAAATCCTTGCTGTGGTTCATCTGGCGCAAGTGCGCGATTTCGTGCGCAATCACATAATCGATGATGTCGGGTTCAAAGTGTATCAGGCGCCAGTTGAGCATGATGTTGCCGTCGCTGCTGCAGGAGCCCCAGCGGGTTGCGGCCGATGACAGCCGCCAGCGGCGTATGGTCAGGTTGCTGCTGTCCAGGAAGTGCTGCAAGCGCTGCCCGAACCAGGCCTGGGCCTGCTGCTGCAGCCACGAATGAACGCTGTCGCGTATACGGCCGCGTTCGGCATCCGCGGGCAGGGCCAGGTAGAGCGGATCGCCGTCCCGGGGCGCGAAGGCGGCGCCGGAAAATACAGGTGTTTTTCTGGCATCGTCCAGCGCCAATACTATGCGCTTGCCCAGATAGGGGATGCGCCCGCCGTGTTGCCACAGCGTGTCGGCGGTGGCCAGTTGTTGCTGGCGAGCCTGGCTCAGCCGCAATTTTCCCAGCACCCAGGCCGATTTCTCGATGACCGCGGCGTCTATCTGGCCCAGCGTGACCCAGTTTGGCGCCGTGATCTGCAGGCCATCGTCGTTGATGGTCAGGCCTATGCTTTTTCGTCGCGACCGCCGCAGTATGAAGCCGATGGCTTGTTCGGGCGCCCGCACTTCGCGCCAGCGTGCCCCCGCGGGCAGCGATGGAGGGCAGGCCATTGGTACCATTGGTACGTGAGACTCGGGACGAAAGGGAAGGGGCGCGGGTACGGAAGCGGGCTGCGCGGCGGGTGTATCGGAAAACAGTTCGAGTTGCTTAGTTGGGCCCATATCGTTCGGGATTGAGTACACGCATTTCAGATTCGATCCAGTCGCGGACCTTCTGGTTGACGGCATCCGGCTCCAGTCCCGTCGGGTCGATCAGCGGGCCGATCGATACAGTGACCAGGCCTGGTTTCTTGATGAAGGCTTTGCGGCGCCAGCATTCGCCCGCATTGTGCGCCACCGGAATAATGGGCGTATTGGTTCGCGTCGCCAGCAAGGCGCCGCCCGCCTTGTAGCGGCCGGCCTTGCCCGGCGCGATGCGTGTGCCTTCGGGAAACAGTATAGGCCATCGTCCTTCGTTGATGCGTTGCTGGCCGGCGCGCACCACTTGCTCAAAAGCATCGCGCCCTTTGCTGCGGTCTATGGGTATCATGCGCAGCAAGGCCAGGCCCCAGCCGAAAAAAGGAACCCAATGCAGTTCTTTCTTGTACACGAAGCACAGTTCGCGCGGCATGTAGGCGGGAAAGAAAAGGGTTTCCCAGGCCGACTGGTGTTTTGACAATAGTATGCCCGGGCCGTCGGGCAGGTTTTCAGCGCCTTTCAGTTCCCAGCGTATGCCGAGTATGACTTTGGCGCCCCACACGGCCAGCCGCGGCCAGCCGACTGTGAGCCGGTAGCGCCAGTGCAGCGGGAGCGGCGACCACAGCACGCAGGCAATTGCATAAGGAATGACGGTAACGATAAGGAATAGCTGATAAAACGTGGCGCGCAGAACGGCGAGGCTGAGTTTGAACATGATTTATTCCTCGGACAGCCAGGCATTGACTACCGCGGCCAGGTTGTCGGCAATTTTTGTGCCGGCCGGCAGGGCTTCATGATTTCGCGTTTTTTGCCCATTGCCGGTCAGTACCAGCCAGGGCGAGCAGCCGGCGGCCGCGGCGGCCTGCAGGTCGCGCAGTGAATCGCCGACGGCTGGGACGCCCTTGAGGACGATGTCGTAGCGGCGGGCAATATCCAGGAACATTCCCGGCTTGGGCTTGCGGCATGTACAGCCATCGTCAGGGCCGTGCGGACACACGAAGATGGCGTCGACCACGCCGCCCGCCAGGGCGACTTCGCGGCGCAGCTTTGCATGGATGGCGTTGAGCGTATCCATGCTGAACAGGCCGCGCGCGACACCCGATTGGTTGCTGGCGATGACAACCCGCCAGCCGGCGCGCGACAGCCGTGCAATGGCCTCCAGGCTGCCAGGGAGGGCAAGCCATTCGTCGGGGCTTTTGACAAAGGCGGCGCTATCTTGATTGATGACGCCGTCGCGGTCGAGTATGGCGAGCTTCACTGGGCCAACCTGGAAATATCCGCAACCTGGTTCATGTTGCGATGAAGGTCGTTCAGGAGCGCCAGCCGGTTGGC
This sequence comes from Pusillimonas sp., assembly GCA_049672825.1. GTDB lineage: Bacteria > Pseudomonadota > Gammaproteobacteria > Burkholderiales > Burkholderiaceae_B > Pusillimonas_C > Pusillimonas_C harenae_A. Next base: position 14,382 of record JBATWU010000005.1, read on the forward strand.
CTGTACTGCCGGGTCTTCGGCCATGACCATGACGTCATTGAAAAATGCGTCGACGGCCTCTTTGGCCTGCGCCATGGTGGCCAGGCTGCCGCTGAAATCGCCCTGCGCGAGCTGCGCCTGCGATTGCGGTTCGAGCCTGGCGATGACGTCGGCCAGTGCCTGCTCGGCCGGTTCGGTGAGCTTGCCGTGGTCAAGTTCGACGGGTGTGGAGCCGGCTTTTTTCAGCAGGTTGGTGATGCGCTTGTTGGCGGCCGCCAGACTTTCGGCCTCGGGGCGCCGGGCAAAGGCCGCGCATGCGGCGACGCGGGCCTGAACCTGGTGCAACGCCGGTTTCAGGGCCAGCACGGCGTCGACAACGCTGCGGTCGGCATCGTGGCTCAGTTGGTTGCGGTAGCGTTCGTATATGAAGGCCTGGACCTCATCGGCTGTGCTGGGGGCGATCACGCCCAGCGCGAAGGTATTGGCCGTGTAGGCAAGGAGCTCCGGGAGGTTCAGGTTGGCGCCATCGCTGATGGCAAGATGGCCGCCTTCGGTGAGTTGCTCGAATGCGCTGATCAGGCCCAGCGCGGCGCGGCGCAGGCCGTAAGGGTCGCGCTCGCCGGTGGGCGCAAGGCCTATGCCCCAGATGCCCACCAGGGTTTCCAGCCGGTCGGCCATGAACAGAATGGCCGCCGTCAGTGTACTTGCGTCCACGGCCGTGTCCAGGCGGATGCGGTACTGGTTCTTGATTGCCAGCACCACGTCGTCGGGTTCGCCATCGGCGGCGGCGTAATAGGCGCCCATGATGCCTTGCAGCTCGGGAAATTCACCCACCATGTTGGAATTCAGGTCAGCCTTGGCCAGCAGGGCGGCGCGGCCGGCGCGCGCCATGTCGGCGCCCAGTTGCTCGGCAATGTGCCGCGCCAGCTTGCGGACCCGTTCAACACGGTCCAGCTGCGATCCCAGCTTGTTGTGATAGACGCTCGATGCCAGCGCCACCACGCGATCGGTCAGGGGTGTTTTGAGGTCGGTCTGGAAGAAGAATTGGGCGTCCGCCAGGCGCGGGCGCACCACGCGCTGGTTGCCTTCGATAATATGCGAAGGGTCGTCGACCTGCATATTGCTGACGATCAGGAAGCGATGGGTCAGCTTTCCGGTGCCGGGCTCGAACAGAGGAAAGTATTTCTGGTTCAGGCGCATGGTGAGGATCAGGCACTCGGGCGGCACGTTCAGGAATTCCTGCTCGAATTCACCGACGTAGACCGTGGGATGTTCGACCAGGGCCGTGACTTCATCGAGCAGCGCATCGACCTCGGGGCCGTTTCCTGTGGTGGAGCCCAACGCCTGCGCCTGTGCCAGCAATTGCTCGCTGATCAGCGCGCGCCGGTCGGTAAAGGATGCAATGACCTTGCCCTCTTCCTGCAATTGCTGTTCGTAAGTGCCGGGGCCGGCCAGTGAAATGGTTTGCCCCGACATGAAGCGGTGACCCATGGTTTCGCGGCCGGCCCTGAGTCCCAGGACCTGCGCGTCGATGACCTTCTGGCCCCAAAGCGCCACAAGCTGGTGCGCCGGCCGTACGAACTTGACGCTGGTGACGCCATCGGCAAGTTGATAGCGCATGACTTTGGGGATGGGCAGGTGCGTGATGGCGTAGTCCAGCGCTTCCTGAAGCGCGTCGGACAGCAGGGCGCCGCTGGTAATGCCCTGGGCATACAGATAGTCTTGCTTGCCGTCGGATTCGTGGACCAGGTCGGCCGCGGTCAGGTGCTGCAGATTCTTGCTGGCCAGCTTCTTGGCCAGCGCGGGCGTAATGTCACCGGCCTCGGTCAGGCCGATTTTGGCCGGCATGAGTTTTTCGGTATAGCGTTGCTCGGGCGCCTGATCGAGCACGGCGCTCAGCCTCACGGCCAGGCGGCGCGGCGTGGAAAAATCAGTGCAGCCGCAGCCGCCGGCCAGCAGGTGGTGCTGGTCCAGTGTTTTGCGTATGCCTTCGGCAAAGGCCTGTCCCAGTCTTTGCAAGGCCTTCGGAGGCAGTTCCTCGGTCAGCAGTTCGATCAATAGCGGCTGTATCGTCGCGGAAGGGGACGCGGTCGTCATTATTTGGCCTCCGCGCTGTTGTGCTCGACGAGCATGGGGAATCCTAGTTTTTCTCGTGAATCGAAGTAAGCCTGGGCGACGGCGCGCGACAGGTTGCGGATGCGGCCGATGTAGGCCGCGCGCTCCGTCACGCTGATCGCGCCGCGCGCATCGAGCATATTGAAGGTATGGGCGGCCTTGAGTGTGGCCTCGTAGGCCGGCAGGGCCAGGGGAACGGTAATGAGGCGCTGGGCTTCGCTTTCGTAGTCGTTGAAGTGTGCGAACAGCATGGTGGTCGAGGCATGCTCGAAGTTGTACGTCGACTGCTCGACCTCATTCTGATGGAAGACGTCGCGGTAGTGTATTTGGCGCCCGTCGGCCGATTCGGTCCAGACCAGGTCGTAGACGCTTTCCACGCCCTGCAGATACATGGCCAGTCTTTCCAGGCCGTAGGTGATTTCGCCGGTCGTGGGGCTGCAGTCCAGGCCGCCCACTTGCTGAAAATAGGTGAACTGGGTGACTTCCATTCCATTGAGCCAGACTTCCCAGCCCAAACCCCAGGCGCCCAGGGTTGGATTCTCCCAGTCGTCTTCGACGAAACGGATGTCATGTTCCCGCGGGTCGATGCCCAGGGCTTTCAGCGAGCCTATGTACAAATCGATGATTTCGGGGGGCGACGGTTTGAGCACGACCTGGTATTGATAATAGTGCTGCAGCCGGTTGGGGTTTTCGCCGTAGCGGCCGTCTTTGGGGCGGCGCGACGGCTGCACATAGGCGGCGCGCCAGGGTTCAGGCCCGATAGAACGCAAAAAGGTCGCGGTGTGCGAGGTGCCGGCGCCGACTTCCATGTCGTAGGGCTGCAGCAAGGCGCAGCCCTGTCTGTCCCAATATTGCTGAAGCGTTAAAATGATTTGCTGAAAAGTGAGCATGAGCGAAGCCAGTAAAGCGAAAAGCCGCAAAATTTTTCAATTTTAACTGGTTCCGCAGCAAAGACGGTAGGCCGCCGGGCCAGGCCGGCCGCAAGCGTCGTATGATTATGCAGCCGCAGCCCGGCGCCGGCCCGGCGTGCCGAGCCCGCACCTTTCTTTAATCGCGCTTTCGCGCCGCATTTTTGGGGATAGCTTTATGTCTGACTTGATCAAAGTGGAAGTTGTTGACCGGATACAGATCATTACGGTCAACCGGCCCGAGGCGCGCAATGCCATCAATTATGAGGCCGCCCAGGAATTGGCCCAGGCTTTCGATCAATTGGATGCCGATGACGAGGTTGTCATGGGCGTGCTGACGGGCGCCGGCAATACTTTTTCGTCGGGAATGGATCTGAAGGCCTTTGCGCGCAATGGCCAGCGCCCGTATGTAGAGGGCCGGGGCTTTGCGGGCTTGTGTGAAAAACCGCCCAGAAAACCCATGATCGCGGCTGTCGAGGGCTATGCGCTGGCCGGTGGATTCGAAATGGCGCTTTCCTGCGACCTGATCGTTGCCGCCCGCAATGCCAACTTCGGCCTGCCCGAAGTCAAGCGCGGCATCGTCGCGGGCGCGGGTGGCATGATGCGCCTGCCCAGCCGCATTCCTTACCATATTGCCATGGAGGCCGTCCTGACCGGCGAGATGCTTCCCGCCGAGCGTGCCCATGGTTATGGCCTGGTCAATCGCCTGGTCGAGCCCGGCCAGGCCCTGGATGCCGCGCTCGAGCTGGCCCGAATCGTGGCGGCCAATGGCCCGCTGGCTGTGCAGACCGCCAAGAAAATCGTGACAGAGTCCCGCGACTGGCGTCAGGCCGACATGTTCGACCTGCAGCGCCCGCGCGTTGCCCATATTTTCGCTTCGGCCGATGCCAAAGAGGGCGCGACAGCCTTTGCTGAAAAGCGCAAGCCTGTGTGGCGCGGCGAATAAGCGCCAGCACCGCCAATCAGAAAGGCGGGCTTCTCACGGCCCGCCATTTTTATGTCTTCCATTTTTTATCCAAGCAAAGCCATGACTACCATCATTAAAGAAAGCGACCTGATACAGTCCGTTGCCGATGCCGTGCAGTTCATCAGTTTCTACCACCCCGCCGACTACATCAAGCACCTGGCGCGCGCTTACGAACGGGAAGAAAGCCCGGCGGCCAAGGATGCCATTGCCCAGATCCTGACCAATTCACGCATGTGTGCGGAAGGGCGCCGTCCTATATGCCAGGATACCGGCGTCGTCAATGTGTTCCTCAAGATCGGCATGGATGTGCGTTTCGATACCAGGCGCAGCATGCAGGAGCTGTGTGACGAGGGTGTGCGCCAGGGCTACCTGAATCCCGACAATCCCTTGCGCGCGTCCATATTGTCCGATCCGCTGTTCACGCGCCAGAACACACGCGACAATACCCCCTGTATTGTCAGCGTCGAGCTGGTCGCGGGCGACAAGGTCGACGTGCAGGTTGCCGCCAAGGGCGGCGGTTCCGAGAACAAGTCCAAGTTTGTCATGCTCAATCCCAGCGACTCCCTGGTCGACTGGGTACTGAAAACCGTGCCGCAGATGGGCGCCGGCTGGTGTCCGCCGGGCATGCTGGGCATAGGGGTGGGGGGCACGGCCGAGAAGGCGATGCTGATGGCCAAGCAGGCGCTCATGGAAGATATCGACATGTATGAGCTCCTGCAGCGCGGGCCGCAGAACAAGCTTGAAGAGTTGCGCATCGACCTGTATCAGAAGGTCAATGCCCTGGGCATAGGCGCGCAGGGCCTGGGCGGCCTGACCACGGTGCTCGATGTCAAGATCAACACCTTCCCGACCCATGCGGCGTCCAAGCCCGTGGCCATGATTCCCAACTGTGCGGCAACGCGTCACGTGCACTTCGAGCTGGACGGTTCGGGGCCTGCCCAGTTGACGCCGCCGTCGCTGTCCGACTGGCCCGATGTGCACTGGGCGCCCGATTACAATAAATCGCTGCAGGTCGACCTGAACACCTTGACCAAAGAGCAGGTCGCCAGCTGGAAGCCGGGGCAGACCTTGCTGTTGTCCGGAAAAATGCTGACGGGACGCGACGCCGCCCACAAGCGCATCCAGGACATGCTTGAAAAGGGCGAGCCTCTGCCGGTCGATTTCACCAATCGTGTCATTTATTATGTGGGGCCGGTCGACCCGGTGGGCGACGAGGTGGTGGGCCCAGCGGGCCCAACCACGGCAACCCGCATGGACAAGTTCACAGACACCATGCTGTCCCGGACGGGGCTGATTTCCATGATAGGCAAAGCCGAACGGGGCCCCGCCGCGATCGAATCCATCCGCAAACACCGTTCAGCCTATCTGATGGCGGTGGGCGGCTCGGCTTATCTGGTGTCCAAGGCCATTCGCGGCGCCCGGGTGGTGGGTTTCGAGGACCTGGGTATGGAAGCCATTTACGAATTCGACGTCAAAGACATGCCAGTTACCGTGGCGGTCGATTCGCAAGGCACTTCCGTCCATGATACCGGCCCCAAAACATGGCGGGCCCGCATTGCGGAAATCCCGCTGGTGCCGGTTGCCTAGTCTCCTGTTTGGCATACACAAACCAGGCCTTATCCAAAAACTAATTCAAAAACGCCCGGGCAACTGGCAAGCTATGGGTTGTACTTTACTGACTCGGGAAGAATTCATGACGACACAGGGTTTGGATGCCTGGATTGGGCGCAAGGAAAGCAGCGACGACAATCTCGATATCGGGCATATACAAAAAATCGCACTGAGTCTCGATTCGCCGGCGCCGGGGCATGGCGACCCCTTGCCCCTGCTGTGGCAATGGGGCCTGTTCATCAATGGGCTGCCCTACAGCGAGCTGGGCGCCGACGGCCATCCCAAGCGCGGAGGCTTCCTGCCCCCGGCCGATGACCGCAACCGTATGTGGGCGGGGGGACGGCTGACGTTCCTGCAGCCCTTGCGGGTGGGTGTCAAGGGGCACAAAGAGTCGACCATTGTGGCCGTCCAGGAAAAAGAAGGCCGTACCGGCAAGCTCTTGTTCGTAACGGTCAAGCATGAGTACTCCCAGGGCGACGCCTTGTGCATTTCAGAAGAGCAGGACATCGTCTACCGCGAACCCAGCCCGCCCAAGCTCCAGGGCAATATCCCGACCCCCGATTCGGACTGGAGCGAAACCGTCGAGCCCAGTTCCATTATGCTGTTCCGCTATTCGGCGGTAACGTTCAACGGACATCGCATTCATTATGATCAGCCGTACACGACCGGCACCGAAGGGTATCCCGGCCTGGTCGTGCATGGCCCCATGATCGCCACCCTGATGTGCCGCGCCTTCACGCGCGCCCATCCCGACAAGCAGGCCACGTCGCTGTCGTATCGCGGGTTGCGGCCTTTGATATCGCCCAGCCCGTTCAATGTGCAGGGTGCATTGACAGAAAGCGGTCTCGCCCAGTTATGGGCCGAACAGGATGGCACATTGGCACACCAGGCAGAGTTGAGGTTCAAGGCATGAGCAACGATCACATGAAAACAGGCATCACCGATGGTGCCGCCGCGCCGCGCCCCCTGGACGGCATTACCGTCATCAGTCTCGAACATGCCATAGCGGCGCCGTTCTGCACTCGCCAACTGGCCGATATGGGTGCCCGCGTCATCAAGATCGAGCGTCCTGGCGTGGGCGATTTTGCCCGCAACTACGACGAACGGGTCAAAGGCCTTGCGTCTCATTTTGTCTGGACCAACCGCTCCAAAGAAAGCTTGACGCTCAATCTGAAGCATGCCGATGCGGCCAATATTCTTGACCAGTTGCTGGGACAGGCCGATGTGCTGGTCCAGAACCTGGCGCCGGGGGCGGCCGCGCGCCTGGGCCTGTCGTTCGATGCCCTGCATGAAAAAAACCCGCGCCTGATCGTCTGCGATATTTCGGGCTATGGCGAAGGCGGCCCTTATCAAGACAAAAAAGCCTACGACTTGCTGATCCAAAGCGAAAGCGGCTTTCTGTCCGTCACTGGCGATCCGCAGAGCCCCGCCAAGGCGGGCTGTTCCATTTCGGATATTGCCGCGGGCATGTATGCCTACAGCAGCATCCTTTCCGCCCTGCTGTTGCGTGAACGCACGGGCGAAGGAAGCCGCATCGATGTGTCCATGCTGGAAAGCACGGTCGAGTGGATGGGCTTTCCCCTGTATTACGCGTTTGACGGCGCATCGCCACCGCCCCGCGCCGGTGCTTCGCATGCCACCATCTACCCCTACGGCCCGTTTCCGGTGGGCGACGGCAGTGAAGTCATGCTGGGCTTGCAGAACGAGCGAGAATGGGCGGCTTTTTGCTCGACGGTGATGCAACAGCCAGAGCTGGCCGGCGACGAACGATTCAATTCGAATACCTTGCGCGTGGCCAATAAAGAAGCCTTGCGCGTGCTGATCGTGACCGCTTTTGCTTCGCTGTCGCGCAGCCAGGTCATCGAGCGGCTCGAGGCCGCCAGTATCGCCAATGCCAGCGTCAACACCATGCAGGATGTCTGGGATCATCCCCAGCTTGCCGCGCGGCGGCGCTGGCGCAAGGTGGACAGTTCAGTCGGCGCCTTGCCGGCGTTGATTCCGCCGGCAACCAACTCGTCGTTCCAGGCGCGCATGGATAAAATTCCCGCACTGGGCGAGCATTCGACGCCCATACTCGAGGAATTGGGCTATACCGATCAACACATACAGGCATTGGCCCAGGAAGGGGTAATTTGATGTATCCAACCACTATCAGGGCGGCGCTTTTCGTTCCGGCCACGCGCCCGGAGCGCTTTGCCAAGGCGCTGGCCGCTGGCGCCGAGGCTGTCATCGTCGATCTTGAAGATGCGGTCGAGCATCCTCTGAAGAACCAGGCCCGCGAGAACCTGCGCCAGTTCGCCCAGGCCCATCCCCAGGCATCGCTGCTGGTGCGTGTCAACGATGCCACCACGGCCTGGTTCGACGACGATCTGGCGGCTTGCGCGGCGCTGGATGCGGTCAAGGGCATTGTCCTGCCCAAGACCGAGTCGGTCGAACAGATAAAGCGGGTGGCTGCCACGGGCAAGCCCGTGCTGCCCATCGTCGAGAGCGCCAGGGGTGTGCTGGCCCTGGACGCCATTGCCGGCGCAGAGGGGGTCGATCGCTTGTCTTTCGGCAGCCTGGACCTGATGCTGGAAACGGGCACCACGCCCGATACCGAAGGTGCCCGGATTCTGCTGGACCACATCCGCTGCCAGATTCTGCTGATCAGCGCGGCCCACCGCCTGGAGGCGCCGCTGGATGGGGTGTATCCCGATTTCTCCGATCATGAGGGCCTGGCGGCCATCGCCGGGCAGGTACGCGATATGGGTTTCGGCGGCATGCTGTGCATTCATCCCGCGCAGATTCCCATCATACAGTCCGCCTTTGCGCCGACCGATGCCGAGAAAGTCTGGGCAAAACGGGTGGTTGATACCGCCGAGTCCACTGGGTCATCGGCTTTTCAGCTGGATGGAAAAATGGTGGACGCGCCCGTCATACAGCGGGCGCGGCAAATTCTGGCCAGCGCCTGATTTTCTTTCTATCGCATTTTCGCTTCAAATGTTTAGGGCTGCTTGAAGCTAGGTTTGAGCAGAGCGCCAGGCGATGGCAATGCCGTCGATGAGGTGTGATGTTGATGCGGTGGAATTGGGCGGCATTGACCTCAGCGTTGTTCTTGCGGCGTTGCCCGGGTGCTGGGCCGGTGCCGGGCTCCATCGCTGCGCCCCCTGCGGGGGTACCCTTGCACGGGTTGCCAGGCGCGGTCGGCCGCGAACTTGCCTAAAACCGTCCCCCGGACGGTTTTAGGCTTCGGACAGCGCGGCCTCTTACGCCCGCCCCTGCCAACCCGTGCCGCGGCTGGCTCAAAGTCGCCCGGCACCGGCCCAGCACCCAGGCAACTCTGGCAGGGGAAACTTGGCGATCCTGGCACAGACTTGTTGATCTCGATGGTCTTGCGGGAGGGAGGGCCTTGTTTATTGTGGCCTTGTTTATAGTGACCTTCTTGATCACGATTATCCACGTTGCAGAAAACAATCCGGGTCACAAGTGAAACTGCCCAACATTCGCCGGCATAAAAAGGCGGGTGTGGCGCGGGCTGTGCAGGCGCCTCGCGCACGCCGGTTCAGGCTGGCCTGAACCGGGTACCCCTGGCAAGGCCAGGGGCGTAGCGCGCGAAGCCGGAACAGCTCCCGCCACACCCGACTTTCTAAAGAACGATGCCTGGTCCAAGCAAGCAACCGGCCCTTGCTCAAGAACCAAACAGCCTCACAACAAATCCGGCGATCGTCAAGAACGAAAAGCCATTCCCGATACAGCACCCTGTATCCCACCCCGGCGCAAACGCCGACTCGATGCCCGCCGGCACCGGACTGATGCCGGAAAGGGACTTGCCGACAGCTTCATGGCGGCTACAGCTTTTCGGTTTCGCCGGCCTTGGGCTTCCAGGCCAACAGGCGGTCTTCCACCACCGTTACCAGCCAGTCGAGCAGCAGCGCAAACACCGTCAGGACCACAATGCCCGCAAAAACGGTATTGACATCCAGCGTTCCTTCGGCCTGCAGTATCAGATACCCCACGCCGCTGGCCGAACCCAGGTATTCGCCCACGACCGCACCCACGAAAGCCAGGCCCACCGACGTATGCAGACTGGAAAACACCCAGCTGGTTGCCGAGGGAATATACACGTGGCGCAGCAGCTGCTTGCGGTTTGCGCCCAGCATGCGCGCGTTGTCGAGCAGCGTGGAGCTGACTTCGCGCACGCCCTGGTATACGTTGAAGAATACGATGAAGAAAACCAGCGTGACGGCCAGGGCCACCTTGGACCAGATGCCCAGCCCGAACCACATGCCGAATATCGGCGCCAGAATCACGCGCGGCATGGAATTGGCGGCCGTAATATAAGGATCAAGCAAGGCGCTGGCGCCGCGCGACAAGCCCAGCCACAGACCAAAGCCCAGGCCCGCAACCGTGCCGATGACAAACGCCAGCACAGTTTCCGTCAGGGTAATGCCCAGGTGCCGGTAGATGTCGGCATTGGTGACGAACCAGGCCCAGATGACGCCTGCGACCTCAAGAGGTTGGCCGAAGAAGAAAGCGAATTTTCTATCGAGCGACAGAAAATGCCAGGCGACCAGCACAATGACCAGCAGCAAAACCTGCCAGAAGCGCATAGTCAGAGAGTTGGATTGGAGTTTCGACATCTTAAGCCCGTTTCTGTTGGGCATAGCCCTTTAATACTTCGTCGCGCAGAACGCTCCAGATGGCCTGGTGCAGCTCGATGAAACGCGGATTGCCGCGCACCTCGGCCACATCGCGGGGCCGGGGAATATCGATGACGAATTCACCTATGGGATGTGTGGCGGGGCCGGCCGACAGCACAACCACCCTGTCGCTCATGGCAATGGCCTCGTCCAGATCATGGGTAATGAACAGCACGGCCTTGCGTTTGGCCATCCAGAGCTCCAGCACCTCGTTTTCCATCAACTGGCGGGTCTGGATATCGAGTGCTGAGAAGGGTTCGTCCATCAGGATGATATCGGGGTCGCGGATGAGCGTTTGCGCCAGCATGGTGCGTTTACGCATGCCCCCCGACATTTGGTGGGGGTAACGATTTTCGAAACCGCCCAGCCCGACCCGCTTGAGCCATTCCATGCCCTGCCCGCGCGCCTGATCAGCCGGCACGCCGGCAAACTCGAGGCCCGCGGTCACATTGGACAGGGCGCTGCGCCAGGGCATCAGGGCCTCGCCCTGAAACATATACCCGGCGCGGTGGTTCACGCCTTTGAGGACCTCGCCGAACACCTTGATCTGGCCCGACGAAGGGGCCATCAGGCCCGCTCCCACATTGAGCAGGGTGGACTTGCCGCAGCCCGTGGGCCCCACGACCGAAACGAACTCGCCCGGCGCGATGGAGATGGAAGCGTCCTTGACAGCGGTATAGCTTTTACCCGCACCCTCGTTGGAGGCGAAAGTGCAGGTAATGTTTTCCAGCGATAGTGCAGCTTCAGGCATTGGGATATTTCTGCTTGGCTTTGACAACGAAATCGTTGGTCCAGATTTTTGAAATGTCGATCTTGTCGGCGGGGAAGTTGGGCACGAAAGCTTCCAGCGCCTTCAAGGCCGTTGTGGGGCCATCTTCGGGCACCATGCCGTCTGGCGACAGAGCTTCCTTGTTGCCGGCAAGGGCCATTTTGTAAAGCTCCGGATCGCCCAGCAAATAGCCTTCGGGCACGACCTTGGCGATTTCATCGGGCGTAGCCTTCTGTATCCACATATCGGCGCGCACGATGGCATTGGCCAGGGCCTGTGTGGTATTTGGGTTTTTGTCGATGAATTCCTGCGAAGTGTATAAGCAGCTGGATGGCATGTTGCCACTAAAAACCTGGCGCGCATCTTTCAGGGTACGCGTGTCGGCAATGACCTTGATCGCATCTTCCTTGAGCAAGGTGCTGATGACCGGGTCCAGATTGGCCATGACATCGATCTGCCCGGTGCGCATGGCGGTGATGGCGCCCGCCCCTGCGCCAACCCCCACGAAAGAAACATCGGTAGGCTTGAGGCCGTGCTGGGCCAGAAAGAAACTGGCCATCATGTTGGTGGACGAACCGGGCGCAGTCACACCGATTTTCTTGCCCTTGAGGTCGGCGGGCGATTTGTAATCGGCCATGGTCTTGTTCGACACAGCCAGCACAATCATGGGCGCCTGACCCTGCTGGACAAACGCACGATACATCTGACCCTTGGACTGCAGGTTGATGGTGTGCTCGAAGGCGCCCGACACAACGTCGGCGCTGCCGCCAACCACGGCCTGCAAGGCCTTGGAACCGCCCGCGAAGTCGACCACCTTGGCATCCAACCCTTCGTCCTTGAAGTAGCCGTTGATACTGGCAATGGACAGGGGCAGATAATAAATCAGCGCCTGGCCGCCGACGGCAATGAGGACGTCTTTCTTTTCAAGTTCCTGGGCTCGCACGATGCCGGGGGCGACAGCGGCAGCACCGGCAACGCCAGCCAGTTTGAGCAGTTCACGACGGGATAAGGACATAAAAGTCTCCTGGGAAATAGTAATTTTCTGCAATATTACCCGAGAAACCTTCCGATGCTTATCGGGGGTTGCACCATATCGCCCCGGGCTCATCCAGAAATGGAGTCAGGTATGGCGCCGTTCCATCAAGGCCCAGGCGATAGTGCCGGCATCGACGTACTCGAGCTCGCTGCCGGCCGGTACGCCCCGGGCCAGCCGGGTGACGGTCAGGCCTCGGGAACCCAGCAGTTCGGAGAGATAATGCGCCGTGGTTTCGCCTTCGGCCGTGAAGTTGGTGGCCAGGATGACCTCCTGGACCACGCCATCGGTGGCCCGCTGTATCAGGCGGTCGAACTGGAGCGCCTGCGGACCGACACCTTCGAGCGGCGTGAGCCGGCCCATCAGCACATAGTACAGGCCGCGGTAGCCATGGCTGGATTCGATCATGTTCTGATCGGCCGGCGTTTCGACCACGCACAGCACCGAGGCGTCGCGCTTGGGATTGGCGCAAGTGGCGCATACATCCTGCTCGGAGAATCCGTTGCAGCGCGAACAATGGCGCAGGCCCTGCACGGCCGACGCCAGCGCGCGGCTGAGCTGATCGGCCCCGCTGATGTCGTACTGCAGCAGATGGTAGGCCATGCGCCGGGCCGAGCGCACACCCACGCCGGGCAGGCGGCGCAAGGCTTCGATCAGGCTGGTGAGCGGCTCCGGCTCGGGCAGCGGCGATTCCATCAGAACGGCAGCTTCATCCCGGGAGGCAAAGGCATGCCGGCCGTGACGGCGGACATTTTTTCCTGCGAGGTGGCCTCGGCTTTCCTGAGTGCGTCATTGAATGCCGCGGCAACCAGGTCTTCCAGCATGTCCTTGTCGTCGGCCAGCAGGCTGGGATCGATGGTAATGCGCTTTACGTCGTTCCGGCAGCTCATGGAGACCTTGACCAGCCCGCCGCCCGAAGCGCCCTCGACAACGATATCCGCAAGGGCTTCCTGCGCCTTTTTCATGTTTTCCTGCATTTGCTGCGCCTGGCGCATCAAACCGGCAATCTGACCTTTCATCATGGTTGGATTTTCCTGAAGATTAAAAATTGAGAACTGCGCCTTACGCCGCCCGGCTGCGGGGCACGGCGCTGATGGATCCCGGCACCACTCTGGCACCGAACTCAGTAATGAGCGTCTGGACGAAGGGGTCGTTGGAAACCGCCTGCTCGGCTTCTTGCTGGCGCACGGCCTTCTGGGCCTGCTCGACTGCATGGGCGGTTTCGTCGCCGGTGGCGCCGTACTCGATATTGAGCTTGACCACCGTGCCGAAATGCTCGGACAACACGGTTTGCAAACGCTGCCTGCCTGCGCTGTCGGCCTGCGAGAGCACGGCCACGCGCAAATTGACCTGCTCGCCGTCGACGCCCATCCACTCGCTCTGGCGAGCCAGTTCGGCGGCCCACCCCGTAAGCGGCAAGGCCGCGGCCAGCCCAGGCCAGCCCTGCGCAGTCATGGCGCCCAGGCGCGGCGCCCTGGTTTTTTTGCGGCCACCGGCCAGGACGGCGGATACGGCATCGTCCTGCACCAGCGCCGCCGCCTGAAAATCATCGGGCGGGCCGTCAAATTCCGGATCGCCCATATTCACCGGCTCGAAGCGGGCCTCGTCGTAGGCTTCGTCGTACGGCTGCATGGTTTCAAAGTCATCGGCCGCTCCACCCTGCGCCGACGCCTGGCCCTGCTGCGCCGAAGCGTCTTCCTGAACCGGCGCCTGCCCTTGGCCTGCCGACGCGTCTTCCCAAGCCGGCGCCTGACCATGAACCGCCGGCGCGTCTTCCCAGGCGGGGATGTCGTCGTGGCTGGAGTCTGCTTGAGGCGCGGACGGCATATTGGCCTGACGCTCGGGCCTCGGCACAGCGGCGGGCGGCGCAGATTGTTTTATTTCAGATGCTGAAGCGGCGGCCGCCTTCATTGCCGCGCCGCTATCTTGACCAGCGGACGGCAGGCTGGCTTTGGCGGTTTTCGGTGCCTGGGAATTTACAGCGGGCTCAGCGACACCGCCGGCGGCGGCTTCGGCCTCGTTTTTCCCTGCTGCCAATGGTGTGGTGTGGGCAGCAGCTTTGTTTTCCCCTGCCGCGGGCGCCGCGGCAGCGCTTTCGGACGAAGGTGGCGGCGCTGCCGGCGGCAAACTGCCCGCCGGCACCAGTGCCAGCATCCGCAGGCAGGCCATGACGAAGCCGGCGTATTCATCAGGCGCCAGCGATAATTCGCTGCGGCTATGCACCGCAACGGAATAAAAAAGCTGGGTCTGGTCTACGTGCAGCACCGCCGCCAATTGGACGATATCGTCGGCCAAGGGGTCGTCGGCGGGGATGGTTCCCGGGATACGCTGCTGTATGGCAATCCGCGACAGCAGCACGGCCAGGTCGGCCAGCGCCCCTGAATAAGACAGCCCGCGCGCGGCCAGCTCGTCGGCCACCTCGAGCACCTGGCGGGCACTGCCCGCCGCAAGCGCCCGCAGCAATGTCACCAGATGCCGCTGGTCTATGGTGCCCAGCATGCCCTGGACCGCCTCGCCCGTCAGGTTGCCGGCGCTGTACGCGATGGCCTGGTCCGTCAGGGACAATGCGTCGCGCATAGAGCCTGCCGCGGCCTGCGCCAACAGGCGCAAGGCGGGCGTTTCGTATTGAATGTTTTCCTGGCCAAGCACCTCTTGCAGATGCCCGACAATTGCTTCCGCCGTCATTTGCTTCAGGTTGAACTGCAGACAGCGCGACAGGACGGTGACGGGAATTTTCTGGGGATCGGTGGTTGCCAGAATGAACTTGACATGGGGCGGCGGCTCTTCGAGCGTCTTCAACATGGCATTGAAGGCATGGCCCGTGAGCATGTGCACCTCGTCGATCATGTAGACCTTGAAGCGCCCGCTGCCGGGTGCATATACCGCCTGCTCCAGCAATTGCGTCATTTCGTCGACACCGCGATTGGACGCCGCATCGAGCTCGACATAGTCGACAAACCGGCCGGCATCGATTTCTGTACAAGCCCTGCAGGTTCCGCAGGGGGTGGCGGTGATGCCGGCCTCGCAATTCAGCGATTTGGCCAGAATGCGCGACAAAGTCGTTTTACCCACCCCGCGCGTGCCGGTGAACAGCCAGGCGTGGTGCAGGCGCTGGGTGGACAAGGCGTGCGTCAGCGCGCGAACCACGTGATCCTGGCCTATAAGGGTTTCAAACGAACGTGGCCGCCATTTACGCGCCAGTACCAGATAAGTCATGCAGGGAGCTTGAGCAGAATGCTATCGGATCGATAAACGAAAAGTGTACCGGATTCGATGCCGCTTGGGGTATTTGGAAAGGGAATGGCGGAAATTGAAGGGGCGAGCCTGACTTCGGCACTGATCCTGAGCGACTATGGCTGCTTCGTTCCCGACCTGACCAGTTTCACCGCCGGACCATGCGAAGGGGCCCGCCAAGAAGAAGTTTAACAGGACTTGCGCTGGTCTGCCGCTACACGTACTCCACCCAGACATCGGCCCGGGGGAAATACAGGGCCCCGCGCGCTGGACGGCCGTCCAGCGCGCTGACATGGGCGCAGTAGCGTTCGATTTGCTCGCGGTAACGCTCGCGCATGCGCGCCGCGAAGCCATCTCGGGCCTCACCCTCGTGGGGCACGCCTGTCTTGTAGTCCACGACCAGCCAGTCATGCTCCTGCGAGATCGCCAGATCGATGACCGAGACCCGGCCGCTGATGTCCAGCAGCGACCACTCGCGATGGGCCCGGGCCACCCCCAGCAGCCAGGCCCCTCTTTCGCTTTCCACGGTGGCGACCAGGGTATCGCGCAGCGTCTGCGCGGCGC
>JBATWU010000006.1:0-8109 GCA_049672825.1 Pusillimonas sp.
ATTCATAGCGCCAAAGGCTGGTGTGCCAGTGTCTGTGCAGGCGCCTCGCGCACGCCGTTTTATTCAGCCCAGCGGGGAGGCAAGGGCGCGGCTGTTCGAGCAACAAGGGTGTTGGCAGCCCGGGGGGGCTGCCAACGTTGCGAGTTCCGCGACCGCCCCGATGGGCTGAATAAAACGGGTACCCCTGGCTGCGCCAGGGGCGTGGCGCGCGAAGCCGGAACAGACACTGGCACACCTGCCTGGCTTAAGAAACGGAAAGAATATCAAGCAGCGCCAACAGTGCTCAAGAATCGAAGAAAAAGCACCAAGCAACGCCAGCGTTATTCAAGAAAACACCGAACAACCGTCCAGACGCCTACCGGCCAACAGGTATCCCCGACGCCAGCGCAATGCGCCGCCGCTCGGCCAGCACCTTGGCGCCGTAGCCGCCATCACTGGGGCCCGTCGCGCCCACATAACAGGCCAGGCCGCCCTCGACCGAACCGCGGCGCTTGATGCAATCGTACAAAATCTGAACCCCCACCCGTATATTGGCAATAGGATTCAGAGCCGCAATAGGACCATCGCTAAACGTTTCAAACTTGTCTTTATGCACCTTGGTCATGACCTGCATCAGCCCCTGCGCGCCGACATGGCTTTCCGCATAGGGGTTGTACCGGGACTCGATCGCAATCACGGCCAGCACCAGTTGCGGATCAAGATTCTTCTCGCGGGCCACCACAAACACGGTGTTGACCAGCGCCCCCGCCACACTATGGGCAATCTTGTACTTGCGCGCGAGATAGCTGCGCAGCGCCTGGCCCTGCGCAGCCGTGATGCCCTCGACATGCCGCCCCTCGGACGATGCCTTCAAGGCATGGCTGAAGCTGAGTTGCGGCCCCGACGGCGGCCGGGTGGCCGACTCGGCACGCCTTTCGGCCCTGGCGTCGTCCGGGGGTAAAGCACCCTCGGCGCCATCAGGCGCGCTCTCGGATGAAAGCCAGCCATACTCATCAGTTCCGTACAGCGCAAGCCATTCCTGCTTGAACCCCTGGGCGGGGCGCAGCGCTATGACCAGCGCCTCGTGAACCTGGCGCACCTGCTCGCGCAACGATGGCACAGTCGCGCCGAACACCACGGTAATCAGGACCGCGATGCCCAGATAAATGGCACATACATAGATGAACTCACTGACCTGCCGTGTCAGGCCCAGCGCGGAACGTCCGGCCAGGCTATCGGAAGAAATGACCGCCATTGCGCCCCTTCCAAACAAAATAAAGAAAGTCGATGTTAACCTTCTACCGAAGTGCAAATGTAACCTGACTGGCCTAACTCTGTGAAATATCGTGACCTGAGAGACTTTATCGCGCAACTGGAGCGCGCCGGCGAACTCAAGCGCCTGACACAACCCATATCGACCGATCTTGAAATGACCGAGATCAGCGATCGTGTCCTGCGCGCGGGCGGGCCCGCCCTGCTGTTCGAACGTCCCCTTCATCGAGGCGCGCCGTCGACAATGCCGGTACTGACCAATCTGTTCGGTACACCCGGGCGCGTGGCCTGGGGCATGGGGGCCGATGACATCAGCGCCCTGCGCGCCACGGGCGAGTTGCTGGCGTCGCTGCGCGAACCGGAGCCGCCACGCGGCCTGCGCAGCGCACTGGCCACAGTCTCCATGCTCAAGAATGCGCTGTGGGACATGAGTCCCAAAACCGTAAAGAACGCGGCCTGCCAGGAAATCGTGCTGGAAGGCGACGACGTCGACCTGAACCAGATCCCCCTGCAGCGCTGCTGGCCAGGCGACGTGGCGCCGCTATTGACCTGGGGTCTGGTCATCACGCGGGGGCCCAACGCCCGGAGGCAGAATCTGGGCATTTATCGTCAGCAACTGATAGGACGAAACAAGCTCATCATGCGCTGGCTGTCGCATCGCGGCGGGGCGTTGGACTTCCGCGACCACGCGCTGGCCCATCCGGGCACGCCCTTTCCCATCGCCGTCGCGCTCGGCGCCGACCCGGCGACCATACTGGGCGCGGTCACCCCGGTGCCCGACAGCTTGTCCGAGTATCAGTTCGCCGGCCTGCTGCGAGGCTCCCGAACCGAAGTCACCCAGGCGCTGGGCAGCACATTATCTGTCCCCGCCTTTGCCGAAATCGTGCTCGAAGGCCATTTGCTGCCCTCTTCCGACCCGCGCGCCATTCAACCCGTACCGCCCGAAGGCGTTGCCGGCCCGGCCGACGCAAGCTACGAAATGGCGCT
This sequence comes from Pusillimonas sp., assembly GCA_049672825.1. Lineage (GTDB taxonomy): Bacteria > Pseudomonadota > Gammaproteobacteria > Burkholderiales > Burkholderiaceae_B > Pusillimonas_C > Pusillimonas_C harenae_A. Next base: position 2,239 of record JBATWU010000006.1, read on the forward strand.
GGAAGGCCCTTATGGCGATCACACAGGCTATTACAACGAGCAGGATTGGTTTCCAGTCTTTACCGTCGAGCGCATCACCATGCGCCGCAACCCCATCTACCACAGTACCTACACAGGCAAGCCGCCCGACGAGCCCGCGGTGCTGGGCGTGGCGCTCAATGAAGTCTTCGTGCCCCTGCTGAAGCGCCAGTTGTCGGAGATCGTCGACTTCTACCTGCCGCCTGAAGGCTGCAGCTACCGCCTGGCGGTCGTGTCCATGCGCAAGCAGTACCCCGGCCATGCCAAACGCGTGATGTTCGGGCTGTGGAGCGTCCTGCGCCAGTTCATGTACACCAAGTTCATTGTCGTGGTCGACGACGACGTTGACGTACGGGACTGGAAAGAAGTGATATGGGCCATGACCACCCGCATGGACCCGGTGCGCGACACCGTGCTGGTGGAGAACACGCCTATCGATTACCTGGACTTCGCCTCGCCGGTATCGGGCCTGGGAGGGAAAATGGGTCTGGACGCCACCAACAAGTGGCCGGGCGAAACCTCGCGCGAATGGGGCACGCCCATTGTCATGGACAATGACGTCAAGGCGCGCGTGGATGCCATATGGCAGGAGCTTGGGCTATAGCCTAATCCGCTTTTCGGTTCATGCTGCGCGCAACTTGCCAGCTCAACAGTAGACCGGCGCCAATGCGCCACCAGCGCCGGCGCTTGCCCACGCCCGAGAGCAGCGCCGACACGCTGGACGTCAGCAATGGATACCGGCGCGTCAGCGATACTGCCTGGAAAACCCAGTCGGATGCCGACCGGGACGAGGCGCGAGGGAAAAAACTACGAAAAACCGAACGCGGCGTGAGCGAATTGCCCAACTCGTGCACGCTGCGCGACATGGCCTGCCGCTCGAGCGCCGCACGCGCCCGTACAAGTTCGATTTGCAGCGCGCGCTCTTTACCGGTAAGACCCTGCTTCATGGCGTGTCCTTGCGTTGTTCCGCGCGCGCCACGAGATCAAGCGGATCGGCGGGCTCACGCAGGCGGTCCGCCAGCGCCAGGTCGCGCCGCAGTTCGTCGATGGTGGCCGAGAACGGCATGGGCGAAAACAGCAGCTTGCGGCGCACGCCCCAGAACAGCCCCACACCCAACGCCGCATAAAAAAGCGTCAGCAGGCCCAGCGCCACGTAACGCTGCTCGGTGGGCCAGAAATACAGGGCCACTGTCAGGGAAAACACAAGCACCGCCAAGGTCAGAAAAAGCAGCGCCCCGAATGCCATTCCCAGAATGGTGATGAGCTGCCCTTTCTGCTCGGACGCCTCGAGCGCAAAGAGTTCAAGGCGGGTTCGCACGATGGAAAGCAGCGTGCACGCCAGATCGCCTACCGATTGTCGTAGCGCCATAGTTCGCCCTTGACGGTGATTGAGTTGAAACCAGGCCCGATCAGCGGCGGCAGATCAGGGCGCCGATCAGCACCCCCGCCATACCCGCCATGCCTATGGCCTGCCAGGGGTTGTCGTGGACATAGTCGTCGGTGACGCGCGCAGCCTTGCGGCCACGCTCCAGCAGGGCGTCCTGGGTATCGTACAGGGCTTCGCGGGTGCGCTTCAAAGAGCGCATGGCATTTTCACGCAGCTCGATTGCTTTGTCACCGGTAGCGTCGGCGGCTTCGCGCAACAGCTTTTCAGCATCGTCGAGGCTTTCCTTGACGCTTTCGATGAATTCCTCTTCGCTAGCTTTCACAGTTTTCTTTGTCGCCATCATGAGCTCCTTAAAGAGAGTTGACTATAAATGTACCGCTAAGCATGCATATAGCATGCCACCATGCACTATTGAATCCGGGTGACCTCGACTACCGAGGCCACTCCGCTTTGTTCACTGTTCTGGCGCATCACCATATTCAGGTCGGGACAGAACCAGTCGGTCACCGACGAGGTCATGGCGGGTATGGGCAAGACCAGTCCGTTGAATGAGGCCTGCGTGGCTTCTATATGCCGTGTGTACTGAATGGGCCAGCACGACTGCTCGCCGGCCGCGGTTTGTATGGCCTGGCGCTCACCCACGGTTTTCAGGCCCGTATTCACCACAATGGGCTGCGTCTGCACCTTTTTTTTGTCCAGATTGATCTGGAAACGCATTTCGGGAAAGGTCTGGCCGGCGCGCGTGATGGGCTCGCCATAGGCAAACAGGCCCAGCATGCGCAGGTCGAAACGGCCTTCAGCCGGTTCACGCCTGCCATCGTCGGTGCGCCGCTCGAATGTTGCCTGGCCGTTTCTGACCGTCATCCAGTAATCGAGCGTGGATTTACCGGGAGGCAGGCCTGCCAACCCATAAGTGGCCGTTCCCTGTACCCGGGCATCGCAGTGATCATCGCCCTGCTTGCTAACTTCGGAAAACGACAAGTCGGCGCCCAGCCGCATTCCGCCCGAGCCCGTCAACTGCGCCTGCCCGCCATCATGCATGAAAGGTGCCTGGCACAGCCCGGCGCTGGCCGGACTGGCCGCAAGGCCAAGCAGCAACGCCGTTAAACCCGAACACCAGAATCTACGCATACTTATCGCCTGTTTAAAACCGTCGATACTTCATACTACCTTATTTGCAAGGCATGCTTCGAACAATTCAAGAATAAACGTTAGCAAACATGAATGCGGAATTTTCCGCCCCCGTCATTCCGGAATATGCCAGCCGGCCCGCCCGGCTCGCAGGACATTCAAACATCCTTCTGGCGGGTTCCAAAAATACGATCGCCCGCATCGCCCAGGCCGGGAATGATGTAGCCGTCCTCATTCAGATGGCTGTCGATGGAGGCGGTGTAAATATGCACATCGGCATGAAGGCTTTCAACGGCACTGATGCCCTCGGGCGCGGCAACCAGGACCAGCGCCCGGATATCGCGGCAGCCGGCCTTCTTGAGCAGATCGATGGTCGCGACCATGGAGCCACCGGTCGCCAGCATGGGGTCGACAATCAGGGCCAGACGCTGATCCAGTTGCCCCACCAGCCGCTCCAGATAGGTTTGCGCCTGCAGAGTTTCCTCGTTGCGGGCAATGCCAACCGCGCTGACCTTGGCGCCGGGGATCAGGCTGAGCACGCCGTCGAGCATGCCGATACCCGCCCGCAGTATCGGCACCACCGTGACCTTTTTACCAGCCAGTTTTTCCACATGCAGCGGCCCCGACCAGGCTTCGATGAGGCAGGGTTCCAGCGGCAGGCCCTTGGTTGCTTCGTAGGTCAGCAGGGCGGCGATCTCCTGGGACATTTCGCGAAAATTCTTGGTGCTCAGATCTGCCCTGCGCATCAGGCCCAATTTATGGCGGATCAGGGGGTGGCGAATTTCATGTATGGGCATGGTGCTTCCTTGTTTGACTGTCGAGACGGGGTTCAGCGCGCGGCCAGCCAGTTGACCAGGGCGTCGTCGAAACTTCGCACGGCGGCGGAACGCTCGTCATTCACGATACTTACGAGAATATAACGCTTCCCGCTGGCGCCCAGCACGTAGCCGGCCAGCGCCCGGACATCACGCAGCGTGCCGGTTTTCAGATGCGCCATGCCCTTGGCATCGCTTTGGCGCAAGCGGCGCCTGACCGTACCGTCCACACCCGAGATGGCCAGCGATGAAATAAACTCCGGCATCAGCGGCGAACGCCAGGCCGCATCGAGCATGCCCGCCAGCCCCGCCGCCGTAACCCGGCCGGTGCGCGACAGGCCAGCGCCATTGTCCATCACCCACCCCCGGGTATCCACTCCCTGCTCGCCCAGCACGGCCAGGGCCGCATTGGCTCCGGTGCCTGGCGTGGCGCCCGCGCCAAGCTTCTCGGCACCCAGGGTCAGCAGCAGGGTGCGCGCCATGACGTTGTTGCTTTGCTTGTTGATGTGCCGGATGGTGTCGCCCAGGCTTTGCGAATCATGCCAGACCACCGGCGTGGCGCCCGCGGGCACTTGTCCGGCGCGCAGGCCTTTGGCCAATGTGCCGCCCAACTCTCGCCAGAGCATCTGGAACAGGGCCGAAAAATACTCCGGCTGCGACTGCGCCAGGCGATAAACGCTGAACTCGCCGCAAGAACCCGCCGCGGTCCCGCTGACATTGACGACAACATCCTGCCCCGTCTGGACGATCTGGGTACCGACGGAGGGGGAGCCCGGACACGCCACGTTGCTCCATTTGACCTCGCCCTGGATACGCACGCCATGCACCGGCGGATCGATCAGGGGCACCCATTTCCTGGCCCGCTGATCCGGATGAAAGACCAGGCGCACGGCCCCCAGCCCCACCATCATTGCATCAGGGCTGGCGTTGTAAGGGCGATCCGCCGCACCGTCGAACTCGCCGGGATCCGACGCCACCTGCCCGAAAATGGACCGGTCGACGATCACCTCGCCCAGGTTCTTGATTCCGCGCAGGCGCAATTGGCGCAACAGGCCCCACAGTTCCTCGACCGTCAGGAAAGGATCGCCGCCCGCCTTCAAATACAACGGCCCCGACAGCGTGCCCGCGTCATCGACCTGCCCCCCGCTTCGGGCATAAAAAGCCGTGCGCCATTGGTATTCAGGCCCCAGGCCCGACAGAGCGGTCCAGGTGGTGACCATTTTCATGACCGAGGCCGGATTGCGCGGCGCCGCGGCATTGATGGACATCATGGCCGGTCCGCCGATTTCCTGCACGAAAAGAGAAAGGGAGCTCGCCGGCAAGCGCGTCGCCCGCCATGCCTGGTCCAGTTCGGCCGGCAGGGCCTGGGCCTGGGCTGCGCCGCCCAGCCAGACGGCAGCCAGCAGGCAGGCCGCGGCGCAGCCGAGCCTTCGGATTTTGATATGGACGGAACCTGCTCGAGGCTGCGGCAAAGACATGGGCGCCCCTCCGGGCAAAAAACATCAGCATACCCAAAGTCGGGCGGCTTCGGGCCCCGCCAGCCCCATTTCCATGAGACGACGCCAGTCGGCGCAGGCGGCCGTTTCCCATGGGCCCAAGCAGGAAAGCGCGGCAACAGCTTAAAATACCGGCACAAATTTATTCTAGCCTCCTATTTGCTTGCTTAGCATACTCACCGTCGGTGCCTGTGCGCTGATTTGAATGCACGAACAACCAAACAGGACGCTAGGTGCCCTCCAAAGACCGCTTGCGTGAATCCTGACCTCGAACTTTCCCAGTTCAACTATGAACTGCCCCACGAACTCATTGCCCAGTCTCCCGCCGCCAGGCGGACCGAGAGCCGTCTGCTGCATCTTGACAGCCAGTCCAGGCTGCACGACAAGCAATTTGCCGACCTGCCCGGGCTGCTCCGGCCTAATGACCTGCTGGTATTCAACAACACCCGCGTCATCAAGGCCCGCCTGCTGGGCCAGAAAGAAAGCGGTGGAAAAGTCGAAGTCCTCATCGAGCGCCTAACCGGCCCTTATACGGCGCTTGCGCACGTCAGGGCCAGCAAATCGCCCAAACCGGGCAGCAGGCTGATTCTGGCCGACGCCTTTGCCGTGACCGTGCCCGGCCGCCAGGACGAGCTATTCGAGCTGGTGTTTCCCGAAAGAGTCCTCGATCTGCTGGACCAGTACGGCGCCACCCCGCTGCCGCCCTATATCGAGCACGCCGCGGGTCAGGATGACGAAGAGCGCTACCAAACGGTGTACGCCACCGAGCCCGGCGCCGTAGCGGCGCCGACCGCGGGCCTGCACTTCGACCAGGCCATGCTGGCGCGCCTGGCCGACATGGGTGTGAATCAGGCCTTCGTGACCCTGCATGTGGGCGCAGGCACCTTTCAACCGGTAAGGGCGCAAAAACTCAGCGAACACATCATGCACGCCGAACGTTATTCGGTGCCTCCCGCAACGGTGGAGGCCGTCAGGGCGGCGCGGGCGGCGGGCGGGCGCGTGGTGGCGGTCGGCACCACCAGCG
>JBATWU010000007.1:0-9081 GCA_049672825.1 Pusillimonas sp.
GGCCAGGCCGTGCCTGGCCGCGATCCGCAGGAAGTCGTCGCGGCCCACGTCCGCCGGCTCGAAGCCCTGCGCCGGGCGGGCATCGTGGAGCGCGTGGCCGAAGGGCTGTGGAAGGTGCCGGACGACCTGCCCGAGCAGGGCCGTCGCTACGATGCGCAGCACCTGGGCGGCATGGCGGTGAAGCTGAAATCGCACCTGCCCGTCGAGCGGCAGGCCCGCGTGATCGGGGCCACCTGGCTCGATCAGCAACTGATCGGCGGCGGCTCGGGCCTGGGCGACCTGGGCTTTGGCGGCGAGGCCAAGCAGGCGATGCAGCAGCGCGCCGACTTCCTGGCCGAACAGGGGCTGGCCGAGCGGCGCGGCCAGCGCGTAATCCTTGCCCGCAACCTGCTGGGTACGCTGCGCAACCGAGAACTGGCGCAGGCCGCGAAGGACATTGCGGCCGAAACCGGCCTGGAGCATCGCCCGGTAGCCGACGGCCAGCGCGTGGCTGGCATCTACCGGCGCTCCGTCATGCTCGCAAGCGGACGCTACGCGATGCTCGATGACGGCATGGGATTCAGCCTGGTGCCGTGGAAACCGGTGATCGAGCAGCGGCTGGATCAGCAGCTTGCCGCGACGGTGCGCAGTGGTGGGGTGTCATGGGAGATTGGCCGGCAGCGCGGCCCTTCGATTTGAGTGCCTAGTCTCGTCACGGCGACCTTTGGGGACGCACTCGGCGCCGGAAAGATACATGCACGTGCAAATAGTTTGACAGCCTGGTTCGATCTCATTAATATGCATGCACATGCAAATAATAGGAGCCCAGCATGTCATCTATCACCCTCTATTCCGACTACGTGTGCCCCTACTGCCTGCTGGCAGAAAAGGGGCTTTCCGATGCAATCGGCGACCGGGACATCGCCATCACATGGCGTCCCTTTGAGTTGCGTCCCGCGCCCGAGCCGACGCTGAGGCCGGAAGACCCGTATCTGCCTTCTGTATGGAAGAGATCCGTCTATCCGCTGGCCGAGCGCCTCGGGGTGCCTATCCGGTTGCCTTCCATCTCGCCCCAGCCTCGGACCGCCAAGGCGTTTGAACTCCTGGCAATGGCCCAGGATGAGGGACTGGACAACGCCTATTCTTTGCGCGTCCTGCGGGCCTTCTTCCAGGAGGATCGGGACATTGGCAAGCCTGAAGTTCTGATCGAGTTGGCCGCCGAGATCGGGCTTGACCCCGATGCGGCCAGGTATGCGCTCGAAAACGGGACCTATGCCCAGCGCCACCGCGAGGCACAGCGGCATGCCCGCGAGGACATGCAGATCACGTCCGTTCCCACCATCGTAGTCGGGAAGCAAGTGTTCCGTGGCACGCCGCCCCTGGACGAACTCAAGCGCGCCATCGACCAGCTCGAACGCGAGCAGAACGGCGAACCACCGTCAGCTTCAGCGCAGGGCTGAACGCCCGTTTTTCAACATCACCAACCGCCCCCGGGCAAATCAACGCAACCGCCCATCGGGCACATCACCAAAAGGAACCTTCATCATGAGTTGGCTATATCTGAGCATCGCTGTCGTCTTTGAAATCGCAGTGGCCATTTCCGCGGGAAACGCAAAAGGCTTCACCCGTCTTGGCTGGACCGCCGCCACGCTGATCAGCGGGGCGATCGCTACGTACTTTCTGAGTCTCGCCTTGCTGACCTTCGACGTTGGCGTTGGATACGCCATCTGGACATCCGTTGCGGGCGTGGGAATCGTCATCCTGGGTGCCTTGTTCTTCGGGCAGAGACTGAACCTGAGCAAGCTCTTCGGGATCGCGCTCGTCATCGGTGGTGTCGTGGGCCTGCGACTCAGTGGCGCGGCGTGAAGACGCCAGACCATCACCTCATTCACTTTCATCTGACATCACAAAGGAATCCGACATGACGACCATCAACCAAACCACCCAAAGCAACGGACGCGCATGGATCATGCTGCTGCTGGCCAGCGTCTTCGAGATTGGCTATGCCCTCAGCGTAGGGGGAAGCCAGGCATTCACTGTGCTCGGTTGGTCGATTTCCGCCGCAGTGTTTTTCCTGCTGACGCTGTACGCGCTCAGTGTTGCGCTGAAAACCATCGACGTCGGCATCGGCTACGCCGTATGGGCGGGTATCGGCTCGGTGGGGGCGGCGGCTTTTGGCAGCGTTCTGCTCGACCAGCCGCTGGCACTGGCTCAGGCATTCTGGCTGGCCGTCATCATCGGTGGCGTGGTTTGGCTCAAGCTCGCCGACAGCGCCAAGCTCCAGGCTCACAAGAGCGGAGTTCCTGCATGAAGACGGGCGGTGACTCCACTGAATGCCTCACGCAGCGCATGAGGGAAGCCGTGGCCTGGTCGTCAGCGCATGTCCACGGTGGTGGAATTCCCTTCACCGCCTTTGTGGTCGATGCACAGGGCACGGTTCTCGGACGCGGTGTCAACCGCGTCCGAGAGCACCACGACCCGACCGCGCACGCCGAAGTCGAGGCCATTCGGGATGCGTGCCGCGCCACTGGCAGGCCGCATCTGCATGGGACGACGCTGCTGGCGTCGGGAGAACCCTGTGCCATGTGCTACCTGAGCGCGCTCTACGCGGGTGTCTCGCAGGTGTTGTTTGCCGTGGACCGAAACGAGGCAGCAGCACATGGCTTTGACTATCGCAATACCTATGCGCTGTTCGCCAAAGATCCCCTGGATTGGCGTGTTCCTGCCGTGCACAAGCTGCCGGTACCGGACGGTATGCAGCCCTTCCTGACCTTTCGCTCAGGAGTCGCGGCGCGTTGAGGGCGCTCCTCTTGATCTACTTGTATGGGCATGCATATGAGAAAATGGACTATTCAGTGTTCAAGAGGAGCGCACGACGGTGATACCGAAGAAAAGCGATGCATGGCTCAAATTGATTCAGGTCGTTGCCTCCGTCGAGGCCGACTTGGGCAAGGTGCTGCAAGCCCAGCATGGGCTGGGCTTGTCGGAATACCGTGCGCTGGAAGTGCTGGCACGGTCTCCGAACTCGGAACTTCGCATGCAGGAGTTGGCCTCGCATCTGCTCCTGAACCAAAGCTCGGTGTCTCGGCTGGTCGAGCGCTTGGAACGCTCCGGCTTTACCGTCCGCGACCTGTGCCCGGACGACAAACGCGGGGTGTACACGGTTCTCACTGCAAAGGGCCGGACCTGTCTCGAAGAAGCTCTGCCTGCCTACGAAAAGGCGCTGGAGGCCGCGATCAAGGCGCATGGCGGAGAGAGGTTGTTGAGTCTGAAAACCAAGTAGGCGGCGCCCAGGAGTCCTGGGCGTATCGTCAAACGGCGTGAGGCTCGAAGATGAAACTCCGACACCTTCGATGCTTTCTGGCCGTCGCCGAAGAACTGCACTTCGCCCGTGCGGCCGAGAAGCTACATATTTAGCAGTCACCGCTTTCGCGGGCTATCAAAGAGCTGGAAGAAGAACTGGGAGTGGTGCTGTTTGCTCGCACCACGCGCAGCACGCGGCTGACCCGTGCACGAGGACTTGTATGACTTGGGATTCGCGCAGTCCGATGAAGTTGGCGATGGCGTTGTCGCCATAGGGCTCCGCTTGGTACTACGGAAGCTGGTGAATGAGCAGCGGCTTGGGCGCCGACTAGCCACGGCGGTGCGTGGCAGCGGGGTGTCATGGGAGATTGAGTGACAACGCGGCCCATCCGTCGGCTAAAAAACCAAACTGCCCTGGCAGAAGTCGCCGCGGCAGGAGACTTTTATGACGACTCTTGAGTCGCCTCTTTGATCCAGGCGGCAAAGGCATCCATAGTCGCCAGCGTTCGTGCAGGCAAGTGTCGATCCCGAGGATAAAGAATCGAGATCTCCGGAGCAGGCGTCTCCCATCGCGACAAGATGCGCTCCAGCATACCTGCTCGCAGGGCTGGTGCGACGATGAAGCACAGGCTTTGCACGATGCCCATGTCAGCAATTGCCAATTGCAACCGAGCATCTGCATCGCCAACCGCTGCAATGGTCTCCGGGAAATGCACTGTACGTTTGCCGTTTTCTTCAAATTCCCATTCAAGCCTCTCGCCTGATTGAGGAAGCAAATGGTCGATCAGGCGATGCCGCGACAAATCCTTTGGGTTCTTCGGGTGTCCCATCAAGCGTAGATAGCCAGGGGACGCCACCGTGACACGCCGCGGGCGGCCCAGGGGCCTAAGCACCAAATCTTGATCCTCCAGGCCACCGATCCGCACAGAGAAGTCGATACCATCGCGGACAAAATCGCTGCGCCGATCACTCACGATCAGTTCCACATGGATTTGCGGATGGGACTCAAACCATTGCGGCAGGCGCGGAATCAGGATCGAACGAGCCACGGACACATTGGCACTCACCCGAACCCGTCCGGCGAGCGCCTTTTGAGAGTTCGTAAGAGACCCCTCTACATCATCCAGTTCGCTTATCAGACGCCGGCAGACCTCGAAATATCGGCTGCCGGCTTGAGTCGGGGCTACCGCCCTGGTCGTCCGCGCCAGTAGACGAACGCCAAGAGCCTCCTCAAGTCGCGCCATCCGTTCCGTAGCGTTTGACGACGACATTTCCAGCGACCGTGCTGCCTTGCCGAATGAGCCCGTTTCCACGATCCGGACGAACAAGCGCATGGCAGCCAATTGATCGATGCGCATCATTTGCTCGCTTATAACGAATAATATTTTCGTATTTTACGGTCTAGGCGAGTTTTGGATGGCGATCTACAGTGCGGTTCACTTTGGTACTTCTTAAGGGAAATTAATGAACTACACCACTTTGGGGCGATCAGGATTGCGGGTTTCGAGGCTGACGCTGGGTGCCATGACCTTTGGTGCTGGCTCCGGAATCTGGGCATCGGTAGCTGGGCTCGGTCGAGAGCAGGCTGGCCGTCTTGTTGGCATGGCGCTCGATAGTGGAGTGAACCTGATTGATACGGCAGACGCCTACTCGCAAGGCCAGTCCGAAACTATCGTCGGCCAAGCGCTGAATGACCTTGGCGTTGATGAAACCCGCATGCTGGTTGCGACCAAGGTGCGGTTGCGCACGGGCTCCGGCCCCAACCAAGTTGGTCTTGGCCGCTCCCACATTTTCAATACGGTCGAGACCAGCCTCAAACGGCTTGGCCGAGATCACATTGACCTGCTGCAAGCGCACGACCGCGATGCCTTGACGCCGCTGGACGAAACACTGCGTGCCTTTGATGATCTTGTGACCCAGGGCAAGGTTCGGCATGTGGGCGTCTGCAATTTCACCGCGTCGGAGCTTGAGCAGGCGCACGCAATGACTTCACAGGCGCATTGGGCCCGGTTGACGAGTGCCCAGGTTCACTATTCGCTGGCGACGCGCGACGTCGAGCACGAGATCGCCCCGGTGGCCCATCGGCACGGCATGGCCTTGATGGTCTGGAGCCCCTTGTCAGGTGGGTATCTCAGCGGCAAATACACCGCGCTGGGTGGGCAACCTGCCAAAGGGCGTCGTGTCAGCCTCGACTTTCCGCCGATCAATCCAGCAGCGGTCGATCCGATCGTTCACGAACTGCGTAGCGTCGCACAAGAATTGAACACGACACCTGCCCAAGTCGCGCTGGCGTGGCTGCTTGGGCGCGAGAAGGTAGCAACGGTCATTGTTGGCGCAAGTTCTGAAGCTCAACTGACCGACAACTTGCAAGCAGGCGAATTGGTATTGTTGCCCGAACATTGCGAACGCTTGGATAGGGTTTCTCAACCTAATGTGCCGTATCCCCATTGGATGCAGCGTCTCCATGACCGGGATCGGCTGTAACGCACGTCACAGACGAACTTGTGACGTGTGGACGATTTTCTAAATATTCAAAGCTGTCACACCTAACTTGGTCTGCAAAGGGGCCCAGGAAGCCACGGCAGATACTTGCTATCGCCGCCCACTCTGATACGTCGCTAGCACGCATCCGGGAACTGGCGGGGATTTAGGAGGAGCAATGGAGTTACGTCATTTGCGTTGCTTTCTTGCAGTTGCCGAAGAACTCCATTTCGCTCGTGCGGCAGAGAAATTGCACATTGAGCAATCGCCGCTGTCGCGCGCCATCAAGGAACTGGAGGGAGAACTGGGCGTGGTGCTCTTTGCCCGCACCACGCGCAGCACCCAGCTGACCCGAGCCGGCAGGCTGTTCATGGAACACGCGCTGCGCGTCTTCACTACGCTTGAACAGGCCCGCGACAGTGTGAAGGCCGCCGCCAATGGCTTCGAAGGCCAGTTGCGCATCGCGCTTTCGGATGGCGTCACGCCCTCACGCCTTCCGCTCCTGCTTGCCCGCAGCCGAGAGGAAGATCCCGAGGTGGACATCAAGTTATTCGAGGTGCCTCTGGCCCAGCAGATCAACGGGCTGCACGGCGATCTGTACGACGCCGGATTCTCGATGGCCGAAGAAGCGGGCGACGGCATACTGGTGGAGCCGGCCTGGAGTGACGAGCTGATGGTGGCAGTACCAGCCCGCCACCCCTTGCTGTCCCGCAAGAACATCCCGTTGGAAGAAGTGCTGCGCTACCCGTTGGTATTGGGCGATCCGGCCATCTGCGAGGGACACGCCCGGCAAGTGGATCGTGTGCTGCGCCAACACGCGATGGAGCCCCTGATTGCGCAACGCGTGGCGACGTTCGACATGATGATGGCATTGGTTTCCGCAGGCTTGGCGCTGGGCCTGGCTGGCTCGGCGCACATCGCCTCCAGCCGGGAGCCGAACATCGTGGCCCGTTCGCTGGCTGGCAAGCCATCCGTGTTGACGACCTATCTGCTGCGCCGCGATATGGAGCCTTCCCAAGCCTTGGCTCGTTTCATTGAACGGCTGCAATCCATTGGATCGGCAAGCGGCGATGCTGAGTAGTTCACCCCCTCTCAAGGAGATGAGCGATGCGCGGGTGGATGATGATTTCGGCCATGACTCTGGCTGTTGTCGGCTGCGACAAGCCCGATCCCGCTGCGACGGAGACCGTGGAATCGCTGGCTACCAACCCCGAACGGCTCAAAGAGCTACGCTGCCAGTGCAAGATCGATCTCCCGAAGCTGGGCGACGTGCTGTGCAACCGTGTGGCTGAGGCAACTCGCAAGCGGCTCTATGGCGATGGTGAAACTCCCTACACGCCGCTGAAGGAATCCCCCAAGTTCTGATTATTGGTCGCTTGCCTTAACGCCCGCGTTTTTCTAATCGACACGCCGCAATGCGACCGCGCTTGCGGCGTTTTTCTTTGGCTCGACGCCGTTCGAATTCTGTCTTTTTGCTCGACCTTTCTGCTTAAAACGGTCTTTGACCGGCACTGACCCGGCACCGATCCTGATGCCTGCGGCGTGTTTTTATGCCGCTCTTTCCACGAGGAACCAGCGCAGGAGAAATCGGAGGCCAGATCATGCAAGGGACAAACGTACTGTTCGGTCAGATTGCCGTGGTGTTCGGCATCGTGATCGCCGGAGTGTGGAGTGCCACGCAATGGACAGCCGCCGCCCTGGGCTACCAGCTACGCCTGGGCTTGCCGTGGTTCGACTTCTTGGGCACCCCTGTCTATCACCCCTGGCGGCTGTTCGAGTGGTGGTTCTTCTTCGACGCCTACGCGCCGCATGTCTTCGACGTGGGCGGCGCCCTTGCTGCGGGTAGCGGCCTGCTCGCGGTGGTGGTTGCCATTGGCATGTCGGTCTGGCGCTCGCGCCAGTCCAGGCTGGTCACAACCTATGGTTCGGCCCGCTGGGCCAACGCGGAGGACATCCACAAGGCGGGGCTTGACCAGTCTGCGGGCGTGTTCCTGGGCTTGCATCAGCAGCAGTACCTGCGCCATGAAGGCCCGGAGCATGTCCTGACCTTCGCGCCCACGCGCTCGGGCAAGGGTGTGGGCCTGGTGGTGCCGACTTTGTTGAGCTGGCCCGCGTCCGCCGTCATCCACGACATCAAGGGCGAGAACTGGAGCATCACCGCTGGCTGGCGCAGCTGTTTCAGCCACTGTCTGCTGTTCAACCCGACCGATGCGAAGTCGGCAGCCTACAACCCGCTGCTGGAAGTGCGGCGCGGCGCGCATGAGGTGCGCGACGTGCAGAACATCGCGGACATCCTGGTCGATCCCGAAGGCGCGCTGGAGCGGCGAAACCACTGGGAGAAGACTTCGCATGCGTTGCTGGTCGGCGCCATCCTGCATGTGCTCTACGCGGGCGAGGACAAGACGCTGCGCGGCGTCGCCAACTTCCTCAGCGACCCCGCGTGTCCGTTCGAACTGACCCTGCACCGGATGATGACCACGCCGCATCTCGTGAACGAGGAAGGTGGTGGCCCGCATCCGGTGGTCGCCTCTGCGGCCCGCGAGGTGCTGAACAAATCGGACAACGAGCGCTCTGGCGTTCTGTCCACGGCCATGTCGTTCTTGGGCCTGTACCGCGATCCCACGGTGGCCGAAGTCACCTCGCGCTGCGACTGGCGCATCGCCGACCTGATCGCGGCCGAGCATCCAGTATCGCTGTACTTGGTGGTGCCGCCTTCGGACATATCGCGCACGAAGCCGCTCATTCGCTTAATACTCAACCAGATCGGGCGGCGGCTGACGGAATCGCTCGACGGCTCTGACGGCATCGCGCGCCGCCACAAGTTGCTGCTGATGCTGGATGAGTTTCCCGCGCTCGGGCGGCTCGACTTCTTCGAGACGGCGCTGGCCTTCATGGCGGGCTATGGCATCCGCAGCTTCCTCATCGCGCAGAGCCTGAACCAGATCGACAAGGCCTACGGCCAGAACCATTCGATCCTCGACAACTGCCATGTGCGCGTGACGTTCGCCACCAACGACGAGCGCACGGCCAAACGGATTTCCGAAACCTTGGGCACGGCCACCGAGCTGCGCGCGCAGCGCAACTACGCGGGCCACCGGCTCGCACCGTGGCTCGGGCACCTGATGGTGTCGCGTCAGGAGACCGCCCGCCCGCTGCTGACGCCGGGCGAGGTGATGCAGCTACCGTCCGACGAGGCCGTGGTGATGGTCTCCAGCGTGGCGCCGATCAAGGCCAGAAAGCTGCGCTACTACGCGGACAGCAATTTCAAGCGGCGCGTGCTGCCGCCGCCCGTGCTTGCGGCCGGGCGCTATGCCGACG
>JBATWU010000008.1:0-17434 GCA_049672825.1 Pusillimonas sp.
GTGCGTGCCTGGGCTGGCGTGTCGGCCGCCGGCCACTGGACGCCGCTATTGCTGATGGCATCGGGCGTGTTGTGGGCGGGGGCCTTTGCCGTATACCTGTGGCATGCCTGGCCCGTGCTTACCGGGCCGCGAGATGACGGGTTGGACGGTTGCGCCGAGCCCTTGGGGTCGGATCTGGCGCACCATGCGGGCGGCTGCGCTCCGGGTCAGGAGGGCAGCCTGCCCAGTGCTTGACGGGCATAGTTGCAGCAGTCGAACAGGCTGCCGCCCAGGTGGGCGGCGGGGCGGGGCGGTTTAACGCTTGCAACGGGCGCGGGCAAGTCGACCTCGCGGCACAGGCCTTCTACATCGAGCAGCACGATTTCGCGATTGCGCCCGCCAATGAGGCCCTGGCGCTTGAACCCGCTGAGTTGCCGCGACAGCGTTTCGGGCGCGATGTTCAACTGACGGGCCAGTACGTTTTGATTCGCCGGCAGCACCAGCCAGGCGGTGCCTTGCTGCAGATAGACGTCCATTAAATACACCACCAGCCGCTGGGCTGAATTGCTGATGGTCAGGAGATCGATGCGGTTGGTGGCTTGCGCAATGCGGGTCGCCATGTTTTCGAGCAGGGAAAATGAAAACTCGGCCGACTGCCGCGCCATGGCCAGCAGCCGCTCGCGCGGCAGGCGATGCACCAGGCACTCGTCATTGGCATACGCGGAGAGCGGATACAGGGAAGGGTTGGCGAAAATGGCAGTCTCGGCCAGCAAGTCGCCATCTTCGACGATACGGAAAATTTTATGATCGCCGTTATAGGCGGGCCGGTATAGCGTAATGCTGCCCGACTGCAGCCAAAAGAAAAATGCAGCCTCGTCACCCATGTGAAACAGATGCTGCTTGGGGCTTAACTGAACGGCCATGGCGTCGGCGATAAGCATTTCCATGGATTCAGCGCTTGCCTTTGCAAAAGTCGGAGACTGCGTAAGCACTTGAATCAATTCGGAATTTATCATTGGAACTGGCCTTGCACTGCTACTTGTTGCAGGGTTATAACAATCGTTATAAAAGATGCCAAATTCTATTGATAATGAGAATCGTTGTCAATATGTTTGTGATGGCTGGCTGTGCGGCGCCTGCCGGTGGCGTATCGCGCCAGGCATGCCGGCCCAGTCATTCTCTTGCGCCCATCCTGTAAATAGGGGCGGTGTTATCATCAACAGAACTGGTTTTTTTATAGGAGTGGTCGTGTGAAAGGTTTCGTACAGAACATTGAAAAACTCACCATCGAGAACGATAATTTTCGCAAGGTGCTGTATACAGGCAAGCACATGCAATTGGTTCTGATGACCTTGCAGGCCGGCGAAGAAATCGGTGCCGAGGTGCACGAAGGCCATGATCAGTTCTTCCGTGTCGAAGAAGGCAAGGGGCGCGTCACCATAGACGACAATGTTTATGAAGTACAGGACGACGATGCCATCATCGTCCCGGCTGGCGCCCGGCACAACGTCGTCAACACGGGCAGCGCGCCACTGCGCCTGTATACCTTGTACGGTCCGCCCGAGCACCGTGAAGGCGTGCTGCACCCCACCAAGGCCGATGAAAGGGAAGAGCACTTCGACGGTACTACCACTGAATAAGCAATAAGCGGCGCCGGAAACAGCAGGCGGAACGAGCCGCCACGGAATTAAAATTTGGTTTCAGCGCGCGACAGGCGGGACTTTCGTGCCTGCCACGGCCAACCGACGATTCGATGGACGATGCAGATCCAGAACGGGGCCCGCCGGAACAAGCCCGTTGGGATTGATGCTGTGGTGGCTGCGATAGTAGTGTTGCTTGATATGCTCGAAGCTCACTGTGGCCGCCACACCGGGCCACTGGTAGAGTTCACGCGTGTAGCCCCATAAATTTCCATAATCTGCCAGGCGTTTCAGATTGCACTTGAAATGGCCATGGTAGACAGCGTCAAAGCGAATCAAAGTGGTGAACAGGCGCCAATCGGCTTCGGTGATGCGATCACCCAGCAGATAGCGCTGGCGCCCCAGCCTGATTTCCAGTTGATCAAGGTAGGCAAACAATTTGCCGACCTCTTGCTCGTATACGTCCTGGTTCGTGGCGAAGCCGGCCTTGTACACACCGTTGTTGACCGCGTCGTACACCTCGGCGTTGATGGCGTCGATCTGGGGAAGCAGCTCCGCCGGGGCATAATCGCCATCCCGCGCGCCTAACCCATCGAAGGCTGAATTGAGCATGCGGATAATTTCAGACGACTCATTGCTGACCATGGTATTGCGCCATAGATCCCACAATACGGGCACGGTCACGCGTCCGCTGTAGCCGACTTCTGCCCGCAAGTAGACTTCATATAAGTATTGGGCCTGCCCGACTGGATCGGCCACCACGCCTGGACCTGGCTCGAAAGTCCAGCCGTGTTCCCCCATGTATGGGTTGACGACGGACATGCTTATCATTCGTTCCAGACCCTTCAAGGACCGCATGATCAACACGCGGCTCGCCCACGGGCAGGCCAGCGAAACATACAGGTGGTAGCGGCCGGACTCGGCTCTGAATCCGGCCCCGCCGCTTGGCCCTGCATTGCCATCTGGCGTAATCCAGCTGCGGAATTGCGCATCGCTGCGCACGAAGCGACCGCCCGTGCTGGCCGTGTCATACCACTGATCGTGCCATTTTCCGTCTACGAGAAGTCCCATGTCGATTCCTTGCTGGTATGGCTTACGCGTCTATGTGGCGATAGAGCGAGCCGTTGGCGGCAGCTTCAGCCAATTCGTTATAGACTTGGTCGCGGCTCTTGCCCGCTACGTTTTGTTGAGCGTAGTCTTGAGGAAAGACTTCGTTCAGCTTCGCGCTGCTTTCGCCCACCGTCACGTTGCCTGCGCGAATGGCGGCCGCCAGCTCAGCCTGGACTTGCGAGCGGGTCACGCTGGAGGAGGCCTGCTGCTCGGGGTACAGCTGGGGAAACTGCTCGTTCAATCTGGCACTGCTTTCACCGACGACGATATTGCCGGTGCGCACGGCCTCGGCCAGCTCAGCCTTGACTTGTTCGCGGGTCAGGGACGCGGTCGTATTGGCGGCCATGGCCTGTCCGGCGAAAAAAGCGGAGAAGGAGAGGGCGAGGGCGGAAACTTGGGTACGAGTCATGATGTATATCCTTTTAATCAGTCATTGACGTGGTCAGCATGAAGCAATCTTCAGTGCCTCGGCGAGTTGCGTTGCCGTGTTCTCGTCGATGTAGTCACTTTAATAGCTTCTATTTAATGAATAAATACTTAGAATGTATATTGTCTATTCCTTAAATCAGAACAATCAGATTTTCGAGGCAGAATCATGGATCGCTTGCTGTCAATGCAGATTTTCGAGCGCGTGGCCGATGAAAGAGGCTTTGCGGCGGCGGCGCGCGCCATGGATATGTCTCCCCCTGTGGTCACCCGGATGATCGCCGAATTGGAAACGCATCTCGGCACGCGCTTGTTTCAGCGCACCACCCGGCGCGTATCGCTGACGGAAGCAGGGGAGGCGTATCTGGCTCGCGTCCGTCAGATATTGCAGGATGCCGACGAAGCCGATGCGCTGGCCAGCGCACATACACACGATCTTGCCGGCCGACTGCGAGTGCACACACAGCCCGTGCTGGCCAGCTACGTGATCGCTCCTTTATTGTCGGAGTTTCGTCAACGGCATCCTGGCATTGTGGTTGACATTGAAGTCGAGACGCACCGGGGTCTCCCCATTGAAGATTTCGACATTACCTTGCTGGGCGCCGATGCCAGTTTCAACGCCGATATCGTAGCCCGGAAGATTATTGAGTCCGATGTCATCCTGGTCGCCTCGCCAGATTATGTGCAGCGTCGCGGTTCGCCCCAGAACCCCGAGGACCTGGCCAATCATGCATGTCTGCGCCTTAGAAAATCCGATGGATCCATTCGAGCGTGGCATATGTGGAATGACCTGCGTCCCGATCAAGTCGTCAAAGCGAATGTAGATCCTGTTTTGATTGCCAACCACACTGACACTTTGCTGCGCGCGGCATTGGACGGGGCCGGTATTACCTCTATCGCACTGGACATCGTCGCGCCGTATCTGATGCGTGGGGAATTGATTCGAGTACTGAGTCCTTGGGTGAGCGGGCGGCTGGCGATGTATGCGGCGCTGCCCAGCCGCAAGAGTGAGGGCTGGAGTTTGCCGAGTGGATCCTGAAAACCTTCCGCAATTGCCATTCCACTATTCGCATAATGTGTATTATGTAAAGTAATGAATGGAGCATGGATGAGCGTCATCGCGCTGGATCGACATCATTGCCCATTACAAAGAAACCACCTCAATGCCAGAGGTCAAGCCGGAGCCGACTCCGGCACGCCGGCCAGCTTGGGAACTCTTGAACACACGATGATGACAAGCTGCGCAACAAAACCCATTGCCGCAGCGAGAATGCAATATTTGGGGGGATAAACGCTGCCGATTGCCGCGGCTGCCAGTGCGCCAATGGGCCTTGCGCCATAAGTCATCGTCATGATGACTGCGGAGACGCGGCCGATCAGCTCTGGCGGCGTCACTGCCTGCCGTAGCGTTGTCGTTGAAATCGTCCAAAGAACCGGCCCCGCCCCGAAAAGAAAAAAGCTGACGCACGCCAGGGAAAAGTATGGATACCCAATGGAGCATGTCATCGCTATGGCGCCACACAACGCGCCTACTGGTCCGGAAATAACCATCGAACCGAACGTGATGTGCCTGGCGGCCAACGGTGCGAGAACGGCACCCGCAATCATCCCCAGACCATAACAGGCCATCGTTACCCCGATCTCGAATGCGGACAGCCCCAGATGACGGGCCGCATAAGGGACAAAGGCCGCCTGCAGCATGAACCAGGACGTATTGAAAATGACGGCGGTGGCCAGTACGGGCCGCAAAAGCGGGCTGGCCAGCGTGAACGACATCCCTTCAGTCAACTGGGGCCATATCCTCCCCTGCCCGGGCCTGACTGGGTGGCAGGGCAATCCGCGCAAGAGATTGACAGCCGCCAGAGAAAATACCAGGGCAATGCAATAAGAAAGCGACGCGCCCGCAGCACTGAACACCAGCCCCGCCACACTGGGACCCGATGCAAAGGCGATACTGCGGGCCAGCTCCAACCGGCTGTTGGCTATGGAAAGCAGCGGCCTTGCCACTAAAAGAGGCACCAGGCCCGGTGCCGTCACGTTATAGGCCACGGTGCCCATGGCGCCTATAAAGCCCAGCAATGCCAGGGTTGAAAGCGTTAAGCTTTCCGTGGCAAGCAATAGCAGAATCAGTCCAAAGGAGAATGCGCGCAAGGCTTCCGCGAAGGCCAATACGGTTTTCCGGGAGGAACGATCCGCCAGCAGGCCGGCCGGGATAGCCAGCAATAAGAACGGCAAGGTTTGTACCATCTGCAGCGTGGCGGTCTGGCTGGTGCTGGCGCTAAACAGAAAGACCGCCAACAGCGGCGCCGTGGCAAGGCCGATCTGCTCGGCAGCCTGGGCGAACAGATTCGACCAAACCAATCGCCTGAACGGTGGGCTGAACCTTACCGATGTTCCCATGTGTGCCTCTTGCAGTGATCAACGCGCTAATCGCGAACGGCATAGTCTTCATTTGCCAATTCGCGCTATGTTGACCCGGCAAGCGTCAAAAAACACTCCGTTTGTTGCGTTCAATACTTTTCAGAATTCAGTCCGTCAGGAAAGACTGGCCGTCGTCAGGGAAAAGGCGTCCCGAATTGCTTGCCGGCCATGAGGCGTTACGCTTACCGCCCGGCTTCCCGCGGCACGCCGGATCCAGCCCTTATCCAGATAACATTGGCACATTGCAGCCCCCAGCGCGCCGCCAATATGAAATCGCCTTTCGCTCCAGTCCAGGCAAGGCCGGCAAAACATTCGCCTTGACCCTCGGCTGGATGCACGATGGAAAGCGGCGTCCAAGTCGACGCCTATAGAGCGCAGAAATTGATCGCCCTCGTCGGTCAATGCGCCGCCGTCGCTCGATAGCTCGATTCGACCGGACTCGATCAGGCTGTCGGTTATTTCCACCGCCAGTTGACCTGCCAGATGGTCGTAGCAGGTGCGGGCATAGCGCAGCGACTTGTCGCGCGGGCCGACAACCGGCGAGCGCTGCGATATGCGTGGTGTATTCGGATCAGTTGCCAGGGACATGATGCTTTCGAGCATATGGGCAACAGCGGGCGAGGCGAGTTTATGGTAGCGGTGTCGCCCTTGACACGCTCTGACGACCAAGCCTGCGTCGACCAGGCGGCTGAGATGGCCGCTGGCGGTCTGGGGCGCAATGCCGGCGATATGAGCCAGCTCCGTTGCCGTCAGCGCGCGCCCGTCCATCAGCGCGGCAAGCATGCTGGCACGGGCAAGGTCGCCAACCAATGATGCGGTTTGGGCAATCGCAGAGATGCTGGCCATGGTGACTCCCGGAATGTGCTTCGATTCTAACAACTGGATGCAGTGCCATGGTACGGCCTGTGCCGTAGCATCCGACACCTGTCGTAGCCACAATGTAGTTCATCACCCTCCTTCGCAAGCCGGCATTTACCGGATGGAAGAACAATCCACATGAACGCTCACCTACCCGACCAGACACCACTATTCTTTGGCGTTTGGGTTGTCCGCGCTGCATTTCTCCTGGCCATTCTGGGCTGGGGTGTTGGATTCTACGGCCCACCCATTTACCTGGCAGAGGTGGCGCAGCGGACGAACTGGTCGTTGAGCCTTGTATCGTCGGCTGTGACCTTGCACTTTCTGGTCGGCGCGCTGGTGATCGCAAATCTGCCCCGCCTGTATGCCTTGATTGGTTTACCTGCAACCACGATAGGTGGCGCCGTGCTCACTGCGGCTGGTGTCCTTGGCTGGGCAACTGTCAGAGAGCCATGGCAATTATTTGTGGTAGCCATGCTGACTGGCGCCGGATGGGTCACGATGGGAGCCGTTGCGGTCAATACCATTTTTGCCGCCTGGTATCAGAAAAACCGTCCTGCCGCTTTAAGCAAAGCTTATAACGGAGCCAGTGTTGGCGGTGTGATTTTTTCGCCGTTATGGGTGGCATTGATCGCTTGGCTGGGTTTCACCGGCGCGGCAAGTATCGTGGGCGTGATTGTAATTGTCATCGTGCTGCTGCTGGCCAGCAAAGTCTTCACTAAAACGCCAGAAAGTATCGGACAGGAACTCGATGGCGACGGTTCGAGCGCGCCAGAAGCTCAGCGTCTTGAAGCGAATCGCAGCAAAACGCTGCCTGGCTCCAAGCTTTGGCGCAGTTGGGCGTTCATTACACTGTCTGCCGGCATGGCAATCGGTCTATTTGCACAGATCGGCTTGCTGGCCCATCTCTTCAACATCTTCTCCCCTGCTGTTGGCGCTCAGCCGATGGGGTGGCTCATGGGGCTGGGAACCGCCTGCGCCGTTGTTGGCCGCTTCGTAGCGGCGCGTGCCGTTCAGCGGTTTGGAAACCGGCGGGCAGTTGCCGCTGCCGGTTATTTGATTCAGGCTCTGGGATCAGCGGTGTTGCTGCTCTCCGGCGGGCACAATATATGGCTTCTTACCCTTGGCGTGATGCTGTTTGGTTCGGGTATTGGCAATGCCACCTCCATCCCACCGCTCGTTGCGCAATCGGACTTTTCCCCTGAGGATGTGTCCAGAGTTGTGGCCCTGATCGTGGCAATTTCGCAGGCAACTTATGCCTTCGCACCCGCATGCTTTGGCCTGCTGCAAAGTCCGGCCCATGAGGGGCCGGGAGCCATGCAGAACCTGTTCTTTGCCACAGCCAGTGGCATACAGCTCCTTGCCGCGGCGGTGTATCTGGCTTATCGCAGGCCCACATGACCACTCGAGCGGCTGATACCGGATAAGGTGCCGCGTGGGCACCGAGGACCCTGCGCTCCGTTACGGAAACGGGCGCAGCCACCGCGGGAACAGATCTTGCTGCCCAGCAGAAAGTCAGCGTTCACCAGCCGGAATGCACGTCAACGGAGGAAACAGCCATGGCTGCATCGAGTAAACGCGCTTTATGGAAAGGCGCCATATCGTTTGGACTGGTCCACATTCCCATCGCCTTGCACTCGGCCACCACGGAGCACGGCATAGATTTCGACTGGCTGGACAAGCGCAGCATGGACCCCGTTGGCTACAAGCGCATCAACAAGGCCACGGGCAAGAGCATAGGCCAGGAAAATATCGTCAAGGGCATCGAGGTCGAGGACGGGCAATACGTCATCTTGTCCACCGAGGAAATAACTGCGGCGTATCCAAAAACCACCCAGACGGTGGAAATCGAAGCCTTCGTGTCGCTCGCCGATATTCCTTTCGTGTATCTGGACCGTCCTTACTATATTTCTCCCATCAACAAGGGCGCCAAAGTGTATGCCCTGTTGCGCGAGGTTCTGCATAAAACCAAAAAGGTCGGTATTGCAAAGGTCGTTATCCAGACCAAGCAGCATTTGGCGGTGCTGATGCCCTGCGGGCCTGCCCTGATATTGAATCTGCTGCGCTGGAATGAAGAAATCCGAAGCTGGGATGAGTTGAACTTGCCGGCCGAAGGTATCAAATCGACAGGCTTGACCAAGAAAGAGATGGCCATGGGCGAGCAACTGGTTGCCGATATGAGCACCAAGTGGGCACCCCAGGACTTTACCGACTCCTTCAAAGCGCAGATTCTGCAATTGGTGAAGGAGAAACTGAAGGCCGGCAAGTTGGAATCCGTAACACAAGCCCAGGACGGAGAGCCTGAAACCGGTGGAGCGAAAATTTATGACCTGACTGAAATGCTGCAGCAGAGCCTGAAAAAAGGCGGCAAGACAGCCAAGGGGAAATCCGCGGTGCAAAAAGGCAAGCCCGCTCCCAAGAAACGGCGGGCGGCGGCCTCCAAGCGGGCGTGATCATGGACGAATCCGATCCGCTGAAGGCCTATAAGTCCAAGCGCAATTTCTCGATCACCCGCGAGCCGGCCGAAGGAGGCGCCGCGAATGAGTCCGCCCTTTCGTTTGTCGTTCAAAAACACTGGGCCAGGCGCCTGCATTACGATTTCCGGCTGGAGTTGGATGGCACCATGAAAAGCTGGGCCGTGCCCAAGGGCCCCAGCTTCGACAGCGCCGACAAGCGCATGGCGGTGCATGTCGAGGACCACCCTGTTTCGTACAACGCTTTCGAGGGCCGGATTCCGGCCGGGCAGTATGGCGCCGGGAAGGTGATTATTTGGGACAAGGGCGTCTGGATACCATCAGGGGATGCCCGCGCGGATTATCGGGCGGGAAAGCTGAAGTTCGAACTGCGGGGCCAGAAACTCCACGGAAAATGGGCCCTGGTCAGAATCAAGGGAAAGCAAGCCAGGCAAGACCCCTGGCTGTTGATCAAGGAAAAGGACGAATTTTCCCGCCCGGCCAGTGAGTTCAGTGTCATTGATGAAATGCCTGACAGCGTGGCGCAGCCGGGCGATAAACATCTTCCTGCCGCGTTAAAACCACAGCTTGCCACGCTGGTCGACTCCCCTCCCCTCGATTCAAAGCAATGGCTTTACGAAATCAAGTTCGACGGCTATCGATTACTGACGCGCATACAAAAAGGCCGGATACGGCTGTTTACCCGCAACGGAAACGACTGGACGGACCGGCTTGCCCCGCTGGCCAGACAGCTTGACGCCATCAAGCTGCCCGACGGCTGGTATGACGGCGAAATTGTGGTTCCGGGCGACGATGGCCTGCCGGACTTCCAGGCATTGCAGAACGCATTCGATAATTCGACGATGCGGGACGTTGTCTATTATCTGTTCGACCTTCCCTTTTGTGATGGCAGGGATCTTCGCAAAGCGCCGCTTATCGAGCGTCGCCAAAAGCTGCAGCAACTGCTTCTGAGCGCCAAAGACGGGGCTGTCCGCTTCAGCGATGCATTCGATGCGCCGGGGCGGGACATCGTTGCGTCGGCATGCCGGCTTGGGCTCGAGGGCGTCATCGGCAAGAAAAAGACTTCTCAATATGCATCGCGCCGGTCACGGGACTGGATCAAGCTGAAATGCAGTTTGCGGCAAGAGTTCGTGGTGGGCGGCTACACCGATCCCAAAGGAGCGCGAGCGGGAATAGGTTCTTTATTGCTGGGTGTCCACGACGACGGCGGCGCGCTGCGCTATGTCGGCAATGTCGGCACGGGATTCAGCGCCAGGACCCTGGCTGGCATCAGGCAAAAACTGCAGCCGCTGCATTCCCCAAAAAGTCCGTTTTCGTCCCCTACCCCCATCGATAAAAAAACCCATTGGATCAAGCCGGTGCTGCTGGCGGAAGTATCGTTCGGTCAGTGGACTGGAAAGGGAAGAATCCGCCATTCTGTTTTTCATGGCTTGCGCACTGATAAGCGCGCCAGGCAAATCATCAAGGAGCACCCCGTGCAGACCGCCACCCAGCCCCGCGAGCCCGATTCCTTGCCCGCAAAGTTCAAAGTCACTCATCCCGAGCGTGTCGTGGATAAGTCATCCGGCACAAGCAAAATAGAGGTGATTCGCTACTATGCCCTGGTCGCACCGCTTATGCTGCAGCATCTGAAGGGCCGGCCCGTGTCGCTGGTCCGTGCGCCCGATGGCGTGAAAGGCGGGACGTTTTTCCAGAAGCATCTGGAAACCACGAAGATGGCCGGAGTGCGGCAGCTTTCGAAGAAACTGGACCCGGGCCACGATCCGCTGCTGGAGGTGGTATCGGCACAGGGTCTTCTGAATGCCGCGCAAATGAATGTCATCGAGTTCCATACCTGGAACGCAAGCAAGACATTAATTGGCAAGCCCGACCGGATGACGTTCGACCTGGATCCCGGCAAAGGCGTCGAATGGCAGGCGATGCAAGAGGCAGCCCTGGTCGTTCGCGCTTTCCTGAATGAGCTCGATCTGGTCTCGTTTGTGAAAACCAGCGGCGGCAAGGGCTTGCATGTCGTGGTGCCCTTGCAGCGGCGCCATGACTGGGACACGGTAAAAGATTTTTCACATGCCATTGTGCGGCACCTGGCCAAAACCCTGCCCAAACGCTTCTCCGCCCTGAGCGGGCCGCGCAACCGGGTGGGCAAGATTTTTATCGATTATCTCCGCAATGGTTTTGGCGCCACGACTGTCGCCGCCTGGTCGGTACGCGCCCGGCCGGGAATGGGCGTGTCGGTGCCTGTCGAGTGGGACGAGGTCAATACGCTGCAAAGTTCAGCGCAATGGCACATTGGCAATATTCATGAACGCCTGGACCAGGGCAACGAGCCCTGGCGCGGCTATGGCGATGCCGCGCGCACGCTGACCGGGGCCATGAAACGATTGGGGTTCAAGCCCGAGAAGTCGCGATAGTCCAAACCGCCGCGCCACGCAAAAGACGTCGTGATCAGTTCTTGCTAATCGTCGATAAGCGTGTATAAAAAGGCGGCGATATCACGCGCATCCTGATCGGATACATCCAGATCGGGCATAGCAGTCAAAGGATCGACTTCGGTGGGATCGCGCAACCAGCGCAGCATGTTGGCCGGTGTATTGGGCAGCACGCCCGCGATGTATTTCCGGCTTGCCATGCCGGCCAGGGATGGGCCGACATGGTAGTTGGCGCCCACAATGCCAGGAATTACATGACACGTGGCGCATAGATATTGCTGGACGGCCTTTCGTCCCGCGCCTGCGTCGCCAAGCCGGGCATCCCGCTCCGGCAAAGGCGGCGATGCTGGCGGTGAAGGTGCCGGTACTGGCACATGGCGCACGCTCCACTGTTGGTAGTCGGCGGGCGACAAGCCGGGCAGCACTTTCATGAACGCGACAATGTCCCATATTTCCTGGTCGTTCAAGCGATACTTCCAGGCCGGCATACCGCTCATCTTGATGCCATGCTCTATCATCCAATGGATTTCGGCCGCAGACCAGGCGCTGGCCGAGGCAACCAGGGACGCGGGCGCGGGGGTCAAACCCCGCGCGAAGGGTTCCGGCGCAATGCCGGGCGCGCCATGGCACTGGACGCAGTGCTTCTGAAAGAGCTTGAATCCGTTAATGGCACGGGCTTCATCGTCCAGGACTGGAACCTGGACATCGGATGTACGCAGCTTGACCGAACGCCGCAAGGATGTTTCCAGCAGATGATAGACAACGCTGGTGTGCTGGGCCGTGGCACTGACATCATAGATGCCCGAGTAGATGACAAGCCCCCCCAGCAGCGCGGTGATTGCCGCTGACGCCGCCAGGGTAATGCTTGCAACACGCTTCCATGTCGTCATTGTCGTAAATCCGTGAAGTCAGTGAAGAGTCAGGAGATAGGCGGCGATATCCTTCGCGTCCTCATCGCTCAGTCCCATATTCGGCATGGCAGTGCGCGGATCAATTGCCGGCGGGTCAAGCAGCCATCGCCGCAGGTTGTCGGGGGTGTTCGGCAATACGCCGCCTATATAGCCACGCCATGCCATGTCCTTCAGCGGCGGCCCGACTTTTGTATCCGGTCCTCTCACACCAGGCACAGTATGACAGGCGACACAGCCGTAATCCCTGATAAGCCGCCGCGCGCGATCGATGTCCGCGGCGGCCAATTGAATGGCCGGCCCCCGAGGCGCAAGCACAGAACGTTCTTCGCCGCAGCCGGCCAACACTAATACCGCGCCCAGGCAGCACAGCGCCTTGGCGGAGGCGTTCAGGCCGGGGCGCAGCGGTTCGCTTCGCTCTTGTTGCGTTGCGGCATTGTTGCTTGGACCGTTCATTCCGCTCCAGGATGATTTGGCGTGTTCGCTGCTACTGGCACTTGCCTCAGCAATTTCTTTGCCAGCGGCACCTGAACTGGCCAAATAGGACGCTAGCCGTGTGTAAATTCTTCAAAGCCGGGAGAAAACCGATGGCGGCTGCCTCGCGATTCGCCCTGTTTCTTCGCGGTTTCACAGCAAGAGGCAAGCCTGGCATGCAACGTGCTATCCGCAATGATCGGCGCCGGCTCCCCGCGGGTGCCCACTTTTTAATTCCAACTATTGAAGAACGCCGATATGTCCTGTTCACGCCTTGCGGTATTTCTTGCGATGCTGCCGTTTTCAGCACGGGCGCAAGTGCAGTCGGCCCTCAATCCCAAAAGTGAGCAGGCAAGACAAATCGCGGAAGTCAGCTGGGTGTTGTTCATCGGGGCCTCGGTGATTTTCCTTCTGGTCATTTTCTTGCTGATTCTGGCCATGTATGGACCGTCGCGCATACGCGGGCAGCTTGGCCGGCGCTCCTTGATCGTGGGCGCCGGCATCGCGTTTCCCGTGGCGGTATTGAGCGCGCTGCTCGTCTACGCCCTGAGCGCGATGTCGCTAATGGCTATAACCGGCAGTCCGCCGGCGGCACGCATCGAGGTCACGGGCGAGATGTGGTGGTGGCGGGTGCGGTACCTGGACCAGGATGGCCAGCCCTTGTTCGAAACGGCAAACGATATACGCATCCCGGCGGGCGTTCCAGTGGAGTTCGTGCTCAAGTCGGACAACGTGATCCATAGCTTCTGGGTTCCGAATCTGGCAGGCAAGCTGGACATGGTGCCCGGGCACGTGAACCGCCTGCGCATGACGGCGGCCGAGCCCGGGCTGTTTCGTGGCCAGTGCGCGGAATACTGTGGCGCTCAGCATGCGAACATGATGTTCGAAGTGCGGGCGCTTTCCCCCGCCGATTTTCAGGCATGGTTAACGTCGCAGCGCCTACCGGCAAAGGAGCCAGCCGATGCCTGGCTGCAGCCAGGCAGGCAGATCACTATGCAGCTCTGCGCGCAGTGCCACACCATCCGCGGCACCGAGGCCGCCGGCACGATCGGACCCGACCTGACGCATGTCGGCAGCCGCAGTTCGCTGGCCGCGGGCGTATTGCCGAACAACGTCGGTACGCTGGCCGGATGGATCGCCGGCAGCCAGCATATCAAGCCAGGCAACCAGATGCCCTCCTTTGATGAATTGTCCGCTGCGGACTTGCGCGCTGTCGCGCGGTACATGGAAAGCCTCAAGTGATGCCCAAGAACTCGACCGCCGAGCAGGCTCTCCCCAACCCCCTTCCCCGCCCCGACGGCGAAGAGGAACAGCTGCTGCGCATCTGGAAGCGCCCGCAGGGTTGGCGGACGATCACCTTTGTCAACAACACTCACATTGGACTGCTCTATATCGGCACGGCCTTGCTGTTCTTTGTGCTGGCCGGCGTGCTGGCGCTGTTGATGCGCACTCAGCTGGCTGTGCCCGACAACAACCTGATTGGCTACGACTTGTACAACCAGTTGTTCACGATGCACGGCACGGTGATGATGTTCCTGTTTGCCGTGCCTGCGGCCGAGGCAATCGCCATGCTGCTCCTGCCCAACATGCTAGGAGCCCGCGACCTGCCCTTTCCTCGCCTATCGGCCTATGCATACTGGGCTTATGCCATAGGCGGCATGGTTTTTTTCTGCAGTATTTTCGTGGGACTGGCACCCAAGGGCGGCTGGTTCATGTACCCCCCGCTGACCAGCTCGGCCTACTCGCCGGAACTCAATGCGGATCTCTGGCTGCTGGGTATAGGCTTCATCGAGATATCCGCCATCGCAGGCGCCATTGAGCTTGCGATAGGCATCCTGCGCACACGCGCGCCAGGCATGACGCCAGACAAGATGCCAATATTTGCCTGGGTGATGCTGGTGTTTTGCGGGATGGTCATCATCGCTTTTCCGGCGGTCATCGTCGCCACCGCCCTATTGGAGCTTGAGCGAGCCTTTGGCATGCCCTTCTTTATTGCCGAAAAGGGAGGCGATCCGCTGCTGTGGCAGCATTTGTTCTGGATCTTCGGCCACCCCGAGGTCTACATTATCTTTCTTCCCGGAGCCGGCATGGTGTCGATGATTATTG
This sequence comes from Pusillimonas sp., assembly GCA_049672825.1. Lineage (GTDB taxonomy): Bacteria > Pseudomonadota > Gammaproteobacteria > Burkholderiales > Burkholderiaceae_B > Pusillimonas_C > Pusillimonas_C harenae_A. Next base: position 14,823 of record JBATWU010000008.1, read on the forward strand.
CAGCCATGACGGGCACCCGGCTGGTGGGCTATCGACTGATTGTGCTGGCGGTTGTCGCCACCGGCTTTCTGAGCTTTGGCCTGTGGGTGCACCACATGTTCGCAACCGGCATCCCGCAACTATCGCTGAGCTTCGCGTCGGCGGCAAGCATGGCGGTGTCCGTCCCGACTGGAATACAGGTGTTTGCCTGGATCGCCACCATCGCCGCGGCAGTGCGATTGCGCCCGCTGAAGGTGCCGATGCTGTTTATTCTCGGCTTTTTCTTCATCTTTGTGCTGGGCGGGCTGACCGGCGTCATGGTCGCGGTGATTCCGTTCGACTTGCAGGCGCATGACACCTACTTCATTGTCGCCCATCTTCACTATGTGCTCTTCGGCGGCATGGTGTTTCCGCTGTTCTCGGCTTTTTATTACTGGGCGCCATTCGTGAGCGAGCGCCGCCTGTCCGACCGCCTGGGGCGCTGGGCATTCTGGCTGATGTTCATTGGTTTCAATGTCAGTTTCTTCCCCATGCATTTCACTGGCCTGGCAGGCATGCCCCGGCGTGTGTATACCTATGCCGACAGCTATGGTTGGGGCACGCTCAACATGGTGTCCACAGTCGGCGCCTATATGATTGCCGCCGGCGTCCTGGTATTTGTGATCGATCTGGCGCGCAACTTCCGCCCGAACAATGAAAAGAACGCCGGCAACGTCTGGCAAGCCGGCACGCTGGAATGGCTGCCCAGCAGTTCCTACGGCCCGCGCAGCGTCCCGATTGTGACGAGCCGCGAACCACTCTGGGACCAAGCCAATCTGGCCGCGGACGTGGGGGCCGGCCGCTATTACCTGCCGAACGCGCCGACCGGCCGGCGCTCCACACTAGTTACCAACGCCATCGACGCCCGTCCCGAATACTTACTGGAACTGCCGGGCCCAGGCTGGACACCTCTGATGGCTGCGCTGGGCACTGCCGGATTTTTCCTGCTTCTGACTTTCAAGATGGAAGCCCTGGCGGGCGCCAGCGGCGTACTCGCCCTCGCCATGATATGGCGCTGGTTATGGGACGCCGATGTGGGTCCTGAGGGCGCGCTGGTCGATATTGGCGGAGGATTGCGCCTGCCAGTATCTTGCAGGGGCAGTACTTCTCATTCGTGGTGGGCAATGATCATCCTGCTTGTCGTCTGCGCAAGCATTTTCAGCTCGCTGATGTTTGCCTATTTATTTCTGTGGACAACGTCGCCGCAGGTGTGGCCCGCACCCGACAGGCTTCCCGCCAAGATCCTTCCCCTGCTCAGTGCCTGCCTGCTCATGGGCAGCAGCGTGGTGCTGGCGTGGATAGGCCGCCAGCTGGCCCGGTCCAGGCAAGTACCGCTGCGCCTGGGGTTGCCGATTGCCATCGTTATGCTGACAATGGCCATAGGCCTGGAGGCCTATGGGCACTGGCAGACCGGACTGCGGCCGCAAGACAATGCCTACGCCGCCGCCGTCTACGCCATGATCGGCCAGCAAAGCATATTGGCGCTTGTACTTACCTATATGGGGGTGTTCACGACGGCACGCTCGCTGGCCGGAAGACTGACTCCCATACGGCGCGCCTGCTGCGACAACACCACGATATTCTGGCACTACACGGTGGCGCAAGGTTTGCTTGCGCTTGTACTGCTCCATGGCTTTCCCCGCCTGATTGGGTGACCCCATGCAATACCGTTTCTCGCGCACCTTGTTGTTCCTGCTGGCCGGCCCTATTATCTGGGCGGGTCATTTTGTCTTCATTTACGCCGTGCATGGCCTGACCTGCGCGCGGCCGGCGCCGCATGGCGCCTGGGCAGGCTTGCCGCTGTCCTCGTGGATAATTTTAGGCGCGAGTCTGTTGGCGCTGATCTCGATGTCTTTGATCTATCTGCGTCTGCGCAAGCGCATGCCCCACATCGGCAATCCGCGGTTTCTTCCGTGGCTGGCTGGCACGCTCAGCTTGCTCTCGGCGCTTGCCATTATCTGGGAAACTATTCCAGTGCTGCTGCTACCGGCTTGCGGATAGCTTGCGCTGCTGCGCGGGTGTGTTGGGGACGGCGTTTTCCTCCTTGACGACCGCCGGATTTATTGTGAGGCTGTTTGATTCTTAAGAAAGTCAAGTGTGATCCTGGACTACATATCGTTCTTGAGAAAGTCGGGTGTGGCGCGGGCTGTTCCGGCTTCGCGCGCTACGGCCCAGGCTCTGCCTGGGCTGCCCGTTTTCCTCAACCCAATCGGGGCGTCCGCAGAACTCGCGCGGCGGACAATCCCCCGGATTGCCCGCAATCGTCGCGCTCGGACAACTGCGGACTTGCCTCCCCGCTTGGGCCGAAGAAAACGGCGTGCGCGAGGCGCCTGCACAGCCCCCGCCACACCCGACTTTTTGCATAGGCGAATGTTGGGCGGTTTCACTTGTGACCCGGATTGTTTTCTGCAACGTGGATAATCGCGATCAAGAAGGTCACTATAAACAACGCCACAATAAACAAGGCCCTCCCTCCCGCAAGACCATCGAGATAAACAAGTCCGCATCAGGATCGCCAAGTTTCCCCTGCCAGCGTTGCCCGGCACCGGCCCAGCACCCGGGCAATGTCGCAAGAACAACGCTGACGTCAATGC
>JBATWU010000009.1:0-9135 GCA_049672825.1 Pusillimonas sp.
GCTTGGCGCCTATCTGCTGGCCGGCGATACACGCGCGGCGGACGCCCTGCTCCAGTGGGCCGACTCGGGCGAGGCGCCCGCTCCTGTCAGCCAGATACTCATGGGCCGCGGCGTTGCCGCCACACGCGCCCGCATAGTTTGCACCTGTGCCAGCGTCAGCGATACCGCCCTGATGGCCGCCATCGAATCCGGACAAGACCTGGAAGCACTCAAGGCCTCGCTCAAATGCGGCGTGACCTGCGGCTCGTGCCTGCCGCAGATCAAACGCATGCTGGAGCATGCCCATTCAACGGAGCCACACGCATGAACTCTCCCTCCTCTCCTTACCATTCCCGCGCCAGCGTCCGCGGTAAAGTCTGGCTTATCGGCGCGGGTCCCGGCGACCCGGAACTGCTCACGGTGAAGGCGGCGCGACTGCTGCAAGATTGCGCCATCTGGCTCGTGGACGACCTGGTCGGCAAGGCCATACTCGAGCTTGCCGGCCCGCAAACCCGCATCATCAACGTCGGCAAGCGGGGCGGTTGCGCCTCTACCCCGCAACAATTCATTCTTCGGCTGATGGCGCGCTATGCGCGCCAGGGCCATGCCGTGGCAAGGCTCAAGGGCGGCGACCCTTTCATCTTCGGACGCGGCGGAGAAGAAATGGCCTGGCTGGCCGAACACGGCATACCGGTCGAGGCGGTCAGCGGCATCACCGCCGGCCTGGCCGTTGGCAGCGCGCTTGGACTGCCCTTGACCCATAGGGCCTGCGCGCGCGGCGTCACCCTGGTCACCGCCCACACTGCCGACGGCAGCCAACCCAACTGGAAGGCGTTGGCCGACAGCGGCCTGACCATTGTGTGCTACATGGGCATGAGCGGCATAGACGAGTTGACCCGTGCGCTGCAGGCCGCCGGCTTCCCCGCCAGCTTGCCCGTGGCAGTGGTCCAGCGCGTTTCCTGTGCCGCGCAGCGGCAGTTGATCACCACGCTGGCCAGGCTGGCGCACGACGTCGACACCCATGGCCTGGGCAGCCCGTCGGTCATCGTGCTGGGCCAGGTGGTCGGGCTGGCGCACGGCGCCCTCCTTGACGCCGATCAAGAACCTTCCCTGGCGCTTGCGATATAAATAATCCGGCCAGGCCGATCAGGCCGGCATAGACCGCAACCGCAGCAGGGATAAGCGTCAGTGCGGCGCTTAAGGTATCTAGAATATGACGCTTTACACAAGGCCGCCGCGCGGGCGCCCATCAACAATCACGAGCTCAAATATCACCTTTACAGAAGGAAAGCCATGCAAATCGGAGTACTCAAACTCGCCGGCCTGGAAACCGAACAATGCGCCGCCACCCTGGCTGGCGCCCTCAAGGCGGTAAATGGCGTAAACGCCGTGGAAGTGTCGTTCAGCAACAGCAAGGCCACCGTCTCGTTCGACGAAGGCCTGGTGTCGCCTCAGCGCCTGCAAGTCGCCGTTGAAGACGCAGGCTACCGCATTGCCAAACCCGTGCATGGGGAAGATGGCGCTTGTTGCGGCGGCTGCGGCGGCTAAGCTCAGCCCACGGGCGTCAGGGCCTTGCCGGTCTTGAAGAAGCCCGTCAGATTGTCGATGGCCAGCTGGGCCATCTGCAATCTCGTTTCATTCGTGGCGCTGCCCATGTGCGGCGTCAGGACCACATTGGGAAAACCGCGCAGGGGGCTGTCGCCCAGCGGTTCTTCATTGAATACGTCCAGCGCCGCGCCGGCGATGGTTCCGTCGGCCAGGGCCGCGCACAACTGCGCCTCGTTCACCACGCTGCCCCGCGCAATATTGACCAGCACGCCCGCAGGCCCCAAGGCGCGCAGCACCCCCGCGTCGATCAATTGATGGGTGGCGGGCCCGCCCGGACAGCACACCATCAGAACATCGGCATACCGCGCCAACTTTTCGACATCGTCGAAATAATCCCATTCAACATCCTGCCGCGACCTGCCGAAGTAGCCAATGCCGACCCTGAATGGCAACAGGCGCTGGACAATTTCCCTGCCTATCCTGCCCAGGCCCACAACGCCCACCTTCTTGCCGGCCAGCGTCGTGCTTAAAGAAAATTGGCCAGCCTGCCACGCGCCGCTCTTGACGAACACATCGGCCGCGGGAATGCGCCGCAACAGCGAAAGCAACAACCCGACGGCCAGCTCGGCCACCGCTTCATTCAGGACATCGGGCGTATTCGTGACCACGATGCCTTTGCTTGCCGCGTATTCGACCGGAATGCCGTCGTACCCCACGCCATTGGTGGCAATGATGCGCAGCCCGGGCAGGCTGTCGATCAGCGACTCGGCGATACGGTAGTTGGAACGGGTGACAATGCCTTCTATGCGCGCGCCCAATGCCGGATCTCCGGCCAGATCATCGGTCTTGAACAATTGAAAAATCTGGTGCAGTTTCTGGTCTATGCGGTCCGGAAAAACACCCACCTTGAGCAGGGGCGGAAACAGCGAGGTCGTCATGGCTTGCGTGCAATACTGGAGTCAGTAAAAGGGCGTGGCGGAAAGCATCGAGTATGGCATTGACGGCATTTACGTTAAAGTAGTTCACCCTTGACTCACAACAAAGAATTTTTTGCGTTAACCGGCGCCCCCGACTCCATGGATACGAAATACATGCAAAGTTTTGTGGCCGTTGTCGAGGCCGGCTCGTTTGCCGAGGCGGCGCGACGGCTGGATTTGACCTCGGCCGCCATCGCGGCACGCATCAAAGCGCTGGAAAAAGACCTGGGCGTCACCCTGGTCAAACGCTCGGGGCGCTCGGTCAAACCCACCGAAAACGGTATTCGCATACTTGAAAACACCAAGGCGGTCATCCGCGATATCCGCGACCTGAGGGCCATGGCCCTCGATGGCAACCAACTGGGCGAATTCAGGATCGGCTGCTTCGTCTCGGCCCTGACCAGTGTGCTGCCGCCCCTGCTCAAGCGGGTCTACGAACAGTATCCGGGCATTTCCATTTTTGTGACGCCGGGCGCGTCGGTGGAGCTTTGCCGGAAAGTCGCCAACGGCGAACTGGATGCCGCCATCGTTGTCGAGCCCCAGTTCACCGTGCCCAAGAACTGCTGTTGGCTGCCCCTGATGGACGAGCCGCTGGTCGTCATTGCGCACAGCAGCCTGAAAAACCAGCCCGCGCATCACTTGCTGCAAACTCAGCCTTTTATCCGTTACGACCGCAATATCTACGGAGGCCAGCTGGCCGACCGCTACCTGCGCGACCACCAGCTGCGCCCGAAGCAAAGGCTGGAAATCGATGGCATACAGCCTATTGCGGCACTGGTCCACGAAGGCCTGGGCGTATCGCTCATACCCGACTGGTCCTCCATGTGGCAGTCGCTGTCGATCGCGCGCATTCCGCTGCCGGGCAGGGCCCCGGTGCGCAGGAACGGACTGATCTGGAACCAGCAAGGCCATCACAAGAAAATGGCCTCGCTGATTTACCAGCAGGCCAAGGATATCTTTGCCTACTCCGATCAATAGGCGGCTGGTGTGCGCAACTGGCGCCCACCGCCATGCCGCTTACTTGGGTGTAGTCTGCTTCATTTCGGGGGCGCGCAGGAAATCAAAATCCACCCCCTGGTCGGCTTGCGTCACCGTGTCGAGGAACAGCTTTTTATAGCCGCGATCGGCGGTCGGCGGCACCACTGGCGCGGCGGCTTTGCGCCGAGCCATCTCATCGTCGGAAACCAACAGGGCGATTTCGCGGCGCTTGACGCTCAGGCGTATGCGGTCGCCGTTTTGCACATAGGCCAAAGGGCCGCCTATGGCCGATTCCGGGGTCACGTGCAACACGATGGTGCCGAATGCCGTTCCGCTCATGCGGCCGTCTGAAATCCTGACGATATCCTTGACACCCTTGACCGCCAGCTTCCGGGGGATAGGTATATAGCCCGCCTCGGGCATGCCGGGAGCACCCTTGGGGCCGATATTCTTCAGCACAAGAACGTCGTCGGCATTGACATCGAGCTCGTCGCTATCGATACGGGCCGCCAGGTCGGCGGCGTTCTCGAACACCACGGCGCGGCCCTCGTGCTCCATCAGTCCCGGATCGGCCGATGACTGCTTGATGATGGCCCCGCCCGGCGCCAGATTGCCTTCCAGCACGGCCATGCCGCCTTGCGGATAAATGGGATTGGCAGCCGACTTGACCACATCCTGCGCAAAGCCAGGCCCCGCGGCCTCGATTTCTTCACCCAGCGTACGGCCGGTCACGGTAAGGGCATCCAGCTTGAGCAGGGGCTTGAGCTCACGCAGCAGGGTAGCCATGCCGCCCGCCTTGTGGAAGTCTTCCATGTAGTGCTGGCCCGAGGGCTTCAGGTCGAGCAGCACGGGCGTTTCCTTGCCCATGCGGTCCAGCGCCTTCAGATCGATGGCAATGCCCAGCCGGCCCGCAATCGCGGTCAGGTGGACAATACCGTTGGTCGAGCCGCCGATCGCCAGCAACACCCTGATGGCATTCTCGAAGGCGTCGGCCGTCAGGATCTTGTCTATCGTCAGGCCCGTCTGGGCCATCTTGACCGCCTCCGCGCCCGTCAGCTCGGCGATGCGCATGCGATCGGCCGTGACCGCGGGCGGCGACGCGCCGCCCGGCACGGTCATGCCCAGCGCCTCGGCGATACAGGCCATGGTGCTGGCGGTGCCCATGACAGAACAGGTGCCCACACTGGCCACCAACTGATTATTGACATCGGCGATTTCCTGGTCGTCGATTTCTTCCGCCCGGTACTTGCCCCAATAACGACGGCAGTCGGTACAGGCCCCCACCCGCACCGAACGGTGCGAGCCGGTGAGCATGGAACCGGTGATGAGTTGAATCGCGGGAATGCCCGCCGAGGCCGCCCCCATCAATTGCGCCGGCACTGTCTTGTCGCAGCCGCCGATCAGCACCACCGCATCCATGGGGGCCGCGCGAAGCATTTCCTCGGTGTCCATGGACATGAGGTTGCGCAGATACATGCTGGTGGGAAACGAAAAGCTTTCGTGTATGGAAATGGTGGGAAAGTCCATGGGCAGCCCGCCCGCCAGCATAATCCCCCGCTTGACCGCTTCGATCAGTTGCGGCGCATTGCCATGGCAAGGGTTGTACGCGCTGCCTGTGTTGGCGATGCCGATCACGGGCCGATCCAGCGCCGAATCGGAATAGCCCGCCCCTTTTATGAAGGCCTTGCGCAGGAACAGGGAAAAACCGCTGTCGCCGTAGCTGGTCAGGCCTTTGCGCAGGCCGCTGGCGTTTTCATCAGGCGCGTGGGGATTGCTTTTGGACATATGCTGCCGTTCTCTTCCAAGTTAGTTGACAGTGATATTACCGTCTTGTATGACTTTTTCCCATTGATCGATTTCGGATGTCAGCCGGGTTGCCGAATCCGGCACCGACATCGGGCTGGCATAAACGCCCTGCTCGAGCAACTGAGCCTTGACTTCTTCCTTGCTCAGGGCCTTGACCAGCGCAGCGTTCAGCTTTTCAACGATTTCGGGCGGAGTACCGGTGGGCGCCATCACGCCAAACAGCGAACTGACGTTGAACCCCGTCAGGCCTTGCTCCTGGGCGGTCGGCACGTCGGGCAGCATGGAGATGCGTTCGGGCGTCAGCACGGCCAGCGGGCGCAGTTGTTCGCTTTTGATGAACGCAATCGCGGCCGGTACCGTTTCGGTCATGGTTTCGACCTGGCCACCCACTAAGTCCGTCATGGCGGGGCCGCTGCCGCGATAGGCGACGTGCACGATATCGACGCCGGCAATCTGCTTGAACAATTCCATCGCCATGCGCTGCGGCGCGCCCGCGCCGGACGAGGCGAAGTTCAGCTTTCCGGGGTGCTCTTTCGCATAGGATACGAGTTCAGTCAGCGAATTGATGGGCAGCTTGGGATTGACGACGGCAACCAGCGGCACCGAGCCGGCAATACCGACCGGCGTCAGGTCTTTTTGCAGATCGTACTGCAGCTTCCCTTTTTCCAGTGTGGCCATCACCGAGTGCGAGGTCAGGGCACCCATCAGCAGGGTGTAGCCGTCAGGTTTCGCGCGAGCGACCTCGCCGGCGCCAATATTGCCGCCGGCGCCGCCGCGATTTTCGATCACGATTTGCTGGCCGATCTCGTCGCCCAAGTTCTTGCCGACAATACGGCCAATCACATCGGTAGCGCCACCGGGAGGATAAGGGATAATCAGCCGTATGGGTTTATCGGGGTAGGCGTCTGCGGCATGGGCCGTACCGGCGACGGGAACCGCGGCCACCAGGGCACAGAGGGCCAGGCTGCCCGCCAATTGGCTGGATGAGGATACAAAGAGTTTACGTAACATGCTTGTCCCTTTTTCGATAAGAATTTTTCGTCTGATTTTTCGCTGCACTCAGCATCATCCCAAAGCTCATGCGCTCAAAGGCAAAAAATATTTTTCTTTAAACACTAAAATTTGCTCTAATCAATGCAGATCCGCCCCTTTTTTCTCGTGCAACCTGGACACCGCCATGATTCTGTATACCAACCGCCAATACTCCAGCCCTTATGCGCTGTCGGTTTATGCAGCCCTGCTCGAGAAAGGCCTGCCTTTCGAACTCAGGACCATAGACCTGGCCACCGGCGAGAACAACGGACACGCATACAGCCAGCTGTCGCTCACCTCGCGGGTTCCAACGCTCACCGTCGACGATTTTTCGCTGTCCGAGTCAACAGCCATTGTTGAATACCTGGAAGAAACGTTCACCGCGCCCGATTTCCCTCCCGTCTTTCCCCAGGATCGCCGCCTGCGGGCCCGGGCCCGACAGTTGCAGGCCTGGGTGCGCAGCGATCTGGGCGCTCTGCGCGAAGATCGCCAAACCACTGTCATTTACGGGCAGAAGAATCCGCAGCCGCTCAGCGAGCAGGGCCGGCGCGCCGCCGATAAACTGCTGGCCGTCGCGGACACGCTGATCGATGAAGAGGGTGGCAATCTATTCGGCGACTGGTCGATCGCCGACGTGGATTTTTCGGTCATGCTCAATCGGTTGTGCGCCAATGGTGATGCTGTGCCCCGGAAAATTCAGCATTATGTCGACCGGCAATCGGCCAGGCCCTGCGTGGCAAGCTGGTGGGCTTTCGCCAGCCAGCAGGCCGGAGAGCAAGGAGAATAGCAATGTCTGCGCCACCCACTGATTCCGCCACCCAGGCTTCCGACGCCATGGCCGGGACCGCCGTCCCGCCAGCCGACAGCACTCTGGTGCGCTGCGCCTGGTGCTCCAGCGATCCCGTCTACATGAACTATCACGATACCGAGTGGGGCGTGCCGTCGCGTGATTCACGGCACCTGTTCGAGATGCTGCTACTGGAAGGTTTCCAGGCCGGGCTGTCGTGGATCACAGTGCTGAAAAAACGCCCCCGCTACCGCGAAGTTCTGTTCGAGTTCGACCCCGAAAAGCTTGCCCGCATCGACGACGACTATATTGAAACCCTGATGCAGGACCCCGGCATCATCCGCAACCGTCTCAAACTGAAAGCCGTGCGGCAGAATGCGCAGGCCTGGCTCAGGCTGCCCGACCCCGTGGACCTGATCTGGTCCTTCGTGGGCGGCCAACCCAAAATCAACCACTACGCGCGCATCCAGGACATTCCGGTCATCACGCCCGAGGCCCAGGCGATGAGCCGTGCACTGAAAAAAGCAGGCTTCAACTTCGTGGGCCCAACTATCTGCCAGTCGTATCTGCAGGCCGTCGGCTGCCTGATGGACCACACCACCGACTGCCACTGTTACAAAACTTTGGCTTAAACCAGCGTCAGTGTTACGTCGATATTGCCGCGTGTGGCATTGGAATAAGGGCACACCACGTGAGCCTTGTCCACAAGCGCCTGAACTTGGTCACGCGGCAGGCCCGGTACCGAAATCTTCAGTTCCACTTCAATACCGAAACCTGTGGGAATCGGGCCTATACCCACGGTGCCCTGAATATTGGTGTCATCCGGCAACGCCACCTTCTCGCGCGAAGCGACCAGTTTCAACGCGCCCAGGAAGCACGCCGAGTAGCCGGCGGCAAACAATTGTTCGGGGTTGGTGCCGTCGCCGCCAGCGCCGCCCAGCTCGGCGGGCGTTGCCAGCCTGACATTCAGGGCGCCATCCGACGACACCGCCCGGCCGTCACGGCCGCCATTGGCAGTTGCCTGGGCACGGTAAAGTACTTTTTCTATAGACATGGTGAATCTCCTGTTGGATATAAAAAGCAGCGGTTTTCACAACCGGACCGCTGATGCCGGAGTTAATACGTAAACTATTAAATAGTGCGCTATTTAATAGCTTGAAAAAGCCACATGGCCTTGTTGTTACACGTGGTTCATCAAACGCTTGCGTAGCTTTTCCAGCGCCTTTTTAGTGCTGGCCAGCTCGTCGGGAGAACACTGCACCGCGCACATGACCCCTTCGGGCACGGCTTGGGCTCGGTCCCGCAACTGACGGCCGCCTGTCGTCAACGACACAATTACCTGACGTTCATCCGCGATCGCACGCCTGCGTTGCAAGAATCCCGCCGTTTCAAGCCGCTTGAGCAAAGGCGTCAGTGTCGCCGAATCAAGAAACAGACGCTCGCCGATTTCAGATACCGTCAGTTCATCGCGCTCCCAAAGCACCATCATGACCAAATATTGCGGGTAGGTCAGACCCAACTGACGCAACAGGGCGCGATACACCTTGTTCATGGCCAGGCTGGTGGAGTACAGGGCAAAGCACAGCTGGTCGTCCAGCAACAAACCCGGATTCCGCAACGCTTTCTTTTGGGATTTCTTTTGCTTCATATGTGCGATATTAAATAGCACGCTATATAGATGCAAGCTTTTTCGTTCTTGACGATAACCGGGTGTATGGTGGCGCTGTTTGTTCTTGACCAGGGCGGATTGGCGCTTGGACTCGACGTCGTTCTTGAAAAAGCCGGATTGGCTACTTGGACCAGGCTTCGTGCTTAAGAAAGTCGGGTGTGGCGCGGGCTGTTCCGGCTTCGCGCGCTACGCCCCTGGCGTTGCCAGGGGTACCCGGTTCAGGCCAGCCTGGCGGGGCGTCCGCGGAACTCGCCCGGTCGGGCCAGTGGCCCGACACCCGCCGGGCTTGTATAGTTTTTTTGCGCCTTCAGTGCAACACTTAAGGCGCTGGGGTGGAGGGACCACCGCCGGGATCGACC
>JBATWU010000010.1:0-3108 GCA_049672825.1 Pusillimonas sp.
GCACTGGAGCCCGCCAGTACTGACTGTACTGCGCTCGGCGCACGATGGTGCCTGGCGGCAGGTGGTATGGGGCCAGGTGGGCTCCACGCTGCGCCGCGCCGTGGGGCCTGCGGCGCATACCCTTCCCGTGCCGCAGGCCGAAGCAGGCCAGGTGGTGCTGGAACAGGTAGAAAACTTCACGGTACGCGCCTGGATACCCGGCCAGGGCTGGTCGGCGCCCGACACCACCACCAGCCGGCTTGCGGCCACCGGACTCGAAATCGTCATCGAGCGCCAGCGCAATGGCGTGGCTGAAGCCTACCGAAAAGTGGTGCTGCTGCCATGACAAGATACCCGCACACCGTGCACCGCCCCACCGCGCAACAAGTCAAAGCGCGGCAGCGCGGCATGGCCGTGATCGGCGCGCTGGTGGTCGTGGCGGCGGCCTCGGTGGCCACTGCGGCCATCATCGAACGGCAGGCCTTGCTGGCCGATACCCTGGTCGGCGAACGCGATCGCGCCCAGGCCAAATGGCTGCTGCGCGGCGGCCTCGACTGGTCGCGCATCATCTTGCTGAACGACGCCCGCCGCAACGCCGTCACGCGCAAAGACGCCATCTGGGCCCAGCCCATTCTCGGGCTGGAAGTCGGCACGGCCGACGAGCACCGCAAAGCGTATTTTTCAGGGCAGATCGAAGACGAGCAAAGCAAGTTCAATATCTGGAGCCTGGCTGTGGGCGGCACGATACAGCCGCAAGAGCTGGCGACGCTGGAAACCCTGCTGGCCGGTCTGAATATCCCCATGTCGCTGGCGGGCACCATCGCGCGGCGAGTGGCCGACGCGCAACCCGGCGCAGACACTGAACAGCAAGCACCGGGGCTGAAAACCCTGGACGACCTGCTGGCCATCGAAGCCATGACACCTCAGATTGCCACCACACTGAGCGCCTACTTGACCATTTTGCCGCAAAAAACCACGATCAATGCCAACACCGCCAGCGCCGAGGTGCTCAGCGCGAGCATCCCCGGCCTGTACCTGGCCCAGGCCCGCGAACTCACCGAGCAGCGCGATCATGGCCAATGGTTCAACAGCCGCGCCGATTTTTTCAACCGCCTGGGCAATCCCGACATCGAGCCCGGCAATCAAATAGGGGTCGCCAGCGAGTGGTTCAAAGTCACCGGACAAGTCACGCTGGACCAGACCGCGGCCGGGTTGCAGGCCCTGCTGTACCGCCGAGGCGCGCAACCGCCTTCCATACGCTGGATAATCGATTGACATGAAGAGCAGACTGCGCCTGGCCCTGCCCCCTCTTGCCCGGATCACGCCCGAGTCCGTCATGGCGTTCGCGCTGTTCGATCGCAATGGCCGCCTGCTACGCGCCGGCCAGTTGCCCTTGAACCAGCTTGCGCAGGCCGTTCCCGTCGACCAGGTGCATGCCATTCTGCATCCGGGCGACGCCATCGCCGTCAGGCTAGAGCTGCCGCCCTTGCCCGCCAATCGGCTGGATGCGGCCGTGCAGGCCAGCGTAGAGCCCATGGCCCTGAGTGACATTTCGCATCTTTGCATTGCCCACAGTCCGCGCGCCGCCGACGGTGGCGTCCACGTTGCCTGGTCCGACCGGCAGGCCCTGACACAAGCCTGGCGCCAACTCGCCGATGCGGGCCTGAAAGTTAGTGCGCTGGTACCTTTCCAACTGGCCTTGCCGCCAGACGACCCGCAGCCCGATCAGCCACTGACGCTGCCTGTGGACGCCCGCTGGCAGGCGCCCCTGCCGCGCTGGTCGCTGGCACGGCCCGAATGGCGTCCCTCTTCGCAAAACCAGCGCTGGCGAGGTCCGCTGCTGTGGGCTGGCGCCGCGGCCATACTGTGGATGATAGGCCTGCAAATCTACGCTGCCCAGTTGCGCCACGAGGCCAGCACGCTGCGCGCGTCCACCGAGCAGGCCGTGCGTACGGCCTTTCCCTCTATCGCCATCATCATCGACCCGGTTCAGCAGGCGCGCAGCCAGCGCGACATGCTGCGTCTTGCGGGCGGAACGGCGGCCGAAGACGGTTTCATGCCGCTGGCCCTGGGTGCCGCACGGATACTGGCTTTCGCAGAAAGCCATGTATCGTCTTTACTGTATGAAAATGGAAAATTGACCTTGGTGCTCACTGAAGGCTATATCCCGCCCTCGAATGAGGCGGCCTTGCATCAGGCGGCAGCCGCCCAGTCGCTGGCCCTGGAAAAGGACACCGGAAAACCTCATACCTGGCATATTCGGCCCGCCGGCACCCAGGCCAACCGCGAGGCCCGACGCCCATGAATAAGCATCCTCAGGCTTCAGGTCCATCCTCGCCCGCCGTGTGGCGCCGGCAGCTCGCTACACTTGAGCAACAAGCGCGAGCCTGGTGGAAAGCGCGCAGCGCGCAGGAACGCCGGCTGCTGCGGCTGTGCGCGATCGTCGTTGCCGCGGCGCTGGCCTGGGTGCTGGGCCTGCAACCAGCGCTCAAGACCATAGCGGAGTCGCGCGATCAGTTGCCGCGACTGCATGCCGATGCCGCGCAAGTACACGCCTACATTCTTGAGGCCCAGGCCTTGCAACGCAGCCCTACGGGCAAGATCGACGGCACCGACCTTACCCATGCCCTGCGCGCCAGCCTTCGGCGCGCGGGGCTGGACGATGCCTTTTCCTTGAGCGAAACGGGTGACGTTGCCGCAAGGCAATGGGAGGTCTCGCTGTTCAACGCCAACGCCGCGCGCGTCATGGAATGGCTGGCGGGGCTGCCCTATCTGTTGCAGCTGCAAACAGCCACGGTTGAATTGGCGCGCGCCAATGTCGAAGGCCGCGACCGGCCAGGCCATGTCTCGGGCCGCATTATTGTCCGCCAGCCGACAAAGGATCAGCCATGAGCCGGCGGCGCCTGATATTCTCCATGGCCGGCCTGATACTGCTGGCCTGCTTCTCCGCCCTGGCGGTGCTGCCCGCGCGCTGGATCATGACGGTTCTGCCCACCGCCTGGCCATTGTCGGTGGTGGACGCCAGCGGCACTATCTGGTCCGGCAGCGCGACCCTGTCGCTGGGCGCGCGCGAGCATCGGCGCACCGTGCCCGAGCCGCTGCGCTGGCAGGCATCGCTGGCCCCTGGGC
>JBATWU010000011.1:0-31429 GCA_049672825.1 Pusillimonas sp.
GGGTTGTCGGCGTCGGGCTGCCTGGCCGGCGCTTCGCTGGCGGCGGGCGCCGGCAGCCTGGGCAAGCTCAGATTCAGTGCCAATCCCAGCGTCAGATGCAGCGCCGCCCAGGTAAAGCACGCACCCCGCCAGCCTATGTGCGCTTCCAGGAAGCTTGAAAGCGGCCAGCCCACCGTGCTGGCAAACCCTGCAAAAAGCGTGATGCCTGTGATGGCGCCGCGCGAGCGGTGCCCGTAAAGGGCGACCAGGGCGGAAAATGCAGCTTCATACAGGCCGCTGCCCATCCCGACGCCAATGACCAGCCAGGCGGCAAACAGCCCCCACGGGCCCTGCGCGCACCCCAGTCCGGCCAGGCCCGCCGCGAAGATGATGCTGGTGGCCGCCAGCACGGGCCGCCCGCCCGAGCGATCGATAAGATGGCCCGCGTAAGGACCCAGCAGCGCGGAGACGATGAGCGCCGCGCTGAATGCCGCAAAGACGGTGGGCGTGGCTACGCCAAGGTCGCGCGCCATGGGTGCCGCCAGCATGGCGGCCAGATAATAGCTGGATGCCCAGGCCAATGTCTGGGCGATGCCCAATCTGGTGATGATGCCGGCGTTCGGCTCGATGGCCATTTCTGCCTCTTGTTGTCTGTGGTGTTGTCTTTTCTTGCCAAAGCCGATATTGCACGCATTTGGCAAGAGCGGTGAGCGGCTCATTGTTGTACAGATTTTTCATGATATCCACCACGGTCATGGACGGATACCCGCGTCAGCCGGCCTCGTCGCCGAGCCTCGTGCCGCGTTCAAGATACGCTGAAACGGCGATGCAGCTGTTCGCAAGAGTCGATTTCCTTCAAAATTTCTTGGGCGAGTTGCGAGGCATATAGTGAACGAGGCTTTTCGCCCGCACGAATAATGTAAAGCCGATTTAATATTTCAGCCGTAAATGGCTTGATGCAAACGTCCGTTACCTCTTGCCGGTAAAGGAAATAGGGGTCGACGATGGCGACACCCGCATTGCATTGAACCAGTTGTATCGCCTGCATTGTCTGGTTCACAATAATGTCGGGTTCCTTCAGTACAGTGGCCTCTGCAAGAAGTCGTCGCAGCATTTTCCCTGCCCCCGATTCTTTCGGCAGGGCTATCAGCGTCACATTCTTTAGATCTGCCGGCTGTATCTCCTCTCGTTCAACCAGTGGGTGTTCTGCTGGCAGCAGACAAATGCTGTGCGCTTCGCAGATAGGCTCGCTAAGAAGATATGGGTTGTTCGTGGGCTGGTGCAGCAAGCCAAAATCAGCCTGATTGCTCGCAACAAGCTCGGCAACATTATTGGTTTGCTGGACGATGATTTCTACTCGAACACGAGGGTGCGTATGCACGAATCTGCTAACGGCGCGAGCAAGAAACGAGTAGCTAATTGAAGGCACCGCCGCGACAATGACATGTCCTAGCCGACCTTCGGCCAGTTCACTGACTACCTCGCCGACACGCGCCGCCTCGTTACGTAGATGTATTGCGTAAGGCAGCAAGAACTCTGCCTGACTGCTCGGAAATATACGGCCTTTCACCCGCCGAAACAGTATGAAACCCACCTCAGCCTCGAGGACGGACAGGGATTTGCTGACGGCCGCCTGCGAAATTCCCAGCTTGCGCGCTGCAGCGCTAAGGCTGCGAGCGTCCATTACCGCTTCAAAAATCTCCAGCCGCCGAATATTCATGTGTAACCGTTGGTTCTCGAATGAATAAGTGAAAGTTTAGCAGAGCGCGACCATAATGCCTGAATGAAATTGATCGACTTTAACAGCCGACCCCCTATTCCCGAGTTCGGATCCGGCGCCCAGCATTTATCCAACTATCGGCGTGTTTATCAGAACAGCGAGAGCGCTACCTCTAGGGACCTCGATTCCTATCTGTCCCTTTACCAAGCGCTGGAAGTCGAGCATGTCGTCATCAAGGCGAAAGATGTCACCTCGACATTCGGTCTTGCCGTTCGGAACGAACTGGTAGCGGACTTCTGCAAGGCACATGGCCCGCGCTTTATCGGTTGGGCTGGCGTTGACCCGCACAGCCCCACCGCGGTGGAGGAATTGGAATATGCCGTGCGGCGGCTTGATTTGCGCGGTCTGAACTTGCAATGCTTTGAGCACAAGCTTCACATCAATGCGCCTTCTATGTACCGTCTTTACGAAGCATGCGTGCGCCTGGACATTCCGGTGAATATACATTGTGGCATCAATTTCTCGACGGATTGCCTGATGGAGTATGGGCGCCCCATTTTGCTCGATCAGGTTTTGACTGACCTTCCCGGCCTGCGGGTTGTGGCGTCGCCACCCGGATGGCCCTGGGTTCACGAATTGATTGCCGTAGCCTGGCGCCACAAGAACTTGACTATTGGTTTGCAGGCTGTACGCCCGAAATACTTGAATGTGGCGGGGTCGGGTTACGAGGGGCTGTTGACCTATGGGAAGAGTGTGCTTAAAGACCAAATTGTGTTCGGGACATCGTATCCGATGCAGCCTATTGATCGTGCATTCGACGAAGTGAAAACGCTTCCCTTGTCAGACGCCATCATGGAGCGCTGGCTCTTTCTAAACGCAAAAAAGCTATTGGGAGTGTAATGTACAAAGTAGGCATTGACATTGGCGGCACGTTCACCGACGTCGTCATAACGGCGGAGACTGGCCGGCGCTACACGGCCAAAGTGCCGTCCAACCGTGAAGATCCCAGCCAGGCAATACAGGAGGTGATCGATTCTCTCTTGCCCGAATGGAAAATTCCACCCGACCAGATCACCCAGTTTCGCCATGGCACCACCGTGGCCACCAATGCGGTACTGGAACGGCGGGGCTCCGTCATAGGGCTGATCACAACCGAAGGCTTCGAAGACGTCCTTGAAGTGGGTCGTCAAAACAGAACCCAGATCTATGATTTGATTCTTAAACCGGAGACGCCGGTTTTTCTGGCGCCCGGCCAGTTTCGCCAGGGCGTACAGGAACGAACCAGTCCGCAAGGCCTGGTGGAAGTGCCGGTCGACTTGAACATGCTTGACACCGTGGTGGATAGGCTGATCGCATCCGGTGCGGAAGCGATCGCCTTGGTATTTCTGTTTTCGTATGCCAATCCCGAGAATGAAAAGCTGGCGGCCGAACATATCCGTAAACGTTTTCCACAGTTGAGTATCAGCCTTTCCAGTGCCATTGACCCCATGTTCAGAGAATACGAACGTACGGTTGTGACCGCGTTCGACGCCTACGTAAAACGGGTGATAGGCAATTACCTTGTCAATATGGAGAAAAGGCTGAAAGCGGCCCATATACCCGCCGTTCTTCAGGTCATGCAGTCGCGTGGCGGGATGGCGAATGCGGATATCGCCGCAATGCGTCCTGTTCGCCTGTTTTTATCCGGGCCTGCCGCGGGCGTTATCGGAGCGAGAAATGTGGCGGAACAAAACCGGATTGACGATGCAATTACCTTGGATATAGGGGGAACCAGCTCTGACATCGCGATCATATCCGGCGGAGCGGCGCAGATAAAACAGGAGGCTCGCATCGACGGCTATAACGTCCGCGTGCCCATGGTTGACGTGAATTCGATTGGCTCGGGCGGGGGCAGCGTGGCGTGGATCGATACGTCAGGCGGCCTGCGCGTTGGGCCTCGCAGCGCGGGATCGCAGCCCGGCCCGGCCTGTTACGGCCGAGGCGGCGAGGATCCTACCGTAACGGACGCCTCAATCGTACTGGGGCTGCTCGACCCGGCGTACTTTGCCGGCGGAACCTTACCGCTTTACCCTGAATTGGCGAGGAAAGCGATCCAAGCGAAAATCGCCGGCCCGCTTAATATTTCTGTAGAGGAAGCTGCTGCGGGTATTCACCGTGTCGTCACGTCCCAGATGGCTGAGGGTATCCGGCTGGTATCCATTGGCCGGGGCATCGACCCTCGCAGTTATACGCTAATCCCCTTTGGCGGTGGTGGGGGAATTCACGCGATTCCCGTGTGTGACGAACTGTCCATTAACCATATCCTGGTGCCCCTGTCACCTGGCGTATTATGTGCTGATGGATTACTCAATGCTCCCACGGAGCATGAGTACTCGTTCTCTTACGTGACGGCGTTCGACGCCGCCTCGCCCGGCGATATACTCGCAACTTGTCAAAGCCTGCGCGACCAGTGTGCCGCCTTGATGGTCATAGAAGGCGTCGCCGATTCGTCTGTGCAAACCACATACTTCGCCGACGTCTGCTACAGCGGGCAATCGCACTATATCGAAGTTCCTTTGGACATCAGTGTGCCGGAACGCCTCGTTCAGACCGCATATGAACATTTTGTGGCGGCGCATGAACGCCTTTATGGGCACAGTACGCGTAACAACGCCACATTCGTCAATTTGCGCGCCGTACAGCGGACCTGTGCCAGCGCCACCCACATCGGGTTTGTGGAAGCCATTGATGCGCATCCTTCAACGACGATGCGCGACGTACGTTTTGTCAATGCGGAACGCAAATCCCCCACGCCAATTTACAAGCGGTCCACATTAAAGTCAGGGGCGCGCATCGATGGCCCCGCCATTGTGGAACAAGCCGATACAACGCTGCCGATTGAGCCAGGCTGGACGGCAGTTGTTGCACCCACCGGCGCCATCATACTGGAGCGTAACGCATGAGCACGGAGAACAGTCCGGTCGACCCCATCCTGCTGGAAGTCGTCAGAAACAAATTGGAAGGCATCGCCAACGAAATGCAGTTGACGCTGCTTAAAAGCGCATTCTCCCCGATCGTTAAAGAAGGCATGGATTGCTCTGCCGCGCTTTTCAGCGCAAAGGCGGAAACCATTGGGCAAGCCACCGCCATTCCCATTCATTTGGCCACTATGAAGCCCGCGCTTGAAGCGGTATTGAAGAAGTTCGAACTTCGGACGATGCGGCCCGGCGACGTCTTTGCCATGAACGATGCCTATCATGGTGGTACGCACCTGCCTGACATTACGGTTTTCCTGCCCGTTTTTGGGAAGAGCGGCGATGTGCTGGCATTCAGCGTGACGACTGTTCACCATCAGGATGTCGGTGGAATGGAGCCGGGCTCGATTCCCACCACTGCCACTGAGATTTTCCAGGAAGGTTTGCGGATTCCTCCTCTTCATCTTTATCGAGCAGGCGAACGCAACGATACATTGTTCGAGCTTCTTGCGCTGAATGTGCGGATTCCATCGACGTTCTTCGGGGATTTGGATGCACAACTCGCCGCGGGCAATGTGGGTATGAGCCGTTGCCTGGAGTTGTTCGACAAGTATGGTGAAAAGACGGTGCTTGCGCTGTTCGAAGAGCTGATTTCCCGGTCTGAACATATGACCCGTGAGTCCTTGCGTCAACTGCCGGAGGGCACATTCCATTACGAAGACTTCCTGGATAACGATGGGGTCGATTTGGATAAGCCAGTCAAGATCCGTGTGGCGGTCACCATTAGCGATGGTTTCTTTCATTGTGACTTTACGGGGACCGACCCGCAAGTGCGGGGTCCCATGAACTGTGTCCCCTCCAGTACGATGGCGGCCGTTTATTACGCGCTGCGCACGCTTACCGATCCGTCGATTCCGACCAATGGCGGTTGCTTCCGACCGGTTTCCGTCGTGCTGCCGGAAGGAAGCCTGGTCAATCCCAACGCGCCCGCCGCTGTGAATGCTCGGACCGCGACCATCAAAAGAATGTGCAGCATGATTTTGTCGGCCGTGGCCCAAGCTGCCCCGGAACGCATGCCCGCACAATCAGCCGGCATTTCGGTGATGTTGGCATTTTCAGGAAAACGGCAGGATGGATCTCCCTTTATCGTGAGCGAATTGGTGGCGGCGGGAACGGGCGCGGGCCCGTCCAGTGACGGGGTCGACTGCCTTCAAACCGACGGCTCCAATAGCATGAATCTTCCCATTGAGGCGCTCATGAAGGATACGCCGATCGCTGTACGCCGCTTTCGTCTTCGTACTGACTCCGGTGGCAAGGGCATGTCGCGCGGGGGACTGGGCGCGGACCGGTGCTACGAGATTCTGCAAGATGGAGTCCGTCTGTCCTATCGCGGGGAGCGCCACAAGACGTCGGCACGAGGGCTTAACGGCGGCGAGCCTGGCGCAACGAGCTACGCTGAGATCATCCGGCCGGACGGGTCTGTGCACATCATCAATTCCAAGATAACCATGACGCTTAACAAAGGTGATCGATTGGTGGTGGGGACGGCAGGGGGGGGCGGTTACGGGGACAGCAACGCACGGGAACCGCAGAAGATCGAGCAAGATTATTTGAACCGTAAATCGAGTCGTCCGCGTGAACCACTGTCCGTGAGGTAAGTAATCATGAAGCAAATTCTTTTATGGCTCGTTCTGGCAATGGCTGGCAGCACTGCCGTGGCTGCCTACCCCGACCGTCCCATCAAGGTGGTTATTCCTTTTGGGCCGGGGTCCTCCACAGATCTGATCATCCGCATTATTGCCGCTCCCGTCGAGGAAGCGCTTGGCCAACCGATAGTAATTGAGCCCAAGCCGGGAGCTAACGGCGCAATCTCCGCCTCCAGTGTCGCGCGGGCCGCGCCTGACGGATACACCCTGCTTATCGGAAGCGGAAGTCCACTGGCCGCGGTGCCTTATATGCAAAAGGATCCGCCCTACGACCCACTCAAAGATTTTGCCCCTGTGACTGATATCGGGCGATACACGGTTTTTCTTTACGTGAACAGTAAACTGCCCGTCAAGACGTTCCAGGAGTTCATTGAGCATGTCAGGAAGCATCCAGGCGAAATCAGCTATGCCACCGGAAACGCGAGCGGCATAGTGGCCTTTGCCCAGCTTAATGCTTTGGCCGGTCTCGATATGCTGCACGTCCCCTACAAGAGTGCCCCGCCGGCCATGATCGATTTAGTCGCGAACCGGGTGCAAACCATGATCGACCCGCCAAGCACCGGGATCAACTATGTCAAGGACGGTCGACTGCGTGCTCTTGCAACGACCCTGCACACCAGGTCGCCCTTGCTGCCGGATGTCCCGACGATTAATGAAGCCGGATTCCCGGACTTCACGATTTCGAACTGGATGGGCCTGGTGGCGCCCGCGGGAACACCCCGCGAGATCATCGACAAGCTCAATAAGGTATTCCGGGATGCTCTGGAGTCGCCGGTGATCAAAGAACAACTGGCCGCGCATGCCTTCCTGCCTAATCCCTCAAGCCCGGAGGATTTCGGCCTCTTCATCGCGGAGCAGAAAACCTCATATGCTGACCTCTTGAAAGCCGCCGGCGTGGAACGCCAGTAGGACGATAAGCGATGAACAGTCAAACCCACCATGAAGTATTGCGGCGGCAGGCGCTCCTATCGCACTATCCGGTGAAAACGCTGGGGGAACTGGTACGCCGGGTGGCGCTCTACTACCCACAGAGAGTCGCCGCCCACTGGTTCGAGGAAAATGTCAGCCTGACCTATGGCGAGCTGGATCAGATGTCTTCCCGGCTCGCCTGCGGCTTAAGAAAAATGGGGGTGCGGAAGGGTTCGCACGTCGCCATCCACCTGCCGAACGGGCTCGAGTTTCCCGTCTCATGGTTGGCCGTGGCAAAGCTGGGAGCCGTGATGGTTCCCATCAACACCTCATATACGGATCATGAGTTCCGTTACACCATAGCGGATTCAGATGCACAGTATCTGATCACCAATAACGCTGGCTATGAGAAGTATAGGCGGAGCGCGGAATCCCTCAAGCTGGTTTCCGTCGATCGCGTCATACGCATAGATGACAAACGCCCCCTCTCGAGCTGGCGGATCCTGGCGGATACGTCGGAGCCGTTCCACGAAGAAGCGGGGGCCTCGAGCTCGGATCTGGCAAACATTCAATACACGTCGGGCACGACCGGTTTCCCCAAGGGCTGCATGCTGTCTCATGAGTATTGGCTCATGCAGAGTCTGAATGCAGCCGTTCTGCGGAGTCCGGCCAGGGGAGCCATTGAAAACGTTCTGATCTGGGCGCCTTTTTTCTATATGGATCCACAGTGGCAATTCTTGATGACGCTGCAGCTCGGCGCCACCGCGCACATTGCCTCGCAAATGAGTCTGACACGCTTTATCGAATGGATACAGCGGTACGACATACATTACTGTGTGTTTCCCGAGCCCTTGCTTAAACGTTTGCCAGAGCAGCCGCGTAAGGTTGCCACCCCCTTAAAATACGTCACGATATATGGATGGATTGAATCAAACAGGGCACTGTTCCAAGAGCGCTTCGATGTACCTTGCCGTGAAGGTTACGGCATGACGGAAACGGGAACTGTGCTGCTGATGCCTACCTTCGATAGCGAGAAGACTGTGCAACGCACCTGCGGGATCCCGGTTCCCGGCAAAAAAGTCGGGATTTTCGATGTGAACGGAGGCCTGGTCGCCAATGGCGAGGTGGGCGAGCTATGGGTTAAAGGGCGTGGCCTATCATGGGGCTACTATAAGCGGCCCGAGTCGAATGAAAGCACATACGCGCATCAATGGTTTCGCACCGGAGACCTTTTTACATGTGATCAAGATGGCTACTATTATCTCGTCGGGCGAATCAAGGATATGATCAAACGCGCTGGCGAGAATGTTGCCGCCAACGAGGTCGAAGCTGTGCTGAAAGAGCAGGACCTGGTTGAAGAAGCTGCGGTCGTTGCGGCGCCCGACGAGCTTCGGCGCGAAGAAGTCAAAGCATACCTGATCGTGCCGGATGGAACTACGATCGATGATACCCTCGTCGGCCGCGTCTTGGATCATTGTGCCGTGTCGCTCGCGCCGTTCAAGATTCCGCGCTATCTGGAGTTTGTCGATGACTTTCCACGCACTCCCTCACGCAAGGTCGCTAAAAAGCATCTGCTTGGCAGTGCCCATGGCGCAATGGGAGCCTGCTTCGACAGGGAAACCAAGCGGTGGATTTCTGCTTAGCTATTCTTAGATAAGACAGTGCTTCCTGCTAGCCGGTGTTGTCGCCACCGCCTCGGCCCATCCCCATTCCAAGGCCCATGCCCATTCCAAGGCCCATGCCCATTCCGGCGCCGCCACCGCCAGCTCCGCCGCCGCCACCGCGTCCGGAACCGCCCGCACCCGCTCTTTCGGTGCTGCCCCTGGCACGGCCGCCGCTGCCCTGCACCCGGGTTGGCCCCTGGAATGGGATGGGGATGTCGTCCGGTATGGAGCCCAGGTCGAGGGCGGTGCGTATGAAATTGCGCAGGGAAATCACCAGGCCTGCGGTCTGGATGGGCCGGCCCGTGACCATGTCGTTGGCGGCCTCGCTGGCCAGGCGGACCTGCTCGACGGTGCCCAGGAGGATGATGTCGGCCAGCGCGGCTTCGACCGCATCGCGCATGCGGCGCGATCGCTCGGAGCTTTGGCTTGCGGGCTGATCGGCCATGTCGTCCGCTTCGGCCTGCTCCGTCGCGCGCAGGTCGCGAAGATGCCTGGGGTCCACCGTAAGCCGCCCGGTAAAAGAGCCGCCCAGGGTCCGGTATGCGGCGATCAGGGTGCGCAGCCGTTCATTGATCTGGCGGTTCATGCGTTCACGCCGCTGCTGAATGGTTTGCATGAGGAGCACACGAATGCCCACGCCCATCAGGGCGAACAGTGCCAGACCCAGAAGCGTGGTCAGCACGCCCTGCCATGAACTTAAATCGATAAACCTCACCTTGGTTCCAGTCTCCCTGTCCTCGTGAACTCTGGTTTTAACAGTATTCAATCCGATACGAAAGATCAATCCGGCCCGCCTGTTCAACTATTTAAGTTTATTGTTCCTCACTACCCGTAAAAAATTATCGACGGCGGGGTTGTTGTGATCGGGCAGGCGGGCCGCCAGAAGTTGGGCGCGGATCGCCCCTGTTCCGCGCAGAGGCAAGTATGCCAGCGTATCGGCACGCAGGCGCGACAACGAAGATGGAACGATAGCGGCGCCGATTCCGGCCTCGACCAGCGCCAGTATGGTGGGCGTCATGCTTTCCTGAACGATGCGCGGCTCCACCCGGGCGTGGGTGGCCAGCATCTGCAGAACCTGGCTGAAGTAGCGGGATGTCTGGCGTGTGTAGCCGATCAGTTCGTGTTGAAACGCCTGCACAAGTCCGATGGAGCGGGCGTCTTTGAGGACTAGCGGATGATCTTTTCTGACTGTGAACACCATAGGCTCGGCATAGATGGGCACCGGATCCAGGTCGGGGTCCGCGAATGTGGGGCGCACCAGGGCGATATCGAGCCGATGCTGGCGCAAGGCTTCCGGCATTTCGCTTGAATTCATTTCTTTCAGGTCGAGGGCGACCTCCGGATACTGCCGCCTGAAGTCGTAGAGGACTTGTGAAAGGTTGGAGTAAGAGGCGCTGGGGGTCAGGCCTAGGCTCAGCCGGCCTTTGGCGCCCTTGTCTATCTGCTTGAGCGCATGGGCGATGTCGTCGAATTCTGTATCCAGCCGCACAATGCGCCGTTGCAGTTCCTGGCCCGCGGGTGTCAGGCGAACGGAACGGGTCGAACGTATCAGCAGGCTTACGCTGAGTGTTTCCTCAAGCTTGCGGATGCTTTGGCTGAGCGGGGGCTGGGTCATGAACAGACGCTGGGCGGCCCGGCCGAAATGGAGCTCTTCGGCGACAACGGCGAAACATTTCAGCAGGCGTGTATCTATCATGTTGGGCAAAAATCTCCGGGTCTGCGGCCGCGGGCTGGTGGCAGCATGAATATTAGGTCGAAATATGACTTAATAGGAAATAAAAAGAATATTAGACAACATAATAATGGCTTGCCTATGATGCCGGAAGACTATTCATAAAAGGTTTCTTGCGTCATACAACGGCGTGCAGATCCCATATCCAGGAGGGTTCCATGATACGAATTCCGCGTAGTTATATGGCAGCGCTGGCGATTGCCGCCGGAAGCTTTGTGCTGCAACCGGCGGTTGTCCAGGCTCAGGCAGCCGGCTATCCGTCGCAACCCGTCACATTTATCGTTCCCTACGCCGCGGGCGGCAGCTCCGACACGCGCTCGCGTCAGTTGGCCCAGCGCATGGGGGAAATACTCGGCACCACCGTCGTCGTCGAAAACAAGCCGGGCGCAAGCGGCAATATCGGTACCAATATGGTTGCCCGGGCCAAGCCCGACGGATACACGATAGGGTTGGGCAATTTCGCGCCCATGGCGGTCAACAAGTCTTTGTACGGAGATACGCTGGCCTTCGACCCGAAAACCGATATTCAACCCATCGCCCTGATCGAGCGCGGTGCGATGG
This sequence comes from Pusillimonas sp., assembly GCA_049672825.1. Taxonomy (GTDB): domain Bacteria; phylum Pseudomonadota; class Gammaproteobacteria; order Burkholderiales; family Burkholderiaceae_B; genus Pusillimonas_C; species Pusillimonas_C harenae_A. Next base: position 11,226 of record JBATWU010000011.1, read on the forward strand.
TGTTGGCCGTCAATGCCAAAGTTCCCTATAAAACGGCGCCGGACCTGGTCAATTATGCAAAGGCGCATCCCGATCAGCTGAACTACGCGTCGACCGGCGCTGGGGGCGCTTCGCATCTGGTCAGCGAGTTGTTCAAAAACAATGCCGGATTCGAGGCAACGCACGTTCCCTATCGGGGCGGCGCGCCGGCCGTGAATGATTTGATAGGCGGCAATGTCGATATGTATCTGGAACTGGCCAGTCTGTTCATCCCGCATCTTGGCGCCGGCGAGCCGCGCATCCGCGCCTTGGCGGTGGCCTCCGACCAGCGGCTGAAGGCGCTTCCCGACTTGCCTACGTTCAAGGAGCTGGGCATCGACCTGGTTGCGTCGAATTGGTTTGGCGTGATCGCCCCGGCCGGGGTTTCCCAAGACATCGTTCAGAAGTTGAATGAGGCCGTGAACGAAGCCTTGAATGCACAGGAGTACCGCGATGTGGTCGAAAGCCAGGGGGCCGAAGTGGCTGGCGGCAGCCCCGAGGAATTCCGGTCGTTCATCAACGATGAGTCCGAACGCTGGGCAAGCCTGATCAAGGCGCAGAATATCAGCGTCCAATAAAGCAGCAAGTAGGTGCATCATGAAGGCCTTGAAGTCAGCTCTGGCGGATATCGCCCATCTCGATTCAGATATCAAGGCCTGGTCGCACCTGTCGACCGACTGCGCGCCGTCCCGCTCGCCGACGCCGGCGGGGCCATTGGATGGCCTGCTGTTCGGCGTAAAGGATGTCATCGATGTGCAGGGCATGCCGACCCGCTTCGGCGCAAGCCTGGGGCCCAGGCCGCCGGCCAGCCGGGACGCCAGCTGTGTTGTCCAACTGCGCAGCGCCGGCGCGCTGCCCATAGGCAAGACGGTTACGGCGGAGTTTGCTTATGCGGCCGCCGGTCCCACCCGCAATCCCCATAATCGGGAACATACGCCGGGAGGCTCGTCCAGCGGATCCGCCGCCGCGGTGGCGGCCGGCATGGTGCCCATGGCCCTGGGCACGCAGACGGGTGGGTCCATCATCAGGCCATCGGCCTTCTCTGGCGTGGTCGGCTTCAAGCCGAGTTTTGGCCTGGTGCACCGGGGCGGTATGCTGGTGTTATGCGATACGCTCGACACCATAGGCTGGTTTGCCCGTGATGTTGCGCTGGCGCAGCAAGTGGCGGCCGTGTTCATGGATACAGAGCCGTTGCAGGCGGTGCCGTCCCTCGATCGCCTGCGTGTGGCCGTGCTGCCTTGCGAAAGCGCCGGGCCGCTACAGGCATGTGCCCGCGATACCTTGCGGCAGGCGGCCGAAGCGGTGGCGCGCGAAGGCGGGCATGTGCAATGGTTTGATCATGACGACGAGGTCGCTGCGCTGGGCCAGGCGCATGCCGGCATCATGCGTTATGAACTATCGCGCGGATTGCTGCCGTTCTTGCGGGCCGAACCCGGCGCGTTGCGCGCGCCGACGCGCAAGATCATCGACGAGGGCCTGCAATTGACGCCGCGCGAGTACATGGCTTTGAGCCGCAGCAGGACGGAACTGCAGCAGAAATGGCGCGACCGCTACGCCAGCTACGATCTGATTCTTACGCCCGGCGCGCCGGGCGAGGCGCCCATGGGGCTGGAAAGCACCGGCTCGTCCGCGTTCAACCGCATCTGGTCGCTGCTGGGCTGGCCGTGCATCCAGCTGCCGTGCGCGATGTCGGCCGGTGGTTTGCCTTTGGGGGTGCAGTGCGTAGGCGGTCCTGGGCAGGATGCCCGGCTGCTGGCGTTGGCGCGCCGTCTGCATCCCTTGCTGGACCGGCGTCCAGCCGGCTTGGGGCCGGGCCGCTGAGGCGCTGATGCTACACTAGACGCCTCATCCGCGCAGTTTCCTCTACCCCCCCATGATCATTTTCAAGAACGTGACCCTGCGTCGCGGCAGCAAGGTATTGCTGGACAAAACATCCGTTACGCTTAATCCCGGTGAAAAAGTAGGCCTGGTCGGGCGCAATGGCGCCGGCAAATCATCGTTGTTCGCCGTGCTCAACGGCAGCCTGCACGAGGATGGCGGCGAGCTTTCCGTCCCCGCGCAATGGCGCATGTCGCAAGTTGCCCAGGACATGCCCGAAACCGAGCAAAGCGCCACCGATTTCGTGATCGGGGGCGACACGGTGCTGATGGCCGCGCAAGCTGAAGTGGCCGCCTCGGAAAGCAGTGACGACGGGATGCGCATGGCCCATGCTTATATGGCGCTGCATGACGCGGGTGCGCACGATGCACCGGCTCGCGCGCAGGCGCTGATCCTGGGCCTGGGTTTCAGCGTGGCGGAGCTGGACAGGCCGGTGAACAGCTTCTCGGGCGGTTGGCGCATGCGCCTTCAATTGGCGCGCGCGTTGATGTGCCCGTCCGATTTGCTTCTGCTGGACGAGCCCACCAATCACCTGGATCTGGATGCGCTGGTATGGCTGGAGGCCTGGCTGAAGCACTATGCCGGGACCATGGTGGTCATCAGCCATGATCGCGAATTCCTGGATGCCGTCACCAATGTCACCTTGCATATCGATCAGAGCAAGCTGGTGCGCTACGGAGGCAATTACAGCAAGTTCGAAGATATGCGCGCCGAGCAGATGCTGTTGCAACAGGCGGCGCACGCCAAGCAGCAGGAAAAAATCGAGCATCTGCAAAAATTCATAGACCGTTTCAAGGCGAAAGCCAGCAAGGCCAAGCAGGCGCAAAGCCGCGTCAAGGCCCTGGAGCGCATGGAAAAGGTGGCGCCCATGCTGGCCGACGCCGATTTCCAATTCCAGTTCAAAGAGCCGCTCAGCCTGCCCAATCCGATGCTGTCGATGTCCGATGCCAGCTTCGGCTATCCCCCTGCCGACGGTGCGCCGGCTGGCACGCCACCGACGGTAATCGTGCAGAAAATCAATCGTTCGGTGCTGGCCGGCCAACGCATTGGTATTCTGGGCGCCAACGGCCAGGGGAAATCCACCTTGGTCAAAACCATAGCCGGTGCACTGCAAGCCACGGGCGGGGAGATCATCACCGGCAAGGGCCTGAATATCGGCTACTTCTCGCAGCAGGAGCTCGACGTTCTGCGGCCCTCCGATAATCCGCTTGACCATATGATACGGCTGGCACGCGATACGCCTGCCGGTGTGCGCCCGAGTGCCATGGACTGCCGCGAACAGGGCTTGCGCAACTTTCTGGGTACCTTCAATTTCAGCGGCGATATGGTCAAGCAAAGCGTGGGCAGCATGAGCGGGGGTGAAAAAGCCCGTCTGGTGCTGTGCATGATTGTCTGGCAACGTCCCAATTTGCTGCTGCTGGATGAGCCCACCAACCATTTGGATCTGGCCACCCGCGAGGCGCTGAGCGTTGCCTTGAACGAGTTTGAAGGCTCAGTCATGCTCGTGAGCCATGATCGAGCCTTGCTGCGTTCGGTATGCGATGAGTTCTGGCTGATATCGCGCGGTGGCATGAAGGACTTCGACGGCGATCTGGATGATTACCAGGTTTATCTTCTGGAAGAGGCCAAGCGCCAGCGGGAAGCCGCGGCTACCCGCAAGGCCGCCTGAACAGCGTGCTATTTATTCCGTTTCCAGATCAAGCGTGCACATTGTCGGCTTTGCTTGCCTTATGCCAGTAAGGTCTGCGCTTCGCCTTCACGCTTGATCCAGAAAGGGGATTACTTGTCGAAGAGCGCTTGCAAATCGGACTGGCCCTGCACACCGCCCTGGAGTGCCAGCATCAGCAGGATGCGTGCCTTGGGCGGGCTAAGGTCATCGGCCATGACCGCGCCTGCGTCGGCAAGCGTCTTGCCGCCGCCTTCGAACCCATAGTTGGGCAATACGCGCCCGTTGTAGACGCGCGTCGAGATGACGACGGGTATATCCTTCGAGATCGCATACTTTACCGCTTCAAACATGGGCTGATTCATATTGCCCATCCCGAGCGCCTGCACGACGATACCCTTTGCACCCCGATCCACCGCGTTGCGCAGCGCGGCGCCATCCGCGCCGCCATACATCGCGACAATCTCGACCGCCGGCATGTCATCGCCCTGTAGCGCCAGGTGCTGCCTGCGCACGGGTGCATAGGCATACAGCACGCGATCCGGGTAGACCTCGCCGATGAAACCAAAATCGCCGGAGTTGAAGGTTTCCACATTCGCGGTGTGCGTTTTCCTGACATAGCGGGCGGCGTTGATTTGATTATTCATCGCAAGCAATACGCCCTTGTTCCTGGATTGTTCGTCCACGGAAATACGAACGGCATTAAGCAGGTTGCGTGGACCGTCAAAGTCTGGCGACGATGCATTGCGCTGGGCCCCGATCAGGGTGACAGGCTTGTCGGACTGGATGGTCAGGTCCAGCCAGAACGCCGTCTCCTCTAGGGTGTCGGTGCCGTGCGAGACGATCACGCCCGCGACCTCTGTTTGGTCCAGGGCCTGTTGTACCGCCTTGGTCAGCTCCACCCAGCGCGGAGGATCCATGTAATCCGACGGTACGTTGGAAAGACTGTTGACACGGATATCGGCATACTTGCCCACGTCGGGCACGGTGGCGAGCAGATCTTCCCCGGAAATGGCCGGCACAGGCGCCCCCTTGGCCGGGTCGATCTTCATGGCGATGGTGCCCCCTGTTGCAATGAACTGGACGACCGGCTTCCCCTGCGCCGCCGCCGTCGTGGCGGCTGTCAGGAACACCAGGCCCGAAATCATTTTGTTAAGCGTCATCTTGATTCCCCTTTTGGATACACGATCTGCAGGCGTGCCAATCCGGGCGCGCCTGAAGGTAAATCAGTCTAGTCTTGCCGCTTCTAATGAGAGGGTAAATGAGGGTTTGTACCGGGTCGCACCCAGCTATGCCTGCAACATCGCCGAGAGTCTGGCATCCAGTTTTGGCACGTTTGATGTGGCGATGCGAAATTGTTTCTCGAGCACATCCTTGATCTCGCCGACCGAGCCCAGCTGCCTTCTTTCGACCCTGCCGTCCAGGTAGTAGAACGAATACTGCCGGTTATGCAGCACGTGGCGGCCCGTCTGCGCCGGGAGGGCCGCGATGAGTTCGTTGACGAAGGACGAACTTGGATGCGACGACGTATACCAGTTGAAAACCTCGTAGTCTGGAGGGTAGTGCGGCGTTAAATCGAAGATGTATAGATCCTGCCATGCGGATTTGGCTTGGGTTTGCAGGCAGAATGCGTCGCCTTGGCGCTGCAGGCGGTACGGCCCGTGCGGGGTGTCCTGGATGCTATCCGGTACAAACCGAATCGGCGCGGTCAGGGTCAGGCGGCCAAATCCCGTATCGGCAATGAATTTTTCGCCCTCCGCCTCAACGAGCAAAAGCATATGGCTGCGCGGGGTCACGACGTCATCTGGCGCGTTCATGCGGACGCGGGCGGCAAGCCCTTCTACAGTGAAGCCTATATCCCGCAATATGTGCTGGAAGAGCGAATTGTGCTCATAACAGTAGCCGCCCCGTCTTTGCTGTGTGAACTTGTCCAGCAGCGCATCGATGCCCAGGTCTACTGTCATGCCGGTAAAGGGCGAGAGGCTTTCGAAGGGAATGGCATGGGTGTGATTGACGTGCAGCGTGCGCAGTACGTCTTGTGTCGGTTGGCGCGGCCCCTTGTACTGGATGAGGTCCATATAGGAAGCGATGTCAGTCATGCAGAGACCTCCTGAATCTTGTCCAGTTGCGTGATCATCGAGCGATCACAGCCAGCCGTCAGGCCCCGCATACAGCCAGGTATGCAGGGCGCCCCGGGTGCTTAGTCCCCGTACAGCTTCTGGCGCATTTCGCGGCGCTCTTGCGCTTCGAGCGACAAGGTGGCCGTGGGGCGCGCCAGCAGACGCGGGATGCCGATGGGTTCGCCGGTTTCTTCGCACCAGCCGTATTCGCCCGAGTCGATCAGCGTAATGGACTGCTGTACCTTTTTAAGCAGCTTGCGCTCGCGGTCGCGCGTGCGCAACTCGAGCGCGTGCTCTTCCTCGATGGTGGCGCGGTCGGCCGGGTCGGGCACGAATTGTGTCTCGCGCAGGTTTTCCGTGGTGGCGTCGGCGTTGTTGAGGATTTCCTGTTCGAGCTCTTTCAGGCGGTTCCTGAAAAAGGCCAGTTGATCCGCGTTCATGTAGTCGGACTCGGGCATTGCCAACAGTTCTTTTTCCGTCAGCAAACGACCTGTGCTTTTTGTGGTGGCTGATTTGCTTGCCATGATGTTTCCTCTTTGTAATGTTGCTGTCCGGGGCCCAAGCCGTGCCAGGGATGCTGCGCGGCACGGCTTGTGATCAGACTAAGCAGTGTTCCAATCCCTTGGTGAAAATTTCCTGAGGGAGTTTACGTCCGATGAATACCATTTTGGTATTGGGCTTTTCGTTGGCCAGCCAGGGCTTGCCAGGTTCAGCGCCCATCATCATGTGCACGCCCTGAAAGAGCATGCGGCGGTTGATACCTTTTAAATACAGGATGCCTTTGTAGCGCAGCAGGTCGGGGCCGTAGACCTGGACGATGCCGCCCAGGAATTCTTCGAGCCGCTCCGGATCAAAGGCTTTGTTGGAGCGAAATACAAAGGCGCCGATTTCGTCATCGTGGTGCGCGTGATGGTGATCGTGGTGGTGGCCGCAATGGGCGCCGCACTCGCCTTCGTGGTCATGATCGTGATCATGGTTGTGGCCGTGATCATGGTCGTGGTCGTGGCCGCCGTGGTCGTGCGCGGCGTCGGGGTGCTCGTCGGCCAGGAAGTCGGGATCGATGTCCAGGATGGTGTTCAGGTTGAAGCCACTGATGTCCAGCAGCGCGGCCAGGTCGGTTTCACCGAAATTCACGGGCGTGATCGAGGCGCGCGGGTTGATGCGCACCAGGCGGGCGCGCAGCGACTGGTAGTCGATATCGTTGACCAGGTCTTTCTTGGAAACAAGCAGGCGATCGGCAAAACCGACCTGTTTCTGGGCTTCTTCCTGCTTGTCCAGTGTTTCCATGCCGTGCTTGGCGTCGACCACGGTAATCACGGCGTCGAGCCGGTAGTAGTCGGCGATTTCGTCGTCCATGAAGAAGGTTTGGCAGACCGGGCCGGGGTTGGCCATGCCGGTGGTTTCGATGATGATGCGCTCGAAGTTCAGTTGCCCCGCCTGGCGCTTGATGCGCAGTTCGTTCAGCGTGCGCATGAGGTCGCCGCGCACAGTGCAGCAGACGCAGCCGTTGCTCAGCTCGATGATTTCTTCTTCGCTGTCTTGCACGAGCAGGTCGTTGTCGATGCTTTCGGGCCCGAACTCGTTTTCGATGACGGCAATACGCCGCCCGTGATACTCGGTAAGAATGCGTTTCAGCAGGGTGGTTTTACCCGCACCCAGAAAACCGGTAAGTATGGTTACCGGAACCATTTTGTTTGCCTGAACAGCGGCTTTCATCGTGTGCCTCGCGAGCACGGCCTAAATAATGCCACCGGGGGCTGGCGGCCAAGAGGGCAATTATTCGTACCGCGCAAAAAAACTTAACGTGCGATTACATCACAGCATACGCTTTAGAGCAAACATCCGCTTTTAATGCGTATGGGTTCTGCAATTGCCGCACAGGGCGCGCAGCTCGGTTTCATGGTCGGACAGCGCAAAACCGGCATCGGCGACCTTGTCGGCCAATTGGCGGCTAAGGGCGGGATCGCTGAGTTCCGCGACGGCGCCGCACTGGGTGCAGACGATGAGCAGATCGTGGGGCTCGCCCGCGGCGTCCAGACAGGCAGTCCAGGCGTTGATGGCGTCGAGCCGGTGCACCAGCCCTTCGTCGACCAGGAAGTCCAGGGCGCGATACACCGTGGGAGGCGCTGCGCCAGGCTGGACCGCGCGGATGAGGTCCAGCAATTCGTAGGCCTTGACGCTGCGGTGCTGGGCCAGCAGGATTTCCAGCACTTTGCGCCGTATGGGGGTCAGCCTTTTGCCGCGCTGCGCGCATAGCGATTCGGCAGTATGCAGCTTGGCCGCCAGGGCGGATGGCTGTGTCGAATGTTTGGCAGACATGACGTTGGCTCTCGTGGAAAGAATAAGAATGGTCCAACCGCTAGGATGGCATAACCGGGCTCATGCCGCCACTCTGGTTATGTTATAACATAGCTGCTGCTATAATGGCATGATCAGGGCTCCATTCTACTGTCCCCCTACGCTGTCATGCACCGTTCTTCGTCTTCCCTCGCCAGTGGCGCGCGCCGATACCGTGGCTCGGCACTGCTTGCCTCCTGTTTGCAGCGTGTGGCCAAGGTGTCGCTGGCCGTGTTGTTCATGTGGGCGCTGACCAGTTGGGCCATGGGCTGGTGGTAGGGGCCATGTCATGAGCAGTGCCGTCATCGAGCTGGATCAAGTGTCGCTGGGCTGGCGCGATCGCGTGGCGGTGCGCGATGTGTCCGGCGCCTTCGCCCGGGGGTCGCTCACGGCCATCGTGGGTCCCAATGGGGCGGGGAAATCAACACTGATCAAAGGCATCATGGGGCTGGTCAGCCCCATGCGCGGGCACATCCGCCTGGCGGGCGACGCGCGTACGCATATGGCCTGTCTGCCGCAGCAAGGCGAACTCGACCGCAGTTTTCCCATCACGACCTACGACTTGGTCGCCATGGGCGCCTGGCGGCGGGTCGGGCCCTGGAAGCGATTTTCGGCCCCCGAGCACGACCGCGTCCAGTCCGCGCTCGAAGCCGTGGGCCTGGCCGACTTCGGGCCGCGCATTATCGGCACGCTGTCGGGCGGGCAATTGCAGCGGGCGCTGTTTGCGCGATTGTTGCTGCATGATGCAGGCACATTGTTGCTTGATGAGCCTTTTTCGGCGGTAGATCGCCACACTACCGAAGACTTGATGCTGCTGCTGCAGAAGTGGCACCAGGAAGGGCGTACCGTCATCGTGGTGCTGCACGACCTGGATTTGGTGCGGGCCTGCTTTCCGCAAGCCTTGTTGATGGGTGGGCAGGCGGTCGCCTGGGGAGCCACCCATGAGGTGCTGACCCCCGAAAACCTGCATCTGGCGCGCCATCTATGCGCGGGAGACTACCTGTGACATGGCTTGCCGACCTGCTGCTTGGGCCTTTCATTGAATATGGCTTCATGCGCCGCGCCCTGGCGGGTTCGCTGGCGCTGGCGTTTGCCGCCGGTCCGCTGGGCGTATTCCTGGTGCTGCGCCGCATGAGCCTGATGGGCGACGCCATGGCGCATGCAATCTTGCCCGGCGTGGCCGTGGGTTTCCTGACGGCGGGGCTGTCCCTGAGCGCCATGACGATAGGCGGCATGATTACCGGCCTGGTGGTGGCCATGCTGGCCGGGGCCGTTGCGCGGCTGACGCCCCAGCGCGAGGACGCCAGTTTTGCCGCCTTCTATCTGGTGTCGCTGGGTTTGGGGGTACTGCTGGTGTCCCTGCGCGGCTCCAACATGGATTTGATTCATGTGTTGTTCGGTACCGTACTGGGCCTGGATGACGGCGCTTTGCTGCTGGTGACGGCCGCGTCCAGCATTACGCTGCTGTCCCTGGCCCTGATCTACAGGCCGCTGGTGCTCGAATGCATGGACCCCTTGTTCCTGCGCAGCCAGGGTGCCGCCGGCTCGGTCATCCACATGCTGTTCCTGCTGCTGCTGGTGCTGACTCTGGTGGCCGGCTTTCAGGTACTGGGCACCCTCATGGTAGTGGGGATCATGATGCTGCCGGCCACGGCGGCCCGGTTCTGGGCCGCCTCGGCCGGCCGGCAAATGATATTGGCGGCCGGTATTGGGGCCTTTGTATCCTATGTGGGACTCCTGTTTTCGTATTACGCCAATGTACCGGCTTCCCCTGCGATCATTATTGCGGCAGGGTGCATTTATTTCCTGTCCATTGTGTTTGGCCCCCAGGGAGGGTTGATGCAGGCCGCGCGTCAGGCTCGGGCACGCCATCAACGCCTGTCGAGGATTTCGGAGAACCCCTGATGTTCTGCACTGCTCATGTTGTGGTCTTCGACCGGCGCCGCCGGATTGCGTTGGGTGTCGCACTGGGCGCCGTGCTCAGTCTTTGCGCCTTCGTTGCCCTGCCGGGCAGCGCCGCCGCGGCCGACCCGCCGCTGAAAGTGGTGGCCACCTTCTCGGTCCTGGGCGATATGGTCAAGGAAATTGGCGGCGGGCACGTGGCGCTGACCACTCTCGTCGGCCCTGGCGCGGACGCTCATAATTTTGAGCCTGCTCCTGAAGACGTCAAGGCCCTGGCCGATGCCCAGATTTTGGTGCTGAACGGCCTTGACTTCGAAGCCTGGCTGCCGCGGCTGATCACGTCCGCCGGATTCAAGGGAACGCAGGTACTGGCATCGGAGGGCGTGCGGGTACGTCACCTGGACGCGGGCGATGTGGATCCACATGCCTGGCAAAGCCTGGATAACGGTGCGATCTACGCCAAAAATATTGTGGAAGCGCTGTCCAAGGCGACGCCCGCACACCGGGCCTACTATAAGAATCGGGCAAAACTGTTCGTCGAGCAAATGAAGAAGCTCGATACGGAAATCAGGCTGGCCCTGGACGATATCCCTCCCGGCAAACGCAAAGTCGTCAGTTCGCACGACGCCTTTGGTTATTTCTCGCAGGCTTACGACATTCAGTTTATCGCGTTGACGGGCCTGGCCAACGAGGCCGAGCCGTCGGCCAAGGAAATGGCCGCCATTATCGACACGGTCAAGAAGGAAGGCGTAACGGGCGTGTTTGTCGAAAATACCGCCAACCCGAAGCTGGCGAGCCAGATTGCGCGTGAAACGGGCGCCAAGGTGGGCGGCACCCTGTATTCCGATACGCTGGCCAACGCCGATCAGCCGGCGTCGAACTATCTGGGCATGTTCACCTGGAATGCCGGCCAGCTTATCTATGTACTGAAGGACAGCCTGATCAAAGACTGATTCCGCCCATGCATTCGAATTTATCGAGTGACGATTAGGGTTGGCGCTTGCGGGTCGCTCGGGGATGGGCCTGATCGTAAGCCTGAGCCAGATGCTGGAAATCCAGGCGTGTATAGATTTGCGTGGTGGAAATATTGGCGTGGCCCAGCAATTCTTGCACGGCGCGTAAATCTTGCGCCGACTGCAGCATATGGCTGGCAAAGCTGTGGCGCAGGCTGTGCGGATGCACGTGTACCGGCAGCCCCACCAGCGTGGCCAGCTTGTTCAGTTGCAACTGCACCACGCGCGGCGAGATGCGCTTGCCGCGCGCACCCAGAAACAATGCCGCGGCGGCATCCGGGTCGGTCGAGCCGGCCAGCAGTTGATCGCGCTGCTGCAGCCAGCGCGTGATGGCCGCGATGGCCTTGCCGCCCAGCGGCACATTGCGTGTCTTGCCGCCCTTGCCCTGCACGATGGCTTCCTGTTCGCCTGGCTGTATCCAGCTTTTCGACTCGTATGCGCCCGTGCGGATATAGCGCCAGTCCAGGCTGACCAGTTCGGCCAGGCGCAAGCCACTGGAATACAGCACTTCGAACATCGCCTGGTCACGGCAATCGATCGCTGTGCTGGGCTCGGGCAGGCCGGGGCGATCCAGCAAAACCTGCGCCTGTTCGACCGACAAGGCCTTGGGCAGGCTGCGCGGCGCTTTGGGTGCGCGTACGCTTGCCGCCGGGTTCGATTCCATGCCGGCCTGCGGCGCCCACCACTGGAAAAAACCGCGCCAGGCTGCCAGGGCGCGCGCCAGGCTGCGCGGCTTCAGCCCCCGCGCGTGCAGCCGGGCAATGGCCTGGCGTATGTGGCTTTCCGTGCAGTGCTCCAGTCGTATCGAGGGTTCGAATCCCTCCGTCTCAGCCGGACGCATGCGGCTTTCGGCGCGGGGCTCCAGCCCGGGCTCGGGGAGGCATTGCAGCAAATGGCGCAGGTCTTGCCGGTATCCGGACAAGGTGTGCGCTGAATAGCGGCGATTGCCTTGCAGGTGCGCAAGCCATTGCTCCATGGGGGCGGGCAGGGCGTGCATGGCCTGCCTACGCGTAGTCGTCCGGCTTGTCGGGATCTTGCAGGCGCAGCAGGCTGGCGCTGGCCAGCTGATTGATGGTGTCCAGGAAAGCCGTGCCCATGTCCGGCGTAAAGCGCTCGGCGTCGTCCGAGCCCAGAACCAGCAGGCCAATGGGCTCGCCGCCGCCCTGGGGCCGCAGCGCAATAATGGCCAGCGAAGCGGGGGGCATGCCCAGCCAGCCAGCCGCTTCTTGATTCTTGAACGGGCCGCAATAAGGCGTAGTCAGCTCGCGCGCATAGGCACGGATGCTGTCCGTCACATCTTCATTGAACTCACTGTCCCGCAGCCGGGATAAATCCCACAGGCGCAGCGCAATGGTGGGCAGATCGAACAAATCGCCCAGGCTGCGCACGATATGGCCGGGAATCCGGACGGCGTCTTCTTCGGCCAGCATGCGACAGCACCAGTCTGTCAGGGTCTTGGTGATGCGTTCATTGCCACTGGCATTGTGCACCAGCCCCGACAACTTCCATTCCAGGTCTTTGGTCCGGGCGCGCAGCGTCATGATCTGGCGTTCGCCCAGCGAAATCGCCCGTGCCTCGTTGGGATGCGGCACGCGCAGATTGGCGAACAGATCGGCGTGATCCTGGAAAAAAGAAGGATGGTCCTGCAGGAATTGCGCAACGTGCTCGGCGGAAAGACTATCTGCGGTCATGGCTGTAAAAAATCCTTGGTGGTGAACTGTTCAGTAAGCGCGTCGATGTCGACCTGGCCGGCAAACACCGTAACCGCCGGCCCGCTCATGCGCAGGCTGTTGTCGGCCCACGTTACGGTCAGGGGCCCGCCCCGCGTGTGTACCCGCACCGGGCTATCGAGCAGGCCGCGCCGGATACCCGCCACAACCGCCGCGCAGGCGCCCGTGCCGCAGGCCAGCGTCTCGCCCGCCCCGCGTTCGTATACGCGCAGCTTGATGGTGTTGCGGTCCATGATCTGCATGAAGCCCGCATTGACCCGTTGCGCAAAACGGGGGTGGGATTCGATCAGCGGCCCGATCATGCCTACCGGGGCGGCCTGTACATTGTCAACGACCTGGACGGCATGGGGGTTGGAGATGGCAACCAGCGAAAGCTGGACATCGTCGTGACCCGGCAGCGGCAAAGTCCATAGCGTATCGTCGGCGCAAGGCGTGGATGACAGCCCTTGCGCATCGAAAGCAAGCGCCTCGGGCTCGAACCGGGTCTGGCCCATTTCGACCGACACGCCGTCCGCTTCGGTATTGTCCAGCACAATGACGCCGGTCTTGATTTCAGCGCGCAGCGGATTGCGGCGCGACAGTCCCTGCTCGTGCACAAACCGCACAAAGCAGCGCGCGCCATTGCCGCAGTGCTCGACCTCGCTGCCGTCGGCATTGAAAATTCGGTAACGGAAGTCGGCTTCGGGGTGCAGGGGCGTTTCGACCAGCAGAACCTGGTCGGCGCCGATGCCGAAGTGCCGGTCGGCCAGGGCCCGTGCCCGTTCAGGCGTAATGTCGATAGCTTGCCGCACGCCGTCGAGCACAACAAAATCGTTGCCGGCGCCATGCATTTTTACGAAGTTCCAGGTCATGATGGCCATTATCGCGGATTACCGGCCATTTGTCCGTGGTTTTTGGGCTATTACCGGACCGGCGCGGCTCAGTAAATTCGCGCCTCGCCCTCGGGCCGCGTCTTGAACCGCCTATGCACCCAATAATACTGGGGCGGATCCACTCGAACCCAATCCTCGATCAACCTATTCAACCGCGCGGTGGCTTCTTCCGCCGACTGCTCGCCTGGAAAATCAACCAGCGGCGGCAGCACCTCTACCGCATACCGCCCCGTTTCCGCATCCAGCCGGCTCACCACCGGGACCACCGCCGCATCCCACGTCTTCGCAATCTGGGCCGTCGCCAGCAGCGTGGCCGCCCGCATCCCGAAAAACGGCACAAACACTGAACCCGTCTCGCGGAAATCCATGTCTGGCAAGTAATACACCGGCACTCCATTGCGCAAATGCCGAATCAGCCCCCGCACCCCCGCGCTGCGACTCACCAGGTGCACGGTATTGAAACGGCCCCGCCCCTCGCGCACCAGCGTATCCACATCCGCATCGCTTTGCGGCGTGTACATCGTCGCCGATTCCTTCAAGAACAGCGTCAGCCGCGTTGCAGCCGCATCCAGTCCGATGAAGTGCGGCGCCAGCATAATAATCCGCCGATTCGCCTTCAGCAGCGCATCCAGATGCTCCAGGCCCTGGATCGGCGTCGCGTCCATGATCGCCGCCTTCGAACCAAACCAGCACAGCCCGCGGTCCACCACCGACAGCGCCAGCAAATAAAAATGCTCATGCAGCCAGGCCTCGCGCTCCCGCTGCGAACGCTCCGGAAAACACAAGGCCAGATTCGTGCGCACAATATGCGCCCGCGAACGCAGCAGCCGGGGCGCCAGCCACCCCAGCACGCGCGCCCAACGTCGGCGCGTGGCCGGGGAACTACGGCCAAAGTAGGAAAAAACAGAACGGAGCAAAGGCAGCTTGCGAAACGTCATTGCAGTGTGTCAGGGGGGCGCGGCGGCGCGTCTTTGGGAATTTTGTAGCGGTTATAGCTCCATAGATACTGCTGTGGAAAGCACCGTATCAGCTGTTCCATGGCGCTGTTGATGGCGGTGGCCAGCGCTTGCGGGTCTGTGGGCATCGGCTCGGGCAGGCGCACATAATGGATGCGCCAGCCCTTGCCCCCCGGCAGGCGCTCGCCCGCAGTCAGGATAACCGCCACGCCAGTCTGGAGCGCCAGGCGGCCCGCCAGTGTCATCGTCAAGGCGTGCTTGCCGAAAAAAGGCGCCCATACTCCTTCGCCGCTGCCGGGCACCTGGTCGGGCAGCATGCCGACTGCCTGGCCGCGCTTGAGCGCGCGCACGAACTGGCGCACCCCCTGCAGATTGGCCGGCACGGCCTTCAGGCCCGACGTATTGCGCGCCTGTTCCATGACCGGCTCAAGAAAGGCCTGGCGCGGCGGACGGTACATCACGGTAATCGGCCCATGCTGCAACAGATAGCGGGCAGTGATCTCGAAGCAGCCCAGATGCGGCGTCAGGTACAGAATGCCCCGGCCTTCGGCCAGCGCGTCATGCACCACCGCGTTGTCGTCGCTATGCGTTTTTTCCAGGCATTGCCCCGTGCGCAGCCAGACCTTTGGGGTTTCCATGATCATCGCGCCGGTTTCCTCGGCCGCCCGGCGCGCGAACGCGGCCTGCGGATAACCCGCCTGCCGGGCATTGGCCTGCAGCCTTCTGCGGTAACTGCCCGGCCACATGTAGACGACGCCCCCGGCAAGACGGCCGATGCCATGTAGAAACGGTAACGGCAGCCAGGCCAGAAAACGAAACAAAGCCAGAAGCATAGCTGGGGCAATAACCCTTGAGTGAGAAGTGAAAATTAGAGCGCTGCCGTATTTTCGCTTAAAATGAGGTTTATCGCTGAGTTAACCGACAACTTGCGGGGCGATAGCGCAATGTTTCAGGCACTGCGCAAAAAATCCGCTAAAGCGTCGCGCCCTGATATCAACTGCATAGCAGACGTCCAAGGTGCAACGCGTTTCGTTCAACCTCGTGCTGGGCAACCAGTGTTCTAAAGGACGCATCGCTGTGGCAAATAACGATTTCCTGTTTACATCCGAATCCGTTTCCGAAGGTCATCCCGACAAAGTCGCCGACCAAATCTCCGACTCCATTCTTGACGCCATCCTTACCCAGGATCCCAACGCGCGTGTAGCGGCCGAAACATTGTGCAACACCGGCCTGGTCGTGCTGGCCGGTGAAATCAGCACTACCGCCAATGTCGACTACATCCAGGTCGCGCGCGACACCATCAAGCGCATCGGCTACGACAACACCGATTACGGCATCGACTACAAAGGTTGCGCCGTATTGGTCGCGTACGATAAGCAATCGCCCGATATCGCCCAGGGCGTCGACCGCAGCAGCGAAGAAATCCTGAACCAGGGCGCCGGCGACCAGGGCCTGATGTTCGGCTATGCCTGCGACGAAACCCCCGACCTCATGCCCGCGCCCATCTGGTACGCGCACCGCCTGGTGCAGCGCCAAAGTGAATTGCGCAAAGACGGCCGCCTGCCGTGGTTGCGGCCCGATGCCAAATCGCAGGTCACCTTCCGCTATGTCAACGGCAAGCCGGTCGAGGTCGACACCGTGGTGCTGTCCACCCAGCATGCGCCCGAAATCTCGCAAAGCGATATCAGGGAAGCCGTTATCGAACACATCATCAAGCCCAGCTTCCCCGACGGCCTGCTGACGCCCCAGACCAAGTTCATGATCAACCCCACCGGCGTGTTCGTCATAGGCGGCCCGCAGGGTGATTGCGGCCTGACCGGGCGGAAAATCATCGTCGATACATACGGCGGCGCATGCCCGCACGGCGGCGGCGCATTTTCGGGCAAGGATCCTTCCAAGGTCGACCGCTCCGCGGCCTACGCGGCGCGCTATGTGGCCAAGAACATTGTGGCGGCGGGCCTGGCGCGCCAGTGCCAGGTGCAGGTCAGCTATGCCATCGGCGTGGCCGAACCCATCAACATCACCGTGTACACTGAGGGCACGGGTGTGATTCCCGACGAGCAAATCGCCCGCCTGGTGCGCGAAAACTTCGACCTGCGCCCCAAAGGCATCATCAATATGCTCGACCTGCTGCGGCCCATCTACAGTAAAACCGCTGCCTACGGGCATTTTGGCCGGGCGGAGCCCGAGTTCAGCTGGGAGGCCGCCGACAAGGTGCAGGTGCTGAAGCAGGCCGCCTAGTAACGGAATCAATCATGGAAACGTCCGAAGCCCGGCGCGATGACGCGCACAGCCTGAGCCCCACCGACTCCCCGTGCGTCGCTGTGTGCTCCACGCTGTACGACGAAATCTGCCGGGGCTGCGGACGCACCGCCATGGAGGTGGCCAATTGGGTATTCCTGGACGACGATGAAAAACGCGACATCTGGGTGCGTATCACCGCCCAGGGCTACCCCAAGCGCAAAGGCTGAGGTAATTCTCGCGCGCATCAAGGCGCCGTCCCTGATGCGCCGAACGCATTGATGTCACATTAATTACGCTACAATCAGGGCTTCCTGAGGAGCGCTGCAACGGCGTCGGGGCCGGCCTTGCCGCTGCCACCACCCGCTAGGCTCAGGATGTCATATTCGTTTCAACGGCGCTCATCGTTCCCTTGCCAGGCGAAGATGAGCTCTTGTCGTATTCGGCGCATAGTCTGGTACAGGTTTATTGGATGATTACCCATGAATACTGTCGCAGACGCCACTACTTTTACCGATTACAAAATTACCGATATCGCCCTGGCGGGCTGGGGTCGCCGTGAAATCGCGATCGCCGAAACGGAAATGCCCGGCCTGATGGCCACCCGAGAAGAGTACGCCGCCTCGCAGCCCCTGAAGGGCGCGCGCATTGCCGGCAGCTTGCACATGACCATCCAGACGGCGGTGCTGATCGAAACCCTGAAGGCGCTGGGGGCCGAGGTGCGCTGGGCTTCGTGCAATATTTTCTCTACTCAGGATCACGCCGCCGCCGCCATTGCCGCCAGCGGCACGCCGGTGTTCGCCGTGAAGGGCGAAACACTGGAAGAGTACTGGCAGTACACCCACCAGATTTTTGAATGGCCCGACGGTCGGCATGCCAACATGATCCTGGATGATGGCGGCGATGCCACCATCCTGCTGCATCTGGGCGCCAAGGCCGAGAACGATATTTCCGTGCTCGACAAGCCGGGCAGCGAGGAAGAGCGTGTGCTGTTCGCCGCGATCAAGGGGCAATTGGCCCGCGACGCCAAGTGGTATTCCACCCGCCTGGCGCAGGTACGCGGCGTGACCGAAGAAACCACCACCGGGGTGCATCGCCTGTATCAAATGTCCAGAAAGGGCGAGCTGGCCTTTCCGGCCATCAACGTCAACGATTCGGTCACCAAGTCCAAGTTCGACAATCTGTACGGTTGCCGCGAGTCGCTGGTCGACGGCATCAAGCGCGCCACCGATGTCATGGTGGCGGGTAAAGTCGCCGTGGTATGCGGTTTTGGCGATGTGGGCAAGGGTTGCGCCCAGGCGCTGGCCGCGCTGCGCGCCCAGGTCTGGGTTACCGAAGTGGACCCCATCTGCGCGCTGCAGGCATCCATGGAAGGCTACAAGGTCGTTACTCTGGACGAGGCCGCCGACAAGGCCGACATTTTCGTGACGGCTACCGGCAATTACCACGTGATTACGCGCGATCATATGGATCGCATGAAAGACCAGGCCATTATCTGCAATATCGGGCACTTCGACAACGAGATCGATGTGGCATCGGTCGAGGATTTGCAGTGGGAAGAGATCAAGCCGCAGGTCGACCATATTATTTTCCCCGATGGCAAGCGCATCATTCTGCTGGCCAAGGGCCGCCTGGTCAATCTGGGTTGCGCCACGGGCCATCCGTCTTTTGTGATGTCGGCGTCTTTCACCAACCAGACCATTGCGCAGATCGAGCTGTACACGCGCGGCGAAGCCTACGAAAAAGGCCAGGTCTATGTGTTGCCCAAGCATCTGGACGAGAAGGTTGCGCGCCTGCATCTGAAGAAGCTGGGCGTGCAGTTGACCGAGTTGCGCCAGGATCAGGCCGACTACATCAATGTGCCGGTGGCCGGGCCCTACAAGCCCGACCACTACCGCTACTAGGCGGTTCGTTCTTCACGTTATTGCGCCGCGGTCCGGCCGGGCCCGGCGATTCAGGCAGTGTCAATCAAAGGAGCTTCAACCATGGAACTTATTCTTGTCTGGATTCTGAATGCTGTTGCCTTGCTGATCGTGGCGTATATTCTGCCCGGCATTACGGTGGCGTCTTTTGGTTCGGCGCTGGTCGCCGCGCTGGTGCTGGGCTTGTTGAATACGCTGGTCAAGCCGGTGCTTATTCTGTTGACGCTGCCCATTACGATAGTCACCCTTGGCTTGTTCCTGCTGGTGCTTAATGCGCTGGTCTTCTGGTTTGCGGGCACGGTGCTCAAGGGCTTTCAGGTCAATGGTTTCTGGTGGGCGATGCTGGGTGCGCTTGTCTACAGTATTGTGTCGGGTCTTTTATCAAGGTTGTTGGCTTCATGAGTGGTAAGCAAGCGGTCAGTCTGGAGTTTTTTCCGCCCCGCGATATCGCGGCGCAAGAAAAGTTGGTGCGTTCGGCCAAGCAGTTGCTGGCTTTGCATCCGGCTTATGTGAGTGTGACGTTTGGCGCGGGCGGTTCGACCCGCACGGGAACGGCCGACACGGTGCGTTTGATGCAGAATCTGGGTTGCGACGCGGCACCGCATTTGTCGTGCATAGGCGCGACCAGGGCGGTGCTGGCGGATATTCTGGATATGTACCGCGAGCAGGGCATCAGGCGGATCGTGGCTTTGCGGGGCGATTTGCCTTCGGGTATGGGGGGCGATGGCGGCGAGCTGCATTATGCCAGCGAGCTGGTGGCTTTTATTCGCAAGCACAGTGGTGATTGGTTCCATATCGAGGTTGCGGCGTATCCCGAGATGCATCCGCAGTCCAGTAGTGCGCAGGCCGACCTGGATCATTTTGCGGCCAAGGTGCGGGCGGGTGCGAATAGTGCGATCACGCAGTATTTTTTCAATGCGGATGCTTATTATGATTTTGTGGATCGTGCGCTGGCCAGGGGTGTGGCGGTGCCGATTGTGCCGGGGATCATGCCGATCACGAATTATGCGCAGTTGTCGCGTTTTTCGAATATGTGCGGGGCCGAGATTCCTCGCTGGATAAGGCTTCGTTTGGCGGATTTCGGCGATGATAAGGCTTCGATAAGGGCTTTTGGCGTTGATGTGATTTCTCGTCTGTCGCAGGATCTGCTGGATAATGGCGCGCCTGGGCTGCATTTTTATACGCTGAACAATGCCGAGGTGACGATGGGGATCTGGAAGCGGCTGAGCCTGGATTAGTTTCGGCTGTTTGCTGTGTTGTTCTTGGCGGGTCGGTATCGGTTTTTGACGGGTGTGGTTTTGGGATGAGTTGCTGTTTGTTCCGAGCCGTTGTTGCACCTGGTGGTTGCCGTTTTTGTTGTTCGTCGTCGTTCTTGACAGACGCCGTGCCTGGCGCTGGATGCCGCTCAGATCGCACGATCCCGGCTGCGCCGGGATTGCCCGCCGTTGCTGGCTGTATCGGAGCGGCCACAAAACTCGCGCGGTGGACAATCCCCCGGATTGTCCACAAGCGTCGCGCTCAAGCAGTTGCGGCCTTGCCTCTCCGATAC
>JBATWU010000012.1:0-26201 GCA_049672825.1 Pusillimonas sp.
CGACGACGCCGTGCAGTCCGCCGCGCGGGCCGCTCCCACCTGGGCAAGCCGCCCTCCCGTCGAGCGCGCCCGGATCCTGCACGCCATTTCCGTCCGGATTTCACGAGAGCGCGACACGCTGGCCCAACTTGAAAGCCAGGACACCGGAAAGCCACTTAAACAAGCGCTTGCCGACGCAACGGCGGCTGCGCGGTTCTTCGAGTACTACGCGGGCATTGCCGACAAGGTATTAGGCACCTCCATACCACTAGGCGCGGACTACATGGACTTTACCGTTCGCGAGCCATTGGGCGTGACCGGCCAGGTCATTCCCTGGAATTACCCGCTGCAGATAGCCTCCCGGGGTCTTGCGCCCGCCTTGGCTTGCGGCAATACGGTTGTTCTCAAGCCCGCAGAACTTGCCTGCTTGAGCGTGCTCGAACTGACCCGCATTTGCCACCAGGAAGGCTTGCCGCCCGGGGTGCTGAATGTCGTCCCGGGCTATGGGCACGAAGCGGGCGCCGCGCTGGCCAGCCACCCCGCCGTAAATCTGGTCGTGTTCACGGGTTCAGTGGCCACGGGCGTCGGCGTCATGCAGGCTGCCGCGGTCAATGTCGTTCCTGTACTGCTGGAACTCGGCGGAAAATCGCCCAACATCATTCTGTCCGACGCCAACCTGGACGAAGCGATCCCGGCCATTATCAAGGCCGCTTTTCCAAACTCCGGCCAGACCTGCTCTGCCGGTTCGCGTGTGTTGGTGCAGCGCGGCATCCATCGCAAGGTCGTGGACCAACTCACAGCATTGAACGCCCAACTGCAAGTAGGGCCAGGCTTGCAGGATGGCGACCTCGGCGCGCTCATCAGCGCGGATCAACAGACCAAGGTGCAGCGCTACATCAATGCCGGGCGCGACGAAGGCGCGGATGTAATTGCTGGCGGGCGTGCCTTGACTGGGGCCGACATGGCGCGCGGGCATTTCGTGATGCCGACGCTATTGGATCACGTGACTGCCTCCATGCGCGTGCATCGGGAAGAAATCTTCGGACCCGTGCTGTCCATCGTCCCTTTCGATGATCTCGAAGAGTCCGCGGAGCTGGCCAATAATACAGAATATGGCCTGGTCGCGGGCATTTGGGGAAACGATGTCAGCGCAACCCATTGGCTTGCACAGCAGGTCAAGGCGGGGCAGGTGTTCATCAACACCTACGGAGCAGGAGGCGGCGTAGAATTGCCATTCGGCGGATACAGGAAATCAGGGTTCGGCCGCGAAAAAGGAATGGACGCCCTGTTGTCCTACACCCAAGTCAAGAACATCTGCATACGCGTATCAGCGCCGCGCGCATAGAGACATTTGCAACATATCCGAACACGTACGCGAGTCTAATTTCATGAAAGACATTTCCTTGTTTACCTGCCCGACACGCATATTCTTTGGCGAGAACGCGCATACCAAGCTGGACGATATTCTTGTCTCGCTCGACGCTGCGCGCATATTCGCGATTGTCGATCCGGCCATGTCCGGCAGCGAACTTGTCCTGGCCTGCCAGCAGTTGCTACGTGAGCGTGGCGCCACGCTGGCGATTTTCTCGGAGGTGGAACCCGAACCCAGCGACACCACCGTCTACAAGGCATTTTCCCAGTGCCAGGCGCAAAAGGCGCAAGCCATACTGGCCATCGGCGGCGGCAGCACCATCGACGTCGCCAAGGCCGTCGGCATTCTCATGACCAACGGTGGGCATATCGCCGATTACGAAGGCATAGAAAAATTCAGCATCCCTCCCCTGCCCTTGATCGCCATGCCAAGCACCGCGGGTACTGGCTCGGAAGTCTCGGGGGCCTGCGTAATCAGCGACACCGAACGCCATGTCAAGATGGCCATACGGCACGCCGCCTACTGCCCCGCTCAGTTTGCCATACTCGACCCTCTTGCGGTCCGCTCACTGCCCGCCCATGTCGCAGCGCACGCGGGCATCGACGCCTTTGTACATGCCTTTGAGTCCTATCTGTCCAAACACGCCAATACATTTTCAGATGCAATCAATTTGCATGCCATGACGCTGATCGCCGGCAGCATCCGGCAATTTGTCGCCAACCGGCAAAATACGCGGGCCGCGCAAGATATGCTGTGCGGCGCCTCCCTGGCCGCCATGTCCTTTGGGGTAACCGGCCTGGGGAATGTGCACTGCATGGCGATGGCGCTTGGCGCCGTGTATCCGGTGCCGCATGGGCTGGCCAATGCTGTGTGCTTGCCCGTAGCCGCGCAGTTCAACCTGATTGCCAACCCCACCCGCTATGCGCGCGTCGCCGCCATTCTGGGCGCGGACATCGCGGGCCGCCCCGAAATGGATGCCGCGCGAGCCGCCATCGTCGCCATACGCGAGCTGTGCGCCGATCTTGCCATTCCCGCTCGCCTCAAAGACCTGGGTGTCGAGCAAAATACGCTTGCGGACCTGGCCAAACGCAGCTTCAATGCCGACTACAACCGCTGGAATCCACGCTACACGACCGAGAAGGACTATCTGGATCTGTTTGAACAGGCGTATTGAAACAAGCCGCCGCACTTGGGCGGCATGATATGGCTTCGCAATATCGATTTCGTCAGTCCACTCGCCGCACAGGAGGATAATTGAAAGTGCCCTCAAGATGCGATTGACCCGGCTGGTACAGTCGCAACACCAAGTAGAATGCCTCTTCAACCGGCGCGGGAAGCCAGTTCTTCCCCACGCCGGGGTCATGCGCCTGTATCGAAATACTCAATCCTCCATCCGCGTCGTGTCGCAGGCCCGAGGTTCGATCGCCAATTGAATACCGATCGATGGGGTTGGCGGCCAGGAGACAATCGCTGCGGCGGTAAAGCGTGATCGACCAGAATGCCCCGACTTGCGGCTCGGCCTCTGGTGGAAAATGTAACTCGTACCGCCGTGCACCGTTCAGCGCTTGGCCTTCCGCGTCAACCTCCGCCATGATGTACATTGCCTCGTCCACGCCAAGTGTGCCGATCCAGTTGCGCGCTACGCGCGCCCGCATCATCAAGTCGTCTCCAAAACTGGTACGCACAGTGACGGCCGTCGTCCAGCCTCCACCCAGTTCTGAAGGCTGTGCAGTGTCTCGCAGCGCGGTGTAGACATCGGTCAAGGACGCCTGAAGGTCATCCGGCGCAGGCGGCCAGCCCTCTATCACGGCAGCAGGCGGGTTGCGCGACAACATGGACTCGAGCACATCGAAGTACTCCTGAGCATCAGGTACGCCGGCGTCCGTGCCATTCAACAAGGTATCGATGCGCGACAGCGCCGGTGTCCCGTCCTGCCGGCATAGTGCGTAGCGGTCCTGGAGGGCATGGACACGCGCGAGGTCCGCCGGATCATCCGCATCCACCAGAATTCTGCCGATAATCCAAACATCCTCGCCTGGCGCGCTTACGCAATGCATGCCGGCCGGAACAGTGCCAGACCAGCCCGGGCCATGCACGAACAGCCGTTGTGCGCTGCCGCCCGTGGTCCGCCGGCCCGCATAGGCCCAAGGGTTCGTCCAGGCATCCAGAAAACCAAGCACCCAGTACCGCGCACCCATCTCAGGCACATCGACGATGACCGGTCCCGAGGAAAGATCCAGCCAGGCGTTCGTAAACAGCGTGTCATTGTTCGGTGTGACGACTTCCTTGTCATCAGGACTGCGCAATCGCCGGGTATGCGTGAACTGATTCACCCAACGCATGCCCGACGCCGGGCTATCGCCCGCAAAACCATGAACGGGGTGCTTGCGCGCTGTCGTCCATGCGCGCATGCGCGCCATCTCGAAAAGCGGCAAGGTGGCCACCACGGCCTGATGCAGTGATGATGGCTCGGAAGGGCCGGAGCGAGCCAGCACCACGGCATCGAGCGCGAGAGCGCCCTGCCCTTCGGGCAACACCATAAATGGATTCAGTTCAACCGAGTCCAGCTTATCGCCAGCCAATAGCGCGAACTGTGAAATCCGCACAAGCGCGTCAGCCAACGCCTCCACGTCTGCCAGTGGGGCGCCGCGAAAACCTTGAAACAGTGGCGCAATCTTCAGCTCTCCAATCATCTCATGTGCTTGCTCATGGCTCAGCGGCGCGAGACGAAAAGCGACGTCGCCGAGCAACTCGACATTCACGCCGCCCGAACCGAGCATCACCAGCGGGCCAAGCGCGGGATCCCGGCGTGCACCGATAATGCATTCCACGCCGCCGCGCACCAAAGGCGCGACCAGCACACCTTCGACATGCGCCGAGGGCGCCGCGCAGCCTACTGCCTTGAATATCTGATCATAAGCGGCGCCAGCCTCGTCTTGATTGCGTATGCCCAAGACCACGCCTCCGATATCGCTCTTGTGCGTGATATCGGCCGAGAGTACTTTCATCACCACCGGGAATCCAATTTCCCGGGCGTACGCGATCGCTTCGTCCCGAGACTGTGCCCGATAGGCCGACACAACGGGTATGCCGAAGCTCCGCAGCAGCGTCATCGCGTCCGCCTCGTTATAGCGGCCATTTCGCAGATCCACATTTTCCTGCACCGCGTCAGGAAGGCAGACGGGTCTGTGGCTTTGGCTCTGGAAGAAATCCATGGCGGCCAGCACCCGAATTGCCCTGGCCGGATCAGGAAAACACAGGCAGCCTAGCGCTTCGAGCGCCCGCTGCTGTGCGAGGTCGGCCAATGTGCAGAACATCACCAGTCGTCCGGGAAAGTCGCGCCGCAAGTCCCGGGCCAGTTTCCGCTGAAGCGCCTGAATGACGGGCGTGCCGCCGAAAGCGGCCAGGAAGATGAGCAAGCTGCCATGGCCGGCCTCATCCAGCATGGCCCGGGCGGCCACCTCGAGCAGATCGGGTTCAGCCGTGACCTGGCCGGTGATATCAACGGGATTCTGCGTGGCCGCCAGCGGTGCGCGGGCCCTGATAATCTCCTGGGCTGAAGCGGGCAATTCTGCAACGTCGAGCCCCGCCTGCGCCGCATCGTCGGCCATCATGACCCCGACCCCGCCGGAGACCGTCAACAAGCCGACCTGCCTGTTCGCGGGCAATCCAGAAACAGCCAGGCAATGGGCAATGTCGAAAAACTCCTCTATCGTGGCCGCCCGCCAGGCGCCATGCTGGCGAAAAAGCGCCGCGTACGCGGCATCGTCGCCAGCCAACGCCGCGGTATGAGAGGCGGCAGCCTTGGCGCCCAGCGCAGTTCTGCCCACTTTCACGATGACCACCGGCTTGCCGGCTGCCCGGGCCAGGTCCAGCGCCTCTCTGAGTTTGGCGCCATTCCGGCAGCCCTCCAGATAAGCCATGATGACCTGCGTCGCAGAATCCCGCGCCATCCAGGCAATGCAATCGGCCACCTCGATATCCGACTCGTTGCCCGTCGTTACCCACATGGACAAGCCGACATTGCGCTGATGCGCCAAGGCATAGGCGTAAGCACCAAATGCACCGCTCTGGCTGACCAGCCCGACCTTGCCGCGATCGGCCAATCCGGTCGACACGACTGGCGAGAATGTCGCATAGACCGACTGCGCAATATTCATGAAGCCCAGGCAATTAGGCCCGAGTATCCTGATGCCCGCCGCATGCGCCTTGGCCGCAAACGCGCGCTGCGCTTTCCCGCCCTCTTCTCCCATTTCAGCGAAACCCGCGGAAAACATCACGATGTTCTTGACGTTTGCGGTTATCGCATCGTCGAGCGCAGCCTGGGCACCTGCGGCGGGGATGGCAAAGATCGCAAGATCAATGGGCTTGCCTATGGTACTGAGTGAAGGAAAGGCGCGCAGCCCTTGGATTTCCGTGGCCTTGCCATTGACCGGGTATATGTCGCCGCCATAGCCCTTTTCAAGAAGATAACGCACCGGGGCGGCGCCGATCTTGCCGGAAACCGCCGAAGCGCCGACGATGGCAATGGAGCGTGGAGAAAGAAAGGAATCGAGATCTGGAAAGGTCATGAATCGCCGGGTTGCTTGGATCAAGGCCTATGCATAACGCTGCGGCTAAGCACAAACGCGCCAGGAAGGCCGATACGGTCAAGATAATCGCCCGCTTCTCATAAGACAATCTGAAAATTCCAATCTTTCTATAAGATCAAGTTATTTATTGCCGAACCACCTTGATGCGGACTCGAATGCCGCCGATCTAAGGAGAGCGCAGCAAGCGTCCATCTTCCCGGCTCGTCGCGGCTTCCAGTGTGAAATCAAGAAAGCTCTCCACGGCCGGCGACAGGGAAGATCGGTTTCGGGCAAAGATTGCGATACGCCAGGTGACTGTCGGCTGGCGCAACGGCCGGAAGGCCAGTCCAAAGCCCTCTACAAGCGACTGCGCCATCGAAGGGCAAATCACGCAGCCAGGCCGCACCCTCAGCAGAGCAAGGGCCGTATTCACGCGGTGAACAGGCACGATCTCTTTGGGGTGGTAGCGATTCGGGACATTGCTCAGAACATTGATCGCAAGATTGGGCATGTAGTTGATCAGTGGCCGCTCGCGCAAGTCCTTCCAACTCACTGATTCGCCCGACGCCAGCGGGTCATCGGGACGAATGGCAATCCATAAAGGATCGACGCGAATCATGTGTACCTCCACGGATTGATCCGTCACCACACCCGCGGGACCAAAGCCAATATCCGCGCTGCCACTGTGCAGGCCCGCCAATACCTGCTCAATCGGCACATCATCGAAGCGGATATCGACGCCAGGATGACGCTGGGCGTAGCCAGCGATCAGTTCGGGCAGCAATGTGCACGACAGTGTTTCAGGTGCAGCCACCCGTACAAGCCCGCGACGCAATTCTTTGAGGTTGGTCACGCTTTCCAGGGCTTCTTCCAGATTGACCAGCAAGCGCCGCACCATTGGTTCGAAAGCGGTACCGACCACAGAGGCGCTCACGCTGCGCGTATTGCGATCCAAGAGGCGCACGCCCAACCGGCTTTCCAATTCCTTGACAAGCCCACTGAGCGCAGCCTGAGACAGATGCATCGTATCGGCGGCCTCGGAAAAACTCCCGCACTCGAGCACCGCCACGAATGCACGCAATTGCCTAAGCGTTACTTCAGGTGCCATAGCGCATCCTTTGCATGTTGGAGTGAAGACTCCTATTTATAACCTGAGCCTTTAATTCATAAAGAAATTCAAGCTTGTACTGATAGAAAGGCGAATCTATTATCGCATCATGAAGTGCGGACCAACATCGTCGATACAGACCATTGCCTACGCTTCCCTGCCATAAAAACGATCAGGAGACAACGATGAAAATTACCCGACGAAAACTGTTGGGCGCAGCGGCAACAGGCCTCTTCGCCGGTATGGCCCCGCGTGTTCTTGCGCAAGGCAACTGGCCCTCGCGCTCCGTCAAGATCATTTCTCCTTACGGGGCCGGCGGGCCCAACGATATTTCGGCGCGCATGATCGGGGATGTCCTGGGAAAGAAACTGGGACAGTCTTTCATCGTTGAGAACAAGACAGGCGCGGGCACTCGCGTTGGCAATAATTATGTAGCCCAGGCATCGCCCGATGGCTACACCATTCTGTACGCCGCCGCGCCTTACTCAACCCTGGAAGCACTGTACGGCACGCTCAACTATGACCCGAAGAAGGACCTTCAGCCGATCGCCATGGTCGCGACAGTCCCTCTGTTCCTGGTCGTCAATGCAGAGACACCCATCAACACCGCACAGGATTTGATCGCCTATGGCAAGTCGCAGCCCAAGGGCCTGACCCTGGGTTCACCCGGTTATGGCTCGCTGCCGCATCTGGCGGCGGAACTACTGCTGCGGGACGCGGATGTGCAAGGCCTGATCGTTCAGTATCGAGGCGATGTGGCAGCATACACAGAGCTGCTGGCCGGCCGTCTCGATGCCACGCTGACGGCGATTACGGCAGCGCTGCCCCACATACAAAGCGGAAAACTGCGCGTGCTTGGCGTCGCGTCGGCGTCGCAAAGCGAAATATATCCTCAGGCCCCCACACTGCTTGGACAAGGGCTCCCCAATGTGGTCGCCGCCGGCTGGTACGGGTTCATGGCGCCGTCTGGCGTACCCGGCAACATCGTCGACATTCTTGACTCGGAGATCAATCATGCGCTGAACGATCCCGACATGCGGCAGCAGCTTCTGATGCAAGGCATGGAACCACGCCCTGGCAACGCGGCCGAGTTTCGCACCTTCATCGATGCCGAAATGGAAAAATGGGGCGATGTCATCAAAAAGGCTGGCATCAAGGGGCAGTGATGTAAAGTAAACCCCGTTTACTTTATTCGCAAAACCCCCATGAAAATAGCGGTATTGACCTATGGAACCGATGGAGATACGCGTCCCTTGGCCGCCCTCAGCCACGCCTTGCGCCAGGCAGGGCATGAGGTATTTCTGCTGGGAGAGGCCAGATCCCTGGACACGGCACATGCGCTGGGCGTGCCCGCCACGCCGCTCTCCGGCGATATCCAGGAAATATTCACCACGTGGAGCAAGACAGGTGCCCGTGGCACAGCCAGGGCCCTGGTCGCGCTGAGCAATGCCCAGGTCACAGCATGGATGCGGAAAACCCTGGCTGTGGCAGAAAATTGCGACGCGCTTGTGACTTCCGGCCTGGCCAGCTTTGTGGGGCTTTCGGTGGCGGAACGCCTGAAGATACCTGTAATAGGCGCGAGCATGATTCCACTCACGCCATCATGCGAGTTCCCCTCTCCATTTCTGCCGCCAGCCTGGGTTCCTGCCAGACTCAATAGGGCAAGCCTCGTCCTGACCAACAAACTGCTCTGGCTTGGACTCAAGAAAGCGCTCAATCAAGCACGGTCAGAGGTACTGGGACTGCCGCCCAGAGCAAGCTTGTGGACGGATCATTCCATGCTTTATGGAATTTCGCCGACGCTGCTGGCCCCACCGAAGGATTGGCCCGCCCACGCCCAGCTCTGCGGCCAGTGGCCCTATCCGATGGAGGATCGCTATGCGCCGCCTGATGCGCTGGCGAACTTTCTGGCCGCCGGCCCGACGCCGGTCTATATGGGTTTTGGCAGCATGGCAGGTATCGATATGCCGCGCATGCTCAAGGCCATTGCAACAGCGCTGAACGGTCGGCGCGCCGTATTCTGGCCAGGGTGGAATGGCCTGCCTCAGGCACAAATCCCCAACAACATTTTTTGTATCGAGGCAACGCCGCATGACTGGCTGTTTCCTCAAATGGCTGCCGTAATACATCATGGCGGATCCGGGACTGCACATTCGGCGCTGCGTTCGGGCAAACCATCCATTGTCATGCCGTTTGCGGGTGACCAGGCCTTCTGGGCTCAACGCCTATATCGCTTAGGGGTGGCGCCGCCCGCGCTTTCCTCGCCGCGTCCGAATGCTGATGCGCTGGCCGACGCGCTTGATTTCTGCAGGCAAGCATCTGTCGTCGCGCGTGCAGCCGAGCTGGGCCGACGCATGGCCTGCGAAAATGGCCTGGCCACCGCGGTTGCAGCAATCGAGCAGCACAGCAGAAGGTGATCACTGCCCGCGCAATTGGACATCATGAGTACGTTCCAGTCAGCTTCAAGACATCGACTGACTTCTGACTATAAACAACTCATTCGCCCGGTCCCACTGAGGTCTTCGCCAGCCAATCACGAGGAGACATTCCTACCTTGGCCGAGAATGCGCGCGATAGTGCCGAAGGGTTCGCATATCCGAGTTCTTCCGTCAGCATCTTGATGGGTTGACCTTCGCGCAGCCTGTTCTGCGCCAGCGCAATGCGCCAGTCATTCAAGTAGTCGGCTGGCGTCTGACCCACCACCTCGCGAAAGGTGTTGGCAAACGCCGTGCGTGACATGCCGGCGCGTTCGGCCATGCGCTCCACCGACCAAGGATCGCCAGGAGCGTCGTGCATGGCGACCAGAGCACGCGCCAGACGCGGATCCGACAGCCCAGTGAGAAAGCCGGGGCGCACACCCGCTTCCAGCGGATGGTCAAGCAGCCAGCGCATTAGCTGGATCACAACCACCTCGAAAATCCGATCGACCAGCAATCGCTGGCCGCAGCGCACTCGATCGGTTTCAGCAAACAGCAATTCAAGCGCCAAGTCCAGGCCCGACACGCGCGCCAGCGGCAACGCGATCAAAGGGGGCAGCGCCCGTGCAAGCGGGTTGTATGCGCCACCGTCGAAGTTCAGCCGCGCGCAGGTGAAATCAGAACCCTCCGCGGGAGGGTTATGGAAGCGATGAGTGAGGGGACGCGGATACAGCAGCAAGGTCGGTTCGTCAAAGCGCATCGACTTGGGTACATCACGCGCGCCCGGATGGCTCACCTTCAATTGGCCTCGACGCAACAGGTGCAGATAACCATGTCCCTCACAGGCGTCGAAGTGCTTGAGCCCGCACAGTGCGCCGGAGTGATGCAGTTGGGCCTGCACCCGGAACCGTTCGAGAATGCCTGAGAGTCGGTCGATAGGCAAAGAAACCTGCATATGAACTAATTGGTATGTTTTATGAATAAAATGAACCAAATAATACTTCAAATCCGGCCATACTGTCTACACAGACCACTCCTCGGAAAGGACAGACCATGAAATCGCTGAAGTTACCTTCTCTTCTCGCCCTGCTATTGACGGGCTTGGCCGGCCCCGCATCCGCTCACGACACTGGCCACCTTGGCGGCATTGCCACCAAGGTGGCCAGTACGGCCATCGAGGCGCCTTTTGACGTCGTCCACACCAAGATATCCACCGAAGGCAACGTTGCCATCTTTCACATGGCTGTGTCCGGCCAAGCCGGTGCCATCCGTCCTGCCAAGTCCGGAAAGCTCGCTGGAAGCTCGGTGTTCTCGTATGTCTGGCCCACCAGTCTGGATCCGTCGGTGATCGGCTTCGAGTCCAGGGCCGGCATCCTGGCTTTCGCGGTCACCTCCCATCCCGACTTCGACGACACGCCGCTATTCGACGAAAACGGCGACGGGAAACTGGACAACGACGGCGACCTCTGGCACTCGCACTGGGTGGTCTTGCAGCCCGACGCAGCCTGCGGAAAAGACGCCTTGAAAGTTGTAGACATCCCCGAAGGAGCCAAGCCCCGTGTGCCCAAGACCTGGCCGGGCCTGCCCATCCTGATAGACAGTCCGGGCTGGACGCCAATATTCAAGAACGAGACCGTCGAAGTGCGTGTGCCCTTCGACGATATCGGTGCCGTTGAGGCGGGCGCCTTCGATGGCGTAACGGCCGGTCTGCGCGTCAACGCCAGTGTGCACAACCCGCTGCTGTGCGTCGCCAACGTCTTCAAGGTCGCTTCAGGCGACCTGTCGCTACCCGGCAAGGTCAACCAGTAGGACCAGCCTCGCACACAGCATTCCTTTACCTCAACCCGACACCCTCCCAGGAGATCGACATGCCTCGCATCAACATTCAAACTCAACTCGTTCCCGCAGCAAGCCAGCCCCTGCTGGCCCAGATCCAGCAAGCCTTCGGCGCCACACCCAACATGTTCAAAGCCGTGGCTAACTCCCCTGCTGCCTTGCAAAGCATGTGGTCCGCCTTCGGCGCATTGGGTACAGGTACTCTGGGGGCCAAGCTCCGGTGACGCCAGCACCGCTGCAGTCTTGGCCTTCGCCCTGAAGGTCGTCGAACAGCGTGCGCAGGTCACGGATTCGGATGTCGCGAACCTGCGGGAGGCAGGCTTCAGCGACGAACAGATCGTTGAGATCATGGCGCATGTCGCCCTGAATCTCTTTACCAACTACATCAACGTTGCCTTGGATGTACCGGTCGATTTTCCCAAGGTTGCTCTGAAGTGAGTTTGGAGTGAGCCCCGCCCCACGATGGGCGAGGCTCGCTCGCATGCGAGCGCGGGAAAATCAATGGCTCAGGTTTGTGTCGGAACGATGTTCATAATGCAAGCCAATCTTTTAATTATTTGATTTATAAGTTATTTCTTAACCCTCTCACTCCCACTCGATCATCAACGGGTCACGCAAGTCCGCGTGGTTAAAGGGAATGGCTGTGATCGACATGGTGCCTTACCGTCGCTTTTACCGTCAGGATCGCACACCTTTTGGTAGCGCGGCAGATGGAGCGATTAGCCGGTCGGCGACGCTGGCGGCACGATCATCAATCAGCGTCGATCATACCGCACAGGCGGCTGCGCATCACCTCCTTCGTGCCGGGTGCCAACCGACGCACCAATGTTGGACAACCGCGCTGGATGTTCGATGAAGGAGCCATTTTTACTGCTCAGCGAATCACGCCAGTTGCCCTTGCTGCCATCCGACAATCCGTTTCCATATTCAATGGAGGCGAGAACAAGAAGGCCCGCATCGACACGCTCAAGAAGTACATCCAGTCGAAGACCATCCCACTGATCGACGGAACGCGCATCGAGATCGAGGATTCACCCAACATCCAGAAGGATTGTGGGCAGATGCAGAAGCCGGTGTTCGTCTTCAACGACAACGGCGAAGCGGATTGGGCTGAGAAGGGTTTAACACAGAGCGGCCCTTATACAAAGCGGACCTTCGATAGGAACGATCCGTCGATATGCGTGATCTGTGCCCAGCATGACAAGGGGCGAGTCGAGCAGTTCATCCGCAAGCTCCTGAAAGGCATCTCGAACAGCAAGTATTTCAGCAACGGCCTTGAAGGCAAGTTCACTCTCGGAACCAGCCGTGTTGAAGTGTTCACGACAGCCACTGACAGCGTGGACGCATACAAGAACGCTATCGAGGCCGCGATCCGGAAGAAAGCAGATGACGGTGGGCGCTGGGACTTGGCCCTCGTGCAGGTCCGGCAGTCCTTCAAAAAGCTCAAGGTCACGGAGAATCCGTACTATCTCGGCAAGAGCCTCTTTTTCCTGCATCAGGTTCCGGTGCAGGATTTCACGATAGAGCTTCTTGCCCAGTCCGATTATTCGCTCGGGTACTCGCTCAACAATATGGCGCTAGCCTGCTACGCAAAGATGGGCGGCGTCCCCTGGCTTCTCAAATCCTCGCCGACCCTCTCGCACGAACTCGTGATCGGCATCGGCAGCGCGAATATCGGGCAGGAGCGCGGCGCTGACAATCAGCGAATCATGGGCATCACCACCGTCTTCTCCGGAGACGGCAGCTACATCGTCTCGAATACTTCGAAGGCGGTCGTGCCAGAAGCCTACTGCGAAGCGTTGACCGCCGTGCTCGGAGAGACGATAGAAAAAATTCAGAAGCGGATGAACTGGCAGAAAGGCGACACGATCCGCCTGATCTTTCATGCGCAGGTAAAGAAGTTCAACAAGGAAGAGATCGAAGCCGTCCGCGCCGTAATCGACAAGTACCGTGAATATCAGATCGAGTACACCTTCCTGAAAATCTCGGAGAATCATGGCCTGCATATGTTCGACTCCGCGACAGCCGGTGTGCAGAAGGGACGGCTGGCTCCGCCACGCGGGAAGACGTTCAAGCTTTCCAAGCACGAAATGCTTGTCTACCTGATCGGCCAGCGCGAACTGCGGCAAGACACAGACGGACACCATCGCGATAGATACTCTTGACGTGCAGGTCCTCGAAATACTTAAGTCCAGTGAAACGGCCGAATCCCTTAGCGAACTGCGCCACACTGAGTTCGCTGTTCTTCGCCACAGCAAGTTGTCCCGATAGGTACTGAACCTCACCATATATCCATACAGCAAATTCATGGAGTCCGAGGTGGAACAGCTACCACAAGCATCCAGTGCGGCCGGCACCGACGCCAGCCAGTCGCTTCCCTTACCAAGCACGGAAGCCTACGAGTCGCTGCCGCAGTTTCCGAAGCGCAGCCCCCTTCCCTTCCGGCGCACCATTCGCCGCCATGAACTGCGGCAGATCGTCCCCCTGGCTGACACGACGATCTATGAAATGGAGCGCCGTGGCGAGTTCCCACGCCGCTTCAATCTGACGCCGCGCTGCGTGGTATGGGACTTGACCGAAGTGGAAGCGTGGGTGGAAGAACGAAAGCAAGCGCCTCGCGGCGGCACCTCCAAGCCGGATGTCCACCTACGAAAAACCCGCCCTGTTCGGGCGGGTCCGAGCGAGGCATGACGCTGGGCAACGGCTCTCAACCAACCAAGGCTTTCAGCTCCTTGGACGCCGAGCGCGGCAGCCGCCGGCCCTCCTTCGCCACGTTGACCTGCAAGGCCACCCGCGCCACATCCAGCACGTCCTTGGCCAGCGCATAGCTGCCCTTGGCCTCCAACCAAGCCAACACATCCGCCAGATGCCAGATCGACGCACTGCCTTCATGCACCGGCGCCGGGAAGCTGCCCGGATGGGCCAGCATCAACTTGCGCATGTTCTGCCGCGATACGCCGACGATCTCCGCCACGTCGGTCAGTCCAACCAGATCCGGCGCCACTTCGATCAACCGGGCCGATGGCACAGCGCGGCGCACGTCGGCCAGCGCGCTGCGCACGGCTTCATCCGCATTGGCCGCCTCGCGGGTGAACTCCAGCGCCAGGCGGCCCGGCTGGCCGATGCCGACCAAGGCATCGTCGCAGCCGGCTTCGCCCAAGCGTTCGACCAGCGCATCCAGGTCGTTGTCGCCGTCAGTAAGCTGATATTTCAGGGTGAAGGTGAACTCCATTGCGCTACTCCTTGGCACCGTCATCAACCTCACTCTGCTTGCGATGCGTGGTGCAGTTGTCCACGACGCGCCTCAAAGCGCGGGCGTGGTTGGCTGGATTCTTCGGCGTGCTCCATACGCTGGTGATGCAGAACTCGCCGCAGCGGCATTCCTCGTCGTTGTACGGGCAATAAATCCGCCCCCAAGCATGGCTGCCGCCGACTTCGACGCGCCAGCCCTGCCCTTCGGCGTGCCTGAGAGCTTCCTCGACCTCTTTCTTCGGATGAGAAGGACGGGCCATCAGTGATCTCCAGTATGGGGATGACTGGTAAGGTTGTCAAGTGACAACCTTACCACCTTGTCAACCGAGCGCGCTCAGGGCTGGCACGACCACGTTCTTTGGCACCAGCTTCGGCACGTAGGTCTGCCCGCCTCCCCAGGCTTCAATCAGGTTGGCCCACTCTTGCAGCATGTGGCGCCGCTGCTCCGCGTATTCGGCTTTGTTGTAGACCGAGCGCGAGGAACGCCCGTCCTCGTGCGCGAGGCACTTCTCGATCCAGTCGCGGTTGAAACCGATTTCGTTCAGCAGCGTCGAGCCGGTGCGGCGCAAGTCATGGACGGTGAATGGGTCAAGCGGCAGCCCTTTGGATTTTGCAGCCTCTACGATAAGCCGGGTGACCCGATTCAGGGTCGCATTGGACATGCAGCGTCTTGGATCGTAACGAGACGGGAAAACGAATTGCGAGCCCGCCGCACAAGCGTGGAGTTGGACGAATATGTCGAGCGCCTGGCGTGACAGATAGACCACGTGCGGATTGCGCCCCTTCATCCGCTGCTTCGGGATCGTCCAGGTCGCACGCTCGAAATCAACCTCATCCCAGGTGGCGTGGATCAGTTCGCTCTTTCGTACCAGCGTCAGCAGGATCAGGCGCAGCGCCAGCCTGATCGTCGGATAGGTTGCTACCGACTCCAACTGCTGCACCATCAGCCGGATTTCCAGAGGTGACAAGGCGCGATCCTTCGGCACGAAGGTGGCGATCGAAGACGCTCGCACGCTGTCCGCAGGGTTCTCCACCTTCTCGCCGTGGGCAATGGCGTAGACATAGACCTGCTTCACGATGTCCCGAATCTGAACTGCGGTGGCTGGCGCACCGCGTTCCTTGACCTTGTTGCACAAGGCCCGCAGGTCTTCAGCATGAATTTCGGTCAGCAGGCGATTCTGGAAAACCGGCAGGATGTCCCGGTCGATGATGTGCTTGCGCACGGCGCGGGTGCTGTCGGCCCATCTTGCATTGGCCAGCCACGTCTCCATCGCCATACCAAAGGTCTTGATGGCGACCACCCGGCGTTTCTCGCGTTGCTTTTCGAGCGCTGGGGATATGCCGGCCTGAACGGACTTGCGCGCCTCCAGGAGCAGTTCGCGCGCCATCGCCAGTGAGATACCGCCTGGGCCGTAGCGTCCGATGGTCAACGTCTCCCGGCGGCCGTGGAGACGGTAGTCATAGCGGAAGGTGACGGTACCGCTGGGCGATACCGTCACATACAGGCCATCGCGGTCAGAAGCCTTATAAATCTTGGACTTAGGTTTCAGATGTCGTAGTGCAGTGTCAGTAAGCATCGAGGTTTCCTCCGGCTTTTGACGGCTTTACCGTCAGGTTTTACCGTCAAGGACCTGGAGACCTGCTGATGCCCGGAAAGCCGCATAAAACAAGCTTTCCCGAGAAAACTTTTACCGTCAAAGACGGTAAAAGTCTGAATAGTGAACGAGAATGTCTTAATCCGGCCTCGATTCTTACCGTCAGCGCTACCGTCAATCTTTTTTGCTGGCCGGCGATAGCCACCGATAGATGCCGTGACGTACTTCCTTAAAAAATCAACACGTTACGGCGATTTCTCGATAGCTGGCGATAGTCCTCGAAGGACGTCAATTCACTCCCACTCGATCGTCGCAGGCGGCTTGCTTGAGACATCGTACGTAACCCTGTTGATGCCTCTGACTTCATTGATCACCCGCGAGGACACCTTCTTCAGCAAGGCATAGGGCAGTTCCGCCCAGTCGGCCGTCATGAAGTCGGACGTCTGCACGGCGCGCAGTGCCACGACGTAGTCGTAGGTGCGTCCGTCGCCCATGACGCCCACCGATTTGACGGGCAGGAACACGGCGAAGGCTTGCGACGTCAGGTCGTACCAGCTCTTGCCGCTGTTGGGGTCTATGGTCTTGCGCAGTTCCTCGATAAAAATCGCGTCGGCGCGGCGCAGGAGGTCGGCGTATTCTTTCTTGACTTCGCCCAGAATGCGCACGCCCAGGCCCGGCCCCGGGAAGGGATGGCGGTACACCATGGCGGGCGGCAGGCCCAGCGCGACGCCCAGTTTGCGCACTTCGTCCTTGAACAGTTCGCGCAGCGGTTCGAGCAGCTTCAGGTTCATGTCGTCGGGCAAGCCGCCGACGTTATGGTGCGACTTGATGGCAACCGCCTTGCCGGTTTTGGACGCCGCCGACTCGATGACGTCCGGGTAGATCGTGCCCTGGGCCAGCCAGCGCGCATTGCTGAGTTTGCCGGCTTCGGTCTGGAATACCTCGACGAATTCCTTGCCGATGATCTTGCGCTTGGCTTCGGGGTCGGCCACGCCGGCCAGTTTGCCCATGAAGTCGTCGGTGGCATCCACGTGGATGACCTTGATGCCGAAGTGATCGGCAAATGTCGACATGACCTGCTCGGCCTCGTTCAGGCGCAGCAGGCCGTGGTCGACGAACACGCAGGTCAGCTGGTCGCCAATGGCTTTATGAATCAGCGCGGCGGCCACTGAGGAGTCGACACCACCCGACAGGCCCAATATGACTTCGTCACTGCCGACCTGGGCGCGAATGTTGGCCACGGCCTCTTCCACATAATCGGGCATGTTCCAGTCGCGGCTGCAGGCGCAGATTTCATTGACGAAACGGGCGAGTATGGCCTCGCCCTGCGTGGTGTGGGTGACCTCGGGATGGAACTGCAAGGCATAAAAGCCGCGTTCTTCGTCAGCCATGCCGGCTATGGGGCAGGAAGGCGTGGAAGCCATGAGCTTGAAGCCCGGCGGCAAAGCGGTGACTTTGTCGCCATGGCTCATCCAGACCTTGAGCATGCCATGGCCTTCGGTGGTGATGAAGTCTTGCAGGCCGTCGAGCAGGCGGGTATGGCCATGCGCGCGGACTTCGGCGTAACCGAACTCCCGGTGATCCGACCATTCGACCTTGCCGCCCAACTGCGCGGCCATGGACTGCATGCCATAGCATATGCCCAGCACCGGCACCCCCGCGTTGAACACCTGGGCCGGCACTTTCATGGACTCTTCCGCATACGCGGAGGCGTGACTGCCCGACAATATGATGCCCTTCAAGCCTTGCTGGTTCTGGATGAAAGCGTCGTCGACGTCACCGGGGTGTATCTCGCAATACACGCCTGCTTCGCGTACGCGCCGCGCGATGAGTTGAGTGACTTGTGAACCGTAGTCGAGAATGAGGATACGCTGGTGCATGGCTTGAGGATAAAAAGGAAATCAAGGCGTTAATGTAACGTATTGGCGCCGATTACGCTGGCGCAACAGCGCCGCCAAGGCTACAGTTTCGGGTAACAGGGAGAGCCCATGCAGCACAAACAGTCCGCCGTTTTATTATCGTTTGCCGGTTTCATTGCCCTGGCCGTGGCCATGGGTATCGGACGGTTCGCCTTCACCCCTTTGCTGCCCATGATGCAAAGCGATGCGGGTTTGGGCCTGGCCGAAGGCGGATGGCTGGCCAGCGCCAATTACCTGGGCTATCTGGTGGGGGCTTTGTCGGCCGGCATGTTGGCCTGCTCGCCCGCAACACTGCTGCGCACCGGCTTATTGCTGGTAGTGCTTACCACGACACTCATGGGTCTGACCGACACTTGGCTTGGCTGGCTGGCCTGGCGGTTTCTTGCCGGGGTGGCCAGCGCCTGGGTATTGGTTGGAACGGCATCATTATGCCTTTCCCGGCTGGCGGCGCTAGGTCAATCACGACGCGCGGGCCACGTGTTTGCGGGCGTGGGTAGCGGTATCGCGCTGGCGGGCCTGTTGTGCATGGCGCTGGGACTGGCCAATATCCACTCGGCGCATGCCTGGCTCGTGCTGGCTGTGTTGGGGCTGCTGGGCATGCTGTTGGCCCGGCCTTTATGGCAGGCGCCGGCAGTATCGCCGGCCATCGCGGTGAAAGCGCCGCATACGGGCGTGGCCGGACCCGGACACTGGAAACTGGTATTGTGCTATGGCTTGTTCGGCTTTGGCTATATTCTGCCAGCCACCTTCCTGCCGGCCCAGGCCCGCATGCTTATTGATGATCCGGCCATTTTTGGGCTGGCCTGGCCCATGTTCGGGCTAGCGGCTGCGGTGTCCACCCTGTTGGCCAGCACCGTGTTTGCCGCCTGGCGGCGCCGTACGCTCTGGGCAATCTGCCAATTGCTGATGGCGGCTGGCGTCTTGCTACCCGTGATCTGGCCGGGCATGGCTGCCATCATCATCGCGGCACTGTGCGTGGGCGGAACCTTCATGGTCATTACCATGCTCGGCATGCAGGAAGCACAGGCCGCTGGCGGCAGTCATGGCAAGAAGCTGATTTCCGCCGTCACCGCTGCGTTTGCGGCCGGCCAATTGATCGGGCCTCTGTTTTTCAGCCTGAGTCACTCCTGGTTCAATACCGATCTGAATTTTGCGTTGATTTTCGCCACTATAGGGCTGGTGTTGGGCAGCGTCTGGCTGCTGATGCCCGATCGCCACGGCCACGCTGCTCAGAACACTGGCGCAGCGGGCTCGGAATCACCCTGACGATTCAAAGGAAGCGGAACAGTGAGCAATTTGCCGAACAAAAAATCAAACTTTGTATTGGTTCATGGCGCCTGGCACGGGGGCTGGTGCTGGTCCAGAGTGGCCCGCCGCCTGCGCGCGGCCGGGCATGCCGTCTATACGCCAACGTTGACCGGCCTGGGTGAACGCAGCCATTTGCTCAGCCACGACATTACCCTGCAAACCTTTGTCGACGACATCGTCAATGTACTGGCCTGGGAGGATCTGCACGATGTCGTTCTGGTGGGCCACAGCTTCGCCGGGCTGGTCATCACAGGGGTGGCCGATATTGTGCCCGAAAGGCTGGCGCGCCTGATCTACCTTGACGCCTTCATCCTGGAAAGCGGCGTCAGCACTTTCGACACCCTGCCCGGCCAGGTCAAGGAAAAACTGGAAGCGGCCTCGCTGCAGGCGGGCACAGCGATTCCCGCGCTGCCAACGCCCAAGCCTGGGAATCTGGGCCTGACGGCGGCCGGCGATATAGCATTTGTGCAAGCGCGCCTGACGCCGCATCCCTTATCCACGTACAAGACGGCGCTGCAGCTGCGGCACGCGCCGGGCAATGGCCTGCCCTGCGCCTACCTGCACTGCAGCCAGCCGTCGTTTCCGGCCGTTGAAGGCAGCAGCGCGTGGGTCAGAACCAACACAGACTGGCGCTGGGAGACGCTGGAAAGCGGCCACGACGCCATGGTTTCGGACCCCAATCTGGTTTGCGAGGCGTTGCTGCGTTCCCGCTAATCGGCGCGATAGTTGGGCGCTTCCTTGGTGATCTGCACATCGTGCACGTGCGATTCGCGCACGCCCGCCGAGGTGATTTCAACGAATTCGGCCTTGCGGCGCATGTCTTCGATGGATGCGCAGCCGCAGTAGCCCATGGAGGCGCGTATGCCGCCGACCAACTGATAGATAATGGCAATGACGCTGCCCTTGTACGGCACGCGCCCTTCAATGCCCTCGGGCACGAGCTTGTCGACGTTGTTGGAGGGATCCTGGAAGTAGCGGTCGGCCGAACCGTCGGCCATGGCGCCCAGGCTGCCCATGCCGCGATAAGACTTGTACGAGCGCCCCTGGAACAGCACGACTTCGCCGGGTGATTCTTCAGTGCCCGCGAACATGCCACCCATCATGCAGGTCGAGGCCCCTGCGGCCAAGGCTTTGGAGATATCGCCCGAATAGCGGATGCCGCCATCGGCGATAAGCGGCACGCCCGTGCCTTCAAGCGCTTCGGACACATCGGAGATGGCCGAGATTTGCGGCACACCCACGCCGGCCACGATACGGGTCGTGCAAATAGAGCCGGGGCCTATGCCCACCTTGACGCAGTCGGCGCCCGCTTCGACCAGCGCTTTTGCCGCTGCCGCCGTGGCGATATTGCCGCCGATGACTTGAATTTTGGGATAGTTCTGCTTGACCCAGCGCACGCGTTCGATGACGCCGGCGGTGTGCCCATGCGCGGTGTCGACGACGATGACATCGACACCCGCGGCGGCCAGCTTTTCGACGCGCTCGTCGGTGCCTTCGCCCACGCCGACCGCCGCGCCTACCCGCAACTGGCCCTGGCTGTCTTTGGAGGCATTGGGGTGTTCGGTGTTCTTGACGATGTCCTTGACCGTTGCCAGCCCACGCAGCTGGAAGTCGGCATTGACGATGAGAACTCGTTCGAGGCGATGCTTATGCATCAGCGCCTGC
The DNA here is from genome assembly GCA_049672825.1 of Pusillimonas sp. Taxonomy (GTDB): domain Bacteria; phylum Pseudomonadota; class Gammaproteobacteria; order Burkholderiales; family Burkholderiaceae_B; genus Pusillimonas_C; species Pusillimonas_C harenae_A. The sequence goes on from JBATWU010000012.1 coordinate 21,023, forward strand.
GCTTCGTCCAGCGTGGCGCCTTCGTCCATGGTGATCAGGCGGTCTTGCGGCGTCATGATGTCGCGCAGGGGAACATCGAGCCTGTCTTCGAATCGCAGATCGCGGTTGGTGACAATGCCCACCAGCTTGCCGGATTCGACCACGGGCAGGCCCGAAATGCCGTGCTGGCGCTGCAGCGCAATGGCGTCGCGCACTTTCATGGTGGGCGTGACAGTGACAGGGTCGATCACAATGCCGAATTCGTGGCGCTTGACGCGGGCGACCTCGCGGGCCTGTTCATCGGCGCTGAGGTTCTTGTGAATGATGCCGATGCCGCCTTCCTGGGCCATGGCAATGGCCAGGCGCGCTTCGGTCACCGTATCCATGGCGGCGGAGACCAGCGGAATGTTCAGGGTGATGTCGCGCGTAAAGCGGGTGACAAGAGAGGTATTGCGAGGCAGGATTTCGGAATACGCCGGCACCAACAACACATCGTCGAAGGTAAGCGCTTTTTTGATGAGACGCATAAACTAGGCTCCGTGCAAAGCAAGATTATACGCCTAAACCTAGGGTCTGTACCTAGTCTGTTCAGGGCGCCGGGCGCGCGAGCGCCCGGCGCCCGTGCTTCTAGCCCAGCCACACCCTTGCGTTGCGGAACATCCGCAGCCAGGGGCTGTAGCCGCCATGCGGCATATCGCGTCCGCCGCTGTCCTGGCCGCCCCAGCGTTCAGGCGCCCATGACATCATGACATTGCGCGTCACCCGTTCGGGGTGCGGCATCATGATGGTAAAACGCCCGTCCGCCGTCGTTACGCCGGTCAGCCCATTGACACTGCCGTTGGGATTGTAGGGATACTGTTCCGTGCGCTGGCCGCGATGATCGATGAAATGCAGCGCGCCGTGGACCATGGCCTGAGTGCCCTGAGCCATGAAGTTGGCATAGCCTTCGCCGTGCGCGACCGCGACCGGTACGCGGGTGCCGGCCATGCCCTGCAGGAACAGCGAAGGCGAATCAGCGATCTCGACCAGCGACAGCCGGGCTTCGTACTTTTCGGACTGGTTGCGGGTAAAGCGGGGCCAATGCTCCGCGCCGGGAATCATGCCCGCCAGCGCCGCCATCATCTGGCAGCCATTGCATACGCCCAGCGCAAAAGTATCGGGACGTGCAAAGTAGGCGGCAAACTGATCCGACAACTGGTCATTGAAACGTATCGTGCGGGCCCAGCCCTCGCCGGCGCCAAGGACGTCGCCATAGCTGAATCCACCCACGGCCACCATGCCCTGCACATCATCGAGCCTGACGCGGCCCGACAGCAGATCGGTCATGTGCACGTCAAGCGCCTCGAAGCCGGCCTTGTCGAAGGCCCAGGCCATTTCAACCTGGCTGTTGCAGCCCTGCTCGCGCAGGATGGCCACCCTGGGGCGCTTGCCCGTGGAAATGAAAGGCGCCGCAATGTCTTCCTGCGGATCGAAATCGACCCGCGCCGCCAGGCCAGGGTCGCTGCTGTCTTGCCATAGATCGAATTCCGCCTGCGCGCAGGCGGGGTTGTCGCGCAGCGCCATGATGCGGCGGGTGACTTCGGCCCATTGCCGGCCCAGATCGGCGCGCGGCTTTTGATACACGCACTGCCCATCGCGGTAGAACTGGATTTCGTCCAGCGTGTTCAGCCCGCCAATCGCATGCGAATGCGCCGACAGGCCGGCGGCGCGCAACTGCTGCAGCACGCTATCGCGCTGCGCCGCGGGTACCTGGATGACGGCGCCGGCCTCTTCGGCGAACAAGGCCTTCAGAGTAAGCTCGTCGCGCTGCACCGACACTTGCTCTGGCCGGATCTTGTAGTCGCCCCAATCGGCCGCCACGGGATCGATGGTGAGCATGTCCAGGTTGATCGAAACGCCCACATGCCCGGCAAAAGCCATTTCGCAGACCGTGGCCAGCAGGCCGCCGTCCGAGCGATCGTGATAAGCCAGGACCAGCCCTTGGGCCGCCAGTTGGCGCACGGTCTTGAAAAAGGCGCCCAGGGCTGCGGCATCGTCGATGTCGGGCACGGCCTGCCCAACCTGGTTGTAGGCGTGCGCCAGGACCGAGCCGCCCAGGCGTTGCCGCCCCATGCCCAGGTCGATCAGAATCAGTGCCGTATCGCCGGCGTCGGTGCGCAGCTGCGGGGTCAGCGTGGCGCGCACGTCGGCAACGGGTGCAAAAGCCGTGACGATCAGCGATACCGGCGCAATGACCTGGCGCGGGCCTTCGTCGTGTTCCCACGCAGTGCGCATGGACAGCGAATCTTTGCCCACGGGTATGGACAGCCCCAACTGCTGGCACCACGCGCTGACCGCCGATACCGTGTCGTACAACGCGGCATCCTGCCCCGGGACGCCGCAGGCCGCCATCCAGTTGGCCGACAGCTTGATGTCTTTGATGGACTGCACATCGGCGGCGGCCAGGTTGGTCAGCGCCTCGGCAATGGCCATGCGTCCCGATGCCGGCGCGTCGATCATGGCGATAGGCGTGCGTTCACCCATCGCCATGGCCTCGCCGCGCACAGTCTCGTAGTCGGCCAGCGTCACGGCGCAGTCGGCGACAGGCACCTGCCAGGGACCAACCATCTGGTCGCGGCTGGACAGGCCGCCCACTGATCGGTCGCCAATGGTGATCAGGAAATTCTTGCTGGCAACGGTGGGATGGCGCAGTACGCGATCGATCGCTTCCTCCAGGACAATGCCTGTCAGGTCGAGCGGGGCGTGCGCAGACGTTATGCGCTCGACATCGCGTGTCATGCGCGGGGGTTTGCCCAGAATGACATCGATGGGCACATCGACAGGCCGAGGCTCTCCCGCCGGAACACCCGCGTCCGGCTGCGGCGATTTGCCCTCCTTGGCATCGCTGGCGGTGCCAGCCACGTCGGTGACGCCGGGCAAGCCTTCGCCAAAGGTTACGCGCAGCTGGCGCTCTTGTGTGGCAACGCCCACGACGGCATAAGGGCAGCGCTCACGCTTGGCGATCAGGTCGAAGCGCGGCAAATCGCTGGGCAGGATGGCCAGGACATAGCGCTCCTGGGACTCGTTGCTCCAGATTTCCGCCGCCGACAGCCCCGATTCTTCAAGGTGAACTTGTTCCAGTTCAAAGATGGCACCCCGCCCCGCATCGTTGACGAGCTCGGGAAAGGCATTGGACAAGCCGCCCGCGCCCACGTCGTGAATGGCGATGACGGGATTGTGCTCGCCCTGCTGCCAGCATCGGTCTATGACTTCCTGGGCGCGCCGTTCGATTTCAGGGTTGCCGCGCTGCACGGAATCAAAATCAAGCTCGGCGCTGTTGGTGCCCGCGCTCATGCTGGACGCCGCGCCACCACCCATGCCTATGCGCATGCCCGGCCCACCCAGCTGTATCAGCAGCGCGCCGGGGGGAATCGGGTCCTTGTGGGTCAGGCGCGCATCGATGGCGCCCAGGCCGCCGGCGATCATGATGGGCTTGTGATAGCCCCAGCGCGTATCCCCCGAGGTTTGTTCAAATGTGCGGAAGTAGCCCAGCAGATTGGGCCGTCCGAATTCGTTATTGAAGGCCGCCCCGCCGATGGGGCCTTCCAGCATGATGTCCAGCGGACTGGCGATGCGGTCGGGTGCGCCGTGCGCGTCGGCTTCCCAGGGCTCGATGGCATCCTTGAACTGCAGATTGGACACCGTGAAGCCGGTCAGGCCGGCCTTGGGCTTGGAACCCCGGCCCGTCGCGCCTTCATCGCGAATTTCTCCGCCCGCGCCCGTGGCCGCGCCGGGAAATGGCGCGATGGCCGTGGGGTGATTGTGCGTTTCCACCTTCATCAAGGTATGCACCGTGGCGGGATGATGCCGATAGACGGGCCCGGCATCGGCCTGCCCCGCATGGAAAAGCGTGGCCTCTCCCCCAGCCATGATGGCGGCGTTATCGGAATAGGCCACGACCGTGCCTTCGGGCTGCGCGGCATGCGTGGCGCGTATCATGCCGAACAGGGTGCTGGACTGCTCCTGGCCATCGATCACCCATTCGGCGTTGAAGATTTTGTGGCGGCAATGTTCGCTGTTGGCCTGCGCGAACATCATCAGCTCGACGTCGGTGGGGTTGCGGCCCAGTTGCCTGAAGGCGGTTTCCAGATAGTCGACTTCATCGTCGGACAAAGCCAGCCCCAGGACGCGATTGGCGTGCACCAGGGCATCGGTGCCGTTGCCAAGGACGTCTATTGTCTGGATAGGCTTGCCGGGCAGCGAGGCGAACAGAGGTGAACCATCGAACGCGGCGTCGACCACGGTTTCAGTCATGCGGTCGTGCAGGCAATCGGCAAGGGTTGCGAGCTGCCCAGCATCCAGCGTTTTACTGCCCAGCAGGCTGCGCGCGGGGGTAATCGTATAGCGAATGCCGCGTTCTATGCGCCGCACGGCCGGCAGTCCGCAATTATGCGCGATATCAGTGGCTTTGCTGGCCCAGGGCGACACCGTACCCAGGCGGGGCACTACCCGCAGCACCAGAGCGTTTTTGCCGGAGTCGCCGGCGCCGGCGTCGGCGGCCACCCCGTAATCCAGCAACTGCGCCAGCTTGGCTTGCTCATGCTGATCCAGCGCGGCCTCGGTCCAGACATAGTGCTCGAACCGGCCACTGATGTCGGCAACGGGCAGCCCCAAATCGGCAAAGCGCTGCAGCAGGCGCTCGCGGCGAAAGGATGACAGGACCGGGGAGCCAGGGAAATACTGAATAGGATTCACGATGCAACGCAAGGAAAGAAGGGAAATAAGGCATTTTACCCGTTTGCAGCGAACGCAAGGCGCCCGCCGCGGCCTGTTGCGGGCCTGACTGTTTCTGCCTAGCCAAACAGCGCACTAACGGGGAAATAGCGGTCTTGGCGTCCAGGGTGTTCTTGCTTCTTGCAACGTTGCCCGGCACCCACCCAGCACCCAGGCAACTACAGTGGCAGGATCTTGACGGCTTTACCCCCTTCGGGTTGACGTTGACACGAAAAGGGGCGGTCAGGACTCCCACCATTCGCCGGCATAAAAAGGCGGGTGTGGCGGGGGCTGTGCAGGCGCCTCGCGCACGCCGTTTTATTCGGCCCAAGCGGGGAGGCAAGTCCGCAGTTGTCCGAGCGCGACGATTGCGGACAATCCGGGGGATTGTCCGCCGCGCGAGTTCTGCGGACGCCCCGATTGGGTTGAAGAAAACGGGCAGCCCAGG
>JBATWU010000013.1:0-9300 GCA_049672825.1 Pusillimonas sp.
CCGTGTTGCCCGGGTCGGTGGGATCGGTCGGGTTCGGGTTGGCCGAGCCGTCCTGGGTCAGCACCCCGTCGATGCCCGGGGACACCGTGAGCGGGAAGACGTTGGGCACGGGCAGGCCGGGCACGCCATCGCCGTCCGGGTCCAGCGTGGTCACGATCAGCTGATTGCCATCGCGCACAATACGGAAGGTCGTGGTCATGTCGGTGCGCGGGTTGCCCACGTAGGGGTTGTAGATCTGGTAGCCGTGGTGCAGGGTGTAGGTGCCATCGCCGTTGTCGGTGAAGAACGCACGGTCATGCACCGGGTCGGCATTGCCCAGGTCCTGGACGTGGAAGGGAAAGCCCACGCTGAGCATGCCTTGATCCAGCTCGGCCCAGCCCTCGTCGAAGTTGAAGGTCCAGGCGTTGTTGTGGCTGTCGCCCAGGACGGTGCCTTGCGGGTCTGCCTGCGAGGCCGAACCCGCTACCCGCATGGTCAGGCTGAAGTTGCCGGTCCAGATGCCGGTGAGGGCGTTCGGGTCGATGGGGGTGCTGGCTGACTGCACCGTCACGGTGGTGGTGGCGCTGGCCGGGGCACCTGCGCCGGAGCAAACCAGTTCGTAGGTATATTCGCCGACTACCTCGGGCGTGACCAAGTAACTTCCTGCCGCTTCCAGTGCCGGATGTACGATGGTGCTGCCCTGCGTTAATGAGCAAGTGCCCGCGTTCTGTGCGTCCCACAGCAAGGTCGCGCTATTGCCCAGAATGACCGTGGAGGGAGCGGCGCCAAAGCTGACGATCTGCACCGGGTCTGGGTCGGGCAAGTCAGATGGAGCCCAGGCCGCAGCCTGCGTCAATAGCGTTTGATAACCCGGCTCAGTCGGATCGAACTTGTTGCCGTCGGCAAAGGTGCGAGGCTCACCCGTATGAGCAAGTACTAGCTTTGGTACACTATTAGTTCCACCACCGTAGGGCATCGAGAACTGCGCAGTATGGCCGTCCTCCAACACCACAGGTTGGATTAAGGATGTCTGCGTATAAGCGTCATTGCTGCTCATATCAATCAAAAGCAGACCGTCCGGCACGCCTTTGTTGAAATAAAGCGAATAAGTAAGATTGGGGGGATTTCCGGTAACACCACTTCCCTTACGAATTGGCCTGAATACCAGGCTTCCCAGCTCGTAGCTAAGAGCCTCGCCGTTGGAGGGATGAGTTGCTGGCAATTGTGCTTGCGGCGCATCTGGGTACCAGTATTCAGCTCCGCCTCCCAATAGTCTCGGGTTGATCTCTTGATGGCGGGCTCCAACGTAGCCTAATTCTTGCCGGTTAATTAACCCCATCAGATTCTCATCCTCGGAGTAAAGCACTACACGCTCGCCGCTACCAAGTGGGATTAGACCGGCATATTGCGGCGGGTTGATGAACTGCGTGGGCTTGAGAACGTCAAACACGTAGTCCCTAAACTTCGTTCCCAAGACACTATCAGTACTCAACGGCAATGCCCAGTTATCGCCGATTTCTTGCATATCGGGAATGCCGTCGCCGTCGTTATCTGCCAGTGCATTGTCCAAGCCAAGTGCATCATTCACTACCTTGGGCAAGCCATTAGCACCCAGATCAGCCGGATCAATTTGCAACATGCTCTTGGAGTAGAACTGTGGTGAGACGCGGGCAGGGAAATGTTCTGTGGGATCTTTTATTTCATTGCCGTAGATATCGATCTCGTTTTCCAGAATCCCCGCTCCCGGATTAGCCGACATGGGGCTACGCATGCCAGGTATGCCATCAGGCGAATCCAGCGGTGGCCCATTTTCAGTGTAATCCAACGTAATGATCTGCAGTTGGCCCTGCTCGTTAGGGGTCACTCGCATGCGATTGGTCAGCTTGACGAGTGGCCATTGCGCAGGAGTTCCCATGAATATCTGATAGTTGAACCACACGTCATAAGTGCCGTCTCCGCGAGAAGTAAAGGTTCCAATATGGTCCGCTAATGGTGGGTGTTCATCGGGGAAGTACTGACCGTCGATGCGTTGACGATCAGGCGAGTACAAACGGAATGGTGGCGTGACGCTACCCAGCGCCAGCAGATTACTGCCGCCTAGGTAAATTTTTCCCGTCTCATGAGTGTTCAGTTCATCGAAATCCCACATCCAGAACGTACCGGGCTGGCTAAATCCCAGCACGTTATAGGCACCGCTGCCATCTTCCTTTGGGCGATATCCTGCCGAAAGGGGAATGCCGGTTTCACCAGCACGCGGAGCATTAGCCATTAAGAGATTGTATGCACCAAAATACCGGCCACTTAGCTCGACAGCTTTAGCGACCGATGCCTTCATTTTGACCGGGGACATTAGCGTCTCGAAGTCGCTACCCCACGCGCAACTTAGCTCGTACTCTATGAATTGCTGAGTGCCAAAGTCAGGCGTTACGTTTGCTTGACTATTCACGCCATCGGTTGCTTGGTCATCCAAGGTGCAAGTGGAAGCATTTTGTGTCGTCCAACTCAACGTAGCGCTTTGCCCGGAGATGACCGAGCCAGGAAAAGCCTCGAAGCTGGTTATGATTGGTGGAGGTACAACATAGACGGGAGCAGTCTGGGAAACCGTGCCTTTGTCCTCGTAGCCTTCGCATGAAAAAGTTATGTCTTGTCGTCCAGAGCCAGTAAATGTGTAAATATTAGTTGATGCGAGATAGGGGGCCGTCGTATTTCGAATTACCTGGTCCCCGGCTTTTAATGTGCAAGAGGCAGCGTTTTTCGCGTCAACATTAATTCCCCCTGCACTACCCGCAGCCACAAACACAATGCCTTGATCGATTCTGCTGTTGGCGCTGTTGGGGTTGAAGTCGAATTTCGTAATTTCCGGTGTGCCCGGTAAAACCTTGAACGTGACTGTCTTACTATCAGTTCCTGCGGTGGCGTCGGTGCATGTAAGAGTGAAACTGTAATCACCCGGTGCATTTCGGATCGTGGATGAAATGGACGAAGTGCCGCCATTAATGTTCTTCGACCCACTCCAACTTCCAGTGCCTGTGCAATTCTTTGCATTGGAAACATTCCAAGCAAGCGACGCTGCCTCCCCCTGAATAATAGAAGCGGCTGAAGCCGTGAAGCTGGTGATTTGTACCGATGGGTTCTCCGCCACTACATTCACTGCAACGGTTTTCGGCTCGCTGCTACCTGCTGCGTTCTGGCAGGTCAATATATAACTGTGATTACCGATAGATAACCCGGACAGTGTCTCGCTCCCAGTTGGAGCAGATTTGTTGCCAGACCAGCTTCCGCCAGCTACGCAGCTTTCCGCGTTCTCTACAGACCAAGCAAGAATACTGCTTTGCGCCGTGGTAATACTTGTTGACGATGCAGTAAAACTAACGATATTTGGAAGCGTTGGAGTAGGGTCCGGATCAGAACCGTTTGACTCTTCAACAACCAGCACCACAGCGTTGGTTTCCTGATATAAACCAGCTTCCATGATCTTGTAGCTGTATTCACCTACAGCGGCATGCGTTGTGACATATTGGCCATCCGCACAACTAACGCTCGCCAGATAGGCTCCATTCCGATAAACGATGCAGCTCGGCCCGATTCCGCTAACAGTGGGCCAAGTCAATGTAACTTCCTGGTCTACGGCGGCTGGATTGGGTGTAACGATAAGGGTACCGAATGCCCAACTGTTGCTGACCGACGCTAGCGTGATGAACACGATCAGGCAGATAGCACGTTTCCATCTGCAAACAAAAGCACTTTCGCGCCAAATGTTAGTGCCACCGCCGTCTGCCAACAGAGATAGCGCACGAAGGATTATGGTCCGTTGCATTGCAGATGCCTCTTTTTTACACTGAGTGATTGGAGTGGAGGAACCGGAGCATCCCCAGCTCATGAAAACAAACCCGCCCATTTTCTGAGCGGGCCCTACTGCTAACTACGCTTCGTGATTATTGTTCTTCACCGCATCCTCTCCAGTCTGGGGTCGCATGATTGAAGAAGGTATCCGGCCCCGGCGGTGTTACAGGCACGGTGTTGTCGTACTGTGCTTTAAGCGGCGTACCGGGAATGGTGCGGAAGTAGTCCGGCACAGTGGTCAGGCCCAGCTTGGTAAATTGGCCGGGAGTCTGGCAATCCCTCAGCTCAGTGATCTCCACACGAGTAGAGGTATCCGCTGCTCTAGTTTGAGTTGCCAGAACAACGCTCCAGTTGTAGAGGAAGGTGTAAGTACCGTCCCCGTTATCGACCACCTGAATTGGCCCCGACCCGCCCGGTCCCGAGATTGTGTAGGGAATGCAAGTGGTTGCGATTGGCGGTGCATCCGCAGACGGGTAGAGATTGTTAGCCAGGAACGAGCCTGACGTGCTACCCGCCCGCAACTCCCCGCAACCGTTGCATATGCCAACCAGTTCCAGTTCGGCTTCGAGGCCGCAATCCGAGGCCGCTAGCGTTTGTCCGAAAAGATTGGGCGGCGATGAAGCCCGGATCAGGATTCCCAGGTTGACGTTGTACGTGCCTGTTAGATTAGCTGTACCCATTTTTGAACTCCTTATTCATTAATGAGTGATGACGGAGCTACCTGCCTTCATCCGCTACGCTCCGGAGAGCGGGCCTTTACGAGCTGACTGCGGCATGTTTGCGCGCAACATCACGCGGTCCACTGCCTCATAAAGCAGGTGACATGAGTATGAGACTTATTCTCATCAACATTGATTGACATTCGTCAAGAATCGACAGAAATTTTCTCTATGGGTCCATGGCTTGTATTGCTCGCAGGCTATCGGCCAACAGTTCTCTCATCCGGAAGCGGCGTGAAAAATGGGTTAGGCGCGAAGCGCCGTATGCTCAAATTTCCGTCGAATCAGGGCGATTTAGGTTGACAGCTTTATCACGATTGAAAACAAGACGAATTATCATTTCGAACGACATCTATAGCCAATGACAATTGTCAAGACCCGAGAAAAATTGGGGGAAGTGCTGCGGACGACGGCTTGCTTGCGGCCGCCCGATTGTCCGTAGGGACGGCGATGAAGGATTAGGCGAACACGTCCTCGATGCGTTGCGCATCCAGTACATTCAGTGACCAATCTTGTAATTGTTCGACGCTGGCTTGCGAGAGCCGGGATTGGTAGTGTTGCGGCACGGGGCCGAACTTGTGCTCGAGCTGGAAAGCCAGAAGCCGCGCCTGCCCCTTCTGCTCGCCTTCATGGCGCGCATAGTCCAGCATGTCCTCGGCGTCGACTAGCGCCTGTTCGCGGCGCTCTGCCGCCAGGCGCAACTCTTCGTCGGAATACAAAACTTCCAGATGCTTCAGGGCTTCTTGCACGGGTGGATGGGTGATGGCGGTCATCGCGGCCTCGTCCTGGTTATGCAGCAGGCAAGCAATCCAAGCCAGGAGCGGCGCGGACAGTTCGCGCAGCGCTTCGGCCTTCTTCAGTTCGATTATATGCACTTGCAGCGCCTGGTCCAACTGTATTTGCGGATACTGTCCATCGCGTAGCGTAAAGTGCCAGTGGGCTTTGTACGGATGCTCGGTGAACAGGTCGTAGGCCAACAGGCTGATGCCGATGGCCGGCTTCAGGTGGCGGTAATCCTGTCCGGCCTGCAATTGGCTGGACAAGTTGCGGGCCACGCCATACACATTGCGCTGGGGCCAGTGGCGAAAGGGATGCAACTGCATCTCCACGCCCAGGCGCTGGCCGTCGGCGTCTTCGGCCAGGATGTCCAACACGATGTCCTTGCCAGCCAGGTCCTGCGGCAGGATGTTCGGGTTCAGAATGCGCTGGACCTTGATGGGCGCGGCCGGGTGGCGCACAGCGTTGATCAGGTCCGACAGCAGATGCGGGTGATGGCTGAACAAGACCTTGAAGACCACGTCGTTGCATAGCGACAGGCGGGGAAGCGTTTCAGGATCAGCCTTGGCCGCAGCAGGCGATTCTGCTTGAGAAGATGGGTTGAAAGCAGACATGCCCGCCGGTCCATGGTTGATTTTCCAGCAGGCAATCTAGAGCAAACAGACAGGAAAAAACATTGGGCAAACTTGTCTGGGCAGACCGAAAAGTCATTGACACTCAAAACCTGCCAAGACCAGGCCAACCCGTTCACAACACATCGCCAACAGCCCCGCCGCAACGAGGCGGCAAGCCATCAAGCCATCGGCGCGGGCACCACCGCGGTCACCTCTATTTCCACCCGCGCGCGATCTTCGATCAGGTCGGCGACCTCGACCGCCGTCATGGCCGGATAATGACGGCCGATGATCTCCCGGTAGTGCCGGCCTATGTCCCGCAGCGCCGCGACGTATTCTTGTTTGTCGCATACATACCAAGTCATGCGCGTAATGTGTTCCGGGCCGGCGCCGCCTTCTTTCAGGATGGCCACGATGTTTTTCAGGGTCTGCCCCACCTGCTCGGCGAAATCGTCGGTTTCGAACTGCTGCTGTTCGTTCCAACCCACCTGCCCGCCCACGAACACCAGGCGGCTGCCGACTGCCATTTCGGTCATGATGCCGTTTGCATAGCCGCGAGGCTCTATCCAGTTGGGCGGTTGCAAGATATTCATTCCATTTTCCTTATTCAGATGCTTGGGTGCGCAAAACGAAACGTTGCAGTTTGCCGGTTTCCGTTCTGGGCAGACTGTCCCTGAATTCGATTTCGCGAGGGTATTTATAAGGAGCGATGCTCGCCTTGACATGGTCCTGCAGCGCCTTGACCATGGCGGCGTCGCCCGCGAAGCCGGGCTTGAGCACGACATAGGCCTTGACGATGCAGCCGCGCTCGGCATCGGGCCGGCCGACCACGCCGCATTCGGCCACGGCTTCATGCAGCAGCAGGGTCCCTTCGACTTCGGGGCCCGCGATGTTATAGCCGGCCGAGATGATCATGTCGTCGTTGCGGGCCTGGTAGTACAGATAGCCGTCCTCATCCATGGCGAAGGTATCGCCCGGCAGGTTCCAGCCGTGCTGCACGAAGACCCGCTGGCGCTCGTCGTCCAGGTAGCGGCATCCGGTCGGGCCTTTCACGGCCAGGCGGCCGACGACGCCTGGCGCCACGGGCCGGAAGTTTTCATCGACGACCTGGGCGATGTAGCCGGGCACGGCTTTGCCGATGGCGCCCCGCCGCACGCCCCCGCCGGCGCTGGAGACATACACATGAATCATTTCCGTGCCGCCGATGCCATCCGTCATTTCTATACCGGTGGCTTCTTTCCACAGCTGGCGCGTGGCGTCCGGCAGGGCTTCGCCCGCCGAGACCGTGGTTTTGAGCGTGGACAAGTCGTATTGGCCAACCAGGGCGGCCATCTGTCGGTAGAAGGTCGGCGCGGTGAAAGTCATGGTCGCGCCGAAGTCCTGGACGGTGGCCAGCAATTCGGCGGGTGTCAGTTTTTCCGTCAGCACAGCCGATGCGCCCACCCGCAGGGGGAAGCACAGCAGGCCGCCCAGGCCAAAGGTAAAGGCCAGCGGGGGTGTGCCGCAGACAATATCGTCGGGCTGCATGGCCAGGGTATGCCGCGAAAAGGTATCGCACATGGCAAGCACGTCGCGATGGAAATGCATGCAGCCTTTGGGCTTGCCCGTCGTGCCGCTGGTAAAGGCGATCAGGCACACATCGTCGCTGGCCGTGTCGCAGGCCTGGAATTCGCCGGGCTTGGCGGCGGCCAGGGTATCCAGGCTGTCGGGCGCGTCATCGTGAAAATAAACCGCCCGGGCCAGGGTCGGGCAATGGGCGGGATGCCCCGCATCCATGCAGTGCTCCACTTCTTCAGACAATCGCCTGTCGCACACCACGGCGCTTATGCGGGCCTTGTCGATGGCTTTTTTCAGTTCGCCGGCCCGCAGCAGCGGCATGGTGGGCACCGTCACCAGGCCGGCCTTCACGGCCGCCAGCCAGGAGGCGGCCATCATGACGTTGTTGGGGCCACGCAGCAACAGGCGGTTGCCGGGCTGAAGGCCCATGTCTTCGGTCAGCACGCGCGCAATGCGATTGGTCAGTGTCATGAGCTCGCGGTAGGTCATGACACGCTGCTGGCCGTTCTCTTTCCAGCACAGGGCAATGCGTTCACCGTCGCCGCGGTTCACCTGTTCGTCAATCAGGGCGGCGGCGCAATTCAGGCGCGCGGGGTAGGCCACGTCGGGATTGCCATCCAGCAGCAGTTCGGGCCAGTCTTCAGGCGGCGGCAGATGATCGCGCGCGAAGGTGTCGGTATGGGCGGATGCTTCCATGCTTTGTCTCCTGTGTTCTTTGATGGCTGCGCGCTATCCACGGCAGCACGGGCGGCGCCACCAGACAAGCCTTCACGGCCAGCCCGATTGCGCTATCCGCCTTGATGATTCTTGAGCAAATCGCGGGCAATGATCAGTTTCTGCACCTCGGTCGCGCCTTCATAGATGCGCAGGGCGCGGATTTCCCGATAGAGTTTTTCGACAGGCGCGCCCGACACCACACCCGCCCCGCCGAACATTTGCAGGGCGCGGTCGATGACGCGCTGGGCGGATTCAGTGGCGGCCATCTTGGCCATGGCGGCTTCGCGTGTGGTTCTTGCGCCTTTGACATCGCGCAGCCAGGCGGCCCGGTAGGTCAGCAGCGCGGCGGCGTCGATTTCGCAGGCCATGTCGCCCAGGGCCGCCTGCGTCAGTTGCAGGTCGGCCAGGGTCTGGCCGAACATGCGGCGCGAGGTCGCGCGCGACAGGGCCTCGGACAAGGCGCGGCGCGCAAGCCCCAGGGCGGCGGCCGCCACCGAGGCCCTGAAAATGTCCAGCGTCATCATCGCCACCTTGAAGCCCTGCCCCGCCTGCCCCAGCCGCTTGTCGGCGCCGACCCGGCACTGATCAAAGCGCAGCGTCGCCAAGGGATGCGGCGCGATCACGTCGATACGCTCCGAAATCACCAGCCCGGGGGTATCGGCATCGATCACGAAGGCGCTGATGCCACGCGCGCCGGGCGCTTCTCCGGTACGGGCGAAGACGCAGTAGAAATCGGCGATGCCGCCGTTGGAGATCCAGGTCTTTTCGCCATTCAGTACATAGTCGCCGCCATCCTGGGTGGCCGAGCAAGTCATGGCGGCGACGTCCGAGCCGGCTTCGGGCTCGGACAGGGCAAAGGCGGCAATGGCCTGGCCGCTGGCGACCCTGGGCAGGTAGGCGTCGCGCAAGGCACCGCTGCCGGCGATGGAGATCGCGCCGCTGCCCAGGCCCTGCATGGCAAAGGCAAAATCGGCCAGGGCGTCATGGCGCGCCAGGGTTTCGCGCATGATGCACACGGACCGCGAATCGATTTGCGGCCAGCGGCCGCCCCATTTCCCGTCGGGTCCCGCGGGCACTGCCAGCCGCAGCCAGTC
>JBATWU010000014.1:0-34742 GCA_049672825.1 Pusillimonas sp.
GCCTAAAACCGTCCGGGGGACGGTTTTAGGCAAGTTCGCGGCCGACCGCGCCTGGCAGCCCGTGCAAGGGTACCCCCGCAGGGGGCGCAGCGATGGAGCCCGGCACCGGCCCAGCACCCGGGCAACGCCGCAAGAAGAACGCTGACGTCAATGCCGCCCAATTCCACCGGAACAACACCCCATCGATGGCATTGTCCTTGCCTGGCGCCCCGCCCAAACGCAGCCTCAAGCAGCCGTAAACAATTGAACCAAAAATTCGCTAGCTTCCATCATTACTTTAAGCGTCGGTTGCGATACCATGCCGGCATGCATGCTTCATTGTCCTGCCGTGTTCCGCTGCCGCCTTCATTCCGGTTCGGGGATATGTTGGCCTTTCACCAGCGCGACGCCCACGAAATTGCCGAGCGGGTAAAAGAGTCGTCCCTGCGCAAAGGCCTGCTGTGGCAGGGCGTACCCGCCTGCCTGAACCTGCGCTTCCTCCCCGGCCAGGCACTGGCCGAACTGGCCCTTGACGGTGCCGCGGCGCCCGACAGCCAGGCGCTGCTGGAAGCCACCGTACGGCGCATGCTGGGCCTGGCGCAAGACGTGGATACCTTCGAGCGGCAATACCGCCGCCACCCCCTTGTCGGCGGCCTGATTCAACGGCAGGCAGGCCTGCGGGTGCCCGTTGCCGTTACGCCTTTCGAAGCCCTGTCCTGGGCGATCATCGGGCAACAAATCAGTGTCGGCGCCGCCACATCAATACGCCGCAAGCTGATACAGGCTACCGGGCTGCGACATTCCAGCGGGCTGCTATGCCATCCCGGACCCGACGAGATTGCCGCGCTCGGCCCCGATGGCCTGCGCCAAGCCGGATTCTCGGCGGGCAAGGCCGCCACCCTGATTGAACTCGCTCCGTTGATTGCGAACAAGCAATTGCCTCTTGATGATTGGCTGCAAGCCCCGCCCGTCGAGGATATTCGCGAACGCCTGTTGGCCGTTCGCGGCATTGGCCCATGGACAGTCAGCTACACCCTGCTGCGCGGTTTCGGCTGGCTGGACGGCTCGCTGCATGGCGACGTGGCCGTCCGCCGCGGCATCGAAGCCTTGCTGGGCGCGCCCGGCAAACTGAATGAAAAACAGGCCAAAATCTGGCTGGAAGAATTCTCGCCCTGGCGCGCCTTGCTGGCGGCACATTTATGGGCATCGCGGTCCAATACCGCATACTGAGCGCGGCTATTGCGCGCGATTCAAGCCGCCCTCTGGGCCGCCCTTGCGCAGCGGCGTCAGCAACGAGGCCAGGCCATTATGGTCGAGCTCCTGCATCAACGCCAGCAAACGCCCGATCTCGCCCTTCGGAAAACCGTTACGGGCAAACCAGTTCAAATAATGACCCGGCAGGTCGGCCAGCAGCCGCCCCTTGTATTTGCCGAAAGGCATCGTGCGCGATACCAGTAACTCAAGGTCTTCGGATACACGTTCGGTAAATGAATCAGTCATAGCGATGCAAAGCGGTTCGTCGGCAAGCCGGATGCCAAACCGTATTCTACGGTGAATGCCGGGCCAATGGCGCCATAGGGGCCAATCGGATGGCTTCGCGGGCTGGACTGTTTCTATCGACTGCGCCCCCAGGGCGCCAGCAGGCGCTTGAAAGGCGACCTCAACGCCCTGGGGCTCCAGATTGGACTACACGGGCTATGCGCTGACCATCGCAGCGCGCTTGCGCCGCGCGCACCAGCGGCCGACCAGCACAATCAGCGCGGCGCCAAGCACTTCGACCGCCAGCTTCAGCATACCCGAAGGCTCGCCGAATCGCTCGACAATAACGATGTCCGTGATCAGCATTCCACCGGCAATCCAGCCTAGCAATGCCGCGCCGAACGTGACGACGCTCGGGTAGCGGTCGATCAGCTTCAGCACCAGGGTACTGCCCCAGATAATGATGGGCACGCTGATGACCAGGCCGAATATGACCAGGCCAAGCTGATGATCCGGATTGGCCCCCTGGGCGGCGCCGGCAATGGCAATGACGTTGTCCAGACTCATCACGAAATCAGCCACGATAATCGTTTTGACCGCCGACAGGAGGGATGCGCCGCCCTTGATATTGCCATGCGCGTCTTCATCGGGAATCAACAGCTTGATGCCGACCCAGACCAGCAGTAGCGCGCCAATAATCTTCAGGAACGGAACACTGAGCAAAGTCAGCGCAAACGCGATCAAGGCGACACGCAAGCCGATGGCGCCCGCCGTGCCCCATAGAATGCCCTGCATGCGCTGCTTGCGCGGCAGGTTCCGGCAGGCCAGCGCAATGACCACGGCATTATCGCCACCAAGCAGAATGTCGATCAGAATGATCTGGAAGACCGCCACCCAGCTCAGTGTTTGTAAAAATTCAAGCATAAGTCACCCTTTAGGTATCAAGACAGCAATTGCGAAGGGAAACGGAACAGGCCGGCTGCAATGGCCCGCAAGCTTGAGTGACTCTTGATGTAGACAAGGCGAGTCCCAGACAAAGCAAAAATGGCCTGATCCGTAAGGACGCAGGCCACAGCTATCGCTGGAGTATAGACCTTGCCCTTAATGGCAAGGTCTTGCTTGCAACATGGTGGTGTTGCCCGGGCACCGGGAACTTGCAAAGACTTGCAAGATAGCCGTAATGACGATGCCGCGGAGGTAAGCTACTCCCCTTGATGGGCGTAAGTGTAGACAAATATGACGTAAAGTCAAGTGTTGTTTGCGCTAGGCCGACCCTTTCAAACGCTTCAGCAGCACGGGCAAGAACAAGAACAAGAAGGACAGCGCCAGGAACGTGATCGAAATGGGCGTCTCGACCAGGACGGATAACCGGCCCTGCCCCGCCGCCAGGGCCGTCCTAAGCTGAGTTTCCGCCAGCGGCACCAGAATCAGGCCTATCAGCAGGGGTGGGATGGGGAACCCGTAAACCCGCATCGCATAGCCGGCCACACCCAGTACCGCCATCAGGCCAAGCTCAAACACCGAACCCGACACGCCCCAGATGCCCATGACGGCGAAGACCAGAATGCCGGCATACAGCTGCGGCCGGGGAATCTGCAGCAGCTTGACCCATATGCCCACCAAAGGCAGATTCAACACTAACAACATGGTATTGCCTATGTACAGCGACGCGATCAGGCCCCAGACCAGTTCCGGGTTGCTGGTGAACAGAAAGGGCCCGGGCTGCAGACCGTAGTTCTGAAATGCAGCCAGCAGAATGGCGGCCGTGGCCGATGTGGGGAGCCCAAGCGTCAGCAGCGGCACCAGGATGCCCGCCGCGGAAGCATTGTTGGCGGCCTCCGGCCCCGCGACACCCTCGATGGCCCCCTTGCCGAACTCGTCCTTGTATGGTGTCAGCTTCTTTTCCAGCGTATAGGACAGCATGGTTGGAATTTCCGAACCGCCGCCCGGAATGGTGCCTATCGGAAAACCAATGGCCGTGCCGCGCAGCCAGGGCTTCCAGGAACGGCGCCAGTCGTCGCGTGTCATGAAGGCCCTGCCCTTGATGGGAATGATCTCGTCCTGCCCGTATGCGTAGCGGCTGGCCACATACAGAATTTCGCCCACCGCGAACAGGGACACCAGCACCACCGTCAGTTCCACGCCATCGAGCAGGGAGGCGATGCCGAATGTCATGCGCGGCTGCCCGGTCATGGCATCGATGCCGATCACGCCCAGCGCCAGGCCGATGAACAGGGACACGAATCCCCGCACCCGCGACGCGCCCATGACCACCGCCACCGACGTGAATGCAAGAATGGTCAGCGCAAAATAATCGGCCGGCTTGAGCAGAAACGCCAGTTCCGCCACCACCGGCGCCGCAAAGGTCAGCAGCAGGGTCGCAATGGTTCCCGCAACAAACGAGCCGATGGCCGCCGTGGCCAGCGCCGCCGCGCCTCGGCCGGCACGCGCCATTTTATTGCCCTCGAGCGCGGTCATCATCGACCCCGCCTCGCCGGGCGTATTGATCAGGATGGAGGTTGTCGACCCGCCATACATGGCCCCGTACAGCACGCCGGCAAACATGATGAAGGCCGATACCGGCCCCACCGATACCGTTACCGGCAATAACAAGGCAATGGTGAGCGCGGGCCCGATGCCGGGAAGAATGCCGATGGCTGTGCCCAATATCGAGCCGATCAGGGCCCACATCAGGTTGGTTGGTGTGAGCGCAACCTCGAAGCCGTGAAGCAGCAGTGCCAAGGTATCCATTACACACCCGCCAAGGGAAAGAAACCGCCCAGCTGCAGTCCCAGCCAGCCGAACAGGAACCAGCTCGTGCCACCCAGCACAAACCCCACAATCAGATCGGACACAAGACGTTTGGAGCCGAACGCGCGCGCCACCAGCATGAACGACAACATGGCTGTCGCCGGCAGCCCGAGCGTTTCAATAGTCAGCGCCGGCACGATGGCTGCCAGCAAGGCCGTGAAGAACGCGCGCTTGTCCATGGCCTGGCCCGGTACCGCGTTCTCGGCCTCATCGGGCTCGAACACTTCGCCACGCGCGATCTGGATCAGCAGCAGCACGCCCAGCCCGATAAGCCCCACGCCGACGCCCGCGACAAACATGCCGGGGCCGATGGCGGCATATTGCGCGGTTGCGGCCAGCTCGGTCGAGGCGTAAAAACAGACCGCGCCCATGAAGATCACGGCCAACCCCAACCACCAGGGCCCCTTGCGCAGCAACGACATCGACATTCCTTAAGCGTTACAAATGTTATTTGCTCAGGCCTGCATCTTTCAGAATCTTGTTGATGCGGCTGCTTTCATCCTGGATGAACTCGCCGAATGCTTCGCCCGGCAGGAAATAGGCATCCCAACCCTGTTTTTCAAGCACTGCCTGCCATTCTTTGCTGTCGCTGAGCTTGGTGAAGCGCTCGACCCATTCTTTATGGTTGGCTTCCGGCATATCGATAGAACCCAGGATACCGCGCCAATTCGCGATTTCCACGTCATAGCCAGCCTCTTTGAACGTGGGGACGTCGTCCAGGCCCTTCATGCGCTCGGCCGTCGTGATTCCCAATATGCGGATACGGCCTTCCTGGGCAAATTGCTGGAACTCGGAAATACCCGAAATACCGGCCTTCAGCGTGCCGTTGATGATGCCGATGACCGTGTCCGCGCCACCCGCCTGCGGAATATAGTTCAGGGCGGGCACCGAGACGCCCGCGCTTTGCGCCAGCAGGGCCAGGGCGATGTGGTCGACGCCACCGGCGGAACCGCCGCCTACGGCTGTCGCGCCCGGGTCGCTCTTGAGCGCGGCAACAAAGTCTTCCAGGGTCTTGTACGGAGAATCCGCCTTGACCGCGAGCACCAGATACTCGGCGGTCAGGCGCGCAACGGGCTTGAACTGGCTTAGATCGACGGGAGAGCTGTTCAGCGTGATGGCGCCGACCGTGATGGCGCCAAAAACCGCCAGCGCATCCGCCTTGCCTTTCTGCGAACGCTGAAAATCGGACAAGCCTATTGTGCCGCCCGCGCCGCCCTTGTTGGAGAAATTCACGGTGCCCGTGTAGATGCCCGCATCGTGCATGGCCTGGAAGGCCTGCCGCCCCGTGGAATCCCAACCACCGCCCGGATTGGCGGGCAGCATTACACTGACCTGCGCATGCGCCGCGCCCGCGCACAGCACGGCCGCGAAGGCCAATGATTTCAATAAACGGGTAACTTTCATTGCAGTCTCCTGGAATTCATGCTGAATGTGCATCATGCGGCACACTTGCCGGCAGAGTAAGCCGGCGCCCTTCAACTGTCAATTCCAGTTATCCCGCTGCCGGCGCAAACGGGCAATGCGCGGCCCCAGCTATTTGCCTGGCGCTCGCGACACGACGGCAGAGGGCTCGCGATAACCCATGCTGCGCGAAATCTCGATGGCGCAGCGAACGACCTCCGGCGCGAAGCGGCGCATCTGCGCCAGTGTCAGACGATCGAGAGGACCCGAAATGCCAACGGCGGCCAGCGGATTGGCCTGATTGTCCCGCACGACACAGGCCACACCGCCAACACCGTCGCGCCACTCGCCCCGGTTGATGGCGTAGCCCTGCTTGCGCGCCAACTCAAGATCGGCGCGAACTGCCTGGATGTTGGAAAGCGTTGCCCCCGTATGCGTCGCCAGCATCCCTTCATAGCGCTCGATGTAGGATGCCGGCTGATGGGCGAGCAGCGCCTTGCCGGTTGCCACGGCGTAGGCAGGAGCCCGCCCGCCCACCATGGAATAGGCGCGTATGGGTTGTGGCGAATCGATCTTGTCGATGTACACCACGTCGACACCATCCAGCACGGACAGATGCACGGTTTCACCCGTTTTATCGGCCAGCACCTGCATGAAGGGTGCCGCCTGCTTGCGAATATCCAGTTGGGCCAGCATGCGTGCGCCCAGCTCGAACAGGCGTATCGTCCCTTTGTACCCGCCCGCGCGCTCATCGCGCGTCACATAACCCGCATGTATGAGTGTCTGCAGGGTGCGGTGCGTATTGCTGCGCGTCAGGCCGACCAGGGCCGCCATCTCGTCCACGGATCGCGGAGGATGATCCGCATCGGTCACCGCCTCAAGCACCATGAGGCCCTTCAAGAGAGTTTTGTCCATCAGGTCGAACCAGCTTGTTGAAAAGGAATCATCATAACGATAGCCATATCCCTGACCAGCACCGGCAGTCAGGCAGTGCGAATCTGCGCCGAGCGGTCCCACAGATTGGGCACGTGGGCCGACGAATAACCCGAAACAAACTGCTTGACGCGACCCGTTGCCGTGTCATAGACATGCCGCCTGATGGCCCCGATGTTGCCGCCATACATATGAATGCTGACAGAGGGTCGGTCATTGTAGGCGTTCCACACCTTGTGCACGTCGCCATCCCGGGGCGACAACTCCTGGACCTCACCCGGCTCCAGGCGCTCCGCCGGGCCCGAGGCAATATACCGGCCCTCCGGGTCGACCAGATAGCGCTGGCTCATCTCGGCGCCGCGCAGCACCCCGACATAGCCCCACACGGTATGATCGTGCACCGGCGTGAACTGGCCGGGCCCCCACACAAAACTGACCAGGCAGAATCGCTCGCACGGATCGCAGTGCAGCAAGAATTGCTGATAATGCGCCGGATGTGGTTGATCAAACCCTTCCGGCAGCCAGTCATCGCTGCCAACCAGCGCCTGGAATGCATCGCGCAGCGCCGGCGGCGGCATGTTGGCCAGCCGGCCCGAATCCGCCAAAGCAGTCGCCCGGACGACGAACTGCCGCAAACGATCGATACTTGGCATCATAGTGTTTCCTCCACCCCTTTGCCCTGGGAGACACGAGCACTACCTGCCCGTAAACTTCGGCCCCCGTTTCTCGGCGAAGGCCGACAGGCCCTCCTGGAAATCCTTGCTCTGGAACACACGTTCGTTCTCACGCCATGCGTGGCCGGCCGCCTCCACAGGGCTTTGCGGCATGGTTGCCGCCGCAAGCCGCTGCAGCATGGTCATGACCAGGGGCGCGTTGTCGGCCAGGCGTCGTGCCAGCTTCATGGCCTCCTGAAGGTGCTGGCCCGCCGGCACCAGCCGGTTCACCATGCCTACCTCGTAGGCGCGCCGCGCATCGATCACTTCGCCCAGCAGCATCAGCTCCATGGCTATCTTGTGCGGAATGCGCGCAACGCTCGATGCAATCATTCCTCCCGCAAAACCCATCTTCGCTTCCGGATACGTAAACTTGGCATCTTCCGTCGCCACGCACAGATCGCACATCAACATGAGCACATTGGCGCCGCCGACGCACCAGCCGCTGACCGCGGCAATGAGCGGCTTTTCAATAAGCACGCCCACACCCGGCGTAAAACTGCGGTAGTCGGGCGGCTCGGTGGACTTCATGTCCTTGCCCGCCGAGAATGCCTTGCCCCCCACGCCGGTCAGAATGCCGACACGATCCTCATCGCTGTCGCGCAAGCGCTCCCAGGCTTGCCTGAGCCCCGCCTCGACCTCCGAGCCAATAGCATTCAGGCGGTCCGGACGGTTGATGGAAATAACGGCGATGCCGTCTTTGGATTCATAGATTACGGCGTCGTTCACAGCATGTCTCCAAGTTGCGCTATCAGTTGTTTCTTCAGTACCTTGCCGTTGGGCGCGACGGGCAGCGCATCCACGAACAGGATACGGCCGGGCCGCTTATACGGTGACAGGCGGGATGCCAGGAATTCACGCAGCGCGGCTTCACTGACTTGCTCGCGCGGCACCGGCTCCACAATGGCGACGATCTCCTCGTTTCCTTCTATGGCCACACCCAGCACCGCGCAGTACTGCACCCCCGAGTGCGCATTCAATGCGGTCTCCACCTCGAGCGGCGACACGTTGAAGCCGGAATGGATAATAAGGTCCTTGGTCCGGCCTGTGATATGGATGCGGCCGTCAGGGGTCATGCGCGCCAGATCCTCAGTGTTGAACCAGCCGTCCGGCTTGAGCACTTCACGCGTGCGCTCCGGCATGCGGAAATATCCCTGCATCACGCATGCGCCCCGGACCCACAATTCGCCGATCTCTCCGACCGCCACCGGCTTGCCGGCGGCATCGAGGATGCGCGCCTCCATGCCCGGGTTGGGCGGCCCCACGCTGCAATCGGGATTATCTTCAGACAGACGGGTCCAACAGCTGGCCGACGCTTCGGTCAGTCCGTAGCCATTGTGCAGCGTCAGTCCGAAGATCGCTTCTGTATGCGCCTTGAGCGCGGGGTCGAGCGGCGCGCCGCCGATGGCGATAAAGCGCAGTGCGGTCTGCAGGCGCTGGCCTGGCTCCAGCGCCTGCACCAGCCGGGCAAACATGGCCGGCGCGCCCTGCAGAATGGTGATGTGCTGCTCATGCAGCGCATCAATGCACGCCTGCGGGGAAAAGCGCGGCACCATGCGAATATGTCCGCCCGCCGACAGCGTTCCGATAAGCCCGGATGACAGCCCCATGACGTGGGTAATGGGCAATACGCCATACACGCGGTCTTCTGGCGTCATGCGGCGCTGTGTGCGCATGAGGCCGCCGATATGCAACAGGTTGGCATGCGTGAGCATGACGCCTTTCGGAGCGCCAGTGCTGCCCGTGGTATAGATCAGAACCGCCACCTGATCGGCGGGATCCTGGAACACCGGCTGGGCTGACGCCTCATCATCCACCCGGCCCACCGCCACGCCACCGAACGATGTTGCCACCAACGTCGCCTGGTGGCGCCGCGCATGCGCCTGGGCTGCGGGCGACTGCTCCACAACATAAACCACCACGCGCGGCTGCGCATGATCGCGCACACCATCCACCTCGCGATCGGCGCGCCGGGCGTTCTCCAGCACCGCCCAGGCGTCAAGCTGCCCCGCCGCCAGGATCAGCGCGGCCAAAGTCGCGCTGTTTTCGCCAATCAGCATGACACGGTCGCCAGGCCGCACGCCCTGTTCGCGCAAAAAATCGGCGGCACGCGCCGTCTGTTCGGACAGGTCCTTGTAGGACCAATCCACCCGGGCATCCGATATGGCCGGATTATGCGGCGTCTCTTGCACCCAATGCGTCAAGCAATCGGCCAGGCGTTTCATGGCTTGTCCTTATTGCGGTTTCACATTCATTTTGCGCGTCATTTCGCCCCAACGGTCGATCTCGGCGTTCACATAATCGGTAAACTCCTGGGGCGTGCTTTGCACCGGCGTGGCGCCCAGATTCTCGAGTACAGTCAGAACCGAGGGATCCTTGAGCACCTCATTGACCTCATCACTCAGCCGTTTCGCAATGGCATCGGGTGTGCCGGCCGGCGCCCAAATGCCGTACCAGGCGGTGACGTCGTAGTCAGGCAGGCTCTCCGCAATGGCAGGCAGATCGGGCGAATACTTGGAGCGATCCTTGGTGGTCACGCCCAAGCCGCGCAGTTGGCCCGAACTGATGTACGGAAAAACCTCATTCGCAAAGACCATGCTGGTCTGCGCGCCCATGGTCGACTGAATGGCTGGCGCACCGCCCTTGAAGGGCGCCGTAATGATATTCACGTCGGCCAGTGTCTTGAACAGCTCGCACGACAAGTAAGGAGACGACCCCACGCCCGACACCGCGCAGCTGAGCTTGCCCGGCTCCGACTTGGCCAGCGCTATCAGTTCGCCGACGTCCTTGGCGGGCAAATCTTTGTGTACCGCCAGATAGTTGGGTACGGTGACCATCTGGGTAACCGGCTTGAGGTCGGTCTTCAGATCGTATAGCGGTTTCTCGTAAAAGTACCCGTTCAGCACATTCGATATGCTGCCCACGACCAGGGTGTAGCCGTCGGGCGCCGAGCGCGCCACGAACTGCGACCCTATCATGCTGGCCGCCCCAGGCTTGTTTTCCACGACAATGGTTTGCCCAAGGCGAGTGCCAAGCTTGTCGGACACAACCCGGCCCAGGATGTCGGTAGCGCCCCCGGGCGCGTAGGGGATGATCATGCGGATAGGCTGGTCATTTGGCCAGTCGGCATGGGCCAAGCCCGGACCAGCCAGCATTGCGCATCCCAGCGCGACGGCAAGCGCGCCACGTGCGTTTGTTGTAAAGCCTTTCATTTCAGTCTCCTTACGCCGGCTTCCCCATCCATTGGAACGCCGGTCATGGTTATGTTTGGTTTCACCTGCGTAAAGCGTTACTGCAACAGCTTGCGGCGTTCCGGCGCCGCACCCGTATTACTCTTCAAACTGATTGAATGCCTCCATGGCGCGCGCCGAATACACATAGGCCGCGCCCGCATTCAGCGCGATCGCCGTGCCCAGCGCCTCGGCCACTTCCTCGGCGGTGGCCCCGGCCTTGCGCGCGGCGGCCGCATGCGAGGAAATGCACCCGTCGCATCGCGTGGTCACCGCCACCGCCAGCGCAATCAGCTCCCGTGTCTTGGCGTCCAGCGCCTTTCCCTCACCCAGCGCCTCGTTCAGGCCTCGATAGGCCTGAATGACCGGCGGGTTGCTCTGCGCCAGCGCGGTGCCTGCCTTGCGCAGATTGCTTAACGTACTTTTCCAATCGATCCACATACTGTTCTCCTTGTTGAAAATATTGAGTCCATCACTCTTGAGTCCCTCACACCCGCGCGCGGGGCTTGATGAGTCCGCCGCCGGCCTTGGGCGGGTGGGCAAGCAAAGCCTCTTCGATCGGATCGGTGCCCCAGCCGGGCCTGTCCGGGACGATCAGGTGGCCATCCTGATACTCGGGCGCATGCGTGAACAGCTCATCGTCCCACGCCAGGCGGTCCACATCGGTTTCCATGATCCTGAAATTGGGCACCGCGCAGGCAAAGTGCGCATTCATCATGGTGCAAAGGTGCCCATAGAAGTTGTGGGGCGCCACATTCACCTCGTGGATATCCGCCAGATCGGCGATTTTCTTCGATTGCCAGGCGCCATTCCACACCACGTCCACGATGGCAACATCCACGGCCTGGCGCTGCAGATAAGGCAGGAACTCGCGCGCGCCGAACAGCGTCTCGCACGAGCTGATGGGGTGCGGACTATGATTCCGGATGTAGGCCAGCGCGTCGGGGCTGTAGCTGTCGAGTTCTACCCAGAAAATATCCTGGTCGGCAATGCCCCGCAGCAGCTTCAAATAGCCTTCGGTCTTGGCATTGAAGTTCAGGTCCAGCAGGATATCCATGTCGGGGCCCGCGCCATCCCGGAGCGCCTCGATGCAGTCGCGCAGATTGCGGATCAGCTTGCGCTCGACATTGAGCTCCGGATAAAAAGGCGCGGCAAAACCAGGACGCCAGGCGTAGGCCGGGCCCTCATCGAAGATGAATGTATTCGCCTTAAGGCCCGTGAAGCCCCGCGCGCGCGCCTCGGCGCCCATGGCCTTGACGCCATCCAGGTCGGTCACTGCCGGGCCGAAGTACTTGGGATGGTTGATGCGCCAGGCAGGGCAATGAGACCAGTACACGCGCAGGCGGTCCCGCACTTTGCCGCCCAGCAATTCGTAGCAGGGGACGCCAAGCATCTTGGCCCGCAGGTCAAGCAGGGCGTTCTCGAGCGCGCCTATGCCTTCGGCCACGACACCGCCCGCGGCGGGACGCGTCCGGCTGTAGGCCTGGGCATAAAAATACTCGGGACCCGGCACCTCTTGATCGAGCAACAGGGGCGAGAGCGCTTCGATCACCGCCGTCACGCCCGGCGAGCCAAAGCCTTCGTCATATTCGCTCCAGCCAGTCAAACCGCCATCGGTTTCAAGCTTCAGGAAGTGATAATTGCGCCACCCGGCATCGCATGAAAGCGTCTGCACTTTTGTGATCTTCAATGCCGTTCTCCTTTTATACTTTTATAGCTACTGTGCGCCAAACATCCTGGCTGTTTTATTCGAGCGCCCGGCACGGCCGGCGCCCACATCTTGTCGCGATCAACGGCGGGACGCCTGCAGATAGCCCGCTATGCGAACCTTCAGGCCAGGCCGGGCCGCCGAGCGAACCATCAAGGCCATGTCCCGGTCGCTGCCATAGCCCTGCGCATCGTCGAGCAATGCCCGGTGCAGTTGACGCCTGGCACTGGCATCGAGCATAGAGGCCGCGTCACTGGCCCGGCCTATGACATCCCGCCAGTCTTTCTGCTCGGCGCACGAGGCCGCGAAACCTATTTCCACCGCGTTGCCCGCATCGAACTCCTGTGTCTGGCTCAGTATTCGCAGCGCCTGTTCTCGTCCGGCAATACGGCCAAAGCGGCGCGTGCCAAGCACCAGGCCGAAGTTCAGTCCCGGCATGCGGAAGCTGGCATCCGGCGCGCAAACCCGCTGCTGGCAGGCGGCGAACAGATCGGCGCCAGCGCCAAAGTTGCGGCCATGCGCCAGGCCCAGTGTTGCGCAGGGCGCCGTGGCCACCATGTCGAGCAGCGTCTGGATGCGGACCAGGCGCAGCAGCAAATCGCCTTCGCTTTCGTCCTCATAGCCGGTAAAGTCAAAGCCCGCCGAGAAGTTCTTGCCCTCGCCGCGAAAGACAAGCAGGGCCACATCGTCATCCAGCGCCTGCTGCAGTTCGGCGATCAGCGCCTCGACCAGCTCCGCCGACAAGGCATTGCGGCGCTGCGGCCTATTCAGCGTGAATACGCGGCAGCCTGTTTCTCGTTCGACTTGCAGGACGGTTTCCATATTCCTCTGGCTCAGTGTTGCTGGGAGAGTTCGGACAGGACTTCGTCGGTATGCTCGCCCAGGCCGGGCGGGCGGCGCTGCACATTTGCCGTGCGCTGGGCGAAGCGGATGGGCGATGCAAAGGTGCGCGTGTGGACACCGTTGGGCAGTTCCAGCGGCTGTATCCACTCCATGTGCGCCACCTGGGCGTCGGCAAGGACATCCGAGTAGGCATTGATGGGCGCGCAAGGCACGCCCGCCGCGCGAAAGCGCTCCAGCCAAGTGGCCGCGTCGTCGTTGGCGAATATGGTTTCCAGAATATCCCGCAAGGCATCCTGGTTGCCGGCCCGCAGCGTCGTGGAGTCGAAGCGCGCATCGTCGAGCAGATCGGCCCGCTCCACCACCTTGCAGACCGCGCGCCACAGCGCATCGTTCCCGGCCGCCATGCCGAAGTAGCCGC
This sequence comes from Pusillimonas sp., assembly GCA_049672825.1. Taxonomy (GTDB): domain Bacteria; phylum Pseudomonadota; class Gammaproteobacteria; order Burkholderiales; family Burkholderiaceae_B; genus Pusillimonas_C; species Pusillimonas_C harenae_A. Next base: position 13,516 of record JBATWU010000014.1, read on the forward strand.
CCTTGCAGCGAAACACCTGGTAGGGCGCGTTGCGGGGATGGGCCGACCCGAGCTTTTCCGGGTCGACGCCCGTGCCGAAGTACTGCGATGTCTGCAGCGCGGCAATGCCCAGCGTGGCGCCCAGCATGGAAATATCGATATGCGTGCCCTGCCCGTCCCGCTCGACGCCACGCAGGGCCGATGCCACGGAAAACGCGGCATACAGGCCGGCGGCAAAGTCGCATACCGGCACCCCGCACTTGACCGGCGCGCCGTCGGGCTCGCCCGTAACGCTCATGATGCCGCTCATGGCCTGCAGGGTAAGGTCGAAACCGCCTTCCTGACTGCGGGGGCCCGACTGGCCGTAGGCCGATATCGAGCAATAAAGCAGACGCGGATTCAGCTCGCGCATATCGTCATAGCCCAGGCCCAGGCGGTCCATGACACCTGGACGATTGTTCTCGATCAGAACATCGGCCGAAGCGATGAGCTGCCTTGCGGCAGCGAGATCCTGCTCATTTTTCAAGTCCAGCGCCACGGAACGCTTGTTGCGGTTCAACGAGGCGAAGTTCTCGCTGTAGCCCTGCGTGATGGGCGCCCAGCTGCGCAGGGTATCGCCGCCCTGCGGGTGCTCGATCTTGATCAGGTCGGCTCCCATGTCCGCCAGCAGCAGGCCACAAAACGGCCCCGCCGCCACGTTGCATATTTCTATGACCCGGACTCCCTGTAGCGTTGTCTCCTGCCGCATGCCTGCCTCTGTGTGCGTCTATGTTATTGCGTATCCTAGAGCAATTGAATTACCAACACAAGAATTAGTACAGTGGTCCTATTTATTAGGATTTTAAGTAATATGCTTATAACTGCAAAGCCGGATAATCCGGAAAGGGAAACGGCGGTTTGATCGGCCACTTACTCGATCCCGGCGCCACGCGATGGCCCTCAAGCAGCTATTCCCTTCATATTGAAACAAGACCCGGCCAAGCCGCTGGGAACACTGTATGCTGTCCTATGTATGCATCTCGCATTCACCGTCAGTCATTCAGGGAGTCCCCATCATGGCTAAAGGTCAAGTTCGCGGCAATAAAGAGCCCAAAAAGCCCAAGCAGCCGCCCAAGCCCGTTGTTCCCGCATCGGGATTCGGCGTAATTCCCTCCAAGGGAGGCGCCAAGCAATCGGAACCAAAACGAAAGTAGCCCGGCCCTCGCCCTGGGATGACAAAGCCCCGGTCAGGCATGAACTTTTCGGCATGGAGCGGCTTGGGCAGCACGCCATCAGTTTGGCTGCCGCCCAGGCGGTAACCTCTCGGCCGAAACGTGTCCAAGCCCTGCGCAGACGCTTGGACGATAACGCCGCCACGCTCCTGGCCGCCTATCGCGCAAGCGCGGCGGAGCTAGAGAGCGGCCGGAGCGTAGAGCCCGCAGCGGAGTGGCTGCTTGATAACTATCACGTCATCGAAGAGCAGGTACGGCAGATTCGCGACGACCTGCCGCCCGGTTTTTATCGCCAATTGCCCAAGCTTGCCACAGGTCCGCTCGCAGGCTATCCGCGCGTACTGGGCGTGGCTTGGGCATTCGTCGCTCATACCGACAGCAATTTCGAACCCGAGACATTGCGCTTGTTTATCTCGGCGTACCAATCCGTCCAGGTGCTTACCATCGGCGAGTTGTGGGCCGTAGCCATTACCTTGCGTATTGTGTTGCTCGAAAACCTGCGGCGTCTGGCCGACGAGATCAGCGCCGGCCGCAAGGCGCGCAGCGATGCCGACCAGCTGGCCGATAGCCTGCTGCAGTCGGGGGCGGCGCGTACCGCACTGGATCTGGACGCCACGACCCGGCCCCAAGGGCCGCTGTCCGGGATGTTTACGGCGCAATTGAGCAAGCGATTGCGCGATCAGGATCCGCGCGAGACTCCAGGCCTGCAATGGCTGCAGGAGCGGCTTGGCAAGCAGGGCCGGTCCCTGGAAGAAGTAGTGCAGCAGGCGCAGCAGCGGCAAGGCGCGTCCAATGTCAGCGTACGCAATGTCATCACCAGCATGCGCCTGATCTCCGACCTGGATTGGGCGGACTGGTTCGAAAGCGTAAGTCTCGTCGACCAAAAGCTGCGGGCGGCCAGCGCCTTCGGAGACATGGATTTTGCGACGCGGGACTTGTATCGCAAGGAAATCGAGCACTTGGCGCGCGGCACCCGGATGACCGAAGTGGAAGTGGCGCAGGCGGCCTTGAACGCCGCTGCGGCGGCGGCGGACGCAAGCGCAGAAGACAGGGAACGCGTCAGTGATCCCGGCTATCATCTTATTGGGCAGGGGCGGCCCGCGCTCGAAGCCCGGCTGGGCTACAAACCGCCATACCGGCTGCGCCTGAACCGCCTGGTGCTGCACGGGGGCATTGCGGGTTATCTCGGCGCCATCCTGGGCGTGACCGCGGCACTGACCTGGCTCGCGTCATGGGCATTATGGATACCCGGCAGCGCTGCAGGCTGGGTGGTGCTGTTCCTGCTGCTGGCGTTGTTCCCCTTGACCGAACTGGTTACCGCGCTCCTGAACCGCATTGTTACCTGGAATTTTGGCGCGTCGGTTTTACCTGGCCTGGACTTGACGAACAAGGTGGCGGAAAAGCACAGGACGCTGGTCGCCGTACCCGCCTTGCTCACCAGCGTAGCGGACATGCTGGAACATATTGAGCAGCTCGAAGTGCATTATTTGTCCGGGTCCGGCGGCGACTTGGTGTATGCGCTGCTAACGGACGGCCTGGATGCCGACACTGAAGCCACACCGGCCGATGCGCCCATGCTCGCGGCAGGCGCGGCGGCCATTGCCAAGCTCAACCAGGAGCACGGCCCGGCACCCGGCGGTAGCCGGTTCCTGCTGCTGCACCGCCGCAGGCTTTACAACCCGACCGAAGGCAAGTGGATGGGCTGGGAACGCAAGCGAGGCAAGTTGCACGAGCTGAACCGACTGCTGCGCGGCGCCGGCGATACCAGCTATGCACCCATCCCGGGCCTGTCCCAGCGACTGCCTGACAATGTGCGCTATGTACTCACGCTGGACGCCGATACCCGCCTTCCCAGGGACGCGGCCCACAGACTCATTGGAAAAATGGCGCACCCGCTGAACCGTCCCCGGTTCGACGGGGCGCGACAGCGGATTGTCGAGGGCCATGCCGTCCTGCAGCCCAGGGTCACGCCTTCGCTGCCGCTGCATCGCGAGGGCTCGGTGTACCAGCGGCTATTCTCCAGCCCCGCTGGCCTGGACCCCTACGCCGCGGCCGTTTCCGACGTCTACCAGGACTTGTTCGGCGAAGGCTCCTACACCGGCAAGGGCATCTACGACATCGATGCTTTCGAGGCAGCCCTGGCCGGCCGCGTTCCAGAAAACGCCATGCTGAGCCATGACTTGTTCGAGGGCGTATTTGCGCGGGCGGGCCTGGCCTCGGACGTAGAAGTGATCGAAGAGTTTCCCGCCCGGTACGACGTGGCGGCCAAACGGACGCACCGCTGGACCCGCGGCGATTGGCAGTTGTTGCCCTGGCTATTCGGTCGCCCGGCGGGCAATCGCGCCGTACCTTCGGTTGGCCGTGCCAAGATGCTGGATAATCTGCGCCGGTCGCTGCTTGCGCCCGCGACTTTCCTGGCGCTGGTCGCGGGCTGGATGCTGCCCATGCCCTCGGCGCTGCTGGCTACGCTGTTCCTCCTTGCATGCCTGGCCATCCCCGCCGTTCTGCCTGCATTCAGCTTTGTACTGGCCCGGCGGGGTGCCGTGTCCTTGCACAGCCGCTTGATGCTCTTCGCCCAGGATCTATACCTGGCGGGCGGACAGGTTCTGGCGGCGCTCACCTTTCTGGCCGATGGGGCCTGGAAAATGGCGGATGCCATTGCCCGCACGCTGTCGCGGCTCTTTGTCTCCCGCCGCCATCTCCTGGAGTGGACGACGGCGGCGCAGTCGGCGGGTGGAGCGCGCCTGGATATCGCCGGTTTTTACCGCATGATGTGGCAAAGCGTCGGCCTTGCGCTGGCCGCCGCAGCCAGTGTATTGCTTGTTCAACCCGCTTCCTGGCCGCTGGTTTTGCCTTTCGCCTTGCTCTGGCTTGCTGCGCCGGCTGGCGCGTGGTGGGTGAGCCGGCCGCGGGCGCTGGCCCCGGAACTGATCGTTTCGCCCTTGACGGCCGCGGCGCTGCGCCGCACCGCGCGCCGAACCTGGCGATTCTTCGAAACCTTCGTCACGGCGGACGATCACATGCTGCCGCCGGACAACTTCCAGGAAACACCCAAGCCCGTGCTGGCGCGGCGCACCTCGCCAACCAATATGGGCCTGTATCTGCTGTCCACCGTCGCAGCGCGCGACTTTGGGTGGATCGGCACAAAAAGCAGTATCGAACGGCTGGAAGACACGTTTGCCACCATGCTCAGGCTGGAGCAATTCAACGGGCATTTCTTCAACTGGTATGCCACCGACGATCTGCGCGTGCTGCAACCCGCCTATGTGTCGTCGGTCGACAGCGGCAACCTCGCCGGCCATTTGATCACCGTGGCCAACGCCTGCGAGGAGTGGATAAACGATTACTCAAGCCCCAATGCCCGGCTCGGGCTGAACGACAACCTTGCATTGGTGCGCGATGCGCTGTCGGCAATGGCTGTGCCCGGCGACGAACGCCTGAGGCAGCTCGCCGCCACGCTGGGGGAAATAGACGCGCTGCTCAACGGCCAGCAGGAAATCGTCTCGCTGCTGCCGGCGCTGAGGCGGCTGGCCGACAAGGCGCTCAGGATAGCCAAGGCCATGGCGCCGGACGATGCGGACAGCTACTGCGCCGACTTGGCATTCTGGACAGGTGCCCTGGCGGCGGCCGTACAGGCGCATAGCCAGGACGTGGATGCGGCCACCCTCGATGCGCAGGCCCTCAATGCGCGCCTGCAAGCCCTGGCCGGGACAGCGCGCAAGATGGCCATGGACATGGATTTCGCCTTCCTGCTGGACCCAGAGCGCAAACTGCTTTCCATCGGTTATTCGCTGGCCGACAATCGGCTGGATACAAGCTGCTACGATCTGCTCGCGTCGGAATCGCGCCTGGCCAGCCTGTTCGCCATTGCGAAAGGCGATGCGCCCACGCGGCACTGGCTGCGCCTGGGCCGCACCTCCACGCCTGTCGGCCTCGGATCCGCGCTGATTTCCTGGTCGGGTTCAATGTTCGAGTACCTGATGCCTTCCTTGATCATGCGTGCGCCGGTGGGCAGCCTGTTGGAGCAAACCAACCGCCTGGTCGTGCAGCGCCAGCGACACTATGCGGCCGGACTGGGCATCCCCTGGGGATTTTCAGAATCGGCCTATAACGCACGCGATGTGGAGTTTACCTATCAGTACTACAACTTTGGCGTGCCGGGCCTGGGCCTGAAGCGCGGCCTGTCCGAAGACCGGGTGGTGGCGCCCTATGCCACCGGCCTGGCGGCGATGGTCGACCCCGAAGGTGCGCGCCAGAACTTTCGGCGCCTGGCGCAGTTGGGCGCCCTGGGCCGCCACGGCTTCCATGAAGCGCTGGACTTCACGCCGTCCCGGCTGCGCGAAGACCAAGAGGTGGCGATTGTGCGCAGTTTCATGGCGCACCACCAAGGCATGACCATCGTTTCCCTCGCCAATGCCCTGCTCGATGGCTTGATGCGTGCGCGCTTCCACCGCGAGCCCATGATTCAGGCTTGCGAACTCCTGTTGCAGGAACGCTTGCCGCGCGATGTGGCCGTGGCCCATCCGCGCGCCGAGGAAGTCAATGCGTCCGCCGTCCCGGCCGATACGGCTTCGGTTACCATGCGCCGCTTCGAACGCCTGCCTCCCGGCCCGCCTCATACTCATTTACTGTCCAACGGACGCTATACCGTCATGCTGACGGCGGGCGGCGGCGGGTACAGCCGATGGCGCGACATTGCCATTACGCGATGGCGCAATGACGCCACACGGGACAGCTGGGGCTCTTACCTGTTCCTGCGCGATATGCAACTCGGCCATATATGGTCGTCCACCCCGCAGCCGGCCTGGACCGAACGGCAGCACATCCAAATCGGTTTCTCGGAAGACCGGGCCGACTTCATGCGCCGCGACGGCTCGCTGGCCACGACGACTCAGGTGCTGGTGTCGGGAGAAGACGATGGCGAAGTGCGCCGCGTGTCGCTGGTGAACAGTGGCCGCCGGGCGCGTGAGATCGAACTGACTTCCTACGCCGAACTCGTCCTGGCGCCACCGGCGGGCGACCTGGCCCACCCGGCGTTTTCCAAGATGTTCGTGGTGACCGAGTTCCTGCCCGAATTCGGCGCCTTGGTCGCAACCCGCCGTCCTCGGTCCCCGGAAGAACCTCGGGTCTGGGCCGCGCATTTTGCGGTACTCGAGGGCGACGCGATCGCTCCTGTACAGTACGAGACAGACCGGGGGCGCTTTGTCAGCCGGGGCGGTACGGCGGGAATGCCGGATATCGTTACCGAGGGGCGGCCGCTGTCCGGCACCGTCGGCACGGTACTGGACCCGGTGTTTTCCCTCAGGCACAGCGTACGGGTCGCACCGGGCCAGGCCGCGCGGATTTCATTCTGGACGGTGGTGGCGGACACGCGCGAAGCACTGCTGGACCTTGTGGACAAGCATCACGACCGCAGCGCATTCGAAAGGGCCAAGACACTGGCCTGGACACAGGCTCAGGTACAACTGCTGCACCTTGGGATGCAAGCCGAAGAGGCCGCCGCCTTCCAAACACTGGCGGCGCCGCTGCTATATCCGGATTCCCGGTTCAGGGCGTCGTCCGAGATCATCACGCGCGGCGCCGGCAGCCAGTCCGGGCTTTGGCCGCAGGGCATATCGGGCGACCTGCCCATTGTGCTGCTCCGAATCGACGACGAGCAAGACGTCTCCCTGGTCAGGCAGTTACTGCGCGCGCATGAGTATTGGCGCATGAAGCAACTGGCGGTCGACCTGGTCATCATCAACGAGCGCGCCTCTTCATATATTCAGGACCTGCAAAACGGCATCGATACCGCCGTACGCAGCAGCCAGGCGCGCCCCAGTTTCGGAAAGGAGCTGGCAAAGGGCGCAGTTTATACGCTGCGCGCCGATCTCATGACTGCGCAAGGCAGGGATTTGATTCAGTCGGCGGCTCATGTCGTGCTGCTTGCACGCCATGGTTCGGTGGCGGACCAGCTTGCCCGGATCGCCGAGGCCTCGCCGCGCGTGCATGCGCCATCGCGCCCGTCGCCGGCAACGTTGATGACGGCACCGGCCGAGGCCCCAGCATCGCCGCAACTCGAGTTCTTCAATGGACTGGGCGGCTTCGACCAGGGCGGCAGAGAGTATGTCATTAGCCTGCAAGGCGGCTCGAATACGCCTGCGCCCTGGATCAATGTCATCGCCAACCCGCATTTCGGCTTCCAGGTTTCCGCTGAAGGCAGCGGCTACACCTGGTCCGAGAACAGCAAAGAGAATCAGCTGACGCCGTGGTCCAACGACCCCCTCATGGACCCGCCCGGCGAGGCGTTCTATATTCGCGATGAGGCCAGCGGCGATTTTTGGAGTCCTACGGCGTTACCCATACGACATCAAACACCTTATATTGCCCGCCATGGGTTCGGCTACAGCCGCTTCGAACACCGGCATGGCGACATCGCCAGCGAACTGCTGCAGTATGTACCGCCGCAAGACGCCATCAAAATATCCCGGCTCAGGCTGGTGAACCATTCCGACCGGCGCCGCAAGCTGTCAATGACGGCCTACGCCGAATGGGTGCTGGGCGCGTCGCGCAGCACCTCGGCGCCGTTCCTGATCACTCATATGGATGAAGCCACCGGAGCGATGTTTGCCGGCAACCCCTGGAGCCTGGACTTTGGGCGGCGTATCGCCTTTGCCGATCTGTCGGGTCGCCAGAGCTCCTGGACCGCGGATCGGCGCGAATTCCTGGGCGACAACGGCGAACTGGCCACGCCCGTAGCTCTGGCCGGGGCGGAAGCCCTTTCTGGCCGCTGCGGCGCGGCGCTGGATCCCTGCGCGGCGCTACGATGCATTGTCGAGCTTGAGCCAGGCGAGTCGGTGGAAATCGTCTCCTTTCTGGGGCAATGCGAGTCCGCCGGCGAGGCCAGGGCCTTGCTGGCACGCTATCGCGAAATCGATCTGGACGAGGTGCTCGACCGCGTGAAGGCGGATTGGCAAACCGTGTTGGGCACCATACAGGTCAAGACACCAGACCGCTCCATGGACATTCTGTTGAATGGCTGGCTGCTATACCAGACCATTGCCTGCCGGCTGTGGGCACGAGCGGGCTTCTACCAGGCCAGCGGCGCATATGGATTCCGGGATCAGTTGCAGGACAGCATGGCGCTGACGTTCGCCATGCCCGACGTGGCGCGCGATCAGTTGCTGCGCGCCGCTTCCCGTCAGTTTGTCGAAGGCGATGTGCAACATTGGTGGCTGCCGCATTCGGGGCGGGGCGTACGCACCCGTATTTCGGACGACAGGGTCTGGCTGGCCTATGCCGCGGCCAATTACGTTGCGCGGTGCGATGACGAGCCCGTGCTCGATGAACAGGTAAGCTTCCTGGAAGGCCCCGCGCTGGGCGACGAAGAGCACGACGCCTTCTTCCAGCCCACGCTGGCGGACGGCTCGGCCACCTTGTTCGAACACTGCGCGCGCGGCCTGGACCAGTGCATCGCATTGACCGGAGAACATGGCTTGCCGTTGATCGGCACCGGAGACTGGAACGATGGCATGAGCCGGGTGGGCGAGGCCGGCCGTGGTGAAAGCGTATGGCTGGGCTGGCTGCTGTTGCGGACCATAGACATGTTCGAACCCCTGGCCCAAGCGCGCGACCCGGGCCGCGCGGCGCGCTGGCGCCTGCATGCCGACCGCTTGCGGACCGCGATCGAAACCCATGCCTGGGATGGCGAATGGTATCGGCGCGCGACTTTCGACGACGGCTTCTGGCTGGGCTCGACCGACAGCGAAGAATGCAAGATCGATTCCATTGCCCAGTCCTGGGCGGTACTGTCCGGCGCCGCACGGCCAGAGCGCGCCGCCATCGCCATGGCCAGTCTGGACAAGCATCTGGTGAGCCATGAAGACGGCGTCGCCCGGCTGTTTACCCCGCCCTTTGACCGCATAGACCGCGACCCCGGCTACATCAAAGGATACCCGCCCGGCCTGCGCGAGAACGGCGGCCAATATACCCACGCCGCGCTGTGGGCCGTATTGGCCTATGCGGCGCTCGGAGACGGCGACAAAGCCGCGCACCTGTTTTCCTTGCTCAATCCCGTGAATCATGCGGACAGTCTCGAGGCTGTGCAACGCTACAAGGTGGAACCTTACGTGGTCGCGGCAGACGTCTATTCTGTTGCGCCGCACATAGGTCGGGGCGGATGGACTTGGTATACAGGCTCGGCCGGCTGGATGTACCGTGCGGGCATCGAAGGCATTCTGGGTATACAGCGCGCAGGCGCGGAAGTGATGGTGAATCCGTGCATTCCGGCCGCCTGGCCAGGCTTCGAAGCATCCCTGGCCATAGGCGCCACCCGCTACGATATTCAGGTGGGCAACGCCTCGGCGCGCGGCACGGGCGTATCCAGCGCGCATCTGGACGGCGTCGCACTGACCTGTGAAGACGGAAGAGTGTCGCTGCCGCTGGATGGCATGCGCCATAGCGTGGTGATCACGCTATAGCACGCTGCGAGTGTACACATCGTACTAGCCGAGCTGGCTAAGCGGCTATCCCTGAACAGGGGCGTTCATATACACACCTCAACCGCTCATATCTGCATATCCTATATAGTGGGCCTTTGCTAATTTCATGATCGCTTATGGCGTTTATAATCGGCTCATGAGTATCCGACCTTCACCTTATTTACCTCACAGAATCAGTACCGTCGAACAGCTCACAATCCGAGGCGCCGTGCCATATCGGGTGCACCGATGGGCTCCTGAAAATGGTTCTGCACTCAACGCGCCGCCGCTCCTACTTACTCACGGCTGGATGGATGTCGGAGCATCTTTTCAACGCTGCGTCGACTATCTTTGCGCTGATCGGGAAGTCATTGCATTGGACTGGCGGGGATTCGGAGGAAGCAGGAGTGGGCAACCAGTCGACAGCTACTGGTTTTATGATTACTACGGCGATCTGGACGCCATAATTGACTGCATATCGCCGAACTCCCCGATTGATTTACTTGGTCATAGCATGGGCGGCAACATTGCGATGACATATGCAGGCACGTGTCCTACGCGAATCCGCCGCTTGATCAACGTTGAGGGCTTCGGACTAGCCAAATCCGTCCCATCCGAAGCTCCAACCAGGCTTGCCCAATGGCTTTCAGAGCTGAAATCACCAATGTCATTGCGATCTTTCGCAAATGAACAAGATATCGTTGATCACTTGAAAATCAGAAGTCCGCGACTGGAGAAAGAATATGGACTCTGGCTTGCACGTCATTGGGCAGAGCCTAGACAGGACGGCCGTTGGCACATCGCGGCCGATGCCGCGCACAAACGCGTAAATCCCATTCTCTATCGGTGTGATGAAGCCATTTCTGCGTGGGCAGCGATCCAGGCTCCTGTACTTTGGGTAGAAGGCAAACACACCGACCATGAACGGTGGAGCGGTGACAAATACCCTCGCTCTGAATTCGAAGGCCGCCTAAGCAAAGTGCCGTCTGTTGAACGCACAGTTATCGATCAAGCTGGTCATATGATCCATCTTGATCAGCCCGAAGCGCTGGCTACAGCCATAGAGAGTTTCCTTTCCAGGTAAAACCTGCAGTGCTACTTCAGCGCGATGTAGGGAGCGCCCTCAAAACGCATAGGAATAGATAACAACCATCAAAAGCACGAGGCCCATAAGCTTCTCGACTTATGGGCCCCACTTCTCTGCTTATGTCTTTACCTACAAACAAACCTTGTCGAGTCTCGCAATTAGCGAAAAACAGGCCATTGATTTCAAAGGTTTTTTTCACTAATTGTGAGACTACAAGCAGCCATGTTCTCATAATTATTGAAAAAACGCGGAATTTTTCTCACAATTACTGAAAAAATTTTTGAAAGCCTATGGCTGCACTGAGCATCAAGGTGTTGCTTTCTCTGGACAGACACAACGATTTGTTGAACGCTACGAAAACGATTAGTTAAGAGCTAGCACGGTTAGCACTTGTATAGCTCTTTTTAATTAGCTTTCAGGAGTCAACTAGGACTTGTGGAGCAACATGTATTTCTTGTATGGAGCTAGAGCTAAGTTCAATTAAATAAGCTGCGGCCCTATTTTGGAGAGGAAATACTTAAGCAATGGCTGTGGATTATTTTTTCTAAAAGCATGTATACAGCTATCAAGCGGCTGGGCTGGGCGATCAGATACGGACCAAAAATCTTGCCGCAATCCTTTTTTTTTTGTAGTAATGTCCAAACAATTAGCCGTCCAACGTGACCATTACCGTTTGCATATGGATGTATAGCCAAAAACTTTACAAATAAAATTGAAATTAGTTGGCAGTAATTTAATAGACGTACTGCGGGACTAGATGTATTTTTGCTAGCTATAAATTCGTACTTTTCTAGTAATAAAGGCACGTCTTTGGAAAATTCCTCCATTATCGTTTCAACCTCTGCTGGTGCTGCACCGATAAATTCTCCAATTGTCACGTTATAGTTTTTTAAGTGTTCAAAGTCAGCCCCGCGATAATTTCCTGCAAAGTAATCACTGTTTGTAGGCGTTACGAAACAGAACATTAACTTGTGGTTTGAGCGAGTATCAGCCAAAAGAGACTCACACTCATCGAAGCTTGATGAAAGGCATTGAATTATTTCGTCACACTGCAAGCGAACAGAATCTACGCATGGGTGAAGAGTGTACTCCCACCCCTTCGAGGGATCGTACTCCATACCTAAGTGTTATCCAAAGAACTTTTGGGCCTGCGGATTTGAACTCAGTAGCGCCTCGGCTAAGTTCAACAGATCGTCTGAATATTCAGGACTTGAACCTTCTTCCATTAAACCAAACAACTGATTAATTTCTTGGTTAGTCCAAGCTAATTGATCTTCAAACGGTACGAATGACTCATCCTCGCGGAACTCTGTATAAAGCTTGGTTGACCCAGTAGGAGTGCTGTCTACAACTAATTGATAGTTTAGTGGGCTTGCTTGATGCTGGGACTGATTGGCTAGCTCATCAAAAGGTAGATTCGCCATACCGAAACTAACAGAAAAAACAGCAGCAGAAGCTAAAGAACCCCAGCGATTATTGGAAGAGCTCACAGCTCTTGCTAGATTATTCATAGTCAGGCTCCAGTTTTTCCAATATTTCTTCGGAAAGACAACCAAAAAAATACTCTTTATTTATTTGATGAAGTGAGTCTATATTTCGTTCAAAATTATTTATAAAACCGTCCCACGTTGAACCAGTCTTAAAATGGCAAACGGAATCAACACTAATTAGAGATCCTGTTTCCACCGGTCCATTTCCCTGTCTTATCTGGACTGGGTGTGCAAAATCAAACAAGACTGACCCAAAATCCTCTTGTTTTTCTACCTGAACTTTAATCGGAGAGTTTCTAACTTCGATATCATTTAGCTGGACATGCACCAAATAAGGAGTTTCAAGCCCTTGGGAAATAGAGAAGGGGATGAAATCGACATATTTTATGGAGTAACGGCCAATTTTCTCTATCATCTCGATGCTCGAAAGACAGCCAAGTACTTGTTGAATATCCGACTTGAAGCGCGCCCATCCTGGATATTGAGTACCATAGCCAAGACCTATACTACGATCACCAACCAACAGGACCGTATCTTTCCATTGCATACGGATGGTGGGCTGGTACAGTAAATTTGGATCAGCCTCACGAATCTGGACTGGAATTTCGGATAATGGGGTTTTTTCTATTTTTTCTATTTTCCCAAACAAATCTTTTGCACTGCCGGGCAATAAGTCAGAAAAACCCGTTTTTGCAGAAAACCTAAGCTCAAAAATCACATCCAATAAAACATTCTTATTGAGCTTTGTTGGGAGTTGTCCGTTTCTCATAATTCCTCCACTCGCCCAGTGGAATCCATAATAGAGTGGCAAGTCACACATGTTAACATGCCTCACTCTCAGGCATCATGACAGAAGATTGGCACTCAAGCGCAATCTCTAGACCTTTGCATGCCTGTCCTCAGGGCTGGCCCTGCCGTTGGGCGTAATGGCTTGGCAACAGCCGACTTTGATGCAAGCGACCTAAACGTCAAAAAGGGACTTCATAATCTCCTTCCGTATTTAAGGACGTAGCAGTTGAAACTGTCTGTTCCTCCGCTGATCGACTCTCCGTGCTATTGTGTTCGGAGGAAGCAGCTAACCCCCAGCTCTCCACTACATCAACTAAGGGGAAGGCATCAGTCGTTGCCCAGTCGATGTAGGGTGCCGCTGTTGCACTCCATGGCTCGCGTTTAGGCAACTTGATCTGGACTCGTGTCGGGACGTGCATCGCACTACCAAATACAATTGCTTCACCCGCCGTAAGCACCGTCACCTGATCGAGCAGACGTTGTGCCTGCTTCGGGATGATCCGACGAAAATGGTCGATGTCATCTGGATTCTGCAAGCGATGCGAAAAGAAGTTGGCACATTGGCTAATGATGGTAGGGCTGATTTCGCTCGGGCGCTGGCTGGCCACGATCAGCGATAGGCCAAATTTCCGCCCCTCCTTAGCGACCCGTTCAAAAGCGCGACGCGAAAGTGCCTGACCGCGATCGTCGACTTTGCCCAGCGGACGCGCATAGTTATGGGCCTCTTCCAGCACTAGAACCCATGGATAACGGCTGCGCCGGTCAGGGCGGAGCATTTCACGAGCTTCAAGCAGTAGACGCCCCAAAACCGCACAAGCGAACGGCAACACTTCTGACGCAAGCATCGAGAAATCTAAAACAGAAACGCGCGGACCAGAACACTGGCCTACACCGAGCCTTTCCATCCAGGTTTGGAAACTGCGAATATTCTGCTGCTCATAGCTGAACAGTGATTGCCAACGCCGATCATCGAGCCGAGTTCGCAAACGAAGTTTCAGCGTGGTGAGATACTGGTCGATCTTCTTGCCACTCTCCTGATCAGTTGTTCGGTCAACAAGGCGTGGATCGCGAAACTCCGCTGCGGCGACGAAACGCGGCGAGTCAGCCGATTTGGCAAAGTTAATTCTTTCATTTTGGCGTTCTGAAATTTTTTCCAGAACAGAGGCTCGGATCGACGCTAAGTTGTCTCTTACGTGCCTGTCATTTTTAATTTTCGGCCACTGATCACGAGACCATTCAATTGAGGTGCGAAACCCATTCCAATTAATGCTTGGGGGCTACTGCCGAAAGCCCGTTCTGCAGCTTCTTCAAATAGTTCTACTATTCGTGGTGGTTGTCGAGCGCTTTTCGGCCCTCGGCGGTCGTAGCGCGGTATGAGTGCCCTGAAGTCACTCTGCAGTGCGGCACAGCCTACCCACCGATAGAGACTGGTAAAGCTCGGCGGCTGCGCATCATCAATTTTTTTAGCAACCGCATCCCGTATCGGCATGATTGATTCCGGCGTAATGCTGTCTGGAGACACATCACGTATTGCCGCCACATAGGCAAGCCTCCTATCCAACTCGTTTCGCGTGAGTTCGCCTAGCTCAGAAATGGGTTTCTGACATAGCGGAGGCTCATCACCATTTGATAATGTATTCAGAAATTTGAGGTTCCCATCTCGGAAATCGTTGAGAAGGCCGTCGATGTTGAGGCAATGAATTTGGCCATCGCTGATCCGCTCTCCCACGATACTGGTCTGGTCGGGGTTAATTCGCTGCACCAGATATTCCACGCCATGGTGCTCAAAGCGCGAGTTTTTTTGAAAGTTGAATCCATTCATGGTCACTCCCCGCGTTAATAGAAACAGGTGTCGAAAGATCCAATGGCTGCGCTAAATCGCAGGTCAGGTGGCCGCTTGCTAGGAGGTCGAATGCACAAACGCGATATGGCCTCAGTATCGTATTCGCCTCGTGAATGCTGGGGCTCTGCAGGGTGGTGAGATACGGCAGCAGGCTGCTCAGCCTTTCGTACGAAGGCCTATGTGCTGCCAGGTCTCTATAAGCGCGTCGTAAATTGGAGAGGCGCGGCTCGCTTCGTATGAATTCGTCCGTGAGGATGCTGAAGCGCTGACCATTTCGCTGCATGTGACTGACAATTTGGTCGTATTTCTCGCGGTTTTCAGGACGAGCCAGAATGGCTGCGGGTTTTATCTCAACAAGAACGGTATCTCCGGTATCGAGAGTCAACTCAAAATCTGGCGTATATGAACGCAAGCGGGCATCATCTGCATACTGGAGCCTGAAAGGCTGCTCACGATACGAGGTGACATACGGCGACATCTCGAATAGATAGCATGCCTCTAGCTCTAGCAAGCCTTCGTGGTGAATCATGCGAGCGGCTTTTTTACTAGGGAATTTCCCTCGTACGATTCCCCCAGATGGGGTGATCACCGTGCGTGATCGTGGGTTTTTTTTGGATGGGTATACCATACGACTGCTCCAGCTTTTGGGTAAAAGAGTCCCCAGCGCCCAGGCCAACCGTGCAGGTAGGAGGCGCAACAACACCCGCCCTGCGCCTAGGCGCAAGGAAATGAAATGTTACGTTTTGGGGATTTCGGCTTGACTTAAGCCCTAGAGAGCGGGAATACTGTGTTTACCAGACGTAGTATTCCCTCTCTCAAGAGGCAAAAGCCGAGCGACGAAAGTTGTTCGGCTTTTATTTTTTCGGTTGGCTATTCTCCTTTGAACTAGAGCGTGTACCTGTGTGGCGAGGTCGCGGGCGCTCTTTATAGCGATCCGGCCAGAGCCGGTGGATGTCAGCTCCGACCACCTCGGCAATGTAAGAAGCTACGCGCCGAGATTGCCCCCGGTTATGGATCACATCGTTGACAGCAGCACGACTGACCCCCAGCTTCTGAGCGAGGCTGACCTGCGTGTGCCCGGCACGTCGTATGAGATAGATCAGTTCGATAACATCCATATGTGCATGTCAGGCTCAAACGATTGTGGGAGTTTTGAGTCTATGCAATATGGGGCTGGTGTACAAGTCAATCACTATTGAAAAATATATGGCGATAGATAATATGAATTAAACTAACTCATGCACAAAATGCCATGATTTATTTTTAATTATATAAATCAATAACTTATATTTTCCCGCACAGAGCTAGCCTCTACAAAGGGATTAGCAGCTTTTGTTCGCCATATATTTATTTTGAAACTATATGTATCTCATTAGTATGGCGCGACAGCACTTCCGGGCAAGGCTCTCTGGAAAGACGGTTCGATTGGCTTCGTGGCCTGGCCGGGCGACTGCCTCGACACACGCGCCCACAAAGAAACGGGCTCCGCTGTAAGTATCGGAGCCCGTTCACAAATCTGCACTGCTACAGATTTTTTCACTAATTATGAGAATAGGTTTTCATTAATTGTGAGACATTTTCATTAATTATGAGAACCGACAAACCTACACGTCAATATTCCCCGCCTGCAGTGCATGCGACTCTATGAATGCCCTGCGCGGCTCGACGTTGTCGCCCATCAGCGTGGTGAAGATTTCATCGGCGGCAATGGCGTCTTCGATCTGCACGCGCAGCAGACGGCGAACCTTCGGGTCCATGGTGGTTTCCCATAGCTGCTGCGGATTCATTTCGCCCAAGCCTTTATAGCGCTGCTTGCTGATGCTGCGATCGGCTTCGCTGCGCAGCCACTGCATGGCTTCACGGAAATCGGAAATGTATTTTTCCTTGCGCCGCTCGCCCTCGCCGCGCACCACCATGGCACCCGCGCCCATCAGGCCGGTAAAGGTTTGCGCGGCCTTGGATAGAATGGCGTAGTCGGAGCCGCGCGCAAAACCGCGGTCGAAGATGGTGACCCGCACATTGCCGTGGTGCATGCGGTTCAGCACCAGGCGCCAGGCGTCGCCCTCTTCGTTGGCTTCGGCATTCACCGTCACGCCGTTGGGCACAGCGGGATCGTTGATGGCGTCGAACAGGCGCTGTGCCGATGCGGTGGCCTGGTCGGCATCCGCCAGGCTGATCTGCACGCCTTCGGCCATGGCCGACAGAGCTGCGGTATCCATGGTGCGCGCCAGGCGATTGATGACCGAGTCGGCCAGAATATATTGGCGCGCCAGTTCAGCCAGCGCTTCGCCGGTAATGGGGTCGGCGCCTTCCTTGACGGTCAGCGCCGCGTCCTTCAAGGCAACCTGCAGCATGAATTGTGCCTCTTCGTCGGCATCCTTCAGGTAGCGCTCTTCACGGCCGACCTTGACCTTGTACAGCGGCGGTTGCGCAATATACACATGGCCGCGCTCGACCAGCTCGGGCATCTGGCGATACAGCAAGGTCAGCAACAGGGTGCGGATGTGGGCGCCGTCGACGTCGGCGTCAGTCATGATGATGATACGGTGATAGCGCAGCTTGTCGATATTGAAATCGGGGCCTATGCTGGTGCCCAGCGCGGTAATCAGGGTGGTGATCTGCTCGCTGGCAATCAGGCGGTCAAAGCGCGCCTTTTCCACGTTCAGCACCTTGCCGCGCAAAGGCAGAATGGCCTGGAACTTGCGATCGCGGCCCTGCTTGGCCGAGCCGCCGGCGGAGTCACCCTCGACAATATAAATTTCGCACAATGCGGGGTCTTTTTCCTGGCAGTCGGCCAGCTTGCCCGGCAGGCCGGCGCCTTCCAGCACGCTTTTTCGGCGTGTCATTTCGCGGGCCCGGCGGGCCGCGTCGCGGGCGCGGGCCGCCTCGATCACTTTATTGCACAGGGCCTTGGCATCGTTGGGGTTTTCAAGCAGCCAGGTTTCCAGCGTACGCGCCACAGCCTCTTCCACCGCCGGACGCACTTCGCTGGACACCAGCTTGTCCTTGGTCTGACTGCTGAACTTGGGCTCGGGCACTTTCACCGACAGCACGCAGGCCAGGCCTTCGCGCATGTCGTCGCCGGTGGTGTCGACCTTGGCTTTTTTGGCCAGCTCGTTGTCGGCAATGTATTTGTTCAACACGCGCGTCATGGCCGCGCGCAAGCCTGTCAGGTGGGTGCCGCCATCGCGCTGCGGAATATTGTTGGTAAAACACAGCACTGTTTCGGTATAGCTGTCATTCCATTGCATGGCCACATCGACGCCTATGGTCGTATCGCCCACGACCGATTCGGTGCTGACCGAGAACACATTGCCATGCAAAACTGTTTTGGCCCGGTTGATGTATTCAACAAAGCCTTTCACGCCGCCCAGAAAGGCGAAATCTTCTTCCTTGTCGTTGCGCTCATCGATCAGGCGGATCTTGACGCCGTTGTTCAGGAAAGACAGCTCGCGCAGCCGTTTGGCAAGAATCTCGTAGTGGTATTCGATATTCTCGAAGATCTCGCCATCGGCCAGAAACTGAACGCGCGTACCCGACTCGGTACTGGCGCCGATCACCGCCAAAGGCTCCACGCGCTCGCCGCGCCGGAACTCCATTTCGTGGGTCTGGCCGTTGCGGGAAATGGTCAGGCGCAGCCATTGCGACAGGGCGTTCACGCACGATACGCCCACGCCGTGCAGGCCGCCCGATACCTTGTACGAGTTGTGGTCGAACTTGCCGCCCGCGTGCAGCTCGGTCATGACGATTTCAGCCGCGCTGCGGTGGAACTCGTCGTCCTTGTGGATATCGGTGGGAATGCCGCGGCCGTTGTCGCTGACCGAAATGCTGTTGTCGGCGTGTATGGTGACGACGATGTCGTCGCAATAGCCCGCCAACGCTTCGTCGATGGCATTATCGACGACTTCGAAAACCATATGATGCAGGCCGGTTCCGTCGGAGGTGTCGCCAATATACATGCCCGGGCGCTTGCGTACGGCTTCGAGCCCCTTGAGCATTTTGATGGAATCCGCGCCGTATCCGGGCGCGGCGACATTCGTGGTTTGATCTGACATAGTTTATGAAAACCTTATATGTGCCTTGCGGCTATTGAAGCGCACCGGGCGGGCAGCCTGGTCGCTTCGTGCAACGTGTGGCATGCCGGGCGCTTAAATGCGCATGGGCATGACGACGTATTTGAACTGGTCGTCTTCCGGCGACGTGATCAGGGCCGATGCGTTGACATCGGGCTGGACTGACCACTGTATGGTTTCCGTCTTGACGTTGGCCAGGACATCGAGCAGATAGCTGACATTGAAACCGACATCCAGCGGTTCGTGGCTGTAATCGATATCGATTTCTTCCTGAGCCTCTTCCTGCTCGGCATTGGACGAAGAAATCTTCAGCTGATTATCCGACAGTTGCACCCGCACGCCCTTGAGCTTGTCGGTGGTAAGAATGGCGGCGCGCTGCAGACTGCCCTGCAGGATTTCTCGATTGACGGTGAAGTGCCGCGTATAGTTGTTGGGAATGACACGGGTGAAGTCGGGAAACTTGCCTTCGACCAGCTTGGACACCAGCTCGACATCGCCGAAACGGAAGCGGATCTGGCCGGCGGCCACATCAATGGATACAGGCTCGTCGGTGTCGGCCAGCAGGCGCTGCATTTCAAGCACGGTCTTGCGCGGAACGATTACGTCGTGCTTGCCTTCTATGCCTTCGACGACAGTGCCGCTATGGGCCAGGCGGTGGCCGTCAGTTGCAACGGTGCGCACAAAGCCGGGCTCGAAGACGAACAGCAAGCCGTTCAGGTAGTAGCGAATATCCTGCTGGGCCATGGCGAAGTGCACCATGTTGAACAGGTGCTTCAGCGTTTTCTGCGGCAGCGAGAACGACACATCCCATTTATCGGGCTGCGCCAATATGGGAAACTCGGTGGAAGCCAGCGTCTGCAGCGCAAAGCGGCTTTTGCCCGACTGCACCGACAGCTTGGCGCTGGCCAGTCCCAACTTGATGTCGCCGGAGTCGGGCAGGGCGCGCAGAATGTCCAGCAGCTTGCGCGCCGCTACCGTCGTCGACTCGTTTTCGTCGCCCACGCCGAACTCGGCATGCGTCGAAATTTGAACCTCGAGGTCGGTGGCGATGAATGCCACGCTCTTGCCTTCTTTACGCAGCAGAATATTGGCCAGTATGGGCAGCGTGTTTCTTCGTTCGACAATTCCCGCTACGGTCGATAACGGCTTGAGCAATGCATCACGAGTCGCTTGTACGAGTTGCATGGTTATCCTTTTAAGGTTTGTTCTAATACGTGAAGAGCGTGGTTCAGTTCGGTCTGCTTGGATCGCGCATCGGAAATTTTACGCACGGCATGCAGCACGGTCGTGTGGTCGCGGCCGCCAAACAGATCGCCGATTTCAGGCAGGCTTTTTTGCGTCAGTTCCTTGGCCAGGTACATAGCCACCTGGCGCGGCATGGCTATGTTGGCGGGCCGACGCTTGGAATACATATCGGCCACTTTGATCTTGTAGAAGTCGGCCACGGTCTTTTGTATGTTTTCAACCGTGATCTGTCCGTTGGATACCGACAACAAATCTTTCAGTGCATCTTTGCAGACGTCGACAGTAAGGACCTCGCGCCCGTGGAAGCGGGCATAGGCGGACACCTTGCGCAACGCGCCCTCAAGCTCGCGCACATTGCTGCGCAGGTGCTTGGCAATGAAGAAGGCCACTTCCTCGGGCATGGTCACGCCCTCGGTGTGGGCCTTGTGCAGCAGTATCGCCACCCGCATTTCAAGTTCGGGCGGCTCGATGGCCACCGTCAGGCCGGAATCGAAGCGCGAAATCAGGCGACTGTCGATATTGGCCAGCTCTTTCGGATAGGTGTCGGACGTGATGATGATCTGCTTGCGCTGCGCAACCATGGCCTCGAAGGCGTAAAAGAACTCTTCCTGGGTGCGATTCTTGCCGGCAAAAAACTGTATATCGTCGATCAGCAGCAAATCGAGCGAATGGTAATAGCGCTTGAATTCGTCAAAGGCCTTGCGCTGGTATGCCTTGACCACGTCGGACACATATTGGTCGGCATGCACGTAGCGCACGCGCGTTCCGGTGCCGTTGGCCAGCAGGGTGTTGCCGATGGCATGGATAAGATGGGTCTTGCCCAGGCCCACGCCGCCATACAGGAACAGGGGGTTGTACGACACGCCGGGGTTTTCCGCGACCTGCAGGGCGGCGGCGCGCGCCAGCTGGTTGGCTTTTCCGGTGACGAAGTTGTCGAAGGTCAGGTCGGTGTTCAGGCGCGACCGGTCTTGCGCCAGTTCGACGGCGGCGTTGGCCGCTACCGAAACCGTGGTGGCGCCCGCGGCGGCAGCGGGCGCGGCCGGCGCCTGGT
>JBATWU010000015.1:0-75545 GCA_049672825.1 Pusillimonas sp.
ACCACATAGAAGCGGTCGGCCAGCGGCGCGGCAAAGTGAAAGTTCTGCTCGACCATCACAATGGTGTAGCCCTTGGCCTTGAGCGCCGTGATCATGCGCGCCAGCGCCTGCACAATCACCGGCGCCAGCCCTTCGGAGATTTCGTCCAGCAACAACAAGTTGGCCCCCGTGCGCAGGATGCGCGCCACCGCCAGCATCTGCTGCTCGCCGCCCGACAGGCGCGTGCCCGGCGAATGCTTGCGCTCTTCCAGGTTGGGGAACATGGCGTAGATTTCCGCCAGCGACATGCCCCCGCCCAGCGTGTCGCCCACAATGGGCGGCAGCAGCAGGTTCTCTTCGCACGACAGACCGGCGAAAATGCCGCGCTCCTCGGGGCAGTACCCAATGCCCAGATGCGCGATCCGGTAGGTCGGCAGATTGATCGATTCGGTGCCCTGGATGCGGATCGAACCCTTGCGCGCCCCGGTCAGCCCCAGGATGGCCCGCAGCGTGCTGGTGCGACCCGCGCCGTTGCGACCCAGCAGCGTGACCACTTCGCCCTGCCTGACGCTGAAATTGATGCCGTGCAGGACATGGGACTCTCCATACCAGGCGTGCAGGTCGGAGACTTCTAGTGCGAAGCTGCTCATCAGTGGGCCCCTTCGAGTTCGCCGGTGGTCGTGCCCATGTAGGCCTGCATGACATCGGCGTTGCGTGAGACTTCTTGATAGTTGCCTTCGGCCAGCACGGCGCCGCGGGCAAGTACGGTGATTTTATCGGCGATTTGCGACACCACGCTCATGTTGTGCTCGACCATGAGGATGGTGCGCCCGGCGCTGACCTTCTTGATCAGCTGCGTGACGCGGCTGACGTCTTCGTGGCCCATGCCTTGCGTGGGCTCATCGAGCAGCATGAGCTCGGGCTCCATGGCCAGGGTGGTGGCGATTTCCAGGGCGCGCTTGCGCCCGTAGGGCAGGTTGACCGTTTGCTCGTGGGCGAACTCGGCCAGATCGACCAGCCCGAGCAGATCGTGGGCGGCCGCGTCAAGGTGGGCAAGGCTGCGGTCGCTGCGCCAGAAATGGTAAGACAGGCCGGTGGCCCGCTGCAGGCCGATGCGCACGTTCTCGAGCACCGTCAACTGTGGAAACACCGCCGAGATCTGGAACGAGCGGATGATGCCCCGGCGCGCGATTTGCGCGGGTTTCTCGTGGGTGATTTCCTTGCCGGAAAAAAAGATCCGGCCCGAGGTCGGGGTCAGAAACTTTGTCAGCAAGTTGAAGCAGGTGGTCTTGCCCGCCCCATTGGGCCCGATCAGGGCGTGGATGCTGCCGCGTTGCACTTGTAGATTGACATCGCTTACCGCAACGAAACCGCGGAATTCTTTGTTCAGGTTTTGGGTTTCTAGAATGTATTCGCTCATGTCGGCCGCTTCCCGGATTTGGCTCCGTGACCGAGTGCGTGCAAACGCCATACGGGCGACGCAAGCACCGGGATGCTTCCGGCCCCCTTCTTTTTGTAGATATCCATGTCCCGCCTCCTTCTATACCACTTCAGAACAAACGCCCCCCATCAACGCAAACACTGTTCGTTGAGCTCGTTGGTTCTGGATTGATCCCTGTGCAATGCGCAGTCGTTCTTTACACGACGCTGCGCTACGCGCAAGCGGGAAGGCCGAAAACTCCGCCTCCGCCTGCCACCGCCGCCAGGCTTTAGCTTGGCTTCCAGCCCGACGGAAGACGCGGTTTTTCGATTTGTGCCAATTCGCAAATTGCATCGGCTATGCCCGAGAAATCGGTCGCGCCGAACTGCGCGGCGCGGGCCAGGCTGAACGATTCATGCACGGATGCGGCCACCGGCATTGGCACCTTGGCGGCATGCGCAGCGGTCACCACCAAGGAAAGATCTTTATGGGCCAGGTCGATCGTGAACCCTGGAGATGTATCCCCTGCCAGCACCTTGTTCGGAAAATTCATGCGCAATTGGCCATTATTGGCGGATGTGCCCAGCAACACTTGCATGGTTTTGGTGATGTCCAGCCCAAATCGCTGCGATAGGGCCAACGCCTCGCCATTCACCTGGCACAAAGTGATGGCCACATAGTTATTGACCAGCTTGGTCCGCCCGCCGGTGCCCACTTCGCCGCAATGGTAGGTCGTCGTGCCCATGGCGTCCAGCAGTGGAGTGACTGTCTTGAAATCCGCTTCGCTGGCACCGACCATGAACAGGGACTCGCCACGATCGGCATGCTCGGCCAGGC
Source organism: Pusillimonas sp. (assembly GCA_049672825.1). Classification (GTDB taxonomy): domain Bacteria; phylum Pseudomonadota; class Gammaproteobacteria; order Burkholderiales; family Burkholderiaceae_B; genus Pusillimonas_C; species Pusillimonas_C harenae_A. The sequence goes on from JBATWU010000015.1 coordinate 2,237, forward strand.
GCCCCACCGGAGCGTCGACCACCGACATCTTGCGCTTGAGCGCCTCCTGCTGAAGGCGGTCGGTCGCCAAGGGATCGATAGTGCTCATGTCCATCAGTATGGTTCCTGCCTGCGCATTCTCGAAAATGCCATCAGGGCCCAATGCCACCTTTTCCACCTCGACGGAAGTCGGAAGCATGGTGATGACGACCTTGCACTCGCGCGCAATGTCGGCCACGCTTTTGCCTGCCGTCGCCCCAAGTGAAACCAGCGTATCGACCGCTTTCTGGTTCAAATCCAGAACCAGAAGGTTGAACCCTTTTTTCTGCAGATTGGAGGCCATTCCCAGGCCCATCCGGCCTAGCCCGATAAATCCGATTTTTTCCATCTTGTCTATTCCTTTTTTAATTTTCCACGGCGGATCTAGGACTCAATATCCCACGTAGGCCGTTTTTGTATTGGTGTAAAAATCAACGGCATACTGGCCCTGCTCGCGCTGGCCATAGCTGGACCCTTTGACGCCGCCGAATGGCACGTGATAATCCAGCCCGGCCGTGGGCAAATTGACCATCGTCAGGCCGCTGCGGATATTCAGGCGGAAATGATTTGCATGCTTGAGCGACGTGGTGCAGATCCCCGAAGAAAGTCCGAAGTCGGTATCATTGGCCACAGACAGGGCTTCTTCGTAATCCCGCACGCGTATCACCGATGCGAAGGGCCCGAACACCTCTTCGCGGTTGATGCGCATGGCGTTGGCCGTTTCGGTAAACAAAGTGGGGGCCATGTAATAGCCAGGCGTACTGCTTTCGACCTGGCTTCCGCCCTGAAGCAATTTCCCGCCCTCTTTCTGGCCAATCTCGACATACTGCAATATCTTGTCAAGCTGCGATTGATTGATGACAGGTCCGATTGTTGTGTCCGCGGCGAGCGCCGGCCCCACCTTGACGGCTTGCATGCGCTTCTGCAGCGCGTCGACAAACCGATCGTGGATATTTTCGGCAACAATCAAACGGCTCGACGCCGTGCAGCGCTGACCAGCGGAATAGAATGCCCCATTCAGCGCGCACTCCACCGCCACGTCCAGGTCGGCATCATCGAGAACCACCAAGGGGTTCTTTCCACCCATTTCAAGCTGGACGCGTATCATCCGGCTTACGGCTGCCTGCGCCACCTTATGGCCTGTCGCCACGCTGCCTGTGAAGCTGACAGCATCGATGCCCTGCAGCAAGCCCTGCGCAGCGGCTCCACCGGTGCCATTCACCAAATTCACGACCCCAGCGGGGGCGCCGCTGCGTTCCAGAATTTTCACCAGCTCCACGCCGATAGCCGGCGTGAACTCGGACGGCTTCAGCACGACTGTATTGCCAAATGCCAGAGCGGGCGCCAGCTTCCACGCCGGAATGGCGATGGGAAAATTCCAGGGAGTAATAGCGGCGACCACGCCTACCGGATCGCGGCTGATCTGGATGCCGATGTTCGGCCTGGTGGACGGCAGGTTCTCACCGCCGTAGCGCACGGCCTCGCCCGAAAAGAAGTGAAAGATCTGCGCAGCACGCATGACTTCGCCCTGGCCTTCCACGCGGGTCTTGCCCGCTTCGCGGGAAACCAGCTCGCCCAGTTCTTCTTTGCGGGCGGTCAGTTCCGCGGCCACCCTGGCCAGGATATCACTGCGGAACTGGGTGGTGGTAGCCGCCCACTCCGGCAAGGCCCGCCGGGCCGCCGCCACCGCCGCCTTCATTTGCTCCACGGAAGCGCTTGCGTAGGCGCCAATGATATCGCGCGTATCGGAGGGATTGATGTTCTCGATGGTCTGGTCGCCATCGACCCAGGCACCATCGATAAAATTGCCAAACTGCTTGCTCATGATCTGTTTCCTTTCTGATAAATGCGCCGAGGCCCAATTTTCAATTATGCCCGCCTTTGCCCTGCCCAAGCACGGCTTCGCGAAAACGGCTGCGCAGATAGGGACCATCCCTCGATGGCAGCGAACTGGGCTCGACCGAGGCCAGGACTTTCACCACCATGCATTCCAGTCCGGGCTCGCTGCAGATTGCTTCGGCTTTCTGGTCCAGCTCAGCCTGCGTGGAAATCGTATAGGCGGCCGGAAAGCCGCAGGCTGCGGCGATCCCTGCAATATCGACGCCGCGCCCCGAGTGGGCCGGCTGCATGCCGGTCTCGCCATAATGTTCGTTATCGATAACGATGATTTTCAAGTTCCTGGGCTGCTTTACCGCTATTGTGGCGAACGAGCCAATGCCCATCAGCATCTCGCCGTCGCCGACGAACGCCAGAACCTGCCGTTCGGGCTGGGCCAGCGCCAAGCCCAGGCCCACCATGCATGTTCCACCCATGGCGCCCCACACATAAAAATTGCGCGGATCATCGCCGGCGGCGGACGTATCGTATGTGGGGTTACCCAGGCTTGCCACCAGCAGGGCATCGCCCCGGTGGGATAGAATTCTTGCCACGCTCTCGCGCCGATTCAATGTGGTCGCTGTTGTAAGGCTCATCACGTTCGCTCACTTATTAAAATCTTTAATGCCCAGAACCTTCTGGCCAATCAGTACGGCCACCGCGCGGTTCGAATTGAATGCCAGCAAGGCGGCCGCGCGAACGGTTTCGGGAATCTCTTCTTCGTAGTCGACGCGCATTACAAACACACCCGCGCTTTCCAGCGCAGCCTGTGTAGACTGCCCCATGGGACACTGCCAGGGGTTGAATTCACCCCATTCGCCGCGCATGGTGACAATGGTCAGGAATGGCATGCGGCACTCTTGAACCAAGGCAAGCATATTGATGCAGTTGCCCACCCCGCTCGACTGAATCAGCATCATGCCTTTTTGGCCACCCAGCCACGCTCCGCCCAGCATGGCCACCCCTTCTTCTTCAGTCGTCAGCGATACCGAATGGATATCGGGATCCGCGTCGCATAGTTTGATCAACTGCGTATGGCCCGCATCGGGCACGTAGGCGACTTGCTGCACCCCTATCGCCTTTATCGTGCCATACACGTCTGAGACCCAGTCCTTACTCATTGAAAACCACCTTTTCCTTCATTGAAAATATTGATGCGCTGCTACTTGGCCATAAAGCCGGGCAGCAGCATATTCAGCATGCGGCCAATCAGCTCTTTGCCGGCATCAGCGGGCATACGCCGGTTTTGGTCGGCACATAAGCCTCGTCACCAGGGATCGTAGCCACCGTCTTGTAGTAGTCCCAGGGCGCTTTCGATTCGGCCGGCGTCTTGACCTGCATCAAATACATGTCGTGCACCATCGTGCCATCGGCGCGTATATAGCCCTTGGCGAACATGTCGTCGATTTTCCTCGACTTGAGTTCTTTCATGACTGCATCGGCTTCCGTCGTGCCGGCGGCCTCGACCGCCTTCAGGTAGGTCAGCGCGGCCGAGTAGTCTCCCGCCTGGAAGGTAGTGGGCATTTTCTGATGCTTTTCATAGAAGCGCTTGGAGAACTCGCGCGATGCGTCGTTCTTGTCCCAATACCATCCATCGGTCAGATACATGCCGGCGGTGGTCTCCAGTCCAAGGCTGTGGACGTCGGTAATGAATACCATGAGGCCTGCCAGGCGCATGGCTTGGGCGATGCCGAATTCCTTGGCGGTTTTAATGGAATTGATGAGGTCGCCGCCGCCATTGGCCAGGCCGACAACATCCGCGCCCGATGCCTGGGCTTGCATCAAGAAAGAAGAAAAATCAGCGGTGCTAAGAGGATGGCGGACCGCTCCAAGTACCTCGCCGCCCTGAGCCGCCACAACGTTCGCACTGGCCTTTTCAAGAGAATGTCCGAATGCGTAGTCAGCGGTCACGAAATACCATTTCTTGCCGCCATCGCGCACCATGGCCGTTGCCGTGCCAATGGCGTGAGCGGAAGTCGAGTAGGTATAGCGGACCATATAAGGCTGGCATGCCTCTTCGGTAAGGCTGTCCGCTCCGGCGCCGGCGCTGATGAAGACCTTTTGCTTCTCTTTGGAAATATTGCTGATCGCGAGCGAGGCGGACGAGTTCGAACCGCCGATCACCAGATCGACGTTATCCTGGTCCCACCATTGGCGCGCCCGGTTGGCCGCGATGTCGGCCTTGTTCTGGTGATCGGCGAATAATACTTCGATGGGCTTGCCCAGCACCTTGCCGCCGAAGTCGCCGACAGCCATCCTGATGGCATCAAGTCCGCCGGGGCCGTCAAAATCCGAATACAGCCCTGACATGTCGGTCACAAATGCAATTTTTACCGTGGCGTTCTCGGCATGACTTTGCAAAGGCACGAAGAGTGCCCCCAGCGTCAATGCCAATGCCATGTTCTTAAGTTTGATGCTCATGTTTTGTCTCCGTTGATGTACTTGTTTATCAACATGCTTGATTAATAGAGAATCATCGCATCGCAGCTCATTGAGCGCCGGCTTTCACGCAGAGCGAGCAATTACTGCGAATGAGTGCTTTCCCGCACTTGAAAAACTCTCTCGTGGCGGTTGAATGCCATGTTATCTTGTTATCTATACACTTTTTAAATAGTATTTTTTGATCGTAATAATGCCTATTCTGTATACCTGAAGGCAATCCCATGGAACTGAAGCAACTTCGCGCATTCATTACCGTCGTCGAGACCCGCAACGTCACGAAGGCGGCCGCACTGCTCAATATCGTTCAACCCGCGGTATCCAGACAGCTGCACCAATTGGAGGCCGACGTGGGCACTGCGCTTTTCACGCGTGGCCGCCGGGCAATGGAGCTGACCGAGGCAGGGAAAGTACTCGAGAACTACGCTAGACGAGTCTTGAACGAGATCGAGCGGGCTCGGGCAGAAATACGGCCTTCGCGGGGAGAAGTTGGCGGCATAGTGACAGTAGGGTTGCTGCCGAGCACTAGCGATGTGCTCTCAAGTGCCTTGGTACGCGCCGTCAAGGAACGCTATCCTGGCATTCTGCTTCGTCTTACGCCGGGATATGCAGGCCATTTGGCGGGCTGGCTTGAGGCCGGGGATATCGATGTGGCGCTGCTCTATGAAAACAAGTCGGCGCCGTCCATTAAAACCAGACCGCTGGTAGAAGAAAGCCTATGGTTGATAGGCCCGCCCGACAGCGGATTGGATCAGGCGATTGAAGTCAGGTTTACCGATGTCCTGGCTCGGCCCCTGATCTTGCCCAGTGCTCCGCATGGGCTCCGTACTCTTGTGGAGCATGCCGCGCAGTCTCATGGCCGTACACTGAACATCCAGGTTGAGACCAACTCCATGAGTGTGCAAAAAAGACTCGTCCTCGATGGACATGGCTACACAGTTCTGCCATCAATCGCGGTCGTAGAGGATTTATCCCAAGGCATATTGGCCGCCGCACCAGTGATCGACCCCGTTTTGAAGCGCCGCATAGTGCTGGGTGTGTCAACCGCCCGTCCTCAGTCGAACGCCGTCCACTGTGTGGTGACAGAGTTGATCGAATGCGTAAAAGAAGCGTTGAATGCAAAAGCCTGGCCGGCAGCCCGCTGGCTGGTGGATTGAAGAGGCCATGGCTGCACGGCATGGATAAAAGTTTCCCTCAACCGCCGTTCGTTCCGTTCAAGAACGGATAGTCGATGTAGCCCCGGGCGCCAGGCGAGTAAAACGTACTCTTGTCCGGGGCATTGAGCGCTGCGCCCTGGCGGAATCGCTCGGGCAGGTCAGGATTGGCCAGGAAAGTCCCGCCAAACACCGTTGCGTCGGCCCGCCCTTCGGCCAGAACAGCTTCCGCACGCGCCTGATCCAGACCGCCACCAGCCAGGTAGGTGCCGTTAAAACGCGGGCGCAGCAGGGCATGGTAATCAACGGGGGCGCCAAACAGGGCGACATGCAGGTAGGCCAGATTCAAGTCATGCAGTTGCTCGACCAGATAAGTGTAGGTTTCCTGGGCTGCGGCATCGGTGATGCTGTTGAAGTTCATCTCCGGAGAGATTTTCACGCCGACGCGGTCAGCGCCGGCCTGCGCCGCCATGGCGGCCAGCACTTCCAGCACGAAGCGGCTCCGGCCTTGAACCGAACCGCCATACTGGTCCTGGCGCTGGTTGCTGCCCGACGACAGAAACTGTTCGGGCAGATAGCCGGACGCGGCATGAAGCTCAACGCCATCGAAACCTGCCTCGATGGCGCGTCGAGCGGCCTGGGCATAGTCGTCCACAATGCCGGCAATCTCGGCCACGCTCAGTTCACGGGGCGTCACGTAATCTGCCTGGCCGTCTGGGGTCCACGCCTGGCCCTCCGGCTTGACCGCCGATGGTGCGACGGGTGTTGCGCCATCGAGCAACGAGGGATGCGAGATGCGGCCGCAATGCATCAGCTGCATAAAGATCCGCCCGCCTTTGGCGTGGACGGCCTCGGTCACCTTTTTCCATGCGGCAGCCTGGGCATCGGTTGCTATCCCTGGCGTGCGCACATAACCCTTGCCCAAGGCCGATGGAAAAACGCCTTCGGTAATGATCAACCCCGCGCTTGCGCGCTGGGCATAGTACCGGGCGACCAGGCTGCCGGGGACGCCATCATCGTCCGAGCGCGAGCGGGTCATGGGTGCCATGACCAGGCGATTTGGCAATGTATGGCGGCCGATCTGAACGGGAGTGAAAAGTTGGTTCATGGCTTGCGTGTTCCTTGTGCGAGGTGGATATAGACATCATCGGCGATAGCCACGGTGGGATAAAGTAGCTAAAATCGAAATGATTGGTCCATTAATGGAGCAGTAAGCATGGAATTGCTCAACGACATGGCCTTGTTTGTCGAAGTCGTCAAAGCGGGGGGCTTCCGCCGTGCGGCCGAGGCCGTCGGGCTGCCCAACTCCACGGTATCGCGCCGCGTCAGCGGCCTGGAAAAAGCCATCGGCCTGCGTCTGCTTCACCGAACGACACGCAAGATGGAACTGACGGAGGCCGGCCAGATCTATTTCAACCGCTGCAAACGCATCGTCGACGAGGCAAAATTAGCGCATGAGCAATTAGGAGCGATGCTGGCTCAGCCGAGCGGCCTGCTGAAAGCATCGCTGCCGGTGGAGTTTGCCAATATCTATTTGGCGCCGCTTATTACCGAATTTGCGCGCCTCTACCCCGGCATCACCTTCGAATTTGACCTGACGCCTCGTGTCGTCGACCTCGTCTCCGAACCCTTCGATGTGGCGATCCGCATGGGCAGTCCACCAAGCTCGAACCTGATCGCGCGTCATCTGGCTGACTTGCCATGCCACCTCTACGCCTCGCCGCGCTATCTTGAGGCGTCCGGCGAACCTGGCCATCCGTCCGATCTGGCGCAGCATGAGTGCCTCGCATTCCGGGCGACAAAGGCCAGTGTATGGCTGCTGCACAAAAGCGATGCAGCCATGGACATCACGGTCAGTGGCCGATTCCGGGTCAACAGCGTGGGCTTGATTCACCGCCTGGCCACACTCGGCCAGGGAATTGCGATCCTGCCTGCGAAAATTGTCGCCGAAGACCTGGCGCACGGACGCTTGCGTAGAGTCCTTCCTGAATGGGCGGGGCCGCCAACGCCCGTCTACGCAATGACGGAGACGCGCCTGCTGCCCGCCAAGACACGCCGCTTCATCGAGTTCCTGCGCGAACGGCTTATTACCTATACAAGGGCGGGATAAGCGCCAGCGCCAAGCGTACTTGCTATTGACTCAGCTTGCGAGCTTCCCCGGAGGCCTCCGCGACAGTCAACGAATCGCCTGTCTCATGGCCCATCAAAACGGACTGATTCCTGTGCATCGTCTCGATAATGAAGTCGACCGCGGCCCGGATGCGCGGTACGTTCTGAAGGTCCTGGTGAATAACCAGCCACCAATCGCGAATAAGGTTTATGTCTGACGACAAAACACGCACCAGGCCATGCTTTCCATGCGCCATGAAGTGGGGAATCATTGCCAGTCCCGCCCCCGCTTCCGCGGCGGAAAACTGGGCAACCAGGCTCGTGCAGGTCAAACGCGTGCGGGGTTGGTCAATCACATCGGGAAGCCAGCGGACATGCGGCACTGAGATCAGCTCGTCGACATAGGTGATGAAATCGTGGTTGTTGAGGTCTGACCGCTCGCTTGGAGTACCCGCCTTTTCGAGGTAAGCAGGCGACCCGTACAATCCGACGCCAAACCTCCCCGCGCGCCGCACGACCAAGCGTCCGTGCTTGGGCCTCACCATATTCAGCGACAGATCCGCCTCCCTTTCGGAAAGATTGAGAATAGTCTGCGACGCGACCAGCTCTACCGCAAGATGAGGAAATCTTTCGATGAATTCCCCAAGCTTCGATGCCAGAAAGAAGCTGCCGAAACCTTCCATCGTTGAAATACGGACTACGCCGACTATATCTCGTGCGGCGTCAGTTGCATCGCGGGAAATTCCTCTGCTCAGATCGGCCATTTGGGAAATGATGCTATGGATCCGCTCTCCCTCCTGGGTCAATTGCAGCAATCTGCCGGACTTGAAAAAAAGTGGCAAGCCCAAAGAGGCCTGAAGCTGGGCCAGCCGCCGCCGGACCGTCGTCACATCGACCTTCATTCTCTCGGCCGCAGCAACAGCGCTGCCGTTTCGTGCGACTTGCAGGAAGGTATGAAGGTTGGTCCAGTCGATCTCTGAGAGCGTAGTTTTCATGGCAGGGCCCTTTCCAGCAAGGCGCAGATAAAAGTGCAAAAACGCATTAATAACAAGCATTTTCGCCTGTTGTAAAGCAAATTTATATTCTTTATCGTAACAGCCTGAAGATTCCGAGTGTGTTCCGCGTCCCCTTTGCTTCGCCATGCTCGCCCTGCTTACTGCAATAGGAGAATTAAATGGCTGCAGCGTCAAACCAACTTGAGCCTGCTATGAAGATCGACCGTTCGACCCTGAGTCCTCAGAAAGAAGTCGTTCGGAAATTCTATAAAGACTTATGGGACCACGCGGATGTCACGCTGATCCCTGAAATATTTCATGCCGATTTCACTTTTAGAGGATCTCTCGGGCCGGTCCTGATTGGCCATGCGCAATTTGCCGACTATGTCCGGTGGGTCACCAGCTCCATCGAAAACTACACGTCGGACATCCTGGGAATGGCCGAGGAAGGAGACCAGGTCTTCGCCAAGCTTCGCTTTCACGGCCTCCATCGCAAGCAATTCTTCGGGCAGCCCGCAACTGGACGCCATGTCTGGTGGTACGGGGCGCCAATTTTCACCTTCGACGGCGACAAAGTACGCGATCTCTGGGTTCTGGGCGACATCCATGGGCTGATCGGCCGGATGAAGGATGGAGATGCCGAAGAGGCCGAGTTTTCCATGACAAATTAGTAGGATGTCCGGCGCCGAAGACGCCGGCGGGATGCGCTGCGCTGAAGCAATGCTGCAAGAGGCCCGGCGCGAGCACAACGCCAATCTTCCAATCAGGCCGATTTGGCAAACCAAGCTGTTGGAGAACAAAGATGTCTACCTATACCGCTGCCGTCATCCAGGCGGCTTCATTTCCCGATGACTCCATTAGATCCGCAGAACGGGCAGCCGAATTGATCAGAGAGGCAGCCGCTCATGGGGCGCGGCTGGCTGTTTTCCCGGAGGCTTTTATCGGCGGGTATCCTAAAGGAGCGTCATTCGGATCGCCTGTGGGAATGCGCAAGCCCGAGGGGCGCGAGGCGTATCGGCGCTACTACGAGGCTGCCATTGCACTCGACGGCGAAGAGGTGGCGATCATCGCCGCGGCGACGGCGGAAACCGAATTGTTCGCCGTGATCGGCTGCATTGAAGTCGATGGGGGCACCCTTTATTGCACGGCGCTGTTCTTCGATGGCGCCAATGGCCTGATCGGCAAACATCGCAAGCTTATGCCTACCGCCGCCGAGCGGCTGGTTTGGGGATTTGGCGATGGTTCAACAATGCCTATCTATGACACTTCGCTTGGCCGCATCGGCGCCGTCATATGCTGGGAAAACTATATGCCGGCCATGCGCCTGCATATGTTTTCCAAGGGCATAAGCATCTACTGCGCGCCAACCGCCGATGATCGCGACACATGGGTGCCGTCGATGCAGCACATTGCGCTTGAAGGCCGCTGCTTCGTATTGACGGCTTGCCAGCATATCACCAGGGGACGTTACCCGGACGATCACGAGTCGCCGATGGGCAATGACCCCGATACGGTGATGATGCGGGGGGGCAGCGCAATCATAGACCCGCTGGGACGCATCCTTGCGGGCCCTGATTTTTCCGGAGAGACGATTCTATACGCCGAAATCGATCTGCACCAAATTGCACGTGGAAAGTATGACTTTGACGCCACGGGACACTATGCGCGACCGGACATCTTCCAACTGACGGTAGACGAGCGCCCAAAGCGGCCGGTTTCTCTGGTGGAAGACCTGTAGCACGTTCCTCACGTTTACGTTGCACTCTACCCATCGTTACATAACAACAGAAACAAAGAACTCAGACTTACAAGCCAAAGGAGGCTCTCTCATGCAACGTCGTTCCTTCCTGAAGAAGGCTGCACTCGGTGCGGCCGCCGGTGGCGCCACGCTGGCCGCTCCCGCATTCGCACAAGATGCTCCCACCGTCCATTGGCGCCTCGCGTCCAGCTTTCCGCGCAGCGCCGATGCCATTTACTCTGGTGCAGAGCACATTGCGAAATACATCTCTGAGGCCACCGACGGCAAGTTCCAGATTCGCACCTTCCCGCCGGGAGACATCGTACCCGCGCTGGCAGTGCTCGACGCCGTACAAAACGGCACAGTCGAATGCGGCCACTCCGCCTCGTATTACTATTTTGGCAAAGATCCCGCGTTGAGTTTCGATGGCGCGGTGCCTTTTGGCCTGAATACACGTCAATACAACGCATGGATGCGGCATGCCGGCGGACTGGACGTCTTGCGCGAACTGTTCGCCGATTTCAATATCGTCAACTTTCCCTGCGGCTACACTGGCACGCAGATGGGCGGTTGGTTCCGCAGAGAAATCAAAACTGTGCAGGACTTGCAAGGCCTGAAGTTCCGTACCGCCGCCTTCGCGGGTGCTGTGCTGACCAAGCTGGGTGTCGTGCCGCAGCAGATCGCTGGCGGCGACATCTATCCCTCTCTGGAAAAGGGCACCATCGATGCGGCGGAATGGATCGGCCCCTACGATGACGAAAAAATCGGCTTCCACCGCGTAGCGCCATACTACTACTTCCCTGGCTGGTGGGAAGGCACTACGCAGCTTTCCCTATACGTCAACAAAGACAAATACGAAGCCCTGCCCAAGCGCTATCAGGCCATCATCGACCAAGCGAGCGCCTTGGCGACCAACGTCATGATCGCCACCTACGACGCCGAGAATCCGAAAGCGCTCAAACGCCTCATCGGCGAGGGCGCCAAGCTTCGCGCCTTCCCCAAACCCGTCATGGACGCCTGCTACAAGGCCGCTGTGGAAACCTTCACCGAACTCTCGGCCAAGGATGCGCGATTCAAGAAGATCCATGATCACTACATGAGTTTTCGAGACCTTGAAATCCCCTGGTTCCGTGTCGCGGAAGGCAGCTTCGACCAGTACATGGCGTCAGCCTCCAAGTGACCCCCTTGTCCCATCTCAGGCGATGGCTCGTGTATTGGCTCGATCTTCTCTCAATTTACAACCATGAAAGCTCTATTCACCTTATCGCGTGCGATTGACCAGATCAATCGCCGCTTAGGCCGGGCGGTGGCCTGGTTGATTCTGGTCGCGGTGATCGTCAGCGCGTCGAATGCAACGGTGCGCAAGTTGTTCAACGTCAGCTCCAACGCCTGGCTCGAGCTCCAGTGGTACTTGTTTGGCGCCGTATTCATGCTGGCCGCCGGCTATACCCTACTCAAGAACGAACATGTGCGGGTCGACGTGTTCGCCCAACGGCTTTCGCGCCGTACCCAGATAAAGATCGAGATCATCGGTGTGCTGCTCTTTCTATTTCCCGCATGCTTCGTCATCATGTGGCTGTCCTGGCCAGTGTTCATGGACGCGTATGTCAACAACGAGCAGTCCTCCAACGCCGGCGGCCTGGTCCGCTGGCCCGCCAAACTGCTGATTCCCATCGGCTTTGCCCTCCTGATCGCGGCGGGTCTCTCGCACCTTATCAAATGCGTGGGCTATTTGCGGGGAGAGTGCCCCGACCCCACCAATACCCATACGGGCAAGTCGGCCGAAGAATTGCTGGCTGAAGAAATCGCCCGCGCCGCCGCGGAGCGCGAATCCGGCGCAGAACACAAGACGGAGCATTGAGCATGGAAGCGCTATTGATTGCATACATCGCGCCGATCATGTTCGGCACCCTGGTGGCCCTGCTATTGCTGGGTTTCCCGGTGGCATTCGCCTTGGCTGCCAATGGCATCCTCTACGGCTTGATAGGCATCGAGACGGGCCTGTTGTCGCCGGCGCTCTTTCAAGCCTTGCCGCAACGCATGTTCGGCATCATGGCCAACGAAGCCCTGCTTGCCATACCATTCTTCACGTTCATGGGCCTGATTCTGGAACGCTCAGGCATGGCCGAGGATCTTCTCGAGACCGTAGGCCAGTTGTTCGGCCCCTTGCGCGGAGGCTTGGCCATAGCTGTCATCCTAGTGGGCGCCATGCTCGCGGCAACGACCGGTGTGGTTTCAGCGTCCGTGATATCCATGGGCTTGATTTCACTGCCCATCATGCTTCGCTATGGCTATGATCGGCGCCTGGCGTCGGGCGTCATCGCCGCCTCAGGTACGCTATCGCAGATCATCCCGCCCTCACTCGTGCTAATCGTGCTCGCCGACCAGCTCGGCCGCTCGATCGGCGATATGTACAAAGGCGCCTTCCTGCCGGGCTTTGCACTTACCGGCCTGTACATTCTGTATGTTCTGATCGTGGCATTCTTGCGGCCCAAGGTCGCCCCGGCGATACCACCGGAGGCGCGAACCTTCATCGAGCCAAATGGAAGCCACGGTGTCCGGTCGCTGCTTGTCCTGATGATGGTCTCGGTGGCGGCCTCTGCGATCGGAGTCAAACTGCTGCTGACGAGCGACCCGCACGTCGATGAGCTGATCGTCACGAGTGTCCTGCTATGGGGCCTGACAGCCTTCACCCTTGCCCTGACCAATAAGGCTCTACGCCTTGGCCTTCTTTCCAAGATCGCCGAGCGCGTCACCTTTGTGATGATTCCGCCGCTGGCGCTGATCTTCCTGGTGCTGGGCACCATCTTCATCGGTGTCGCCACGCCTACCGAGGGTGGCGCCATGGGAGCGGTCGGCGCGTTGATCATGGCGGTCGCAAAGCGGCGCCTGAGCTGGTCGCTGCTACGTCAGGCCATGGATAAAACGACTACTTTGACCTGCTTCGTCGTCTTTATACTGATCGGTTCTTCGGTATTCAGCCTGACCTTCCGCGGCGTCAACGGCGACCTGTGGGTCGAGCATCTTCTGACCGGCTTGCCCGGTGGAGAGATGGGCTTCCTGATCGTGATCAGCCTGATGACATTCTTGCTGGCGTTCTTTCTGGACTTCTTCGAGCTGGCATTCATCATCGTACCGCTGATCGGACCCGTGGCCGACAAGATGGGAATCGACCTAATCTGGCTAGGCGTACTTTTGGCGGTCAATATGCAGACCTCTTTCATGCATCCGCCGTTCGGTTTCGCGTTGTTCTATCTGCGCTCGGTCGCGCCCAAAGAAGATTACCAGGACAAGATGACTGGCCAGACCATCGCCAAGGTAACAACCGGCGAGATCTACTGGGGCTCGATCCCCTTCATTGCGATGCAGCTCATCATAGTGGTCCTCGTGCTTCTCTTTCCGGGAATGGTGACGCACTACAAGGCCGACCGCCCCCAGTTTGATATTGAAAATATCGAGATCGATGTGGGGTCCTTCTTGGGGTATGGGGCTGGCAGTTACGGTGACGGGTCGGCGGCCGCCGGCTATGAGCCGGATGCCGATGCGTCGTCAGGCGGCACACCGTCAGACGACGAGCTGAACAAACTGTTCCAGTGAATGCGCCCTGCCGTCAGTACCAGATCCACGAGCGCGAGAACGTGAGACTGGCCGTTCCTCTACATTAGGAAACCAAACCATGCTGGCACCTGAAGCACCTTCCCACATGCTTTCCGAATCCGAGATCGAACAGTTCTGGAGCGATGGCGTCATCATCGTCCGTGACTTCTATTCCGAGAAATGGGTATCGCTGGTCAGAGAGGCTCTCAACGAAATCTGCGGAATTCAAGACGGCGCTCTGGAAGCGCCAAAAGATCCACAGTTCCGGGCCGACGCCTATACGTGGCACACCAACGATAGGCTGCGGGACTTTTCACTGTTCGCGCCAACGGCGCACGCCGTTAAACAGGTCTTGCGCTCCGGGCGGATCAATCTATTCTGCGACCAAATCTTCGTCAAGCAGACGCATAATGACGAACGCACGCCCTGGCATCACGACTTTACCTTCTTCCCACTGAGCGGCGACCAGATTGCTTCGGTATGGACCTGCGTCGACCCCGTAAGGACAGTCGAATCCGGTCTCGAATTCGTCGTTGGATCCCATCGTTGGCCGCAACGGTTCCGACCACTCGGTGTCGGCGGCGTTGTCAAATCTGTCGCACCGCTCGCCCCCAGCCCCAATTTCGACGTGGAGCGGGAAGACTACCAGATCGCCGGCTGGGACATGCAGCCGGGCGATGCGGTCATCTTTCACGCATTGACGCTCCACGGTTCGCGCGGACGGCCGGCGGGAAATCTGAACCGCCGCGCGATTGCGACGCGATGGTGCGGCGACGATGTGCGATTCACCCCCACCGGCCAAGAACTGCAGGTTCCCTGGCCCCATGGCCTCAAGAATGGAGACCCCATGGGCGGCCCCGTGTTTCCGCAGGTTCTTCCAGAAATTCGTCCCCGAGACATCAGCGCGAGGATGAAGGGACCGATACCGCCGGACATGTCGATCCTGCGCCAGAACGCCGAACTCGCCGCGCGCTTCGAACAGGTTCCCTTATGACATCCGCACGCGATGGCTGCTTACCTGTCGCCGCGACCGGACGGCACGCGCTCGGATGGCAACAGCATAACGATCGCGGTCGTGCAAATAGAAATTGCCGCCATGATGAGAAACAGGCTTGTAAAGCTTGACGCCTTGACGATAGGGCCGAGCAACCAAACCGCCAACGAGCTGACGCCAAAGGAAACCGCCAGACGCATGCCGGCCACACGGGAACGGATGCTGTCATCCACGTACCTGACGATCATGGCATCGGTAAAAGGAATGCTCCCGAAAATGCACACCATGGCACCCAGCAGCGCAATGAATACCCACCAGCCGTTGGCCACCGCCGCCAGTATCAGCCAGGGGATTTGGGCCAGCACCATGCACAAGTACAAGCGCTTAAGTGAGATCTTATCGATCAGATGACCCACTATCAGCTGGGTCAATGACGCTAGCGTGTAAATCAGGGCCAATAATAGGCCGATGAGCGCAGGATCATGAATCAAGCCGGCAAATCGCTCGGTCAGGAATTGGGTGTTGCCATTGGTTGTGAAGTTGAATACTAGGCTGCCCGTGACGGCCGCCACTGTCATGACCACCAGCACCCGGGCCAATTGCCGGGCAGGCAAGACGACTTTAGGCGGCTTTCGGCTTCGCCCGGGCGCCGGGCCCTGTGACTCGCACAACAAGGCAAAAGCCACTCCACAAGCCAGTGAAATCACACCCGGGACGAAGAAGGCCGCGCGCCAACCCCACTGCTGTACAAGAAACCCCGTGAGAAGCGCCGCGCCGGCCACGCCAAGATTGCCGGCGAGGCCATTGACGCCAATCGCAACGCCTGGCCGGCTGGTGCGCTGTACCAACATCGGTATGCCCACTGGATGGTAAATGGATGCGAAGGCACCTATTAACGCCAAGCCAGCGGCGAGTTGCCAGGGTCCTTGCGCCATAGAGGAGATCAGCGCAGCGACGCCCAATCCAAAGAAAAACACCAGCATCATCTGCCGGCGCCCCCATAGATCTCCAAGACGTCCTGAAGGCACTGAGCCAATGCCGAACAAGAAGAAAGCCCCGACACTATAGGGCATCAAGTCTTCCCAACTGGCAAAACTGAATTCGGCAGCGATAGCCCCCACCGCCGTGGCAAAGATCAATAAGAATAAATGATCGAGCGCATGACCTACGTTAAGCAGCAAAACGACCGAACGAGGATGGTCCGAGGGCACCGCTGTGTCGGATTGGATCGACAATGTTTCGGTATTCATATAAATTAAACCGCATCAGTGGTGGCAGTAATAGCACAACCGTGCCTTCTGATACTATGGACAAGTTGTGCTGCTTGTATAGATTCAAAGACTGATTCTAGTCAGTCTTTGAGTCTATTACCAACCATGGTGGCAAGCTAGGATTGGGATGAACACTAGGCGAATCTAACCTCTGGCATCTGTTTAAGATGGTCGGTATAAAAAATCACATTTTATGGCCACCATTGCAACACCGAAGTCCCATTGAGGAGACTAAACTAACCAGGCTACGCTCATGACTTGGCCACTTCACAACTCAGTCGTGTCAGCGCCGAATCGATCCATTCAGTATCTAATCTACCGGACGCTATATCGGCAAGCATTCGCTCCTCAAGCTCATGTTTTTGATGCGCGGCCTCATACACTGAAGCGACGTCTTCTAGTGGCACACAAAGCAGACCATCCTCATCGCCCAGTACGAGATCGCCAGGATTGATCACCATTCCGTTAATGCTAACTGAAACATTAATTTCACCTGGACCATCCTTATAGGGTCCCCGATGCGTCACCCCGCCAGCATAGACAGGAAATTTGTTCTTGCCTATGCTTCCCGCGTCACGTATTGCACCATGAATAACGATGCCGCCCAGCCCCCGGCTTTGAGCAGTAGCAGTCATGATCTCACCGATAATGGCATTAGTCAGGTCACCACCGGCATCGACAACAATTACATCTCCCGGTGCGGCCATTGAAAGCGCCTTATGAACCATCAAATTATCACCCGGCCGCGTCTTGACGGTAAAAGCGGGACCCAGCAGCATGCCTTCGGCATGCATTGGACGCAAGTTAAAGCCGCCCCCACTCATGCGTGCCATTACGTCGCTAACATTGGCCACAGGTATGTGCCTAAATTTTTCCACCCACTGTACGTCCACTCGCTTCTCGAGTGGAAAAATCCGAAATCCAATCATAGTCTCGTGCCCTTTCTATACAAGACACTATGGAAACGAGCATAGAAATGGCATGCGTGGTTCTATAGTGCCAATCACCTGCCCGCCAAGGAAATACCTAGCGGGATTGCACTCTCGACGGCAACAATAAGCCATTACTAGCTATAAAGGCCACCGAGCCGTCGCTTATTTCTGTTTACTTGCTCAATGCCCCGTAAAGATATTGAATGGGCTGCTAATACCCGCTCTGTGCAATCGGCGAGGCATGCTTCCATAATCGGTGATGGCCAAATGTTGAGTACCGATATTGTCCCAAATCAGCAAATCACCATCACGCCATTTATGACGGTATATAAACTGCGGTTGGACAGCGAAAGAGGCAATAGTATTCAATAGCTCCCTGCTTTCTTCCTCGGGCAAACCGTCTATTGCCTTGGTGTGGCCTTCCGTCAAGTAAATGCCTTTGCGCCCAGTAGCTGGGTGCTTGATGACGGCCGGGTGACGAACATCTGGCTTGGGTTCCTTTGCAGGAGGCGCCTTGAAATTACCTTCGATTTTTCGCTGAATATGATACGTGAGGCTATGAACACCTTGAGCATCATCTATCTTCTCCCGGATAGTTTCAGGCAGGTTCTCATACACTGCAGCAGTGCTCAGGAAACATGTATCACCCAAAGAGACGTTATCACCTTGAGGAATCTGAATGGCATGCAAGACCGTGTACATATCTGGCTGCGGCAAATACGATCCATCTGTGTGCCAAAGAGCACCCGCGTCAACCAGTCCTATAGGCTTGCCATCCTTAACAATGTTGGAGACGATGGTTAACTCTGGGGCCTCTGGGACTGACACATCGGTCATAAATGAGGCTCTCATTGGACCTAAGCGTTTGCAGAAAGCGACCTGATCCTGAGGCGTCAGATGCTGGTCTCGAAGAACGACTACACCGTGCTTGTGTAAAGCATCCCGTATTGCGGCCATTTGATCATCACTAACCTCATTTGCAATATTGACACCACCTATTTCGGCGCCTAATGCCTCAGCGAGCGGTTGTACAGTAATACTATCCGCATCTTTTTGCGTGCTGCTGTCTAAAGAAATTGACTGACTCATGCCTCATCCCTCATCCCTGTGGTTCGTGGAACTTTCCCCTGCATATGGCCAGTATGGCCGTAATTTTTCGTGGGGACATCACCATAATATGTATATACATGGAAAACGTCAAGAGAATGTATAGACAAATGGCAAATTTACGACAACCGGCATCCAAACATCGACAGCTCACTCCTGACCAGCTAGCATCTATGAGATTGATATGCACATAAAACTGGAAGCATTGAATGAAGGAAAAAAAAGCGATCCCCGCCTACCAAACAATTGAACGATATTTGCAGGCGCTGATCGATTCGGGGGCCGGGCGCTCAGAACCATTACCGGCGGAGCCGGAAGTTGCCGCTCAATTCAACGTGAGCCGCATGACAGCACGACACGCCTTTCAGCGGCTGGTAAATGCAGGCATTATTGTTCGAAAACGTGGTGTGGGGTCTTTCGTAAACGGTCGCCTTCTTGAACGCTTGCCTATCGCCGGCATACCAGACTTTTCGGGTTGGACCGACAGTAGCGACGTTAACTATATAGTCGAATCGTACGGCGTAGTGAAAGCTCCGACGCACATTGTCAAGGACATGGGCTTGAAGAAAGGAGCAAAAGTAACTCATCTTGAACGGACACGCTCACTCAACGGCGTATACAGTCTTGATACGCGTTATATGCCTGCTTCAGTCTATGAGCGCATTTCATCTAAAGAGATTGAGCGCAAAAGCCTCTTGGTATTATTAAAGCAAATTGGTATCGATATCACATCAGGCCAGGTCGAGTTGAACGCTCACAGCGCTACGCCAGAAGAGTCTGAAAGACTGGGCGTTGCTCCCGGACATCCCATTTTAGAGAGACGCCTCGTATATAGGGATACTCTGGGCACTGGGGTGCTGCTGGGCAGTTCGCGCTATCCCGGCGGCCAAGCCTACACTTTCAGGCTTCAGTTTGAAAGCAACGCGGCCTCTAATAACGTTGCCATGTCCGAAGAGTAGTCAAGTCTGGTTGGCACTCCAACGACATCAAAAACGCAAAAAATTCCTTAGCGTTGTCGGAAATTCCGCCAGTCCGAGCACACTCCTCGAACTTTTCAAACAGTTCCTCATCCGTTAGAGGCACGTTATGGCCACCCCGAGCCTCATGTATCAAATCACTCTTAACTTTCTGGCCAGAAGTTAACGTAACGACAACATAGTCATAAGGAGCATAGCCAGACTCCGGGTCCTCATCCTCATTGATCGTGATCGATACACGCCGCATGAGCTCTTGAATAACCTGGGTTTGAACAAAATTGTCATTCACTTGGGCCAAACCCACCCGTTTAGACACGACCGACGACGCCATGGCAAACTCAATGCTAAATTTTGCTTCAAGCGCAGTTTGTGGGTGATGATTTCGAAGTACCGTTGCATTGCGCCCACTGATAGAGACATTGATATCAGCAATCTGATCAGGAGTCCAACCGTATGTTTGCTGTAGTGAAATCATGGCATCGATAGGCCGGTGAGTGCAATAACACATTGGGTACTGTTTTACATTCAATCCGTACTCTGTAATATGCCACAATCGATTTTGATGAACGGCGGTATGCTTGTCTACTTTTCCGGAAGGAGATACTGCTGATAGAAAACCCTGCGGATCTTCAAGCGCGTTGACTGAGCCAGTGGCTCCGGCATCAGCTAAGCGCGCGGAGATAACCCCTGTATGCGCGGCGTTACCCGCATGTATGGGCTTGGTCATACTTCCAAAGTTAGCCATTAACCCGCTACTTCGGGACGCAGCGATCGCGAGAGCATGCATAGTGTTTTTATGGTTGAGCTTATGTAGCGACGCGCAAGCCGCAGCAGCGGCAATCGCACCAAAAATTCCTGTAGGGTGCCAACCTTTTCGATGGTGACTTTCTGCATCCCTATGAGCAAGTTCAGCCCAAACCTCGTAGCCCGCAACAAATGCGGTAACAGCATCCGCTCCCGAGCAGCCTAGAACATGACCTTCGGCGAGAATGGCCGGCACAAGAGCGGCACTTGGGTGACCTCTTAAAGCTGCATCATCCCAATCCAAAGCATGTGCGGCAACACCATTAATCCAGGCTGCATGTGCGGGGTGCATCGTCGTCCGGCTAAAAAGCACGGGGGCATCACCAGCGCAGTGACCAATTGACGCAATGAGCTTCTCAACTACAGGCTCCGTCGCCCCTGCAAGCATGACTCCTGTGCAGTCAACAAAACCAGTGCGCGCGGTTGCAATAGCTTCGTGGGGCAAATCACCAAACTCCAGACTGGACACGAAGAGCGCCAGATCTGAGGTTAGCGATGTCACGTGACGTGATGGATCAGGTAAATTATGTTCTATGAGAGACATGGTTCTTATCTATGCGTTAGAGGCTCAGCAATCGAATCCGTATAGACTCTGCGGATTCGTAACTAGAACTTTATGTAAAACGGAGTCGTCAGTACACCAGTCTGCCAACGCATCGATCTTCAATGCATCATTAGGATAGGGTTTGGCGTTCACCGAAGACATTGCATGCGGCCAATCGCTACCCCATATCATCCGGTCCGGAGCAGCAGAAATCATATTCTTCGCTAACTCATTAAGTGCTGGACGTGCAGACTCCAGCTGTGGCCAAGCCGTTGCAAGCGACAACTTCAGCCATATCCGCCCCCCTTCCAAAAGGCGAAGCAGAGCACGAAATCCGGGGTGAGACGCTCCACCATGGATAGGAATGCCGGCCATATGGTCCAATACAGTAGGGATTGGCAAGCTTTTAAGCGTGGGTATTAGATCTTCTAAACCGTCCGGATGCATCCAGAGTTGTAGGTGCCACCCCAAAGGCGCCACACGCTCCGATATGGCGGTCAGTGACTCTAGGCTATTAATTGAACTACGAGCAAGGTTGTAGCGGAAACCGCGTGCGCCATACTCATGCATCTGAACAATTTCTTCTGCAGTAGATTCTGGCCCAAGCGTCACGACACATCTAGCATCCCGACCTAAACGCTTGGTCGCATCGAGCGTGCACCGATTATCAAAGCCATACATAGACGGCGCCACAACAACCGTCCTTGTAAATCCCATATGAGCCTGCCAAACCTTATAGTCTTCTACGGTGGCATCTGGAACGACAGGCGCATTCGCGGCAAAAGGGTATTGGCTATCGAATATATGCATGTGCGAATCACATGCCTTGATTGGAATACTCAGTTCTGGGTGATTTATACCAGTTGAGAAAGGAAGCTGCATATCGAGTTCTCTTGAAGGACTAGACTAAATCAAATGGGTGCTCACTGCTTTTCAACACCACTGATAGAAACGGCTTTTCCCCATTTATTTGATTCCGCGACAAGAAATTCCCCATACTCTTCGGGCGTTCCTCCAACGATTTCCCCACCTTTCATTTTCTCGACAAACTCCGACGACTGAATGACGACATTCAGGTCCTTATTGAGTTTCTCGATAATGGACTTAGGTGTGCCCAACGGTGCTGAAATACCAAACCATGAGGAAGTTTCAAAACCCTTAAAGCCTGACTCATCCAGCGTCGGAATATCAGGCAATAAACTTGAACGCCTTAAACTGGTTATTGCCAAGGCTTTGACTCGCCCCGAGTCAATAAGTGGGGCCCACGCCACACTATTGTCGAAGGCCATTTGAACAAAGTCACCTTGAAGGGCAGTCATAGCGCCAGACGAGCCCTTATAAGGAATATGCTCCACTTGTACCCCGGCGGCATCTTGAAAAAGCGCCCCAGTCAACTGCGCGGTAGTACCAACGCCAGAGCTACCATAATTGTACTTCCCTGGGCTAGCTTTGAGCAGTTTCACAAGCTCTTCTATCGTATTAGCTGGGATGCCGTTATTAACAATTACGGCGTTAGGAGTCTTAATTATGAGGGTTACGGGCTCAAAGCTCTTAACTGGATCAAAACCTATATTTTGGTAAATGAACTGATTAATACTGTTGGTAGCTGTGTTGGACACCAACAAGGTATACCCATCAGGAGCAGCACGCGCCACTTTTGCGGCCCCCAAATTACCACCAGCTCCCACAACGTTCTCGACAACTACAGGGCTGCCCCATTTTTCGGTCAGCAACTTCCCAAGTAAGCGCGCCATAATATCGGTGAACCCGCCAGCCGAGTAAGGCACGACAACTGTTATCGGCTTATCAGGATAAGAGCCAGCAGCGATTGCTGTTTTTGGCATCAGTCCTTGCGTAAGAATCGCAAGACTCACCATAAGTAACGCCGTACCATATAACAATGATCTAGAACTGTTTTGCTTCATTTTCGTCTCCGTTTTTTGTTTCGTATTGTTTACGCTCTGTTCATCTATGGGCTTTCATATAAAGCGGCTCGCAGCAGTACTTGCTTTGCTCTTTCGACAATAGGTTTGTCAACCATCCCGCCATTTACTGCAAAAGCGGCTTTGCCTTCACGATTTGCAACTGCTGCCTGCTCTACCACTCGTCGTGCATAAGCCAGCTCGCTGTCGCTAACACCGAACACCCTATTGACGATCGCAACCTGATCCGGGTGAATACAGGTTGCTCCGTCAAAGCCATACGCCCGTGACCGACGTGCCATAGCTTCGAACTCAGTAAGATCACGAAAGTTAGAAAGCGAGCCTAGATACCCCAACGGTCTGACTTGCGCGGCTCGCGCCGCCAGTATCATTTGCTGCTTCAGCCCACCCATGACTTCTTCAGAAGGCTCGCACCCACATTCCTGTGCAAAGTCCTCACCACCAAGCATCAACCCCATGATTCGAGGCGAAGATGACGCAATATTACGTAGGTCGTAATAGGCTGAAAGCGTCTCTACAGCCACAATGAACCTTGTGCTTCCTACCTCCATGCCGGCCTTGAGTTCACATCTCTCAACAAGTTCTTCAATAAGCTGAACGTGAGCTGCGCCAGCAATCTTTGGCAATGCAAGCACCGCCACTTGCTGACTAACTGCCATTTCAATATCTCTGACAGCTAGGTCTAATGGATGATTAATGCGCACCGATACGCTTTTTCCAGCATCGCGCAGCGCTCTCGCTGCTTCGGCAACACATGCCCTAGCAGCCGCCTTGTTAGCCGGAGCTATACCATCCTCTAGATCCAGCTGTATGGCGTCAGCATCAACTAATTTGGCTTTCTGAATGAACTTGGGATTATCTACGGGTACAAACAGAATTGATCGCCAGTGCTCGGGCTTAAATCTCATGTTTTCATTCTTCTGGCCGGGGTGGAGCGTAGTGCTAGGTTCATTCCACAGTAAGATTGATACGACGAGCCACGCCGCCCCATTTTTCGCGCTCAGCAGTAATAAACTTGCCATAGCTTTCTGCGCTTCCGCCAACGACCTCGCCACCATTCATCTTGGACTTGAAGTCGTCTGTCTGAATAACAGACTCAATAGCCTCATTAAGTATTTTGATTGCATCTTCCGGTGTGCCCGATGGCGTGGAGATGCCTGCCCACGATGTTGTTTCAAATTCAGAAAAGCCCGACTCGGCCACAGTGGGAACATTAGGCAATAGTGGCGATCGCTTTTTGCTTGTCACTGCCAGCCCACGTACATGACCGCCGTCCACCTGGCTGGCCAGCGTCGTAATATTGTCAAAGGTAACCTGTACCTGCCCGCCAACTAGATCTGTAAAAACCTGGGCCGATCCTTTGTAGGGCACATGTTGAAGATTAATATTGGCAACTTCGTTGAACAATTCACCGGTTAAGTGTCCTGTTGTTCCTATACCTGGGGTACCAAAGTTAAGCTGGCCGGGATTCTGGCGTGCCAACTCTACCAACTCAGGCAGTGTGTTTGCTTTTATGTTTTTATTAACCGCCACAAGATTAGGGGTTTTGACCACGAGGATGATGGGAGCCAATGCCTTCAGTGGGTCGACCTCTTGATTAACGTAAATGTTAGGATTAATTCCATCTGTCGCCGCATTAGACAAGAATAAAGTGTATCCATCTGGACGAGCACGACTGATCTGAGATAGCGCAAGCGCCCCAGCAGCGCCAGGCTTATTTTCTACAACAACCGGCACTCCGAGTTTAGGACTAATCCCCTCGGCTACCAAGCGCGCCACCTTGTCGCTGAAGCCTCCAGCGGTAAATGGAACAAGAATCGAAATAGGCTTTTCTGGATATTTTGCCCAACTGCTAGGGCTCAGCGCAATGCTAAATACCGCTAGCGCACAAGTACTAATTATTCTCTTCATTTTGTCTCCTAGTAAAACAATGCGAGATCCTTACAGATGCTTGAAATTCATATTACACGCTTGTATTTTCAAGATGGAACGTAAAAAACGCATTCTAAATCAGTGTTTTGCCGCTTCTATATGGTCGCATCCCGATCTAGTATCAACCTGATTAGCAGGGAGATATCACATGCAGCAAACAGAAATGAATGGCGCAGTCCATGAAAGCAGCCTCAAAAGAGCCGACTACAAGGACGATGCAGCAGGGCCTTTGAATGGAGTCCGCATCCTAGATTTATCCAGACTTTTCGCGGGCAACTCACTGACTCAGATGCTTGGCGATTTTGGGGCAGAAGTTATAAAAGTAGAACCGAAAGAAGGCGATACGTTACGCGCGTGGCAGACACAGGGCATCGAAACCAATTGGAAACTGTATGCTCGCAACAAAAAAAGTATTGCACTGAATTTACGCCACGCACAAGCGCAGGAGCTACTCAGAATCCTGGTCGAACAGTGCCATGTTCTAGTAGAAAGTTTTAGGCCTGGTACTTTGGAGAAAATGGGCCTCGCTCCAGACGTTCTACTTACGCGAAATCCTAAGCTGGTTATCGTCAGGATATCAGGCTGGGGACAAGGGGGACCGTACAGTCATCGGCCAGGATTTGGAACCCTAATCGAAGGCATCTCTGGTTTCGCATCATTTAATGGCTTTCCTGATCGGGAGCCGATACTCCCCCCATTTTATATGGCCGACGCGTTTGCGGGTAGCTATGGTGCGACGGCAACTATGATTGCATTGAGAGAGGCCGAGAAGTCGAACGGCAAAGGCCAAATCATTGACTTATCCCTGCTCGACCCTCTTTTCCATGTTCTGGGGCCACAGGCTGCAAACTATCGATTGACCGGAAAAGTGAAGCCGCGTCTAGGTAGCCGCTCTTCGAATGCAGGCCCTCGTAATGCCTACCGCACAAAAGATGATCGATACGTTTCGCTGTCAGCATCAACTCAAAAAATGACTGAAAGACTATTCCGGTCTATCGGACGAGAGGATCTCATTACAAACCCCAAGTTTATGACTAACACTGATCGTGTCAAGAATGTGGTGGAGTTAGACAAGATTATTGGTGACTTCATTGCACACAGAACACAGTCAGAGAATGTGGCATTTTTTGAGGCTGCTGAGGTAACCATTGGCCCGATTTATGACATTTCACAAATTCTTGAGGATCAGCATTTCATCCAACGAGGAATTATTTGCGAGTACCCAGATAGAGAAATGGGTTCATTCCCCATGCACAGTGTGCTTCCTCGATTCTCAAGTACACCAGGCAGCATTAGGACACCTGCTCCTGTGCTTGGCGAACATAATAAAGAGATATTGGCAAAAATCAATATTGACGATGCCGCCTACCAAGAACTGTTGAAATCTGGAGTTGTGTACGAAGCATCACAGTGAACAACCCAGACTCTTCGTGCGAGCCACGACGTCGCGGGCGTGATTGAGTACCACATTAACGAGTCCACTTTTGGGGGAGTCGCGCTTCCATGCAGCACCGATCAATCGTTGATGCTGTGTGTCGGGTACTGGTAACTTAGCTAGGCGCAGGCCTGGAGGGGCCGGGTATGCAGAATCCGGGACTAAGGACACTCCCAGACCTCTATCCACCATGAGTGCAATCGTTAATAAAGACGCGAGCTCGAATCGCTCATGCGGAACTATGCCAAGCTCCTTCAAATAGCGATCTGCCAGTTGGCCGCCCCAGTGCTGTCTATCATATCGAATAAAGGGCTGAGTTCTTAGAATCTCGAGAGGATCACCTGTTCGCAAACGAGCAGGAGCAAGGGTTACTAGAGGTTCGACCACAAGGAGCCGCCAATTCAACGACTTAGGTAATTCGTACTGGGGATGCGAAATAATGATCGCATCAAGGGAACCCGCCTGCACATCTTCCAAAAGCTTTTCTGAGGTGCCCGCATGTATAAACACTGAAATAGATGGATAACTCTCTGTCAGCAATAGCAGCGTATCTGGAATGAACGACTGCAACGCGGTATTGATGGAACCTAGGCGAAGTTCTTTAGGTGGCAAGGCAGAATTTGCTGTTACGTTCATGCTTACGTAGTCTCTGACCAATGCACGTGCCTGCTCAAGGACCCTATGGCCTGATTCAGTCAATGACACCGTACGCCCCGTTCGCGCAATTAGCTTTACACCTAGGTCTTTCTCGATGGAGCGCATTTGCTGTGCGAGCGTCGTAGGAGAGAGGTTAAGGCGCCGCGCCGCTTCTGCCATCGAGCCTGAGTCTACAACAGTTAGAAAATTGCGAAGAAAAGAAACGTTCATAGGTACGATTGGTCGATGAGCAAATTCTTAGTGCCTGGAAAACGCACAGGCGGAGCATTACCGCTATGATGCATCATCAGGTATCTATTTGACTCTTCTCCTACAAGAATGGATACATAACTGTAGCACTTCTCGCAAAGATATCATTCAAATAATGACGTATGGAGAAGTACAGATCTTAAAAGCTTGTAGGACTCGTGCTTAGCGAAAAGTCCGATACTAAGCTCAAAGTCTCGCCATCTATCAAAGCTTCCTTTCACCTCACCTACAGCGCACGCGACGCCGTGTTTCAGTGAATGCATTAGGAAAACTCGAGGGTGCAAGTTTCTACTGGCAGGCATCCAGCAAATGCTGCGCGATACACTAGATATGCTGAGTGAGTTGGGTAAAGCCGACGATTAGAGTGGCCGCTCTCATTGGAATTTTCCATCCAATAGCTGGCGGGCGGTTCGCAGCACTAAAAAAGTTAGTGCGATGCGAATCGCAAACACATGGTTCCAGCTATATTTCCCGGCGGTATGAAGACGGCTGTTCGTAAGATTAGTTCATGGCCGGTTTTTCACGCCCCGCATACCAGCCCGAGGTTGGCGCAAGTGTTGTCAGCCCTGATTCTGATTGTTGTCGGGTTGATACTCGGATGCATTGACTGCAAGATACAGGTAGTCTTCTCGCGCCGGCGCAAAGACGTCCACATTCAACGCCATGCCGTCACCAACAACCCTGGACGTATGGGGCACCGAGGCAGGAATACGGATTGCGTTTCCTGCTTCGAGCAAATAGTCGACTCCATCTACGATGAACACCATGGATCCCTGCAGCACGAATGCCAGTTGATCGAACGGATGACTGTGCGGTGGCTGATCCGGACTTCCGGGAGCAAACCAGTTGAAGGTCACAATACAGTCGTCCGACCGGATGGCGGTTCGGGTAAGAAATCCTTCTCGAAGCGACTCTCGAGGGAGCTCGGGAATTCTGTAAACTTGTAGTTTCTTGGTCATGCTTCAGCCCTCACTCAAGCGTCAGATTGTGCTCTTCGATCATCGCCTGCGATTCTCTGGCGGTAGTCCTGAATATTTCGCTCAACTCTTCGGGCGTTGATGCCATGGGTATAGATGCGGACTGAGCCATCAAGGTTTGAAAATCCTCCGCATTGACTGTCTGAGCCAATGCCTCGCTGAGCTTACGCACAATGGGTTGAGGCATGTCTTTGGGCCCGCATACGCCCAACCATCCGAACCAGGTAATAGGAAAGCCTTCTTCCTTCATGGTGGGGACATCAGGAGCGCTTTCCAGCCGCTCGGGGCTGGTAGTGCCTATCAACTTCACCTTGCCGGCGCTTTGCAATGGCAACACACTGAGCGGCGCCGCTGTGATGAAATGGATACGTCCTGCCAGTAGATCCTGGATCATCTCTGCGCTGCCCCGGTAGGAAATACCTGTCATTTGAATTCCCGCGTCCTTCTCGATTCGCTTCGTCAGAAGTTCGAAGGACGATCCTTTGCCGACTTGGCCATAGTTCAATGTTCCCCGGTTCGCCTTTGCATAGGCAACAAACTCCTCCATGGTGCTCACGGGAAGCGTGTTAGCAACCGCGGCCAGATAGTAATACTTCGATATTGTTGACACCGGAGTCAGATCTTCCAGCTTCACCACCCCCGATTTGTACAGAACTGTGTTGATGGCGTCGATGTGCGTGCAAAGCAGAAGTGTGTAGCCGTCGGCAGGCCGTGATGCGACGTAGTCGGCAGCAATCTTTCCGCCCGCGCCTGTCCGATTCTCAACTACAACGGTTTGTCCCAAAGAAGTGCTAAGCGAAGCAGCAACCTTTCTAGCCGGCAGGTCAGTGGGCCCTCCAGCGGAAAAACCAACGACCAGCTTTATCGGCTTTGAGGGATATGCTGGGGCATCGGCCTGGCTCCAGCTTGATGCGCTGGCCGTCAGCAGAAAGCCTACTGCCACCGCCTGTACCTTTGTTGCGAGTTTCATATTTTTCTGTCTCCTTTATGCTGTATTTATCTTTACACTGCGCCATTAATCCCGAGCAACGACGCGTTGACGCATCGTTCCCAGGCCGGTGATATCCATTTCTACAATATCGTCTTCGCGCAGCCATTGGGGAGGCTTCATGCCTAGTGCCACGCCGTCCGGTGTGCCGGTCGTAAGGATGTCGCCCGGTAGAAGCGCCATGAATTCGGTGACATGAGCAATAAGGTTCGCAACACTGAAGATCATGTGCGCCGTTTCCCCGTCCTGCCTGATGGTTCCGTTTACTTTCGTGCGCAGGCGCAGGTTCTGCGGATCCCCCACCTCATCGGCGGTCACCAGCCAAGGGCCCAAGGGCCCATATCCAGGCGCACTTTTTCCTTTGCTCAGCACCCCGCCCCGGTCGTACTGCCACTCACGCTCCGAAACATCGTTGCAAATGCAGTATCCGGCCACGTATTCCAATGCTTGTCTTTCTTCCACCCGGTACGCCGGCTTGGAGATCACAATTGCCAGTTCAACCTCATAATCCAGCCGCACACTTCCTCGATAGAGAGGGATGTCGTCTCCCGACCCCGCGATACTGGTGATGGCCTTGCTGAACACCATGGGTTGCGTTGGCAGCTCGAACTTCGCCTCTTGGACATGTGCAGCGTAGTTGCGCCCGACAGCGATGAACTGTCGCGGGTTCGCGATCGGCGCTCCGAAACGAGGCGCCCCCTGAACCAGTGGCAGCGTTGATGGAGGGATGGACCGCAAATTTGCAAGGCCCTCAGCGGTTATGGCCGCGCAATCGATGTCGGTGATGACGTCGCCCAACGCGCGAAGCCTGCCTTCTTGATCAATAAGGCCCGGCTGCTCGTGGCCGAGGTCTCCGTAACGGACCAACTTCATTGTGACTTCTCCATAGAATTGCGCTCCCTGCGAACCAGCTTCTCAGGTCATGCTGAAATATAATATACGATTTAATATTTATTAAAACAATATATATTTAACTAGAACTTTCCCTATGGTGTATAAAATCACATTCCCACATCATGCCAGGGGCACAAAATGACCACAAAAGGTAACTCTACGGCTGCCGGGCGTCTGTACACTGAATTACGCCGAGACATAATTGCCGGCACGTGGTTTCCACGTCAGCGTCTAAGGATTAGCGAGGTTGCCGCCCGTTATGCAGGCGGAGCCATCCCCGTGCGGGAAGCGTTGAATCGGCTGGCGGCGGAGTCGTTGGTCACGTATTCAGATCAGCGCGGCTTCTCTATTGCGCCGGCTAGCGCGGGAGATTTGCGCGACCTTACTGCTGCTCGGATGATGATTTCGGAGATCGCCTTGCGCGAAGCCATACGCAAGGGCGATGCAGAATGGGAAGAGTCCATTCTTATCACCTTGCATCGATTGAACAAAGTGCCACGGTATGTGCGCGAGACTCCTTCCATATCGAACGCAGCTTACGAGCAGCCGCACAAGGCGTTTCATCAAGCGCTACTTTCTGGCTGTGGCTCAGGCTGGATGCTGGACGTTCATGGGCGGCTGTTCGACCATGCTGAACGCTATAGAGCTCTGTCGCGCGCGACTGTTCTTCACTCCCGCGACGAGGAGCACGGGAAAATCGCCGAGGCGGCGATACGCCGTGACGAAGACGAGGCGGTCAGGTTGATAAAACTGCATATCGGATTGACCGCAGAGTTAGTTCTGGACGCCTCGCTGCCGCATGAGTCATTGGACGAAGACCAAGTGCTTTGAACGACAGGCGGCAAACTACTTCGCTTCGGTACTTGGCTTCCCATCCTCCTGACTCTTCACCAGAGCCACAGCCGTTTCCCAACGCTTGATATCTTCCTTTACGAAATCAGCCAGCGCTTCCGGGCCTTGGTACGACACATTTACACAGGCTTTTGTGAGAGCTAGCCGAACGCTATCCGTCTTGACCGCCGCCTCAAGCGCCTGAGCCAGTCTGGCGATTCGATCAGCAGGGGTGCCTGCCGGAGCGTGTAATCCATACCAGCCCTGGGCATTAACCTCGGGGTAGCCTACTTCTCCCATTGTAGGAACATCCGGTGCCGCGCTGGACCGTTCCTCACCCGTGATCGCCAGGACATTTACCTTATCGTCTTCAAGAGCGCCGCAGGCGAGATTGCCTGACACCGTTGCAAGTGCCACACGTCCTTCATAAAGGTCAGTCATATGCTGGGCAGCGCCTTGATAAGGCACAAATAGCAAGTCGATCTCCGCCTCTTTTGCCACCATGCGTGTGACAAAAGTCGTGAATGCACCGCCAATCAGGACTGCACTGGGTAGTCCTGGATTCTGCTTCACATACGATACAAGTTCAGGAATCGACTTCACCGGCAGTTTTGCAGATGACACGATAAAGGCGGAAGAGGTCGCAAAACGGCCAACCGGAGCAAAATCATCCGCACTCCAGTCGATGTTTTCAAACAAGACGGGGATACTGGTGAGCACTGCTGAACTGGACAGCAATGTATATCCATCAGGCTTGGCGCTCGCAACCGCCATCGCCGCAATATTGCCTTCTCCTCCAGGGCGCGGCTGCACGATTATGGGCTGGCCGAGCTCGCTGCTCATCTCTTTCGCAACGATACGGGTCAGGACATCAACCGCGCCGCCAGCACTATATGGAACAATTATTTGAATGGGCCGGGTAGGCCATTCGCTCGCCTCGGCACGCACCTGCTCAGGCGCACAGACACCCATGACGGCGGCACACAGGGCCACACTATATAACGCTTTGATTTTCACAATCGTTGTCTCCATTATGATTTTTTTACAGCTACCAAACTAACGATAAAGAACCGAAATCCTCCTGCACGATTTGCGCGGCCAACGCTTGCCCTTCCTGAACGAACAGGGTGGAAGATCTGGTTCAGAAATCTTCAAGCGTAAAAGTGAGGCGCGTGTCCTTGACCACAATGCCGCCCCGGTCACCCGGTTCCAACGAGCCATACCTTGCCGCGAAGCTCTCTGGCAAGGGACGCGACGTCTTTGGCGATAGCCACAGCCTCAGAAGATGCCGACGTTGTTCCGGCTCTGGCCAGTCCTCGAAATCGGTACGGGAGTGGAGTATCTGATGATTGTGCAAAAATTGCATGTCTCCCACCCTGAACTCCATTTGCAGGTTGAGGGCGGGATCATTGGTGAGATTGTCGAACATCTCAAGTGCCTCGGTCTCTTCCTGCGTCAGGCGTCTTGCCTGGGGGCAGTTCTTCTGGGCACTGCGGATGTATTGGCCAGAATAAATTGTCGTGAGATGCCCCGCGTACCAGTTGAAGACAGGCACTTCAAACCACGGCATCATGCCCTCGGGAATTTCCCCACGACGATCTGTGGGAAATGCATGAAACAACTGCGCTGCCAAATCGGGTCTACGTGCCATCATCTCGTTATACATTGTCACCGAGCTGACGATACGGCTTTCCCCACCGCTCTTGGCGGTCTGCAGACACAACAAACCCACAATATCACAGGAGTCCGTGTGATATTCCAGACCACGATTGGTTTGGTAATAGCGCGTCTTGGCCTGACTGATATCCGCGCCCATGTCTCGAACATGGCCAAGCAGGTGTCCCTTGGCATTCTGTGAACGGAAGCTCCCAAGATGAACGCCTATGCCAAGGTAAGCTATTGCGGAATCGCCTTTGCCGTACCGCTCCACTGGCAAGCCCCGCAACAACACAAAGCCTCGTCCGTCCATGATTTCCCCTAGTATCCGACCCAACTTTTCCGATAGAAAAGGCAATGGGAACGTTTCGGGGCTGATGTCCGCCATGGACAAACCGCCAGCATGAAATGACGCAATCGCCAGATCGATTTCCTTAATATCTTCAGGCTCAAGCTCGTGTATCCATTCGGAGCTGCTGGCCATGTCGCGTCCGTACCAGGCTGCCGCGCCTTCCACCACATCCGGTGCATCTTTCAAATAACTGTCTTCCTTAGCATGCATGACTTTTCCTTGATAGAAATCAAAAATCTGAAAAAAGTTTAAACTCGTGTCAGTACTTGATCAAACGAATAATTTCTATTCATTAATTGATTTAATCAATGGCAAATATCACCTTGAAACAGATCCGGGCCTTTATTGCTGTGGCGGCTGAAGGCAGCTTCACGAAGGCCGCCGACAGCCTGCATGTCACACAATCAACCTTGACCTCATCAATTAAAGTGCTGGAAGATGAGATTGGCCTGCAAATGTTTGACCGATCCACCCGCTCAGTGATGCCGACTCGGCAAGGGATGATTTTTTTGCCGGCGGCACAGCGATTGCTGCGCGACCTGGAAGACGCGCTCGATGATTTGCGCATGGTGGCCGAACGAGAGCGCGGATCCGTTTCGGTCTGTGCCGCTGGTTCTTTCATCACTTACGTGCTGACGCCAGCGTTGATGGACCTGGCCCACCATTACCCAGGCATTCATACCCGCCTCACCGAAGGCACGACCCAAAGTGTCGCGCAGCAAGTGTTGTCGGGCGAAGCTGACTTCGGGATCACTACACTATTCGAGCCGATTCCCGAACTGGATACCGCCCTTCTTCTAACCGACGCCTATGGTGCAGTGTATGGCGCAGACCATCCCCTGGACAGCGAGCAGGCCTTATTGACGTGGAGCAAGTTATCGCGCCACACCATGATCCGACTAAGCAAGGCCAATGGCATACGCATACTTCTTGACAGAGAACCGAAAATTGCGGGGCTCTTTCAAAACACAGCGTATGAAGTGAGCGGGGTGGCCGCTCTTCAGGCCTTGCTCAGGCGTGGCTTCGGCTTCAGCGCGTTACCCGCGCTGGCGGCCAAATCCCTAGTAGTGGAAGGACTGCGGTTCCGCTTATTGGCGCGTCCAGGCATACGCCGCAAGCTCTATGTGGTCAAGAAGAAAGGAAGAAGCCTTTCTCCCGCTTCAGTTGCTCTATTTAGAGCCATGATCGAAGCCCTCGAGAATATGGCCCCGGACGATGCTGTGGAAGTAGCCTTCACCCGCGGCGAAACTCGGGCATTCTGTGGTGTCTGAAAATCAGCAGATTTGACGCCGCAAATGTGGTCAGACTGTGGTTTCCTTGAGCTTTCGGACCAGCTCTCCCCCATGATTGTAAATATGGCGCTTGAGGATTTCCTTGGCAGCTTCCGCATCGTGACGCGCGCACGCCAGAGCGATCTGCCGGTGCTCTTCGAGCACATCGGTCCATTCCCGACGGTTGGCCTCGAGCAGCGTGTGCCGCTCACCGCTCGAAGCGCTGGCCGCTGTGCCGGTATCGTCGATGCGTACACGAAGATGGCGCGCAAATAATTGGTGCAGATTCTCGATGGACGTGAGCAAACGCGGCCGGTTCGCCACCGTATAGAGCCGCCGATGGAAAACCCAGTTCAAGTTTCCCCACCGCGATTCAAATTCTTTACGCGGATCCTGGTCGGCAGGCGTCGGCATGCTTTTTTCTGCTTCGATCACGATCGCCAGGGCATCGTCAAGATCCTCGTCCTTGAAGCGCGGGGCGGCCAGGTCAAGTGCAAGCGACTCGAGCGCATATCGCATTTCCAGTATTTCCACAAAATCGTCGGCTGACAGCATGGTAACGACCACGCCTTGGCGAGGCTGAGTCTCGACTAGCCCCTCGCCTTCAAGTTTCAACAAGGCCTCGCGAACCGGGATCCGGCTCACGCCGAACCTTTTGGCTATTTCACCTTGGCGCAGTACGGAGCCGCCCTCGAGCGCACCATCCAGTATGGCTTGGCGCAAAAGGCGCGAAATCGATTCTGCCGCGGTCGGAGACTGCTGAGGAAAGCCGGCAACGTAGTCGTCAAGGTTCATGTGCTTCGATGGTTTGTTCATTGTGTCGTGAGTTTATCTTGACTACTCGAAGATCGCATAATATAGTCTGTATACCGTATACAGGATATTATCTGAACTTGAAAAAAGAGGGAGACACATGGAGCGTCATACAGGGGGCGAAATAGAGTCCTCCAGATCTGCCGGAAAGGCTTGCAGCAGCGTTGCGAGCCGCGAAGAACAAAGTGCTTACTACACAGTCTCGTCGCGCAAATGGATAGCCAAGGGAGCGGATGTCTATGTAAAGGAATTCACACTCGCACAGCAGGAAGAGGTCCCATGGCACAGCCATCTCGAGGTCTTCGATGTCTTCTATTGCCTTGAAGGACGCATGCGCATTGAACGCATAGATATGTTCACGAATGAACGCGAGCCGGATATTTCGCTTGAAGTCGGTGACTCGGCCAAGGTGGACGTGGGTACAGCGCACCGTCCATTTAATCCCGGGCCGGGACGGTGTCGTTTCCTGATCATCCAAGGCGTAGGAAACTACGACTACCAGCCGTTTGCAAACACTTGATCGCTACGCGATTTGCAGGAGTATTTCCATGGCAGCTTTCAACTTTCGTACCATCGGTTCAGTGCTCGGCGTGGCGCTCGGCGTCTTGGCGGGCACAGCGAACGCCCAGATTGACTATCCGAACAAGCCAATTCGAATCTTGGTAACTTTCGGCCCCGGCGGTTCCACGGATGTCCTCGCCCGTGGATTGGCCAAACATCTCACGCAAGCCTGGAATCAGCCAGTGGTTGTAGAGAACAAGCCCGGAGGCGGCGGCAGCATCGGTGTCAGAGAAGTGGCAAAAGCACCTGCCGATGGCTACACTTTGCTAGCCCACTCCGACAGCTATGCGATCGCACCAGCGATTTACTCCAATCTTCCTTACGATGTTTCGCGCGACTTCGCACCTGTCGCGCTGTTGGCGCGCGCCCCAAATGTCGTCGTCGTGCCCGCGAATAGCCCCTACAAGACGCTTCAAGAACTGATCGATGCTGGTGCTGTGGCCAACAAGCTGAGCTATGCTACACCCGGCGTCGGTAGCGCCACCCATATGCAAGCTGCGATATTCGCGTCCATGGCGCATATTGTCGACCCGGTTCACGTACCGTACAAAAGCACGCCGATGGCTGTAAGCGAGGTCGTAAACGGCCGCGGTGATTTTATCTTTGCCCCCCTTTTTAATGCCTTGCCTCTCATCGAGGCGGGCAAGCTGCGTGCGCTCGCCATCTCTACAGCCGAGCGATCCCCCTTACTCAAGGATGTTCCGACCGTAGCCGAAGCTGGAGTCCCAGGATACGCCCAGCTTCAGTGGTGGGGGCTGTTCGCCCCTTCCGACGTGCCAGCCGATGTGATGAAGAAGCTCGAAACGGAAACACAGGCCGCGCTCAAGACGCCGGAGATGCTGCAGCTGATTGAAAGCATGTCATCCACGCCCGGCGATCTCGTTGGACAGGATTTCGCCGATCTGGTCAACGCCTCGCTTCAAGCTAACGAGACGGCGGCCAAAGCCAACAACATTGCTGTAAATTAGGCCCTAGTCTGGGCTCTCCCAATATTGCAACAGGACACACCAAAAATGAAAGCACAGACTACTTTTCGCGTTGCGGTTGCTCAAGTCGCACCCGCTCGCGACACACAAGCAGCCATCGATAAGATCAATCAGGTCACGGCGCAAGCCGCTGAAAGAGACGCCAAACTGGTCCTTTTCCCCGAAGCCTACATCGGCGGCTATCCACGCGGCTCCTCGTTCGGCACTTTAGTGGGGCAACGCACCGACGAAGGCCGCGATGAGTTTCGCAAATACTGGGAGCGCGCAATCGAGGTCCCAGGACCGGAATGCTCTCAACTGGGGAAAATCGCCGCCGCATATGCCATGCAGCTCGTGGTCGGGGTCATCGAACGCGAGGGCGGAACCCTGTATTGCACAGTCGTTTTCTTCTCAGCCCTGGGCGAGCTCATGGGAAAACATCGCAAGCTTATGCCCACAGGTTCGGAACGGCTGGTCTGGGGATATGGCAACGGCTCCACCATGCCCGTATTCGACACACCGCTGGGCAAGGTCGGCGCCGTGATCTGCTGGGAAAACTACATGCCGCTGATGCGCGTTGCACACTATGCCAAAGGTATAGAGATCTACTGCGCACCCACAGCCGATGGACGCGACACTTGGCTACCTACCATGCGGCACATCGCGCTCGAAGGTCGTTGTTTTGTCCTGTCGTGCAATCAGTTTGCACGGCAAAGCGATTATCCCGATATCCATGGCGATGTGTCGGCAGACGAAGACCAGATCGTGTGCCGCGGCGGAAGCTGCATCATCGACCCGTTCGGCATGGTGCTGGCGGGACCCGATTACGAAGGCGAAGCGCTACTGGTCGCGGAAATCGACCGCAACGCGATCCCGCGCGCCAAGTACGACTTCGACGTCACCGGTCACTATGCGCGGCCCGACATTTTCTCGCTGCACGTCAACGAAACCGACGCTGTGCCGGTGGTCTTTTCTGGCGATACAGCTCCAGCCGCTGGTTCGCTGGCAAAAAAAGGAGAAACCGAATGAACGAAACCACCAATTTCAGCGGTAGGAAAGAGCAGCACAAGGCCTACACGGTGTCGTCCCGGCAGTGGATCGCGCAGGGCTCCGATGTCTACGTCAAAGAGTTCACTCTGGCCGAACACGAAGAAGTGCCATGGCACCATCACACGGATATTTTCGATGTTTTCTATTGCATCGAAGGGCACCTAATCATAGAGCAAATGGACGTCTTCACCGGCGAATCGCTGCCCGACCTCATTCTCACGGTCGGCGATTCGGCCAAAGTCGAGGCTGGCACGGCGCACCATCCGTTTAATCCTGGGCCCAGCCGCACACGTTTCGTCCTGATCCAGGGAGTCGGAGAGTATGACTACCTACCTTTCGAGCCCAAAAAATGAATCGTGACACCAAGCACCACTATCGCATAGCCGTAATCCCGGGCGACGGGATCGGCAAGGAAGTCGTACCGCAAGGGCTGCTCGCCCTTGATGCCGCGGCCCGGCGCTTCGGCTTCGAGCTGAACTACGATCACTTCGACTGGAGTTGCGAGTATTATCTGACGCACGGGAAAATGATGCCTGAAGATGGCTTGGCGCAGATCCGTAAGCACGACGCGATTTTCCTGGGCGCAGTGGGGTTTCCCGGCGTGCCAGATCACATATCGCTGGGCGGCCTGCTGCTTCCGATACGGCGCCAGTTCCAGCAATACGCCAATGTCCGCCCCGTGCGGCTAATGCCGGGCGTAAAGTCACCACTGGCGGACCGCAAGCTGGGCGACATCGATTTCGTCGTCGTGCGTGAGAATACCGAAGGCGAGTATTCCGCTATCGGCGGCATGATGAATGAGGGAACCGAAAACGAAGCGGCCGTTCAACTGAGCACTTTCACCCAGCGCGGGGTGGACCGCATTCTGCGATTTGCCTTCGAAATGGCGAGTCGGCGCGGGGCGCGCCATGTGACCTCCGCCACCAAATCCAATGGCCTGGCCATCACCATGCCGTACTGGGACAAGCGTTTCGCGGCGATGGCGGCCGCGTATCCCGACGTGCGCACAGACTCATATCACATCGATATTCTCACCGCCCATTTCGTGCTGAACCCGCAACGCTTCGATGTCGTGGTCGCCTCCAACCTATTCGGCGACATTCTCTCTGACTTGGGACCTGCGTGCACTGGCACTATCGGCATCGCGCCGTCAGCCAACCTCAACCCCGAGGGAGAGTTCCCTTCGATGTTCGAACCCGTGCACGGATCGGCGCCGGACATCTATGGGCAAAACATTGCCAATCCAATCGGTCAGATCTGGTCCGGCGCCATGATGCTCGAACAGCTCGGACAGCGCGAAGCCGCCGCGGCCATCGTGCAGGCTATCGAAACCGTTCTCACATCGGGCCCACGCACGCGAGACCTGGCCGGCCAGGGATCCACCAGCGAAGTAGGCCTCGCAATCGCGCAGGCCATTGAATCCACCCAACCTTGACTCAGGAAAAAAAATGAAGATTCTCATACTCGGAGCCGGCGGCATTGGCGGAATCCTTGGGGGCCGGCTCGTTGAGAGCGGCGCCGATGTCACCTTCCTCGTGCGTGAAAAGCGCAAGCAACAATTGCAGGCCCAGGGGCTGCAGATCGAAAGCCCTCTGGGCAACGCGAAGCTTCAGGTCAACACAAAGCTGAAGTCTGAAATCGAGCCTGTCTACGACCTAGTGCTACTAACCTGCAAAGCCTACGATCTGGAGCCTGCAATCGACACCATACGTCCCGCGATGTCCGGCCATGCCTGCGTACTTCCGATTCTGAACGGAATGGCGCATATAGCCAGACTAAACCAGGAGTTCGGCAAAGAGCATGTGCTCGGAGGCACGATCAAGATGCAGGTGACCCTGACCGCGGACGGCACAGTACAGCAGTTGAGCGACTGGCAGACTTTGACCTTCGGCGAACAGGATGGAAAGGAATCCGAGCGGGGCAGAGCCCTGAAAGCGCTCTTCGACAAGACCCGCGTCGAGGCCAAACTGTCCACTGAAATCATGCGCGACATGTGGATGAAGATGGTGCACCTTGCCACAGTGGCCGGCATGACCTGCCTGATGCGCGCCAATGTGGGGGAAATCGTCCGCACACCAGAGGGCGGCAAGCTGCTTAAACGATTTCTGCTGGCCAACGCCGAAATCGCCACTCACGCCGGACACCGCCCGGACGACAAATTCCTGGACACCTATCTGGAGCTTTTCGCGCAGCGGGATGCGCCCTACGAAGCCTCCATGCTCCGCGACCTGGAAAAAGGCGGTCAGATCGAGTCGGAACAAATACTGGGCGACATGCTCAGGCATTGCCGCAGGGCGGGGGTAGACGACAGTCTGCATTGCGCCGCCTACACACACGTCAAGGCTTACGAAGAGCGCCGCGATGCGGCCCGCCTGCCACGCTGACCATAAAGAGGTTCCCCTATGCGATTCGCCTTCCTGCTAGCCTTGCTGCTTGCCACGACTGGTGTCACAGCCGCGCCAGACTATCCCACCAAACCCATACGGCTCGTGGTAGGCTTTCCTCCGGGCGGAGCCGTTGACATTATCGCGCGCACCATCAGCGAGCCGCTGGGCAAGCGCCTTGGACAACTGGTGATCGTTGAAAACCGCTCGGGAGCCGGTGGCAATATCGGCGCAGCGGATGTCGCACGCGCCGATCCCGACGGCCACACCTTGCTGATTGGCGCGGCCAGCAGTCTCGCAATCAGTGCAAGCCTGTACAACAACCTTCAATACAGCCTGCTCCAGGATCTGGCGCCCGTGGCGGTGGTCGCCTCGGTACCCAATGTGCTGGTGGTCAATAACGCCGTGAAAGCCCACTCCGTGCAGGAGGTGATCACGCTAGCTAAATCCGAGCCCGGCAGGC
Organism: Pusillimonas sp.; assembly: GCA_049672825.1. GTDB lineage: Bacteria > Pseudomonadota > Gammaproteobacteria > Burkholderiales > Burkholderiaceae_B > Pusillimonas_C > Pusillimonas_C harenae_A. The sequence continues at coordinate 42,212 of JBATWU010000015.1, forward strand.
TGAATTTCGGCTCAGCGGGAACCGGCACCACGGTTCATTTTTCAGGCGAACTGTTCAAGTCGATGGCCGGCATCAATATTGCCCATGTCCCATATAAAGGCGCGGCGCCTGCCATGAATGATCTACTTGGCGGCCACGTCGACATGATGTTCGACTTCCTGTCCGCAGCCGGACCGCAGATCAAGGCCGGCCGCCTGCGCGCCCTGGGAGTCACAAGCAACACCCGTTCTGCGCTTTTTCCTGATATCCCTACGATTGCCGAAGCCGGACTGCCTGGCTACGAAGTGAAAGGGTATTTTGGAATCTTTACCCGCGCAGGCACTCCAGAATCCATCATCGAGACGTTGAACCGCGAAATTGCCGCGGTTGTAGCCATGCCCGATATGGAGCGCAAGCTCGCCGAACAGTCGGCGACACCCATGACACTCACACCCTCGGCATTTACTCAGGAGCTGCAAGAGGACGTGGCAAAGTGGGCCAAAGTCGTCGAGGCGACCGGTCTCAAGTTGAACTGACGATCTGTCTCGATTTTCTCCACGGTGTTCTTATTATTGGTGAAGCTGTTTTTCCACCCACCGTGCGGCCTGAAACAGGGCATGATCGGCTCCCAAACGTCCAACCAGTTGCACACCCAGAGATAAACCGCTATCAGTACTGCGCGCGGGAAGTTGAATGCAGGGCAGGCCAAGTAAAGTCCAGCTCCGGCATAGAGCAGGGTCGCCCGTTCCTGACTCAAACAAAGGTGCTTCGCCAAGCGCACCCGGTGTTAACAAGACATCGAAATTGTTGAACACCTCATTAATGTTCTGTCGCGCAGACAGCGCTGCAGCCAGATTGCCCTGATGGGTCTTGAAGTCTATGCTCTCACCCTGTTTCAGCAGCTCAGTCAGTGCTGCGCTGATCTGCTCGGGTGAGCAGCGCCTTTCGTGGCTGAGCGCCTGATAGGCCTCGAATGCCATGATATCTTGCTGCAGTTGTAGAAGGCCTGGAAAAAACTCAGGCAGCACCGCATCCGACACATACGCGCCCGACCGGGATAACCGTTCGCCGACGGATTCAAGCGTTGCCTGGGCATCCGCGTCGAGCGCTGTCCATTGGGGGCTGCGGAAAACACCGATGCGAGGTCTGCCATCGATATCCAGCTCAAGCAAGCGGCGATCATGAGTCAACGCGGCCGCCAGTAATGCTACATCGTCCACGGTGCGTCCAAAACCACCGATGGTGTCAAGAGATTCACTCAAGCTTTTGACACCCGCCCGCGTAATATGGCCAAAGCTCGGTTTATAGCCCACAATCCCGCAAAACGCCGCAGGCCGGATGATGGATCCTGCGGTTTGCGTACCGAATGCCAAGTGGACCATGTAATCGGCCACCGCAGCGGCCGAGCCGCTGGATGAACCGCCCGGGGTATGGGCCGGGTTCAACGGATTTCGTGTGGGGCCGGGCTGAAAGGTCGCGAATTCAGTACTTACGGTTTTTCCCAAGACCACGGCGCCTGCTTGCCGGCACAGTGCGACACTCGCCGCATCGGCTTTAGGACGGTATCCCGCGTAGATGGGCGAACCGTAAGTTGTGGGTAGTTCGGCCGTGTCGAACAGGTCTTTCACGCCCAGGGGAAGGCCATGCAGCAGCCCTTGAACCGGCCCACGATCAAGTTTGCGTGCATGTTCAAGCGCGGCACTGGCATCAACAACCGTCCACGCCTGGACCACCGGCTCGCGCTCCGAAATACGGTCCAGGCAGGCCTGAGTGACTCGTTCCGCGGTAATTTCCCTGCGTGCCAGCAATTGCGCCGCTTGCACGGCGCTGAATTGTTCGGGGCGCAGCTGTGATGACGACGTGTCCGAAGGCATCACAAACACCATTGTCGTATGGCGTTCGCGTATATATCGCGCGCCTCGGTAATACGATCGACCACGCAGTATTCGTCCGTCTGGTGCGCCATATGCGAATCGCCGGGCCCCAGGATGAGCGTTGGCGGAGCACCGAGTGGCTCTCGCAATACGGCCGCATCGGTGAAGTAAGACACAATTCTCGACGTAGGGCCATCAGGACAGGACTCCGATACTTGGCGGGCCCATTCATCAGTCGGCTGGGTATAGACACTCTCCAGGTCGATGAGTGTTTCAATATCGATCTCACTGCCCACCACGCCGCGAACACGTTCGATAATATCGCGATGCCGTTGCCCCGCTACACTTCGAATGTCGACGAGAATCTCGGCTGCATCAGGAACCGAATTGACATTGATGCCGCCGTTGATGACTCCGACATTGAGCGTTGGCGAGCCCATTAGCGGATGGGGCGGGCAGGCGAAATCAAAATGCTGCAAGGCCACGGCCGCAGCGGCTATTTTGTATATCGCATTGTCGCCGTGCTCGGGCATTGATCCGTGCGCAGTGACTCCCTTGGCGCGCAACTTGAGCCATAAGGCGCCTTTGTGCCCCAGAAGAGGTTGATTGGAAGTCGGCTCTGCAACAATGAAGGCGCCGGCGGTGCCCATCAGGTCTCGTATCTCAGGTTGCTCCACAAGATGAGCAGCCCCTTCGCATCCCGTCTCTTCGCCAGCGGTAATGATGAGAGTGACGCCGGAAGAATCTGTTAATTGAGCTGCCATATCTATGGCGGCCGCGGTAAAGGCCGCAACGCCGCTTTTCATATCGGCTGTGCCGCGGCCGTACATTTTCCCGTCGATGATTTCGGCGCCGAACGGATCTTGAGTCCATGGCGCCGCGCCAAGTGGCACGACATCAACGTGTCCGGTAAACGCAAGGGGCAGTCGCCCATTGCCCCGTCTGCCGATACGCGCAACAAGGCTGCTGCGCCGCGGGGCGAATTCAACTTGCCGGCACGTAAAGCCGGCCTGGGTCAGAATTTCAGCAAGAAAATTTATGCACTGATCTTCATGGCCTGGAGTATTGATGGTCTCCATCCGCACAAGTTTCTGGGTAAGGGCAACCGGGTCAAGCAACTGGGTCATTCCATCATCTCCGTATATCGGCAAGCTAGCCAAAATAGGCCGCTTGCACCTCGACGTTCTGGCTAAGCTCCTTCGCGGGGCCCTCGGCCACGAGTCTCCCTTGCGACAGGACATATCCGTAATCAGAAATAGCCAGCGTTTGCCGTGCGTTCTGTTCCACAAGAAGTATGGTGATACCGCGCTTGTTGATGTCGTTGATGACCCGAAAGTTTTCTTTGACAAACAAGGGTGACAAGCCCAGCGACGGTTCGTCCAGAATGAGCATCTTCGGATCAGCCATCAAACCGCGTCCGATTGAAAGCATCGCCTGCTCCCCGCCCGACATGGTTCCGGCAAGCTGCAGGCGGCGCTCCTTCAGGCGGGGGAAAATATCGTACACATCTTCCGCACGGCGCTTGAGTTCAGCGTCATTGGATAGCTGATAGGCACCTACACGTAGGTTTTCTTCGACCGTCATTTTCGGAAAGACTTTACGGCCCTCGGGGATGCATGCAATGCCGCGGCTGACAATTCTATGTGTCGGCAAGCCCAGCAGTGACACCCCTTCAAATTCGATCTGCCCGCGATTTGGCGGAGTCAGCCCCAAAATGGACCGAATGAGCGTGGACTTGCCTGATCCGTTCGACCCCAGTATGCAGGTGATTTTCCCTTTCATCGCTTGCAGCGTCACGCCATGCAAGACATCGATGCGGTCATAGGCCGTTGCAATCCCGTCGACTTTAAGGTGAATCGTCATTGCCCCTGCCCTCCCTCGTACTCCTGCTGGTGTTCGAGCTTCTGCTCTTGCTCGCCACCTTCTTCCTGTCCCAGGTAGGCGATTTGCACTTCCCGATCCGCAACAATCTCTTCGTAGGTACCCTCGGCAATTTTTTGCCCGAAATTAAGAACGACACAACGATCGGTGATGCGCTGAATGACGTTCATTTCATGTTCAATAATGACTATCGTGAAGGGCTTCAATAACGTGCGCACTTGCAGGATATCATCCATCAGCTCGGTCGTCTCATCGTGGGTCATGCCAGCGGATGGCTCGTCCAGCAGCAACAAACGAGGACTGCTGAGCAGGGCGCGGCAGATCTCGACACGACGCCGATCAATCATGGTGAGCGTCGATGTTGGTCGAAATAGTTTTTCCGGTAATCTCGCATTGAACGTGCCCAATAAGGTTTGGGCTTTTTCAACCATTTCATCGTACTGCCGCCTGAGCTCGGCGCGCCTGAACAGATTGAACGCCAGGCCCATATTGAGATGCTGAAAATTTCCGATGACCATATTGTCAAACACGGTTAAGGGAAGCGAAAGGCGAGAACGCTGAAACGTTCGCGTAATGCCATAGCCATAGACTTCCTGCGGCGACTTGGTACTGATATCATCGCCGTCCATCATGATCTTTCCGGAGCTTGCCGTATACAGACTGGTGACCACGTTGAAGAACGTGGTTTTCCCTGAGCCGTTCGGCCCCAGCAGCCCCATGACTTCGCCTTCATAAACGGCAAGGTTCAATGCATCAAGCGCTGTGAGTCCGCCAAAGCGCATCGTCAGGTCGGATGCTGTCAAGAGAGGGGTTTTCATGTTCTTGCCTGCCCCGGAAAGTAGCTGCGAATGGAACGTGGCAGCAAGCCGTCAGGCCTGAACAAGAGGATTGCGATGACCAATACTCCGTAAAGCAAGAAACGATATTCTTGAATGAACTGCAGTTTTTCCGGAAGAATAAGGATAATGGCCGCGGCGGGCAATATACCCCACGGGTTGCCGATTCCGCCAAGAAGCACCATGGATACAAGGATTAATGAGTCGGCAAAGGTGAAGTTATTAGGCGCTACATAGCTGGTAAGAAGCCCATACATTGCGCCGGCGATACCCACCAGAAAATTTCCCAGGGTGAATGCAATAATCTTCATGCGCGCAATAGGCACCCCAAAAACCGCAGCGGCTATTTCATCAGTTCGCACCATATCCATCGACATGCCGATCCATGAGCGTTCGAGCCGACGAACAAGAATGAACGCCGCCACACACAGAATGAGACTTAACACGGCATAATTGGCATAGAACGATATCTCGGTATCGCCGATCATCACGTTTTGGCTGAGATCCCAGCCAAAAATCGTCATCGGCGGTATCCGCATGCCTTGCGGCCCGCCCAAGACGTCGTTGACTTCCAGAAACGTCTTGAACAGGACGCCAAAGGCAATGGTAACCAGAGCGGCATAGTGGCCGCGCGTCCGCAGCACCGGCCATATAAGCAGCGAGCCCACCAGCGCCGACACAACGCCGGCGATAGCCAGCACAAGTAAAGACGGCGTAGCCGTATGCGTCGTCAGCACTGCGGCGGTGTAGCTGCCTATGCCAAAAAATGCGGCGCCAGCGAAATTGAGAATGCCGCAGTAGCCGAACTGAATGTTCAGCCCCAACCCTGCTATGGAATAAAGCAGCACCGTGCAAATCAGTAGCAATGCGAAATGATTGTCGTAGAAGGCGACTATCAGCAATAGCGCCCCAATAATGCAACCAATACCCAGGGTACGAGGATGCGCATTGATCGATTGCGTGAGCGGCGGGGCCACACGCAGCCAACGGCCGAGCAAGGCCAATACAATAACCACGCCCAGCGTGAAGCCCATTTCCTGCTCGCTTTCAGCGTGCAACATGCCCCACGAAAACACAATGATCAATATCAGCGTGGCAAGCAATAAAGTGCGAGACGCCTTTATGGAATAACGCATAATTCAGACTCTCTCGCTGACACGTTCTGCAATCAAGCCGGACGGCTTCCATGCCAGAAGAATAATGACGACCGCAAACGCGAACACGTCTTTATAGGCGCTTGCTACCCCCGTCCCCAACATGGGAAGGACAACGGCACCCACCGTTTGTAAACCTGCGAACAGGAAACCGCCGAGAATCGCGCCATATACATTAGTCAGCCCGCCCAGAATCGCAGCTGAAAAACCGATAATCCCCAGCAAAAGCCCTATGCCAAAGTTGATCTCGCTGTAATACAGGCCGTTCATTACTCCACCAATCGCCGCCATTGCTGAGCCTAGCCCAAAGGTCAACAGTACGATCCAGTGGAAGTTGATACCCATTACGCGGGCTGTTTCGCCGTCTTGAGCGACCGCGCGAATAGCCAGGCCGAGTTTGGTGCGAGTAATGAAGTAGTGCAAAACGACAATGGTGACAAGACCCGTCGTTAACAAAATGGCGCTATCGACGCGTATAGAAAAGGCGCCAAGCTGCAGTTCGTGACCAGGCAGTAATCGAGGGAACGGTTTGGAGTTTGAACCATCGGGGTAGAACAGCCGTACCAGTTCGCGTATTACGAGCCCAAGCATCAGCGTAACCAACAGCGTGTTGAGCGGTGGCGCATCCTTTAGCGGCAGAACCAGGTACTTTGCTACCAGGGCGCCTACCACCGCAATAACCAGCATGGAGACGATCAACATGATCAAGATTTGAAACCAGGGATTGGCGATCCCCACCGCATCCAGTCCCAGGTAGGTAACCAGCGCCGTGAATGCACCCAGCATAAGAACATCGCCATGCGCAAACTGAATAACATCCATGACGCCAAAGAACAACGTAAAGCCCACCGCCACCATTGCGTAGATCATACCGAGCATGAGGCCGTTCACAAGATACTGACTAAAGACTTCCATGCTCATGCGTGTGTCTCCAAGCTAAATCTGATGTACTTAGCGCATTTTGAGCTTGCGCTTGCCTGCGGCGTATTCGCTGTCTTCCCAGATCACCCACTTTCCATCTTGAGCAACGTACGTGGACACCAAGGGAACAATGTTCTGTCCGTGATCGTCGAATGTGACCTTCCCGATAATGGTGTCGGCATCCTGAACCTGGCTCAGTTCAGCCAGAACCTTCTTGCGATCAGGGCCTACCTTTTCGATGATATCGATGATCAAGTCAGTGGCCGCGTATGCAAATGGACCGTAAGCATCGGGCGGTTGCGAGTAGCCCTGTTTTTGATAGGCATCAGCAAAGTCTTTGCCGCGAGGTAGTTTTTCCAGAGGAGCCCCCTCCAGGAACGCGAGAGAACCTTCGGCGAGAGCGGCGCCCAGGCCTTCAATGTACGCATCCGACTTGATCCCTGATGTGCCTTGAAGTTGGGCATTAATCCCGAGCCTGTCCATTTGCGAGCGTATACGAATGCCCAGTGGCGTCAGACCGCCAAAAAACACGACCTCAGGATTAAGCTCTTTAATTCTGGTGAGTTCGGCCGTGAAGTCTTGCTGGTCTGACATCACGCCAAATGTGCCGACAATTTCACCACCAAGCTCTTTCAGGTATTTGGAGAAATATTCGTTATGGCCCTTGCCGTAGTCAGTTGTATCGTGAATCACCGCCCATTTTTTATAGCCCTGCTTCGTCATGAACTCGGCAGCAACCTGGTTCTGGTTGATCATCGTACCGTTGATCCGATGCACCTCTTTACGCTTTTGGCCATAGGTGATTTCGGGTAGTACGGCACCCCACACCACGATAGGCAGGCCAAATCGACTGTAGACGTCCACAGCGCTGATAGCCACCGCAGAGCAATAGTTGGTGATTCCCGCAATAACAGACCGGTCGGAGGCCGCCTTGGTCGCTACCTGAACACCTACGTTCGGTTTGCACTCGTCGTCGAGCACAACCAATTCGTAGTTGTATTTCGTTTGCGGGTCACTGTTGCGCAATTTCGTGGCCAAGTCGGCAGAGTTGCGCCCACCGAGCCCGATTGCAGAAGAGCCACCAGTCAAGGGCCCGATAAAGGTCAGCTTTACCGTGTCTTTGGCATAGGAAGCTGGCGCCGCCGACAACAAACAAGTGAACGCGGCCACGGCAAGCGCACGTGGAAACAGACGGTATTCCATACAACCCCCTTTCTGTGTGCGTTTAGGCTCGAGTCTGGAATGTGATTCCAAGCCCGTAAACGCTGTCTCATAGCACTTTATATATTAATTTCTTTGCAATTCTGGACCGATTATAGCGATAAGTTTTGATTCCGCACAGTTTCGGTTTATTGATACTGTAGGTCAGCGCACATCTGTATAACGAGATCGTGAAGTCACGTCCCGAATAGCATGACCCGATCCCGACAAAGGCACAATCAAAATCGTGATGACCTTTCCTCTAGGCAGACCTTATTTCTTCCCTTCAAATAAAAAATGAGGACTGGAAATAAGGACTGTCGAAATATATAAAGTTTAGATTGCCGCAGCCATACTCCTTCAAGATCTCTACAAAGCAAAATCTATGTGCATAGATTGCTCGCACGTTCCAGTTTGCCTACCCAGCGCTACCCGCAATACTCCTTGGCAACCAGAGCACAAGATCAGGTACCGCAACCAACAAGAACACGAACAGGATCATGATCAGCAAGTATGGAGTTGAATACCACGCGAGCCGCCCAATGCTTACATCACTAAGCCCTTGAAGTATGAAGAGATTGAATCCTATCGGCGGAGTTATCTGAGCCATCTCTATGACAATCACGAGAAAGACGCCAAACCAAATTGGATCAAAGCCAGCTGCCGTGACGATTGGAAGAACGATCGGCAACGTCAACACCATCATGGAGAATCCGTCGAGAAAGGCGCCAAGCACAATATAAAGACCGATGAGAATGGCAATCAGCTCAAGAGGGGATAAGTTCAATGCACTAACCCATCCACTGATCGCTTGGGTAATACCCAGGAACGCAGTGGCGTGCGCCAAAATGGAAGCACCGAGAAGGATCAACGCAATCATCGCGCACGTCTGAATCGAGCCCATCGCTATATTACGCATCGATTGCCGCGTAAGGCCTTTCTGAAAATAGGCAATCAGCAATGCCCCGAGCACGCCCACTGCCGCGCTTTCAGAAGGAGTGGCAATGCCCGTATACATCGAGCCGAGAATAGCCAGAATCAACAGCATCACCGGACCAAGATCCTTGAGAGCCATGAATCGCGTATTCCAGGTTATCCGGACAGCCGGATCATCCTTGGGAACCAGCCCTGGATTGGCACGTGAATGGATCATCACCCAACCCATGAAGCAGCATGCCAGAAGCAGCCCTGGCACAACCCCGGCCATGAATAGCTTCAGCACGGACACATCGCCAAGCACACCGTAGACGATCATGATGTTGGAAGGGGGAATCAGGAATCCCAGTGTGCCGGCACCTGCGAGGCTCCCAAGCGAAATCGACTTTCCATAGCCCCGCTTGTCTAGCTCTGCAATAGAAATTCGCCCGACTACCTGTGTCGTCGCGGCTGATGAGCCTGAAATGGCGGCGAAGATGGTTGAACCAATGACGTTGACATGCAGCAGACGGCCAGGCAGCAAAGACGCCCATGGCGAGAGCCCGTTGAACAGCGATTGTGACAACCGAGTCCGGAAAAGGATTTCTCCCATAACAATAAACATGGGTAACGCCAGCAGTTCCTGAGTGGTCAGGATATTCCAGGTATATTGAGCCAGCAGTTTTCCGATCGGAATATCCCGAAACAGCATAAGCATGGCACTACCGGTAGCGGCAAGACCGATGCCGATCCAGATACTACTGCCGAGAAGCAGCAGAAGAATGGCCAGCAGTGAAGAAATAATGATAGTCATGATAGAAGCCTTACTCCTGCGGCGTGGCTGGTTTCATGCGGGAGTCCTCCAAGGGCAATCCCAGCACAGCCTGAATCAGCCGGGCGAACAGTTGCAAAGCGAGCAGCAGGATTCCCAGGGTAACAGCCAGTTTTGGAATCCAAAGCGCCGTGCCACTTGCCGCAGAAACTTGACCAGACACGAAAGACGACCAGGTGAACAGGCTCATTGCAACCGTCATGAAAGACACCGACAGCAATCCCACAAGCGACACTCCGATCTCCAGGACTTTCCGCGCTTTAGCCGACACATTGGAGAGTAATAAATTCACACGAATATGCCCGCCTGTACGCAATGTCATCGCGGCGCCAAAAGTGAAGCAGGTGGCCATCAGGTAAGAGCAATACTCCCACGTATAAGGCAGGCCGCCTGGCAAGCCCGGGAAGAAGTTCGACAGCATTCTTACTGTCAGCTCGGCGAGCATCAGAGCAATCAGAAGCATCAAACATGCCGCACCGACCCATCCATCAAACATCGACAAATACTCAATCCCGTCCAGCAGGCGCTTGACCCCCCGCTTGTGCCTTATGCCCTGCCGCCCCAACGAAAGGCCGCCGATCATCGTTTTACTTCCGCCAGGTAGGCATTAAGCGCCGTCTCAGATGACGGTACGCGCTTCATGAATGCTTCCAACTGGCCGGATGTGCGGTCTCGCATCTCTTGCCTCATGGCCGGTGAAATAGGCATAGCTTCCATACCCATACTTTTAAGCTTTTCCAGACCGTCGACATCAGCCTGAGACGCCCTATCCCAAAACACCGGCTGCAGCCTATCAGCCACGTCAGTCATCGCTTTTTGCTGGGTGGGAGACAGCTTGTTCCAGGTATCCAGATTGATATTGACCATCTGCGAGATCCATGTGTGGTTCGTTGGATATATATACTTCACGAACTCCCACAGACGACCATCTACAGCAGACGCTGTCGATGTCGTCAGTCCCGAGATCGTTCCAGATGCCAGCGCGGGAATTGTTTCGACCCAAGGGATCAGCACCGGCGTTATACCAATGGCAGCACACATGTCTTGCACATTTCTATCTGACACCCGAACTTTGCTATTTTTCAAACCCTCCAGAGAATCTGCCTGAATTTTGGAGAATAAGTACTGCGCCGGCCATGGCACGATATAAAGAATCTTCTGATTGTGTTTTGCGGCAGCCTCTTCCAGCAACGGGAGTAAATGGCGATGCAGAATCTTGAGCTCGCCAAGATCATTCACCAGAAACGGTACCGTTTCGGCAGCCAGGACAGGCTCGTTGCCCGCCTGCTGCGATATATGAATATCCGCCATTCCGACTAGACCGTCGCCCACGGCCTCCAGATGATCGGGGCCCTTGAACCCAAGCGCGCCGCCCGAGTGCACTTGAATCTGGACTTCGCCGCCGGTTGCCTTCGCCACCTCTTCAGAATACATTTTGGCATTCTGGGTGTGGAAGTTCCCGTCCGGCAGCACAGTCGACAAATCTATATGCATAGGCGAGGCCGCCCGCGCGAACGGCCCCAGAACCATAGATACAACGATAGACAACGTGATCGCGGAAAATTGACGTCTTGTAATCATGATGGATGCCTCTCTATTGAGGATAGTGGTAAGTGGCCTAGAGCCGCATTAGCGTGCCGATGGCGCTTTTAAGGAAAAACGGACAGCTTTTAGTTCTCAGCAAGTGGCTGCTGTATTGGCCAGGCCAGACGGCTCATTTCCATATAAGCTCCGAGCCTGATCTTCGGTCAGCAAGCCATCTGCGAGATCGCTTGCGACGCGCGCTGGCAAGCGATGCTTCGGATTCCCGATGCCACCGCCGCCTGGAGTCTGAATCAACAGGCGCTCGCCCGGTAAAATCTCTTGACTACCTTTGCCTATCAACAGGCGGCCAGAGGAAAGGCCAATGAATCCTGCTGCTCCATTTCCTCCCCCGTCACGACCACGTGGTGGATGATTGATGCGGTCAAAGGACGCCAGAATTTCAAAAGTTTTGTCGCAGGTAGACTGCACTTCGATCACTTGCCCGAGTCCTCCCCGTGTACGCCCGGCCCCACCGGAACCCTCGCGCAGTTCCTTGCGCCAGAATATCAATGGCGCCTGAGTTTCAGCGATCTCGACAGGGGTACCATTGAGATTCGTCGGAAAAGCTGTCGCCGACAGACCGTCAATGCTGCTTCGGGCACCAGTGCCGCCATTACTCGTGAATCCCAATGTAAACCCATAACGGCCTCGAGATGCATCCTGAGTCGCCCCACGTAAAGTGAGCAGCCAGACGCACGAAGCCCCCTCAGCCGGAACACGCTCGGGAATGATCTGGCGCAAACAACCAAAGACGACATCTGGAAGCATTTGACCAATGACGTGTCGAGTCGAGACAGGCGCCGGAGACAGTGCATTGAGCACACAACCCTCAGGCGCGGACACAGAGAACACAGACAGCGAACCTGAGTTGTTCGGTACTTCGCCCGCGACCGCACATGCCAAACCGAATACAGAGTACGCGGTGGCATAACATATGGGTACGTTGATCCCGTGCGAAGAAATAGGCGACGTCCCGGCATAGTCCAGAAGGATGCCATCGCGCGATATGGTCAGCGTCGCGATTAGATCGATGGGCTGGTCATAACCATCAATCGTCATGCAGTATGTTGATGAGCCCTCGGGTAGCTTGCCAATAGCGTCGAGCATGGCAGCCCGCGAACTTTCCAGAATGTGTGACGAGAGATCTTCCAGAGAATCCAGCTCGAATTCGTTCATCATCTCCTGCAATCTTTCGCAGGCAACATCATTGCATGCTGCTAGAGCGTAGGTGTCTCCGGCAGTTTCAAGCGGCTGGCGCGTATTGGCACGAAGCATCTCCATAAAAGTTTCATTTATGCGTCCCGATGAAAAAAGCTTAAGCAAGGGGATGAACAAACCTTCCATATGAACGTCTGTACCGTCCGGCCCGAACCCCAGTCCTCCAATGTCCATGACATGGCTCGTCGCACAAAACAGTGCAACTGGCCTGCCATGCTGAAAGCACGGCGTCACCACAACAAAATCATTTAAATGGCCAGTGCCCTTCCAAGGGTCGTTCGTGATAAACACATCGCCTGGCTGCATCTCGTTCAGCGGATACTTGCCAAGAAAATGCTGAACGGAATCCGCCATGGTGTTCACATGACCAGGCGCTCCAGTGACTGCTTGTGCAAGCATCTGGCCATGTGTATCAAAAACCCCAGCCGACAAGTCGCTGCATTCGCGCACAATTGCACTGAACGCAGTCCGCAAGAGAACTTGTGCCTGCTCCTCGACAATGGCGATAAGTCGCTGCCACATTAATTGGTATTCAATCTGCTTGGCGTTGGATTTCATACTGTCACCTCCGTTTTTACTTTTCTATCCATCACAAGATTGCTCCAACGATCAACACTCACATTGAAGGACGAGGACACAAAAGTGGTCGTCTGGTCTTCTGCGATCAAAGCAGGACCCACAATCTGTTGTTCGCACTGCAAATCCTGCCTCGCATACACAGGCACGCTCACTCTTCGATCTTCCATTCCGTCAAAGCATTCTCGATACCCTTTGGGTAATGGCAATCGGCCCTTCACCGGAGGCGGAACAGCAACATCCACATGTTTTGGTTTCGTCGAAACCAGCACAGACCAAGTCAGAATTTCGACTTCGGCACCGGGAATCGTGCGGCCGAAGAGTTGCGTGTAAGACGCCTGGAAAGCTTGCGAGAGCTGTTCCACATCAAGTTCGTATAAGTTCCCATCGGGTAACGTAATCGCAATCTCATGCCCTTGGCCAACATAGCGCATGTATGCATGATGCCGGACAATAAGCGGCTCGTGGGGCGCGCCTTGTCGTACGAGTGCCGAAGCCTCGTCCTCCATCAACGCCAACATCTTGCTGATTTCCTGTGTATCGAGGGTTCCTAGGGGCGAATGCCGGCTTCGAACGAGCTCGTACGAAATTGGTGCACGCAGAAATCCAATTGCCGAGCCCACCCCAGCATTGGGTGGAACCAGGATGCGGCTGATGCCCACTTTTTCAGCGATCCGAGCAACGTGAAGCGGGGCTGCTCCGCCAAAGGCAATGAGCGTATGGTCCGCAATCGATTTTCCTTTTTCGATAGCATGCACCCGTGCCGCGTTGGACATGTTTTCGCATACCATTTCATGGACGCCATAGGCTGCCATTTCGACTGAGAAGCGCAATGGCACTGCAACCTTTTCCAGCGCGCGTTCAGCCGCCTGTACGTCCAGCTGTACGGTTCCACCCGCAAAAGCATCTGGGTCGATCAGCCCAAGCACAGTATCCGCATCGGTAACAGTCGCCTCTTCGCCGCCCCTGCCATAGCAAGCCGGGCCAGGCTCCGAGCCTGCGCTTTTAGGACCGACCTGAATATTCTTGAGCACGTTAATGTGCGCGACTGAACCGCCCCCTGCGCCAATTTCGAACAAATCAATGACCGGTATCCGTAAAGGCAACCCACTGCCTTTCTGAAATCGCGCAGCGCGGTCGACCTCATAAATCCGGTCGGTATCCGGCTCGTACTGGTCAATAAGGCAAATCTTAGCTGTCGTCCCGCCCATGTCGAATGCCGCCACCTTGCTTTCTCCCGCACGCCTAGCGACATCGGCGGCGTAGATTGCGCCGCCTGCTGGGCCAGACTCGACCAGCCGGACTGGAAATCGACGGGCGGTTTCCAGAGAAGTCAGGCCGCCGTTCGACGTAACAAGGTAAAGGGCACCATTAAACGACTCGCTTTCGAGACGCTTTTGCATCCGATGCAGATAGTCGGCCATCTGTGGCTGCACATACGCGTTGGCAACAGTGGTAGAGACCCGTTCATACTCCCTGATCTCTGGACAAACCTCACTCGAAATCGAGACGTGCAAATCCGGCAAGACATCCAGCAATAACTTGCGCGCCTCCTGTTCATGCTTTGGGTTGCGATAGGCATGTATGAAACAAATTGCCACGCTGGCAACGCCCTCGTTCTTGATAGCGGAGATCTGCTCCGCCAAGCCACTGCGATCCAGTGCCAGAATCTCACGCCCGTTCGCGTCAACGCGCTCCTTGACCGTTAGCCGTAAACTGCGTGATACCAAAGGTGCTCGACGCTCTAGTTGAAGGTCATACTGGTCAAATCGACCCTCGGTCCCAATCTCCAACACATCCCGAAAGCCTTTAGTGGTTATCAAGGCAGTTTTCGCCCCACGACGTTCCAGAATGGCATTCGTTGCAAGGGTCGTGCCATGGACGAACACGCCCACGTCTTTTAAGCTCAGGGCATTGCGCGCCAGAAGTTGAGTCGCACCTACGAGCACAGCCTGCTCAGGCGCTGCCGGTGTGGTCAACACCTTGGACGTAACACGATTGCCGTTCGGCAACTCGGCGACGATGTCGGTAAATGTGCCGCCAATATCGGCAGAAAGCCTCACCCGTGGATTAGTTAGATCAACCATGGACAGTACCGACATTTGTGCTTTGAAACAGCAATACTGAGGATATGTGTGCAAAAATATATATGTTTTTCATGATTCTCATTGGAATAACGTTGGGAATTTCCCAATGATACGCTATTGAATTGTTAATATAACTAGGGATTTTACTTATGAGCAAGACCGATAAGCCTTTAGTCCTCTCTCCTCATCTTGTTTCACCCAAGGGTGCAGAATTGAGTGAATTTGAGTTCGCCATGATTGTTTGCTGGAATGCATTTACACGCTGGCTCGAAAAGGGCGCCTCGGCAACAGATGCAGGTGAAATGACTTCCATCGATGTAGTTGTGCTGCATCAGCTCAAGCATCGCGCCAAGAACAAAAAGGTCGCAGACATCTGCTTTGTCTTGAACTTCAACGACGTGCATGTCGTCACGTACTCGCTGAAAAAACTTGTGGCCGCAGGACTCGCTATAGGTGAGAAAGTAGGGAAGGAGGTTTTGTACCGAACAACCGAAGCTGGTGAAGCTGCAATCGAAAGTTATCGCCATATTCGGGAGCAGTGTCTGATGAGCAATGTCGACGAAGCTATGAACGAACACCTTCGTGAACTGACAAACTCGCTGGGCAATCTGAGCAGCCTGTATGAACGAGCAGCCCGCTCAGCGTCTTCGTTGCGTTGACCTTGAGCGGGTGCCGGGCAAAATTTGTGTAGACCCCGAGAACAGCTGCAACTGGCCGTTTTTTCATTAGGCGTAGGCAGGCTGTTGCTTCTTCGAAGTAAGCCTTTGGGTAGTCGTTGACGCCATTCTGATTTGCTGAAGGTCGACCACGACGATGGAAAACGCAATAGGCAGAAGCCAGCTCCCGGCTCCATTTCCTGCCATCAGACAGAAAGCAGAACGTATCAAGCCAACAATACATAAAAGTTATTTACACAGCAGGATGCTGGTTTAGAATTCAAACATATTCAGCACTGCCTACACATAACTAACGACAGGAGACAAGCTGATGCCCAGACTCACTACCCTCATCTGCACTTTCGCAGTGGCTGCCTTCGCAACAAGCGCGGCGCTCGGTGCCGCCCATGCCGAATCCTATCCTGAGCGCCCGGTCAAGATTGTTGTCCCCTACCCTGCAGGCAGCGGACTGGACACCATGGCGCGTGTGCTGGGGCAAAAACTATCCGAGCGTTGGAGTCAGTCCGTAGTGGTGGAAAACAAGGCCGGCGCCAACACCATCGTTGGAGCAGACACCGTCGCCAAGGCGGCGCCAGACGGCTACACCATATTGATGACCTCGGACACGACGGTCACCGCAAATCCTGAGCTCTACACCAAATTGCCCTACTCCGTGTCGGACTTCGAACCCGTCACGCAGTTGGTTCAGCTTAACCAGATGCTGCTGACCCGCAACGATACCGGCGTGATGACACTCGCGGAGGCCGTCAAGCTGTTCAAGGATCACCCAGACAAATACAACTATGCGTCGTATGGCGCGGGCAGCCAGCCCCATTTGGCAATGGAAACCTTCAAGAACAAGGCGGACGTCTCGGTGCTGCATGTGCCCTACAACGGCCTGTCATCAGCGCTGAATGCGTTGCTGGCCGGCGAAGTGCAGTTCACCTTCATCGGTGTAGCCTCGTCGCTTCCGCACATCAAGGCAGGCAAGATCGTACCGTTGGCTATCGGCGGAGAAAAGCGGGTATCCCTCGTGCCCGACGTCCCAACCTTCGCAGAACTCGGTTATGCGGACGTGCCCGCTTATGCCTGGTTCGGTGTGTTTGTACCCAAAGGCACGGACAGCAAAATCATCAACAAGATCGCCAACGACATCCGGGAAGTTGCTGCTGACCCCGAGTTCCAGCAGGACCAAGTCAACACACGCGGCTATGACGCCATATTCAACACACCGGGGGAGTTTGCAAGCGCAATAGTGAAAGATCGCGAACGCGCCGCACAAGCCGTCAAGCTGTCGGGCGCGAAGTTGGATTGAGGTAGCCCGACAAATAATAGGACTCAGGACCAACACAGGATGACGCCAGATCATATGATGAATCAGACGGTTGTTGTGAAGACGCGCCTGGGCGACATAACCGGGGTGAAGCAAGAAACCGTGTGCCGTTTCAGTGCGATACCCTTTGCGCAGGCGCCCATAGGCAGTTTGCGCTTTCACCCGCCGGTTCCTGTGCAATCGGTCGGCATGCTGGATGCCACCCGCCCGGGTCCGGTACCGCCGCAGCGGCCGTCCAGGCTAAGCGAAACGATGGGTGACTTTGTCGCCACACAGTCGGAAGACTGTCTGCACCTGACGGTGTGGACGCCCGCGCCCGACGCCAAGCGGCGCCCGGTTGTTGTCTGGTTGCACGGCGGGGCATGGGTAAGCGGCGGCGGCGCGTTGGACTGGTATGATGGCACCGCACTTGCAGAGCGCGGGGATATCGTCGTGGTCGCACCCAATTATCGTCTTGGCGCGCTCGGTTGGTTGCATGTACCAGGCGTCACCGCCAACCTCGGCCTGCTTGACCAAGAAGCCGCAGTCGCCTGGGTGGCGGAGCACATCGACGCCTTCGGTGGCGATCCGGAAAGAATTACCGTGATGGGTCAGTCAGCCGGCGGCGCCTGCATCGCCGCGATGCTCAGTCGACGCCCCCGCTTCAACCGGGCAATCATGCAAAGCGCTTCGCTCGGGCGCGGTTTTCGCTCGGTGGAAGGCGCCCGGCAACTCGGCGCCCTGTTCATGGATACCGTGCAAGCCGCTGACTTACAGGACCTGCAAGCTTTACCTGTCGAGACACTGCTGGCCGCGCAACAAACGCCTGCGCTCATCGAAGCCTTGAAGGCCGAAGGTGCCAACCGCACGCTCTTTTGCCCGGTAGCAGACGGGGACGTCATAGACATCGACTGGCAAGCGGCACTGCGCGAAGCAAGCGGCAGGGCCGATGTACTTATCGGATACACGCAGCATGAGATGGCCGCCTTTCCAGGGATGACGCGCGGCGCGTCAAGCGAACGCTTGGGAGACACCATCTACGGTGCGCCTGCACGGCAATGGGCGGCCGACGCACTCGCACACGGCCGATCGGCGCTCATGTATCGCTTCGACTTTGAACCAACGACCCGATTCGGCGCCTGCCACTGCATAGAGTTGCCGTTCGTATTCGGTACATTCGACGCATTTGCCAAAGCGCCCATGCTGGGCGGCATGCAATGCACGGAAGCAGACCGGCTGACTTCAAAGTTACAGAAGCTCTGGATCGATTTCATTCGGGATGAGGCTCAACACTCGTCGTCGCCTCATATTCATGTATTGGTTTAGCGCGGTTGCAATAGTGCTGCTTGCCCGGTTGAGGTAATACCTGATACTGCAAAGGCTAGATATCGGCACCTGACCGGACAAGTATTTTCACTCTTCAAATTGAAGAGAGGAAATAAAGTCTGTCCGGTTTCTCACAGGAGAAGATGTTTTTGAAAAGCGGAGCAAAGTCTGTCCATACAGAAAGCTTCCGGTAAAACCATCTTGAGCGCTAGCGTCAGATCGTATAGGACTGCAGCCCCACTAAATTCTTGGTGGAGTAATGCAACCTAACGAGCTTGCCTCAGATGAAGGGCGGCACCATCGACGTCGTCGCCCAGCGTGTTCGATATATTCCTTCGTGTACATGTGTCCACCTCACAGTTGAATGGACACGTATGCTCTTACAAGCCATGCTCACACTAAAGATGTGTTGGCCGGATGCCAACCAAATGATAACGCTGCTATCGGTAGTGCCTGGAGGACACCGCTACGGTCGACTCTTTAGATGTAGGCTCGCCCTATTACCAGACCAAAAGGCCACTTCGGAACTTTGGACCGTGTGCCTGAGCCGTACGTCCTACCCGCGCATGTCCTGAATACGACTTTGCCTGCAGCCCTAATGTATGATCTTGCCAAGGAACTCCTGCGCTCGCTGGGATCGCGGCTCATTAAAGAATGCGGTCTTGTCGCAATCCTCGACAATGACGCCCCCATCCATGAAGATCACGCGGTCGGCTACCTTTTTGGCGAACCCCATTTCGTGTGTCACCACCATCATGGTCATGCCATCTCGCGCCAGCCCGACCATGACATCCAGCACTTCATTTATCATTTCAGGATCAAGTGCAGAGGTTGGTTCATCGAACAACATCGCGATAGGGTCCATGGCCAGCGCTCGCGCAATTGCGACGCGTTGTTGCTGTCCGCCCGAGAGCTGAGCTGGAAATTTCGACGCGTGGGCCGCCAAGCCTACGCGATCCAGATACTCAACAGCCTTCCTGGCCGCCGATGCGCGATCACGTTTGAGCACTTTCAGTTGTCCCAGAAGCATATTATCAAGAACACT
Organism: Pusillimonas sp.; assembly: GCA_049672825.1. GTDB lineage: Bacteria > Pseudomonadota > Gammaproteobacteria > Burkholderiales > Burkholderiaceae_B > Pusillimonas_C > Pusillimonas_C harenae_A. The sequence goes on from JBATWU010000015.1 coordinate 61,608, forward strand.
CAAGTGAGGAAACAACTCAAAGCTCTGGAACACCATGCCAATGCGAGCGCGCAGGCGCGGAAGGTCCGTAGCGGTCGCAGCAACCTGAATGCCGTCGATCACGATATCGCCTTGGTCAATAGGCTCCAATCCGTTTACCGTCTTGATCAATGTCGACTTGCCTGACCCGGAAGGTCCACAGACGACTACCACCTCGCCTTTGCTGACAGTCGCGCTGCATTGGTTTAGCACCTGAAAGTTGCCGTACCACTTGGAAATATTATTAATTTCGATCATATTTGCTAACCAGGTTGAAATTGACGCATACGCCTGACAAGAGAAGAAAGCGTAAAGCAGATACAGAAATAGACCACCGCCACGAACAGATACATTTCTAGCAGTCGCCCATCGCGCTGCGCTATCGCGGCAGCGGCACCTACAAAGTCAGTGATTGAAACCACGTACACAAGAGAAACTTCTTGCAGAAGAATAATGGACTGAGTTAGCAGCAAGGGCAGCATGCTCCTAACAGCCTGAGGCAAAATGACATATGCCATCGCCATGCGGCGGTTCATGCCCAACGCTTGGGCGGCTTGTACCTGCCCGCGCGGCACACCCAGGATACCGGCCCGAATGATCTCGCAGTAGTAAGCAGCCTCGAACATAACGAAAGTGACAAGCGCTGAGCTGAACGCACCCACTTCGATAGGCGCATCTGAGCGGATCAGCCATCCTCCGATGTAGGGCACCAGAAAGAAGAACCAGAAAATCACGAGCACTAGAGGGATGGAGCGTATGACGTTGACATAAATGCCGGCGACCGCACGTAGTGTCGCCGAGTGGGACAGCCTCATGAACGCCAGCAGCGTTCCGAATATCAGCCCGCCAGCCATGGCCAAAAGCGTCAGCTTAATCGTAAATACCATTCCGACGCCAAACAGAAACGGTAAGGCCTGCCAGATCACGCTAAAGTCAAATGAATCAAGCATGGCGGGTCACCCGTCGGTTGCGTTGCAACAGGCTTTTGAGCGAGCGGCCAGGCACCACGACCGACTCGATCAACCGCATCATTCCCACCGCAGACAGGTTCACGGCCAAATAGATTAGCGTTGCTGCTGCAAAGGCTTCAAATACCTGGAAGGAGAACTCCTGCATTGATCGGGCACTAGCAGTAAGTTCGACCAGGCCGATGGTCAGACCCACCGACGTGTTCTTGATATTGTTCAGGAATTCATTTGTCAGCGGCAGCAGCATGCGCCGACCAGCGACAGGTAAAAGCACATAGCGGTAAACTTGCCAGGTCCGCAATCCAAGTGCTCTACCTGCTGCACGCTGACCACGAGGCAGCGCATCGATACCAGCCGAAACTTGGACCGCTACCCGAGCCGACGTAAAAAACCCGAGACAGACGACAGCAGCGACAAAGGGCCCGTTGGACAAGGTTTTGATCCAGTAACCCATCGCCTCCGGCAAAAGCTCGGGGATCACAAAGTACCAAACGAACATCTGGACCAGTAGAGGAATATTGCGAAACAGTTCGATGTAGGCAAACGCCAGTCGACGAGCCATCGTTGACTCAGTCGTCTTCAGAACGCCAACAACGACACCCAGCACCATCGCAATGACCCAGGCCAGAAGTGCTGTCGTAAGTGTCCAGCCCAGTCCCGACAACAGGCTATCCATGTAGGTTCCTGTCCCGTCGGGCGCCAGGTCTCCAAAAATCAACCAATTCCAGTGGTAATTCATTGTCGCCTCCTTAGTTGACCTAGCGGTCTTCGCCGCTATCGTGCCCCGTGGCCAGGGCAGCAACCAACCCGTCGTGCAATTGTGCAAGTTGCGCCGAGTTCAAGGAGACCAACGGCTGCTTCATTGTCGTCCAGCTTTCATCTTTGCGCCGCCAGGCCAAGGCTGCCTTGACCGCCGGCACCAAGGGAACACGGGTCAACGCCTTGCGTACGTTGACCATCGATTCGTAGACTTCATCAGGCGTATTCACGCCGGATTGATAGGTCGTGCAGGCCAGATGCGGAAATACGTTGACCGACGCAGAAATGCAGCCAGCGAATTTTTTCCGCCCACTGTCCCTCAGCGTCGCTTCATCGCTCGGGAATACGGCCAGTTGGCCAAAGTTCTTAGCCACTGCTTCGGCATATGCCAGATCGCCCGAGCTATCCTTGATACCCGCCAACACTTCACCAAGGCTGCTTGTGAGATGCTCAATGACATCCGGCGAATACTGCAGGCCGGTAAATTGCGGGATGTTGTAAAGATACAATCTGCAAGCCTGCAAGCCCGCCAGCTCAGCGAGCCTCTCAACATACTGCACCAGCGCACTGTCGCCAACGTTCTTGTAATAGAAAGGAGGTAGTAGGAGCGCGCCGGCAAAGCCCATCGTATCAGCGGCTCTGGTTAACTCGACCGCGTCGGCTAGCGCCGCTGCACCGGTGCCGACCATCATGCGTTGCGCTAAGCCGGCATTAGCAACCGCCTCCATGACCTGTAAGCGCGTAGCACGATCAAAAGACGTCGCCTCTCCGGTAGTTCCCAGCAGGTTCACGCCATGACAGCCGGCATCGAACAGATCGCCGATGAACGGCACCAGCTTACCAGCGTCTGGCTGACCATCAATACCCAGGGGTGTCGGTACCGCAGGAATCACGCCATGAAGTCTCGAACTCATACCGTCACCTCTTGCCTACTGTCTGGCGCAGAAATGTATGCCACGACATCGATTTCCACCAGGACGCCGTTCAGTGCGCTGCCAACAGTCGTACGTGTCGGCCGGAAGGTCGGAAAATGGTCAGCGTAAACCTGATCGAAGCGAGCTGCGTCGGCAAGGTCGCTCAGAAAGACACCTACCTTGACCACATTTTCCAACGTTCCGCCCGCAGCCTCGAGCGTTAATCGGACATTTTCGAGGGTTGCGACTGTTTGTTCTTCAATCGTCTCGCCGACGATCTCCCGTAGACTGTTGCGTGGCGTCTGCCCCGAAACAAAGATAAAGTCACCGGCACGAACAGCGTGTGAATAGTGGCCACCGCACGCATTATCTCGCGATGTATGGATCATCTTCGGCATGTTATTCCCATGTAAAATAGATTAATTCATTTGTTTTGCGATACAGTTTATTTTGTACCGAAACAAAATAAATTTTTCTGATAATATACAGGTACATTAGTGCCTGTCAAGCCTTTATCGAACTGGCTTGGCTTCAAAGAAGGGCAACATATGCAAAACCCCGTCGACTGGGTTCCTGATCTGTCTGAAACAAAGGGACCGATGTACAAAAGAATCGCCCAGACCCTGATCCAGGACATCCGAAGCGGTAAACTTAAACCCGGTGATCAGCTGCCATCCAACCGGCGCCTATCATCCCAACTCGGCGTAACCGTCGGCACTGTGTCTCGCGCATTTGGCGAGGTCGTGAGAACGAAGCTCCTGGAAACTGGCGCCCGTCGTGGAACGCACGTGAAGGATCCGGCTGCAGCGGATGCAAAAGAAGCGGCGACAAGCGGTGTGACCGCAAGAAATCGAATGGCGGACTTCCGTGGCCATCAGGCAGTATTAAAGCGCTGGGGAAACGACATCGGACAAGCGCTGTCACAGCTGCACCAATCACCGGCTTTTGGCGAGTTGCTGCGCTATGATGATCCGGCGGGACGTGCCGCTCACCGGCAGGCCGGCGCCCAATGGCTCAGCCGCAACGCCACCACCCCAGTTGACCCTGCCAGGGTAATCGTGACCGATGGCGCACAGCACGCGCTTCTATGCGGGCTATTGGCATGCAGTAAGGCTGGCGACTATGTCGCCACGGAACAACTAACCTACACTGGCCTGAGAACCCTGGCACCCCGACTGGGACTGAAATTGGTGCCGATCGACATTGACGAACAGGGCCTGGTACCCGACTCCCTACGTGAGGCAATAGCGGCACACCCCATCAAGGGAATTGTCTGCGTGCCCAACATCCACAACCCCACAACGACAACGATGCCGGCAGGTCGTCGAATGGAAATTGCCGACATCGCGAAACAGGCCGGTATTTTTTTGCTGGAAGACGACGTTTATGGATGCCTGACGGAAACACAACTCCCTACCCTGGCATCCCTCGCCCCGGAGCTAACCATCAGAATCACCAGCTTTTCCAAGTCTCTAGGACCCGGGTTGCGTGTAGGCTTTATGGAGACGCCGCGCCAACTAGTTGCAGCAGTAACCGGGGCTGTGCGCGCGACGACCTGGATGGCTTCGCCGATCACTGCTGAGGTGGCCGCCCAACTTGTCACCTCGGGGCGTGCCGAACATGTGCTACAAGAAAACCGAGTCGAACTGCGCGAACGAAACGACGCGCTCCGGCAGGCGCTAACCGGATTCGATATACGGACAAGCGCATTTAGCCCTCACGCATGGCTGCGACTTCCCGATCCATGGACCGCGACCCAGTTCTGCCGACGGGTAGAGACGATGGGCTATCAAATATCCCCCTCAGAAGCATTCGCCGCGAGCCCGCCCGGCCTCGATAAAGCCGTGCGCATCAGTGTCAGCGCTGCACAAGACACAGCCGAGCTACGCATGTTTGGACGGCTGATCGCAGAAATATTGTCCGAAGAGCCTCAGCTCTCTTCCGTTGGGATTTACCCCTAGGTAGTTGGCAATACATTCCATTGACTTTTATTATGTATCGATTGATAATTTGATTACACCATTTTTGTAACGATACAATAAGAGTCCGTGGACTATTTGCGCCGCGGCACGGAGGAGAACCATGAAAGCTTTATTATTTTCCGCAGCACTCACGCTGGCCGCCAGTTCTTGCGCAATCGCTCAGCCTGCCGACACATTAAGCAAAATCAAGGGCAAGAACGAGATCGCGCTAGGAGTTAAGGAAACAGCACAGCCGTTTTCATATTTAGACGCGTCACACCAGTTCGTCGGCTATTCAGTGGACCTTTGCCTGAAAGTCGTTGAAGGAATAAAGGAAGACCTGGCGCTTCCCGGCCTCAAGGTAAAGATGGTGCCGGTAGCATCATCCAACCGCATCCCACTCATAGCCAACGGCACGATCGATCTAGAGTGCGGAACCACCTCCAATACTGTAGAGCGCCAGAAGCAGGTTGCGTTTTCATCCACCATCTTTGTGTCGAGCACTCGGTTTGTCTCCAAGAAAAGCGCCAACCTGGATGATCTGAGCGCATTGGCCGGCAAAGCGGTTGTCGCCACGGCGGGATCATCGAATATCCGGCAGATCACCGAACTGAATGCTACCCGCAAATATGGCATGCGCATTGCACCGGTTCGCGATTTTGCAGAAGGCTTCCTGATGATGGAAACCGATAGGGCAGCAGCATTCTTCCTGGATGACATCACTCTTGCCGGCCTGGTGGCCAACGCAAAAACACCGGATGTCTATGTAATTTCCAAGGAACCCCTTTCGGTCGAGCCGTACGCCTTAATGATGAGAAAGGGTGACCCCTCCTTCAAAACTCTGGTGGACAAAGTGCTCCAAACGACTTTTGCAAGTGGCGCTATAGACAGCATTTATGCCAAATGGTTTGAATCCGAGATTCCACCCAAATCCATCAATATGCGAGTGCCCATGAGTCCCGCGTTACGGCGCGCAGTTTCAAATCCTACCGACAGCACCGACGCCGCTTCATATCAATAAGGGGAGTTCACAAATGCAATGGAACGCATTTCCCAGAATTCGCTTCAGTGAACACGCGACGCCCCTTCAGCCGCTTTCGCGATTGTCTAGCCACCTGGGCGGACCGATGATTTTCATGAAACGGGACGACCTTACAAGTTTGGCCGGCGGTGGCAACAAGGCACGTAAACTGGAATATCTGGCTGCCGACGCCCTTGCCAAGGCTGCCGATACTTTGATAGCGACGGGTGCAACCCAGTCGAATCATGCTCGACAAACTGCGGCAGCCGCTGCTCAGTTGGGTCTGGACTGCGTACTGCTGCTGGAGCGCCGCTTGGAAGGACAACCCGTCGAGTACTATCAGTCAGGCAATATGCTGTTGAATCGTGTGCTGGGCGCAACGATATGCGAAGCGTTACCCGCAGGTTCAGATATTGCGGCTGCAGTCGTACAGTTGGAAAAGCAACTGATTAAGCAAGGGCGCAAGCCCTATGTTATCGCAGGCGGAGGTTCCAGCCCGCTCGGCGCGATGGGGTATGTCAGCTGCGCACATGAAATTAACTCCCAGGCATCCGACCTGGGAGTTAAGATCGACTACATCGTGCATGCGACCGGAAGTGGCGGCACGCAGGCGGGTTTGGTTGCGGCGCTATGCAACAACAAACGTACGCGGGTGCAGGCCTATAGCGTGCGGTTCGATTCGCTGCATATGTCAGACATCGTTCTGAACATATCAAACCAGACAGCGAATCTTATGGATGCGGCACCCATATCGGCCGACTGGATCGAGGTCGACGACTCTCAAATCGGAGACGGGTACGGCATCGCTACACCCCAGGCCCTTGACGCGATCAAGCTCCTGGGGCGACTGGAAGGCATCCTGTTGGATCCAGTGTATACGGGCAAGGCCATGGCGGGGCTCATCGCCGATATCCATTCCGGCAGGTTTTCTGCTCGACAAAACATTGTGTTCCTGCACACTGGTGGCGCCGCGGTATTGCCTGCTTACGTCTCATGCCTCTAGATTGTTTTCGAATCATCAAGGAAGAATCATGAATCACTATCTTTGATCCCGTCAACGTACAAGCGAACGCCACTTATAAGAATCCGCGACAGTTCCCCAGCGGAATCGAATGGGTGTTTGCGAACGGGCGCCCTACATTGGCCAATGGAACAGCAGGTATCGCGGTTCGCAGATCTTGATACGGGCTACTTTATAGGGCACGGTGTCCCTTTCCACAGCTAATCATTCGGGACTGCGAAGTCGATTTGAGTCTCACCAGTTCCCAAACTGAAAACAAGAACACATTTACACTATTCTTTCGAGCAGATAACAGAAATAGAAAGCTTTTGACACCGGATAGACTTTACTTCCTTGGGACAGACTTTATTTTCAGTCTTCAAAATAGATAAAAAAAGCGGCACCCCTACTCCACCGTCACGCTCTTCGCCAAATTCCGGGGCTTGTCCACATCTGTTCCCCGCGCGCACGCCGTGTGATACGCCAGCAACTGCAGCGGTATCGTATGCAGAATCGGCGACAGCTTCCCGTAGTTTTCCGGCATGCGAATCACGTGGATGCCGTCGCTGTTCACGATCTTGGTGTCGGCGTCGGCGAACACATAGAGCTCGCCACCGCGCGCGTGCACTTCCTGCATGTTGGACTTCAGTTTTTCCAGCAGCTCATCGCGCGGTGCGATCGTCACCACCGGCATGGCTTCGGTCACCAGGGCCAGGGGGCCGTGCTTGAGTTCGCCGGCGGGGTAGGCTTCGGCGTGGATATAGCTGATTTCCTTCAGCTTCAGTGCGCCTTCCAGGGCAATGGGGTAATGCATGCCGCGCCCAAGGAACAGGGCGTTTTCCTTGCTGGCAAAGCGGTCGGCCCATGCCATGATTTGCGGTTCGAGCGCCAGCACGGCGCCAATGGCGACGGGCAGGTGGCGCAGGGATTTGAGCATCTCGCTTTCCTGCTCCTCACTCAGTTCACCTTTGGTCTGTGCCAGTGCCAGGGTCAGCAGGCACAGGGCGGTCAGCTGGGTGGTGAAGGCCTTGGTCGACGCCACGCCAATTTCCACCCCGGCGCGGGTGATGTAGTTCAGTTCGCATTCGCGCACCATGGCGCTGGTGGCCACGTTGCAGATGGTCAGCGTGTGAGTCATGCCCAGGCTGCGGGCGTGTTTCAGGGCGGCCAGGGTGTCGGCCGTTTCGCCGGACTGCGAAATGGTCACGACCAGTGAGCGTGGATTGGGTACGCTGTCACGGTAGCGGTATTCGCTGGCGATTTCCACGTTGACGGGGATCTTGGCAACGGATTCCAGCCAGTATTTGGCGGTCAGGCCGGCGTAATAGCTGGTGCCGCAGGCCAGAATCAACACGTTGTCGATTTCCTTGAACACCTTGTAGGCGCCGTCTCCGAAGAGTTCGGGCGTGATGCTTTCGATATCCTGCAGGGTATCGCTGACGGCGCGGGGCTGCTCGAAGATTTCTTTCTGCATGTAGTGGCGGTAGGGGCCCAGTTCGGCCGCGCCGGTATGAACCTGGACGGTATGGACTTCGCGCTCGACCTTCTGGCCGGCCTGATCCACGATCCAGATGCGCGCAAGCTGCAGGTCTACGACGTCGCCGTCTTCCAGATAAACGATTTGGTCGGTGGTGCCGGCCAGGGCCAACGCATCGGACGCCAGAAAGTTTTCATTGTTGCCCCGGCCTACGACCAGGGGGGAACCGTGGCGCGCGCCGATCACGCGGTGTGGTTCATCGCGACAGAATACGGCAATGGCGTAGGCGCCGGTCAGCCGGCGGGTGGCCTGCTGCACGGCATCGAACAAATCGCCTGTATATAGATGGTCGACCAAGTGAGCCACGACTTCGGTATCGGTCTGGCTTTCGAACGCGTAGCCCGCCGCCTGCAGCTCGGCGCGCAGTTCGTCGTGGTTCTCGATGATGCCGTTATGCACCAGGGCAATGCGGGCGGACGCTTTGCCTTGTCCCGAGAAATGCGGGTGGGCATTATGCGTGGCCGGTGCGCCATGAGTGGCCCAACGGGTGTGGGCAATGCCGGTGAAGCCGGTGATGCCTTCCTTGGCGACTTGTTCTGCCAGTTCGGCTACGCGCTCGGTGCTGCGCGCCCGGCGCAGCTCGCCGTCAGTATGCACCGCGACGCCGCAGGAATCATAGCCGCGGTATTCCAGGCGCTGCAGGCCTTCGAGCAGGATGGGGGTAATGTCCCGTTGCGCTACCGCGCCAACAATTCCACACATAAAGCTTTACTCCGGTTATTTAGCTAACCTGTGTATTGTGCTCAACCTGGAAAGAAATTAGATTTCTTATTTAATGCAATAATGGTATTTTATTTCTCTAATTGTTTATATTGAAATAATATTTCATAAGAACATTATTAATGGAATAAATGACGATTGAAAAAATAGACCATGCGCTCGATGATCTTGATTTGCGCATTTTGGAACAAATGCAGGCCGACAGTGCTTTGACCAATCAGGAGCTGGCGCTGCGGGTGCACGCGTCGGCACCCACTTGCCTGCGCCGCGTTCGCCGCCTGATTGAAGCCGGGGTCATTGAAAAGCAGGTTGCCATCGTCAATCCGAACAAAGTCGCCAGCAGCCTGACGGCCATCATCGAAATCACGCTCGATATTCAAACGACGGAGCATCTGGACGCCTTCGAGGCCGGTATCAGCCGCGCGCCGGCCATTCTGCAGTGTTACCGCGTATCGCCCGGACCCGACTTTATTGTGGTGGCTCAGGTGGCCGATATGCCCGCCTACCATGCCATGGCACACCAGATGTTTACCTCGCACGCGAACGTACGCAACGTGCGCAGCTTCTTTTCAATTCATCGCAGCAAGTTCGAAACGCGGGTCGTATTGCCCGGCCAGCGCGCAAGCTGAAACCCGGCGGCGTTCGTCAACGGCAGTTCCGGAGGCCAAGGCCTGGGAGCGTAGGTGCTCCCAGGCCGATGGGCCGTCCTGTTGCGGCGCTATCGCTGCAGCAGTCGTTCAAATTCCCTCAAGTAGCTGCGCGCCATTTCTTTTACATCGTGCTCCTGGCGCACGTAAACGTAGGCACGCTCGACGGTGGCCTGGCGAAACGCCGTGTCGTCCAGCATGCGCTGCATTCCCGTCGCCAGGGCTTTGTAGTCCCTGGTCCTGCACAGCACGCCGCGCCCGTCGGCCAGGCTTTCCTTGAGGCCGCCGGCGTCGGTGGACACCACCGGGATCCGCAGCAGGAAGGCATCGAGCACGCTGCTGCCCAGGGCTTCGTCGATGGAGCTCATGGCAAAAACGTCCATGGCGCTGTATAAGCTTTCAATGTCCTGCTGGAAGCCGGCGAACAGATAGATGTCTTCAAGGCCCAGCTCCGCCACGCGAGAGCGGGCGGCCTGCTCGGCCTCGCCGCCGCCGCCCAGATGCACAAAGATGAAATCATCGCGCCGCTTCGCCAATTCGTTGACCGCCTCGATCATCGTCACCGGGTCTTTGCCGCCAACCAGGGCGGCCGAAGTGGCGATCAGGCGCTTGCCTTCCGGCCGCCACGCCTGCAGGAAGCGCTGCACACGGGCCTGATCGACGGTGATGGGCGCTATCGCGCTCCGGATGATAATAGGCTGGATGCCCAGGCGCCGCGGTTCGGCGGCGGCCGACTCGCTGATGGCCACGAATAAATCGATGCGGCGCCATTTGAATCGAGTCTTGGCTGTATTGTGCACCGGGAAATCGGTGCGCCTGGAGAAAACCACGGGACGACGGTGCACCCAGCGCGTGAGGGCTGCCCAGGTGACGGAATTGGCGGTTTGCGCATGAATGATGTCGAACTCTTTTCCCGAGCGCAGAAGAAAGCTGAGCTGCTCCAGCGGACCGCCTTGTTCGTATACCTGAAAGCCTTCAGCCTTGGCCGCATTTGCCATCTGGCTATCGCGCCGCGCCATCAGCGATACCGCATGGCCTTCCTCTCGGAATTGACGCATGCAGTACAAGGTCTGCCGCTCACCGCCACGCCAGCCACGCTCGAAGTTCAGTTGCAGAATATTCATTGGCATTTTTAGAATTGCAGGTCCGCAACCGGATTCCGGTGCCGGAGCACATTGATGAGCATGGCGACCAGGGCGCACGCAATGGCCACGGCGACTCCCAGCCTGGCGCCATGGGTGGCGCTCAGGTTGAACGACAACCCCACCAGCGTGGTGCCGAAACTTTGGCCAAATACACGGGTGGTGGCTTGCATGCCGCCCGCCGCGCCGCTGCGGTGCCGGGGCGCGCCAACCAGCATCGCGCGGTTGTTGGGCGTCTGGAAGAAGCCAAAACCCACGCCGGCCAGCGTCATGGACAGCACGAACCACACAAAGCCCGCATCCACCGGCAACAATATCAGCCACAACATGCCCAGGGCAATACCGCCGGCGCCAATTCCGCACAGCACCGCGACAGCATAGCGATCAGACAGATAGCCCGCGACCGGCGCCATGACCGCCACGCCCACCGACCATGCGCCCAACAGGAGGCCGACATCGGCGTAGGAATAGCCCAATATCTGCCGGAAATAAAAAGGCAGGGCCACGAACGCGGACATCTGCGCGGCAAAGGAAAAAGCCGACGCCCCCACGGCATACGCAATAGGCGTGATGCGCAGCAAATCGATGGGCACAATAGGCGCCGCCTGATCGCGCGAGCGGCGCACCAGCACCCAGGCGGCCAACGCCGCCAGCAGCAGGCACAGCGCAGCCCTGGCCGGATCCTTGACCAGCGCGTCCAGGCCGACGATGGACAAACCGAAGACCGGCATGCTCAGCATGCAGGCGGTCCAGTCGAAACGACCGCTGTTGCGGGGAACATCGGGCAGGAAGCGCACACCAAAATAAGCGGCCAGGCACAAAGGGATGGTCAACAGGAATATCCAGTGCCAGGAAGCCAGCTGCAGAGTGAAGGCGCCTATGGTCGGCCCCAGCACCGACATGACGCCCACGGTCATGGCATTCAGGCTCAGGCCGAGTCCCAGCTTGTTCAGTGGGTAGATGTTGCGCATCAGGCCGCCAAACAGGCACATCAGCATGGCTGAGCCCAAGCCCTGCGCCACCCGCGACATCAGCAGCGTGACCAAGGTCCCGGATGCCGCCGATGCCAGCGAGGCCGTCATGAACAGGGTCAGGCCTATCGTGAACATGCGGCGAAAGCCAATGCGTTCCGCCATGGCCGACAATGGCAGCAGTGAAGCGACCACCACCAGGTTATAGCCGATGACTATCCAGACGACATCGGCCGGATCAATGTTGAGTTCATGGGCGATGGCCGGCAGCGCCACATTGGCCATGGTGGAGTCCAGCACGGCAATGGTCAGGGCGAGCATCAAGGTCAGCGCCGCCCAGTTGCGCCTGGGCGCTTCTAGCCCGTCAGGCAGACCGCCTGGCGTACTGGGCTCGGCATCGACATCCATGGGCACTACGATTTCTTGACGGGCCGCGTCCAGCCTTCAATAGTCTTTTGCTCTGGGCGCGAGAGCGTGAGCTTGCCCGCCGGAGCATCCTTGGTCAATGTGGTGCCCGCCCCCAAGGTGGCACCCTGCCCGACGCGTATGGGCGCGACCAACTGGGTATCGGAGCCGATAAAGACATCGTCCTCGATGACGGTCAGCGATTTGTTGACGCCATCGTAGTTGCAGGTAATGGTGCCGGCGCCAATATTGACCCGCGCGCCGACCTGGGCATCGCCGATATAGGCCAGATGATTGGCCTTGGAGCCCTGGCCAAGCACGCTTTTCTTGATTTCCACGAAGTTGCCCACGTGGGCCTGCGAGCCAATCTGGGCGCCCGGGCGCAGTCGCGCGTAAGGCCCGATGCGCGCCTCGTCCGCCACCAGGGCTTCCTGGAGGTGACTGAAGGCCTCGATATGCGTGCCCGCGCCGATCACGGCATCTTTGATGACACAATGCGGGCCCACGCGAACCCCGTCGGCCAGCTCGACCCGGCCTTCGAAGACGCAGCCCACGTCAATAAACACGTCGCGGCCACACACCAGCGAGCCGCGCAGATCGAAACGCGCCGGATCGGCCAGCGTCACGCCGGCTTCCAGCAGGCGGCGCGCCTGCTCTTGCTGCCAACTGCGTTCCAGTTGCGCCTGCTGCACTCGGCTATTGACGCCCAGGGTTTCCCAGGGAAACGCGGGGTGCGCGGCATGGACGGGCAGCCCGTCGACGACGGACAGGCCCACCACGTCAGTCAGATAGTATTCGCCCTGGGCGTTGTTGTTGTCGATGCGCGAGAGCCAGTCTTTCAGCCGCCCCGTGGGAGCCACCAGGATGCCGGTGTTGACCTCGTTGATGGCGTGCTCTTCTGTCGTGGCGTCTTTGTGCTCGACGATGCGCACGACCTCGTTCTTGTCGTTGCGCACAATGCGGCCATAACCGGTGGGGTCGGACAGCTTTTCAGTCAGCACGGCCATGCCGCCCGCGCGGGCCTGAATCAAGGCTTGCAGCGTCTGGGACTGAACCAGCGGTACGTCTCCGTATAGAACCAGCGTGGCGTCATCGGCGCTGCCGCCTTCAAGCAGCGCGGGTACGGCCTGCTGAACTGCATGGCCCGTGCCCTGCTGCGGGCTTTGCATGGCAAACTCAATGTCAGGCTGATCAGCGAAAGCCTGTCTGACACGCTCGGCGCCGTGGCCCACCACCACCACGATGCGATCGGGATTGAGCGCGCGGGCATTGTCGAGCACGTGCGCCAGCATGGGTTTCCCCGCCAGCGGGTGCAGTACTTTAGGCAGGTTGGATTGCATGCGCTTGCCAAGGCCGGCGGCCAGAATAACGATGTTCAGCATGAAGAGACTTGATATAAAACTAAAAGGCCAGAATACCCGGAAACGAAAAATCGCACATTATTTACCCTGTGCTCCAGGCGCACAGACGGTAGGAACCTTTGACGGCCGCGCGTAGCAGCGTGGCCGGTGGAGCGTTCCGGCCACGCTGCTAGCCATCCGAGTCCGTGGACGGGCGTGTGCGCTTGCGCGCTGTGGTTTTGCGCGCCGCTTTATTGGCGGGCCGACTGGCGCCGGCCGCGCTTCGAGCCGCTTTCTTTGCCGTCTTGCGTGACGCCTGCCCCAGGGTGGATCGAGATGATGCCGGATCGGACGCTTGCGCCGCCGCGCGGGCTGCTTCGGCACTTTGCAAAGTGGCTGCGGTGGCCGCGGCCAGCGTGTCGAACTGCTTCTGCAGCATATCCCACCAGCCCTGGGCGGCAGCCGCGCTTGCAGCCTGGGTGGCGTCGGGCCGCTCCGCGGGGGCGGGGCCGTCGTCGGCGCCGGACACCGGCTC
>JBATWU010000016.1:0-10672 GCA_049672825.1 Pusillimonas sp.
CGCGAGTTCTCCCGCCGCCCGTCTGGACGACGTAGACGCGGAAACAAGCACGCCGTGCCGGCCCCGCCTTGAAACCCGCCAGACAGCCAAGCCAACCCAGCAGCTAGAAAACAGCTTGATTGCGTAACACCCTGATCCGGCGCACCTGCACCGCATGTTTCAAGGAGGTGGTAGCCAGCAGCACACTGCACTGCGAAGCGACAACATCTAGGCCCCCAAGTACGCCTTCTGCACCTCGTCATTCACCAGCAAATTGGCTCCCGTATCCGCCAGCACCACCCTGCCGGTTTCCAGCACATAACCGCGGTCGGCCACCTGCAGCGCCTTGTGGGCATTCTGCTCGACCAGGAACACCGTCACGCCCTCTTCCCGGATAGTGCGGATAATCTCGAAAATCTGCGCAATGATCAGTGGCGCCAGGCCCAGCGTGGGCTCATCCAGCAACAGCAGCTCCGGCTTGGTCATCAAGGCTCGCCCAATCGCCAGCATCTGCTGCTCGCCACCCGACATCGTGCCGGCCCGCTGGTTTGCCCGCTCTCTGAGACGTGGAAACAATGTATATACATGCTCCAGCCCGGCCTCGATCTCGTCGCGCTTCAGGAAGAAGCCGCCCATCTTCAGGTTTTCCGACACCGTAAGATCGGGAAACACTCGCCGGCCTTCCGGCGAAATGGCGATGCCGCGACGCATGATGTTGTGCGTATCTTTCTGGGTAATATCCTCGTCCAGAAAAGTAATGGTGCCGCTGCTGGCCCGCGGCGAACCGCAAACCGTCATCAGCAGCGTGGTCTTGCCCGCGCCGTTGGCGCCGATCAGGGTAACGATCTCGCCCTTGTTGACTTCGACCGACACATCGTTGAGCGCTTGGATGGCACCATAGTAAGTATGCACGTTTTGAAGCTTAAGCACTTACTCTTCCCCCAGATAAGCTTTGATGACACGAGGGTCGACGCGAACATCGGCGGGCAGCCCAGTTGTAATGGGCTTGCCGTGTTCCATGACAAGAATGCGATCGGACACTCCCATGACCAGACTCATGTCGTGCTCAATGAGCAGGACGGCGACGCCGAACTCCCTGCGCAATTGATCGATAAGCTGCTGCAGATCGCGTTTTTCCTGTGGATTCAGACCGGCGGCGGGCTCGTCCAGCATCAGCAGACGTGGCTGGGTAATCATGCAGCGCGCGATTTCAAGACGGCGCTGATGGCCGTAAGCCAGATTCCCCGCCTCGCGATTGGCATATTGCCGGATGCCCATGAAGTCCAGCCACTCGGCCGCGCGCTTTTGCGCGTCCTGCTCGGAGCGGCGATAGCCCGGCGTTTTAAACAACCCCTGCAACAGGCCTGTTTCGATGTGAGTATGCTGGGCCACCAACAGGTTTTCCAGTACCGTCAGATTCTTGAACAGACGCACGTTCTGGAAGGTGCGTACCAAGCCATGCTGCGCCACCTTGTGGCTGGGCATACCGTGAATGGGCTTGCCGTCCATGACGATGGAGCCCGTGGTCGGCTTGTAGAAACCGCCCACGCAATTGAATACCGTGGTCTTCCCGGCGCCGTTGGGGCCGATGATGGCAAAAACCTCGTCGGCCTTTACCTCGAACTGGATCTGGTCGACCGCGAGCAAACCGCCAAACCGCATCGTCAGGCCCGATACCTCAAGCAATACTTCGCTCATACTTTCAACTCCACCTGCGGACGCTTGACCGGCAGCAAACCTTGCGGACGCCACATCATCATCAATACCATGACCAGGCCAAAGATCAGCATCCGGTACTCGGCGAACTCGCGCGCGATTTCAGGCACGACAGTAAGCACGATGGCTGCCAGAATGACCCCGACCTGGGAGCCCATGCCGCCCAGCACCACGATGGCCAGAATCAGGGCCGACTCGATGAAAGTGAACGACTCGGGGTTGACCAGGCCCTGGCGGGCGGCAAAGAAGGCGCCGCCGAAGCCGGCGAACATGGCGCCCATGGTGAAGGCCGACAGTTTGATGCGTGTGGGATTCAGGCCCAGCGAGCGGCAGGCGATTTCGTCTTCCCGCAAAGCTTCCCAGGCACGGCCTATGGGCATGCGGATGACGCGGTTCGAAACAAACAGCGTGACCAGCGCCAGGCACAGCGCCATCAGATACAGATAGATGATGACGTCCTGGGTCTCGAAGTTCCAGCCGACCAGGTCATGAAAGGTGGTGACGCCTTCGGGCGCGCGGCGCGCCATGGGAAAACCGAACACCGTGGGCTTGGGAATGCCCGAGATGCCATCGGGGCCGCCGGTAAGGCTGTACAGATTGATCAGCAGCAGGCGGATGATTTCTCCGAAACCCAGCGTGACAATGGCCAGGTAATCGCCCCGCAGCCGCAAGACCGGAAAACCCAGCAGGAAACCGAACAGTGCCGCCATGCCGCCCGCGAAAGGCAGGGCTTCCCAGAAACCCCAGCCGGCCCAGTGGTACAGCAAGGCGTAGGTATAGGCGCCCACGGCGTAAAAACCCACGAAACCCAGGTCGAGCAGCCCGGCAAAGCCCACCACGATGTTCAGGCCCAGGCCCAGCATGACGTAGATCAGCACCAGCGTGGCAATGTCGACCTGCGCGCGGCCGGTGAAAAATGGCCAGACCAGCGCAATGGCCACCAGCAGGAAGATCAGCCCGCGCCGCATCGATTCACTCAGCACCGGCAGGCTGCGTTTTTTTCCGGATGTCTTGAAGACGCGCCGGAAGGCCGGCCTGATCATCTGGAAACCAAAGACAATGGCCATGCCCCAAAGAATCATGTCCCATTCGGGTTGAAGATGCGTCTGCATACCGGCGCGGACAATCTGCAACCCGAAGATCGGCGCAATAATGACCCCGGCCATGAAGGCCGCGATCAATGCGTTCTTGATGTTGTTACCCATTACACTTTTTCCACTTCAGGTTTACCAAGCAGACCCGTTGGCCGGAACAGCAAGATGAAGACCAGCAGGCCGAAAGCGACAATGTCCTTGTACTGTGACGAGATATAGGCGGCCGCGAAGGTTTCCGCCAGCCCCAGCAGTACGCCGCCCAGCATGGCGCCCGGTATGCTGCCTATCCCGCCCAGGACCGCCGCGGTAAACGCCTTGATTCCTGCGATAAAACCGATAAATGGATTCAGTTTGCCGATGGCCAGCGCGATCAGCACACCGCCCACCGCCGCCAGCATGGCGCCGATGATGAAGGTAAAAGAGATGATGCGGTTGGTGTCGATGCCCAGCAGGTTGGCCATGCGCAAGTCTTGCGAGCAGGCCCGCGACGCCCGGCCGACACGGGAATATTTGATGAACAGGGACAATGCGATCATCATCAGAACGGTGACGATGATGATCATGATGCGTGAGTACGGCGCGGTAATGACAAAGTCGGAACCCAGCTGGAACTGGAACGAGCCGGTGACCAGCGCGGGCACGGCCATGTCGCGCGCGCCCTGCCCGATGGCAACCCAGTTCTGCAGAAAAATGGACATACCGATGGCGGAGATCAGGGGCACCAGGCGCGGTCCGCCGCGCAGGGGCGCGTAGGCGACTTTTTCGATCGCATAGCCATATACGCCTGTGACCAGCACCGCGATAATGAGCATGACAAGAATGATGACAGGTAGCGGCAGGCCGCTGCCCACGCCGATGGCGGACAAGGTCACCAGGCCGACGTATGCCCCAATCATATAGATTTCGCCATGCGCGAAATTGATCATGCCGATGATGCCGTAGACCATGGTGTAGCCAATGGCAATCAGCGCATAAATGGCGCCAAGCGACAAGCCGTTGAACAGCTGTTGCGTAAGTTGGGGAAGAAGCTCAGACATAAAACGGATATTTCCGGTACGTTAACCTGGCCGATGCGCGCCGATTAACCGGGGAGGAAAAGAAACGCTCCAGCCCGCCGGGGGCCGGAGCAGACTGCGCTGCAACTAGCGTTACAGTTGCTCGAGTTCACCGTCCTTGTCCCATTTGAACACGGCGAATTCAAATTCCTTCAGGTCGCCCTTGGCATCGTATTCAACTTTGCCGATGGCGGTGTTGAACGTATTGCTGTGCATATAATCAGCAACTTTTTGCGGATCCTGACCCACGGCGTTGATGCTGTCGACCAGGATTTGCACGGCGGCGTAGGCGGTCAGCGTGAAGGCGCCATCGGGGCTGCGCTTGTACTTCTTGAAGTTTTCAAGTACCTGCTCATTGCCCGGCAGCTTGGTGAAGTCGGCGGGCAAGGTGACCAGCAGGCCTTCGACGGCGGGGCCGGCAATGGCGACGAGATCTTTGTTGGCCACGCCTTCAGGACCCATGAACTGGGTTGCCAGGCCTTGCTCGCGCGCCTGACGCAGCAGCAGACCCAATTCGGCGTGGTAGCCGCCGAAGTAGATCAGGTCGGGATTGAGCGACTTGAGCTTGGTGATGACGGCGGAGTAATCGCTGTCGCCCACATTGATGCCTTCGAACAGGGCGACATCGGCGCCGCCCTTGGTGAGGTTGTCGCGCACTTGCGTGGCCACGCCCGAACCGTAGGTTTGCTTGTCGTGCAGAATGGCGACGGTTTTGGGCTTCACGGACTTGATGATGTAGTCAGCCGCAAAGGGGCCCTGCTGGTCGTCGCGGCCTATGGTGCGGAAGAAGAAATGGGGCTTGATGGTATCGGTGACCAGCGGCGAGGTGGCTCCGGGCGTGATGGCGACAATGCCTTCCTGCTCGTAGACATTGACCGCGGGCACGGTGGTGCCCGAGCATGCGTGCGCCACGGCGAACTTGGCGCCCTCGTTGATGACCCGGTTGGCGGCGGGAACGGCTTGCTTGGGCTCGCAGCCATCGTCAATCAGCAGGGGCTGAAGCTTCAGGCCCTGGACGCCGCCCGCATCGTTGATGGCATCGATGGCCGTCAGGGCGCCGGCCTGGATTTGGTCGCCATACTGGGTGGCGGGCCCGGTCATGGGCTGGGGAATACCGATTTTGATGGTGTCGGCGGCATAGGCGCTGCCGGCAATGGCCAGGGCGCCCAATGTCATGACCAGGGGGGATAATGTTTTAAGAACCTTCATGCCTGTACATCTCCGGGTTAAGCTCGCCGCTGAAGAATTCATGTTGGGAATTCAGCTGATTTGTTGCGGCGAGCCAGTTTTGTTAGCTTTCGCCTGGGAGCGTGACCGGTAGAAACCTTCGAGCCGGAAAACCGGCTGCGACATGGCAGGTTTTTGCCGTTTCGTGGTCCATAGTGGTGCTATGGGCCAAGAAACGGCGAAAATATGGACCAAACAAATGGCTTTGCAGACCGGACTGTTTCTACCGACCACGCTCCTGGAACGGCTAGCGTATTCTGACGATTAGCCAAGGACGTGTCACTACGGATAAGCCCTTAGGAGACAAGGCGCCGGGGCTCATTGGGCAAACTCGCTGGACAGTTCCGCGGCGCGGTCGCGCGCCGCCTGCATGGCCTGCTGGACGATGGCCGGAAACTCGCGGCTTTGCAACACTTCAAGGGCCGCCGCGGTGGTGCCGCCCTTGGAAGTGACCCGCTCGCGCAGTGTCGGCAGGCTTTCGTGCGACAGCGCCGCGAGCTGGGTTGCACCAGTCAGCGTGGCCAGCGCCAGCGTGCGGGCCTGGTCTTCGTTCAGGCCTTGCCCGATACCCCCCTGTATCAGGGCCTCAAGGAACAGGAAAACATAGGCGGGGCCGCTGCCCGAGAGCGCGGTGACGGCGTCAATCTGGGCGTCGGTATCGACCCACACCACCTCGCCCACCGCCCGCAGGCATTGCTGCACCACGGTTCTATCGTCCTCGGATACGCCCGGCAGCGCCAGCAGGCCGCTGGCGCCCGCCCCGATCAGCGCCGGCGTATTGGGCATGCAGCGCACCACCCGGGTGAAAGCTTTGCTGTCGGTACTCAGCCAGCCCGAGAGCGTATCGGCCGAGATCCCGGCGGCCACGCTGACGACCAAGGTGTCATCCTGAAGAAAGGGGCGGCACTGCAACACGGCTTCTTTCAGAAACTGGGGCTTGACGGCGAAAATCCAGACCCGGCGCCGGGCCAGCATGCCGTCGGGCGCTTGCGATACCGTCGTGCCCTGCTCGGCCCAGCGCGACAGGACAGGCTCATTGGGATCGACGACGTGCACGTCATGGGCGCCGCAGCGCTTTCCGATGAGGCCGGCGGCCAGAGCAGTGGCCATATTGCCGCCGCCGATAAAAGCAATAGTGAGTTCTTTCGTCATAAGGCCGATATTGTACGATTTTCCGGGTTGCCAGAGGCAGAAGCCTTCTTGGCCTGCCTCGACAACATCTGTAAAGAAAAAAAGCCGGCCCAAAAGGCCGACTTTTTTTATGGTGACTGATTAAAAGTCAGATCATTGATATACGGTCTTGGAGCCGTCTTTGTGCCAATTGAAAATGTCGAACTTGAAATCGTTCAGGTCGCCTTGTTTGTTCCATGACACTTCGCCTATGGGAGTGGCCACTTTGTTGGCATGCAGCCATTCGGCCACCTTGACCGGGTCGTCTGCGCCCGCGCCCTTGATGCCTTCGGTGATGGCAACGGTTGCCGAATAGGCCGTCAGCTGGAAGGCGCCGCTGGGATCACGCTTTTTATCGGTGAACGCCTTGACGATGGCCGCGTTGCTCGGGTCCTGGGTGAAGTCGGCGGGCAGCGTCACCAACAGGCCTTCCACCGCCTCGCCGGCGATGGCGTTGATATCGGGGTTGCCCACGCCTTCCGGCCCCATGAACTTGCTGCTTACGCCCTGCTCGGCGCCCTGGCGCAGCAACAGGCCCATTTCAGGGTGATAGCCGCCGTAGTACACGAAATCGGCACCCGAGCTTTTGAGCTTGGTGATGACGGCGGAATAGTCGCTGTCGCCCGCGTTGATGCCTTCGAACATCACGACCTTGATGCCCGCTTTTTCAAGCTCGCTGCGCACCGAGCTGGCGATGCCCTGGCCGTATGATTGCTTGTCGTGCAGAACCGCGACCTGCGAGGGTTTTATTTTTTCGATGATGAACTTGGCGGCGGCGGGGCCTTGCTGATCGTCGCGCCCGATGGTGCGAAAGATCATGTCGTAGTTCTTGCCATCGGTGACCGCCGGCGAGGTGGCGGACGGCGTGACCATGACGACACCCTCGTTGTTGTAAATATCGGTGGCGGCGATGGTGGCGCCCGAGCATACGTGCCCGACGACATAATGGATTTTATCGTTGACCACGCGGTTGGCCACCACGGGCCCCTGCTTGGGTTCGCAGCCATCGTCCACCGTCACGGCTTCGATCTGCTTGCCCAACACGCCACCCGCGGCGTTGATTTGCTCGATCGCGGTGTCCACACCTTCTTTGACCATGGTGCCGTATTGGGTCAGCGCGCCGGTGAACGGGCCGGCAACCGCAATTTTGATGGTGTCGGCGGCCAGGGCGCCGCCCGACATCGCCAGGCCCGCGGCCAGGCCGACGGCGGCCGCAATGGGAGTAAAACGGATTTTCATATAGCCTCCTGAAAGTACGCAGGAAAGCATACACCGAAAGGTAGGCTGGCGTGTGGGGTTGGCTTCAGGGTTTTCCGCTATGGCTGGCGGCAAAATGCCCCCAAGCCCGGGGATGGCCGGACTTGGGGGCATGACGGGCGCCGCGCGGGCGTGGCGCCGTACTGTGGGCAGCGTGAATTACTGCAGCAGGCTGCGCAGCATCCAGGCGTTCTTTTCGTGAATGTCGAGCCGCTGGGTAAGCAGATCCACAGTGGGCTGGTCGTCGACGCCGTCGGCCTTTTTCAGGGCGGCGCGGGCGGTCTTGGCAACCGACTCGTTGCCCTTTACCAGCAACTGAATCATGGTTTCGGCGTTGGGGACCGAAGTCGTTTCCGTGATGGACGAAAGCTTGGCGTATTCGGCATACGTGCCCGGGGCAAAATGGCCCAGCGCCCTGATGCGTTCCGCGATGGCGTCCAGCGCTTGCCACTCTTCCGTGTACTGCGTCATGAACATGAGATGCAGCGTATTGAACAGCGGCCCGGTGACGTTCCAGTGGAAGTTATGCGTCATCAGGTAAAGCGTATACGAATCGGCCAGCAACTTGGATAATTCCGCCGCCACGGTGGCGCGGTCCTTGTCGGAAATACCGATGTCAATGGGTAGCGCCTTGGCGCTCATTTTTTCAACTTTACTGTCTGCCAGCTTGGCTGCCTTTGCCATACTTACCTCCGATGAATACAAGTGATTCGGACGCTATCAGAATACCATGCCGCTATGAAAAACGCTGCCGCCATGGCCATGATGATAGGCATGGCTCATCCATGCGCTAATTCGTCGGCGGGTGCGGGATCCAAATAATTCACACCATCCAGCTCGCAGGCGCGCACGGCCTCTATCAGCGCCTGGATGGCGGTCGGCCGCGGGAAGCTTTTGCGCCAGGCCAGCACCACGCGGCGGTCGGGCACCGGCTTCCTGAATGGAATGAAACTCAGCAGGTCGTTCTGGACGCCGGGCATGGACAGCGAGCTGGACGGCAGCACGGTCACCCCTATGCCGGCCGCCACCATATGCCGTATGGTTTCCAGCGATGAACCCTCGAAGCTGCGCTGTATGCCTTCGCTGGCGGCCGAAAAGCGCGAAAGCTCGGGGCATACTTCAAGCACCTGGTCCCGAAAGCAGTGGCCCGAGCCCAGCAGCAGCATGGTTTCATCTTTCAGTTCAGCCGAGTTGATTTCCTTGCGATGGGCCCAGGGATGATGCTTGGGCACGGCCACCAGGAAAGGCTCGTCGTACAGCGGATGAATGGACAATCCAGTATCGGGCAGCGGCAAGGCCACAATGGCGCAATCTATCTCGCCCTGGCGCAGCAGTTCGAGCAGGCGCGTGGTGTAGTTTTCCTGCAGCAGCAAAGGCATCTGCGGAGTGGCGGCAATCTGCGCGGGCACCAGCTTGGGCAGCAGATAGGGCCCTATCGTGTAAATAATGCCCACGCGCAGCGGGCCGGCCAGGGGGTCGTGCCCCTGGCGCGCGATTTCACGCAGATTGGCACCCTCTTCCAGCACGCGCTGGGCCTGGGTAACTACACGCAGGCCTATGGGGGTAATGCCCACTTCGGTGCCCCCGCGTTCAAATAATATGACGCCCAGTTCGTCTTCAAGCTTGCGTATGGCGACCGACAAGGTGGGTTGACTGACGAAGCAGGCTTCGGCGGCGCGGCCAAAATGCCGTTCGCGCGCAACCGCCACAATGTATTTCAGTTCAGTCAAAGTCATGATGTGTCTCGCAAGAATAAAGAATATGTCAGTGCCAAGGAAGTAAATAAATCCGTCCGCTGCCGGAACTCGACGCTAGCTGCGCAAAAAGTCCTGTTTGTCGCGCATCCATCGGCGCAAATGCGCCTGGGCGTGGCGCGGGTAGCGATCGCGCATCTCGACAACGGCTTCGCGCGCCTGTTCCGCAATACGGATATCGGTGTCGATGCTGGCAAAGCGCAGCAATTCCTGTCCGGACTGGCGCACGCCCAGAAACTCGCCGGGTCCGCGCAGATCCAGGTCGCGGCGGGCAATCTCGAACCCATCGGCCGTCTCATACATGGCGCGCAGGCGCTGGCGCGCAATCGCCGACAGGGGCGATTGATACATCAGCACGCAGATGGACTGCTGGCTGCCCCGCCCCACCCGGCCGCGCAACTGGTGCAACTGGGCCAATCCGAAGCGTTCGGCATGCTCGATGATCATCAGCGACGCATTGGGGACATCGACACCGACCTCGATCACGGTCGTAGCCACCAGCAGATCGATATCGCCCGCCCGGAAATCCTGCATGACTTGCTGCTTTTCGGCAGTGGCCAGCTTGCCGTGTATCAGCCCGACCCGCATATCGGGCAGTGCCTGGGCCAGCCTTGCGTGCGTATCGACCGCCGTCTGCAGCTGCAGCGCCTCGCTTTCTTCCACCAGGGGGCATACCCAGTAGGCCTGCCGCCCCTGCCGCACCTCTGCCATGACGCTGTCCAGCACCTCGTCGCGCCGGGTATCGGCAATCAGTTTGGTCAGCACCGGACTGCGCCCGGGCGGCAGCTCGTCAATCGCCGACACATCCAGGTCGGCAAAGAAAGTCATGGCCAGCGTGCGGGGTATGGGCGTGGCGCTCATATTCAACTGATGGGGTATGAGGGCCCGGCCGCCCAAAGAGTCTTCCCCCTTGCGGCTCAGCTCGAGCCGCTGCCCCACCCCGAAACGATGCTGCTCGTCCAGGATGATCAGGCCCAGATTGGCGAAAACGACTTTTTCCTGGATAAGCGCGGTGGTGCCCACCACCAATTGCGCCTGGCCCGATGCGACGGCATCGAATGCCGTTTTCCTGTGCTTGCCCGACAGGCTCCCGGCCAGCCACGCCACATGCACGCCCAGGGGCTCCAGCCAGGCGCGTAGTTTGTGAAAATGCTGCTCCGCCAGGATTTCGGTGGGCGCCATCATGGCGACCTGGCAGCCGCTGGCGATGGCCTGCGCCGCGGCAAACGCCGCGACGATGGTTTTACCGCTGCCCACGTCGCCCTGCAGCAGGCGGTGCATGGGAAACGTGCGAGTGAGATCCCGGGAAATTTCATCAATGACCCGGGTTTGCGCGCCGGTCAGGGAAAAAGGAAGGCTGGCCTGCAATTGCCCCACCAGCGCGCCCTGGACGGCATCCAGGGCCGGCGCCCGCTGCCGC
>JBATWU010000017.1:0-57068 GCA_049672825.1 Pusillimonas sp.
AGCCAGGCCGGCCTGGTCCTGTGCGCGCTGGGCGTGGCGGTCTGCGCCATCGCCTCGCCCTTTGCCTCTGCCGCCGGGGCACTATTGATCGGCCTGGGCTATGGGCCCATCACCCCCTCCAGCTCCCACCTGCTGGCCCGCAGCACACCGGCGCATCGCATGTCATTCGTTTTTTCCATCAAGCAGACGGGTGTTCCCCTGGGCGGGGTACTGGCCGGCGTGATCGTGCCCGGGCTGAGCGACGTCGTCGGCTGGCAATGGGCCTTCATCATCGTGGCGGCGGCCAGCCTGCTGTGCGCGCTTGCCATTCAGCCCCTTTGCGCGACACTGGACGCCGACAGGAATCCCGCACAGCGCCTGTCGTTCGGCAACGGCCTGACCGGTCCGCTGCGACTGGTGTTCAGCCAACGCAGCCTGACTGTGCTGGCTGGCGTATCTTTTCTGTTTTCGATCACGCAGGTGTCGCTGACGACTTATATGGTGACCTTTCTGCATGAAGACCTGAGCCTAAGCCTGATCGTGGCGGGGTTTATTCTGGCCGTATCCCAGACGGCAGGCGTGGCCGGACGACTGCTTTGGGGCTATGTGTCGGACCGGCTTCTGGGGCCGATCAGGATGCTGGTTTGCCTGGCGCTGCTCATTCTCATCTGCGCCCTGGTCACGCCCCTGCTGAAGTACACAAATGCGCAATGGATCATCGTGATCGTACTGTCGGTTTTTGGCAGTTGCGCCATAGGCTGGAATGGCGTGTATCTGGCCGAAGTCGCACGCCAGGCGCCTGCGGGCCAGGCCAGTATTGCCACGGGCGGCACCCTGGCCCTGACCTTTCTGGGCGTGGTCATCGGCCCGCCCCTGTTTGGCCTGATCGCCAGCATGGCAGGCAGCTATGGCCTGGCCTACGCGTCGTTGATTCTACCCACCGGCATCTGCCTGTGGCTGCTCTGGCGCTATCGGGCCGCCTTCGCGGCGAAAGCCCGATAGCGCCGCCGGCGACTTAGAAATTATCGAGGACGGCGCCGGTGCTGGCGGTAGACGCATTGAAGGCAAACTTGGCTTGCACACCACGCGTATAGCGGGGTTCCGGAGCCTTCCATGCCGCGCGCCGGGCCTCGATTTCTTCCTGGGGCACATTCAGCTCCAGCAATAGCTGATGCGCATCGATGGTGATGGAATCGTCTTCCTGGACCAGTGCAATGGTGCCGCCGACGGCCGCTTCAGGCGCCACGTGGCCCACCACCATTCCCCAGGTGCCGCCCGAGAACCGGCCATCGGTGATAAGGCCGACGGAGTCGCCCAGGCCCGCACCGATCAGCGCGCCCGTGGGCGCCAGCATTTCGGGCATACCCGGACCGCCCTTGGGCCCGAGGTAGCGCAGCACCATGACATCGCCCGCCTTGATCTTGCCATCAAGAATAGCCTTGAGCGCCGACTGTTCATCGTCAAACACACGGGCTGGGCCGGTGATGACAGGGTTCTTCAGGCCCGTGATCTTGGCCACGGCGCCCTCCGGCGACAGGTTGCCCTTGAGTATGGCCAGATGGCCCTGCTTGTACAAGGCCTTGTCGATGGTGAAGATCACGTTCTGATCGGCGCTGGGCGTGTCGGGTATATTGGCCAGCTGTTCGGCAATCGTCTGCCCGGTGATGGTGATGCAGTCGCCATTGATCAGCCCCGCGTTCAGCAGGATTTTCATGACTTGCGGCACGCCGCCCGCCTTGTGGAAATCGACCGCCAGATAGTGGCCGCTGGGCTTGAGATCGCAAATCACCGGCACGCGCTGACGCACCCGCTCGAAATCGTCTATCGTCCATTCAACCCCCGCCGCATGCGCGATGGCCAGGATATGCAGGACCGCATTGGTCGATCCGCCAGTGGCCATGACCACGCTGACCGCATTTTCGATGGATTTGCGCGTCACGATATCGCGCGGCTTGAGGTCCTGTTCGATGGCCTTGAGCAGCACGCGGGCCGATTCCGCCGCCGATTGTTCTTTCTCGTCGTGCACATTGGCCATGGTGGACGAGTACGGCAGGCTCATGCCCAGCGCCTCGAAGGCGGAGCTCATGGTATTGGCGGTGTACATGCCGCCGCAGGAGCCCGGACCGGGAATCGCATGCAGTTCGATCTGCTTGAGTTCGTGGTCGCTCATGCGGCCCGCCGCATTTTCGCCAACCGCCTCGAACACACTGACAATATTCAGGTCTTTGTTATTCAGGCGCCCTGGAAGAATGGTGCCGCCGTAGACATAGATGGCGGGCACGTTGGCACGCAGCATGCCCATCATGCCGCCTGGCATGTTCTTGTCGCAGCCGCCGATGACGACCACGCCGTCCATCCATTGTCCCTGTACGCAGGTTTCCACGCAGTCGGCAATGACCTCGCGCGAGACCAGGGAATACTTCATCCCTTCCGTGCCCATGGCCATGCCGTCGGAAATGGTGGGCGTGCCGAAGACCTGGGCATTGCCGCCCGAGGCCTCGATGGCCTCGATGGCCGCGTCGGCCAGCTTCTGCAAGCCACTGTTACAGGGTGTGATGGTGCTGTGTCCGTTGGCCACGCCCACCATGGGCTTGCTGAAGTCTTCTTCTTTGTAGCCCAGGGCGTAGTACATGGAACGATTAGGCGCGCGGGCTGGACCCTGGGTGATATTTGCGGACCGCAGACGTTTGGACGAACTCATTACCTTCCTTGCATGGAGACAGATGGACAAATGCCCGGCATTGTCCGCCGGACCGGATCAAGGCAGTAAGTTTACATCCTTGTGGGCACCACGTCGCCTGCTTCATGTTCCGCCGCGCCGCCGCCACGCCAAGCGACCTGAAAATCTTGATCTGCATCATGGATGGCAAACCAAAATAATGCGATTATTTGAGATTGAGAATCGTTACTGGTTAAATCCTGCGTGCCGATCTGGCAAACTCTTCGGCACCGCACCCTGCTTAGGGGCTGTCAACACTATTCAGGAACTCAACTCATGAGCTATCCCGTGCTTCTGACCCTGCACCTGTTCGCCGCCCTGATATTCATAGGTGCCGTGTTCTTCGAAGTACTCATTCTGGAAGGCGTGCGCAAGCATGTGCCGCGCGACACAATGCGCACCATTGAAGTCGCCATAGCAACCCGGGCGCGCCGCCTGATGCCTTGGGTATTGCTGGTGCTGTACAGCGCCGGCGCAGCCATGGCATGGCATCACCGGGCCGCCCTGGCCCACCCATTTTCCAGCAGTTTCGGCTTGTTGCTGACCATCAAGATCGTGCTTGCCCTGAGCGTATTCGGCCATTTCCTGACGGCCATGACACTGGGCCGCAGAGGAAGGCTGCGCTCCATACATTTCAAGTACATCCACCTTAGCGTTTTCTGTCACATGATAGCCATCGTCCTGCTTGCCAAGGCAATGCTTTATCTGCACTGGTAACACCGTCAATAGCAACTCCTTAGCGAAGAGCATGTCAACCACTCCTGTTCGCTTCCGGCGCCTTGCACTGAGCATGGCGGTCGGCACGCTACGGCTGTCTGGCAACAGACGCAGCGTCAGCACTGGACTAAGCTACAAGTTCTGAACATCCGCCGCGCCGGTTTAAAGCATAATATTCCTGAAACAGAAACCAGGAGACATCATGGCGCTTAATGAGCCCACCGTTCTGATCACCGGCGCCAGCCGTGGCATAGGCGCAGCCACGGCCATTGCCGCCGCTCGCGACGGCTTCAACGTCGCCATCAACTATCTCAAGGATGCCGCCGCCGCGGACAGCGTGGCCCAGGCGGTCAGGCAGCATGGCCGCAAGGCGGTCACGGTTCAGGGCGACGTTGGCCGACCCGACGATATCCCCCGCCTGTTCCAGGAAACAGAACAACATCTGGGCCCGCTGACTGCCTTGGTCAACAATACCGGCATCACGGGGCCCATAGGCCCGTTTTCCCGGACCACCGACGCCACCATAGAGCGGGTGTTTCAGGTCAATGTGTTCGGCGTCATGCAATGCTCGCGCCAGGCACTGGAGTGCTTTGCCCGTAATGGCTCGAACGGGGTCATCGTTAATGTGTCGTCAGTGGCCGCCCGCACCGGCAGCCCCAATGAATATATCCATTACGCCGCCAGCAAGGCGGCGGTGGACGCCTTTACCCTGGGGCTGGCGCGCGAAGTGGCCGGCAGCGGCGTGCGCGTATGCGGCGTTTCACCAGGCTCCACCCTGACCGAGATCCACGCCGCGGCGGGTGAACCGGGCCGCCCCGAACGCGTCGCGCCCAAAATACCCATGGGCCGGCTGGCCCGGCCGGAAGAAATTGCCGAGGCCGTGGTGTGGTTGCTATCGCCGGCCGCTTCATATATGACCGGCTCGGTCATACAGTGCTCGGGCGGGCTGTAAAGGCCCGCCAATTTTGCGCCCGGGTTGGTTACCGCCCGGGAATCAGAACAGCTTGGCGCCCGAAACTTCGACGATTTCCTTGTACTTGGCCAAATCGGCCTTGACCAGGGCGGCGAGATCTTCCGGCGTTCCGGGTTCCGTGTCTGACCCCATGGTCAGCAGGTTCTTGCGCACGTCGGGATCACGCAGGGCCTTGGCATAGGCCGCGTGCAAGGTATCGACAACCGCCTTGGGAGTGCCGCCCGTGGCGAACACCCCGAACCAGGTACCGATGTCGAAATTATTGACGCCTTCTTGCTGCATGGTGGGCAGGTTAGGGAAAATCGAGGATTGGTCGGCCGTGGTGACCGCCAATGCCTTGACCTTGTTGTCTTTGATCAACGACGCGGCCGAGGCCAGATTGTCGAACATGAAATTGGTCTGCCCGGCCATCAGGGCCATCTTGGCGGGCGCCGCGCCGGCGTAAGGCACATGCACCGTATTGATATCGGCGCGCACGTTCAGCAGTTCTCCGGCCAGGTGGCCCGCGCTGCCATTGCCGCCGGAACCGAAATTCAGCATGCCGGGGTTCTTGCTGGCATAGGCCACAAGATCTTGCACAGTATTGATGTTGTTGCCGGAAGCGAACTCGCTGTTCAGAATCAGCACATTCGGCACCGACGCCACCAGCACGATGGGTTCAAAACTGGTAACAGGGTCGAAGGGCAGCTTTTCGTAGAGCCAGGGATTGATGGCATTGATGGCCACCGCCCCCATCATGAGGGTGTAGCCATCAGGCTTGGCCTTGGCGGCGACGCCGGCGCCGATATTGCCGCCCGCGCCGGGCTTGTTTTCAACGACGATCGTGCCAAGGTCGTCTTTGGCCTTTTCAGCCAGCAGACGCGCCATACCGTCGAGCGGGCCGCCGGCGGCGTAGGGCACGATGAACTGTATGGGTTTGGACGGAAAGTTTTCTTCGGCGGCCGCAGGCGCGGCAACAGCGGTCAGGGCCAGGCTGGCGGCAAGGGCGCCGGCGGCGGACGTAAGGGATTTAAGGCCGGAAAACATACAAAGCACCTAGTTATGAATTGAACAAAAGTCGAACCGTACACCAAATTAACGCGCTTTAGTGCAGAATCTGGCTCAGAAAGAGTTTAGTACGATCGCTTTGAGGGCTGTCAAAAAAGGCGTCAGGTGTATTTTCTTCGATGATTTCGCCCTGATCCATGAAAATGACGCGGTCGGCCACTTTGCGCGCGAACCCCATTTCATGCGTTACGCACAGCATGGTCATGCCGCTTTCTTCGGCTAGGCTGACCATGACATCCAGCACTTCCTTGACCATTTCCGGATCCAGCGCCGAGGTGGGCTCGTCGAACAGCATGATTTTGGGATTCATGCACAAAGAACGGGCAATAGCCACGCGCTGCTGCTGGCCGCCCGAAAGCTGGCCGGGATACTTGGACGCCTGCTCGGGAATGCGCACGCGTTCTAGGTACTTCATGGCGGCCGCTTCGGCCTCGGCCTTGGATTTCTTCAGGACCCAGATCGGGCCCAGCGTCAGATTCTCGAGCACCGTCAGATGGGGGAACAGATTGAAATGCTGAAAGACCATGCCCACATCGCGCCGGATAGTTTCTATCTGTTTCAGATCATTGGTGAGCTCGGTGCCGTCAACCACGATACTGCCTTGCTGGTGTTCTTCCAGCCGGTTGATGCAGCGGATCATGGTCGACTTGCCTGATCCGGAAGGACCGCAAATGACGATACGCTCGCTGGGCGCGACATTCAGATTGATATTGCGCAGCACATGAAACTGACCGTACCACTTGTTGACATCCGCCATGCGAATAATGGCCTCTGGCATGCCCGTACTCCTTGTTGTCGCCACGCCCGCATTATTGCGGGCGCCGTATTGATCACCGCTGGTGCCCAGTCTGCAAATGCTTTTCGAGCGATTGGCTGTAGCGGGAAATCGAATAGCAGAAAATGAAATAAATGAATGCAATGAACAGATACGCCTCGGTGCTGAAGCCGCGCCACGCCGCGTCGGCCACAGCCGTCTTGGCCGCCTGGGTCAAGTCGAAGATACCGATGATGACCACCAGGGACGTATCTTTGAATAAGGAAATGAAAATACCGACCAGCGGCGGAATCACCACCTTCAGGGCCTGGGGCAGGATGATCTTGCGCATCTGCTGCCAATAGCTCAGGCCTATTGAATCGGCCCCTTCGTACTGCCCCTTGGGTATGGCCTGCAGGCCGCCGCGCACGGTTTCAGCAATATAGGCCGCCGCAAACAGAATAATGGCTATCTGCGCGCGCAGGAGCTTGTCTATGCTGAAACCCTCGGGCAGGAACAAAGGCAGCATGACCGACGACATGAACAGCAGGCTGATCAGAGGCACACCCCGAATCAGCTCGATATAGACCACGCACAAAGCCCTGACGGCCGGCATGTGCGAGCGCCGGCCCAAGGCCAGCAGCAAGCCGAACGGAAAGGCCGCGGCAATGCCGAAGGTGGCCAGGATCAGGGTCAGGGGCAAGCCGCCCCAGCGGGAGTTTTCGACGTGGGACAGCCCGAATACCCCTCCCCACATCAGAATACCCACCGCTACCAGCGCGACAATCCAGATCACACCCAGGAAAGGCCGCCAGAACCAGCGGATGCAGCTGCAGACGATGACGGCGATGAGAATGATGCTGGCCAGCAGCGGACGCCATTGCTCGTCGTAGGGATAAACGCCAAACAGGATGAGCCGGTGTTTCTCGGCGATGAATGCCCAGCAAGCGCCACCGGATTCGCGGCACTCCTGGGCGTTCTGGGCGCTGAAGTTGGCGCGTATGAAGAGCCACTCGACCATGGCGGGAACCGACATGAGCAGCAACCAGGCCACCAGGACGGTAAGCAGCGTATTCAGCGGCGAGGAAAACAGACTGGCGCGCAGCCAGCCCAGCACGCCCTGATGGACACGCGGCGGCGGCAGGCTTTGCGCGGTGGGGGTAGTCGTGCTCATTTCAGCGCTCCACCAGCGCGATGCGCTTGTTGTACCAGTTCATGAATATCGAAATGGACAGGCTGACCGTCAGGTACGCCGCCATGATGATGAGAATGCCCTCGATGGCCTGGCCTGTCTGATTGAGCGTGGTATTGACCACCGAGACAATATCGGGATAGCCAATGGCCACCGCCAGGGAACTGTTCTTGGTGAGGTTCAGGTACTGGCTGGTCATGGGCGGAACAATAACCCGCAGCGCCTGCGGCAGAATGACCAGGCGCAGCAGGCGGCGGCGCGGCAGGCCGATGGCTTCGGCCGCTTCCCACTGTCCCACATTGACCGACTGTATGCCCGAGCGCACAACCTCGGCGACGAATGCCGACGTATAGATGATCAGCCCGGCAAGCAACGCCGCGAACTCGGGCGACAGCGTAATGCCTCCCGAGAAATTGAAACCCTTGAGAGCCGGCATTTCAAGCGAAAGCGAAGCGCCGCTGATCAGCCAGCCCGCCACCGGCAGGGCAATAAGCAGCGCGAGCGCCACCCGCACCAGCGGGAAAATGATGCCCGTGGCTTCCTGGCGCCGCTTGGCCCAGTGGCCCAGCACCACGATGGCGAGAATGGCCAGGCCCAGCCCGGCGAATATCCAGTCGAGCGCATCGCCCTGCAGCGATGGTATCTTCAGGCCGCGGTTGGAAATGAAGACGCCCGGCACCGGGTTGAGCGCATCGCGCGGCCCCGGCATGACCTCGGTGATGATGGCGTACCAGAAGAACAGTTGCAGCAATAACGGTATATTGCGCATGACTTCGATATAGATGCTGGCAACCCGTGAAACCAGCCAGTTCTTCGACAGGCGCGCAATGCCCAGCACGGTGCCGAGCAAGGTGGCCGCAATAATGCCGGCCACGGAAACGCGCAGGGTATTCAGTATGCCCACCCAGATGGCGCGGCCGTAGGTGTCGGCGGGCGTGTAGTCGATGACGGACTCGCCTATGGCAAAGCCGGCTTCGCGGTGCAGAAAAGCGAAGCCGGTGGAAATATTGCGCACCGCCAGATTATGCAGCGTGTTGGAGACCAGGTACCAGACCCCCAGGCCCACGGTACCCAATATAAGCACTTGATAGATCAGTGACCGGACGCCCGGGTCATTCCAGGACAGGCGCCGCCTGGGCGCCTGGATAGCAGGTGTTTTATTCGTCATAGAAGTCAAACCATGAGGGGAGCCTGACGCAGCGCTTCCCCTTGCCCGGGCCCGACCGGGCGCAGGGCCCGGCCCGGGTTGCCCCGGCCGCGATGAGGCTTAGCGGATGGGCCAGCCATACATCAGGCCGCCGTCCTGCCATTGCGCATTGATGCCGCGCTCGAGCTTCATGGCCGAACCCGCGCCGATATTGCGCTCGAA
The DNA here is from genome assembly GCA_049672825.1 of Pusillimonas sp. Classification (GTDB taxonomy): domain Bacteria; phylum Pseudomonadota; class Gammaproteobacteria; order Burkholderiales; family Burkholderiaceae_B; genus Pusillimonas_C; species Pusillimonas_C harenae_A. Next base: position 8,751 of record JBATWU010000017.1, read on the forward strand.
GGATTCGCCATAATTGCCCACCTGCTTGATGATGTTGTAGGCCCATTTGTTATCAAGCCCCAAGCCCTTGCCCATTTCGCCCGTCACACCCAGAATGCGCTGGATATTGGGGTTGGAGCTTTTAAGCATCTCGTCGACATTCTGGGATGTAATGCCGTACTCTTCGGCTTCCAGCATGGCATTGAGCGTCCAGCGCACCACCATGAACCAGGGGTCGTCGCCCTGGCGCACCATGGGGCCCAGCGGCTCCTTGGAAAAGTCTTCGGGCAGAATGAGGTGGTCGTCAGGGTTGTTGAGGGTGGTGCGTATGGTTGCCAGGCCCGATTTGTCGGTTGTGAAGGCATCGCAGCGACCGGCCACATACGAGCGCATGGCTTCATCGGGGCTGTTGATGACCACCGGCTTGAATTCAAGATTGTTGGAGCGGAACCAGTCGGCCAGATTCAGTTCGGTGGTGGTGCCCGGCTGCACGCAGACTGCGGCGCCGCTGAGTTCCTTGGCACTCTTGACGCCCAGTTCCTTGCTGACCATGATGCCCTGGCTGTCATAATAGTTGACGCCGGCGCTCATCAGGCCCAGGGTCGTATCGCGCGTCAGGGTGGCGGTGGTGTTGCGCGTAAGGACGTCGATCTCGCCCGACTGCAGCGCCGTGAAGCGCTGCTGGGTGGTGACCGGCGTTGTCTTGAATTTGGTGGCGTCGCCAAACATCATGGCGGCGATCCCTTTGCACAGATCGATATCGATGCCGCTCCATTCCCCTTTGCTGTCGGCAATGGAAAACCCGGGAAGGCCGGTGTGTGTGCCACACTGCACAAAACCCTTCTTTTTGACGGCATCGAAAGTTTCGCCCGCGTGCGATGCCGCCGCAACGAAAAACAGCGAAGCGCCCAAGGCGGCTGCTTTAATTAGTTTCATGGTTGTCCCTTCCGTTTCAGTTCGAATTGATGTTCACGGCATACAATCGCTATTGGCCGTCAGCGAAGGAATCGTAGCTGGTGGATGCCATTTACAACATGGGGGATATCCCTCGTGACATGCTTTGTAACACCTGACCGATGCTTTCAAGACCACCTATTATTGCCTCATGATCGAATTTCAGCACGTGTTCAAATCGTATGGCCGCGGCCGGAACATCCTGGCCGACATCAACTTCCGCATCGAACCGGGCGAGTTCATTTTCGTCTCGGGTCCGTCGGGCGCGGGCAAATCAACGCTGCTGAAACTGATCGGCGGCCTGGAGCCCCCCAGCCGCGGGTCGGTGCATGTGAATGGCCACCGTATCGATAAAATGCCTGGCCGTGCCCGCCCCTACTTGAGGCGGGCGGTCGGCGTCATTTTGCAAGACATGCATCTTTTATACGACCGCAACGCCATCAACAACGTGCTGCTGCCTTTGGCGGTAACCGGGCTGGACACCCGCCTGGCCGGCACCCGCGCGCGCGCCGCCATGGAAAAGGTCGGCCTGTCGGGCAAGGAAGACCTGAACCCCGTCGAGATGTCCGGAGGCGAACAACAGCGCCTGGCCATTGCCCGCGCCATCGTGAACCGCCCGGCAATACTGATTGCCGACGAACCCACCGCCAACCTCGATGAAGAAAGCGCGCGCAAAATCATGGAGGTCTTCCGGGACTTCAACCGGGTGGGCGTCACCACCCTGATCGCTTCGCACGACCGCGCCCTGATGGCGACCTACGCAACCCGCACCCTGCGCATCGATGCAGGCCGGTTTTCCGACACGCAAGGAGTCCACCCATGAGGCGCTGGCTGCGGCAACATCGATACGCGCTACTGGTCGCCCTGCGGCGCCTGTTGGCGCAACCGTTTTCGTCACTGTCGAATATTCTGGTCATCGGACTGACGCTGGCCATTCCCATCATTGCCGCATCGGTGCTGGTATCGGCGCAACCTCTTGCCCGGCAAATACCAGTCTCGCCCGAGCTGACCCTGTTCATAAATCCCGCCACCTCCCAGACGGATGTCGCGGAGCTCGCCCAGCAGTTGCAGAATACTCGGGGCGAGGCCATTCTGACCACCCGGGTGGTCACGCGCGAGCAGGCCCTGGATACCCTCCAGGCCAACCCGTCCTGGAGCGACGCACTGGCCGTTTTGCCCGGCAATCCCCTGCCCGATGCCATCATTGTCACGCTGCGCGACACCCCCGAATTGGCGCAGCATGCCAGCGAACTGGCCCAAGAATGGCGCGCCCTGGCCCAGGTGGACTCGGTACAGCTTGACAGCGACTGGGTCAGACGCCTGGAAGCTATGCTTCGTTTCATACGGATAGGCCTGGGAATGCTGGCCATCGGCGTTGCGCTGGTGGTGCTGGCCACGGTCTTCAACACCGTGCGCATGCAGGCACTGACTCAGCGCGAAGAAATCGGCGTGGCCCGCCTTGTGGGCGCCACCGAGTCGTTCGTGCGGCGGCCCTTCCTGTATCTGGGCGCGGTCACGGGGGTCGTGGCCAGCGTGGTGGCCATTGGCCTGGCTGCCTTGTCGCTGCAGCCGATCAATGCGGCATTGGCGCGCCTGGCCAGCCAGTACGGTACGCATTTCTCGCTGCGGCTTCCCGATGGCCTGAGCCTGTTGCTGGCGGTCGTCGTGGTAGCGATACTGGCTGCCCTGTCGGCCCGCTGGTCAGTCACCCGAAACACCAGGTTCTGACCTTGCTGAACAGTGCCCCGGACATTCCCGCCTTTACCGACACCGTCATCGCCTGGCAAAAAGCGCATGGCCGACATCACCTGCCCTGGCAGGGAACGCATGACCCCTACCGCATCTGGCTGTCCGAGATCATGCTGCAGCAAACGCAGGTTGCCACCGTCATCGGCTATTACCAGCGATTCCTGTCGCGCTTTCCCGACATCGGCACCTTGGCGGCCGCCAGCCAGGACGAGGTCATGCCGTATTGGGCAGGGCTGGGCTATTACGCCCGGGCCCGCAACCTGCATCGCTGCGCGCAAGTGCTTTGCTCCGACTGGGGCGGACAGTTTCCGGGAAATTCGGAAAACATAGCCACCCTGCCTGGCATCGGACGCTCCACCGCGGCCGCCATCGCCGCCTTCGCCTATGGCGAGCGCAGTCCCATCATGGACGGCAACGTAAAACGGGTTTTCACGCGCTATTTCGGCATTGAAGGCGCCACCAGCGAACGCGCCACCGAACTGGCGCTATGGCGCGCCGCCGAAGCCGTGCTGGATGCAGCGCCTCGCAAACTGGATATGGTGGCCTACACGCAAGGCCTGATGGACCTGGGCTCGCAATGCTGTACGCGCGGCCGGCCCGACTGCGGGCGCTGCCCGCTGCAAGAGCGCTGCTACGCCCGCAAAACGGGCCGGCAGCACGAGCTGCCCACACCCAGGAAGAAGAAAGCCAGCCCCGAAAGACAGTGCAATATGCTGGTCGCCAACCGCGACGGCCATATTCTGCTGGAAAAGCAGGCTTCGCCCGGGATCTGGGGTGGTTTGTGGAGCCTGCCGCTATACCATGACGACGATGCGCTGATGGCCGCCTGTCGCCACTGGGGCTCACGGCAAACACCGCCGCAAAAAATGGCCAGCCTTGTTCACGTGTTCACGCACTTCAGGCTGCATATCGAACCATGGTATCTGTCGTGCGACACGACGCGACTGGCAGAGCCTGGACCGGCGCAGCGCTGGATCGGCCTGGCCGACCTGGCCGCCACCGCCCTGCCGGCCCCCGTCAGAAAGATACTCGAGGGCCTGTTTCCGGCTAGCTTCGCACCGGCCGGTAGCGACTGATGCTCATCAGAATTCCGCAGGCGATGCCCAGCGTCAACAGTGCGGTTCCGCCATAACTCATGAAAGGCAGAGGAACGCCCACCACCGGAAGAATCCCCGTGACCATCCCCACATTGACGAAGACATAGACAAAAAACATCATGGACATGGCGCCGGCCAGCAGCCGGCCGAACTGCGTATGCGCGCGCACCGCAATGGCCAGCCCCCGTACGATCAGCAGCCCGTAAAGCACCAGGAGCATGACGCTGCCGTAAAAACCGAATTCTTCGGCATAGACGGCAAAGACGAAATCGGTGGTCCGCTCGGGGATGAAATCCAGATGGGTTTGCGTACCCATCATGTAGCCCTTGCCGTAAACGCCGCCCGACCCCACCGCTATCATCGACTGTATGGTGTGAAAACCCTTGCCCAACGGATCGGTGCTGGGATCCAGCAAGGTGCACACCCTGTACTTCTGGTATTCGTGCAGGAGCACCCAGTCGACGTCGGGCTGGCAGATGTCGGTTTCGTAATACACCAGCGTTCCCAAACCCAGCACAATGGCAAGCGCCGTTGGCGCCAACAGCTTGAACGACAGCCCCCCAAAGTAGATGACGCAGAAACCCGAGGCGAACACCAGCAGTGCCGTGCCCAGATCCGGCTGCAACACGATCAGCCCAAAAGGGATGGCCAGCAGAGCGCCCGCCACAAAGAAATCCAGCACCCGCAGCCGGCCCTGGTTACGATGAAAATACCAGGCCAGCATCATGGGTACGGAAATTTTCAGCATTTCAGACGGCTGTATGCGTACCACGCCCAGGTTCAGCCAGCGCGTCGCCCCCTTGCTGGTTTCGCCAAAAAACTCTACGCCCAGCAGCAGGGTAACGCCCAGCACATAAAAGTAAGGAGCCAGCCGCATCAACAGTGGGGGCGGCAGCAAGGCCGCGCCCCACATGAATACAAATGCCAGCAGGAAGTTGCGCGACTGATCGGCAAAGCGCCAATCGGTGCCGCCAACAGCGGAGTGCATGACCGTCATGCCCAATACAGTCATCAATACGAGCAGGGCCAACAAGGGCCAGTCGAATGCGGTCACGGCCTTGATCAGCCATTGCACGATGCGCTTCATCAACCGCCCCCGGGACCGGGCCGGACGCGTCCGGCAAGCGCGCGCGGCTGCGCGTGGAGCGCCTGCGCGTCGGATTCATCGGCGGGAGGCAAGTCTTCCGGGCGAACCATGGCGTCTTCCGATTCGCCATGCGCTCCCTCTTCGTCCAGCTCTGGCGCCACCTCGTCCGACAGCATCGCATCGAGCGACCGGCGCTCCGTGGCGAGGCGCTCGGGCGACAGCCAGTAGTCGAACACCCTGCGGGCTATGGGCGCCGCAATCGTCGCGCCCCAGCCGCTGTTCTCCACGATCAGTGCCAGCGCAATCCTGGGGTTTTCCTTGGGCGCATAGGCCATGAACAGGGCATGGTCGCGCAAACGCTCGTCGATCTCGCTGGCTTTGTACTTTGCGCCTCGAAGGCTGTAGACCTGAGCAGTGCCGGTTTTGCCGGCGGCCTGGTACTCGGCACCAGCAAAGGCCCGCCGCGCAGTACCGGTGCGCAGCACATCGGCCATGGCATCACCGATTATCGCCAGATGCTCGGGTTTCAGGGGAATGGTGTGCGATGGCGCGGTGACGGTACGTATGGCCTTGCCCGTATGGGGATTCTCGACCAGGCTGACCACATGCGGCTTCATGTAGGCGCCCCCATTGGCCAGCACCGAGGTCGCCTGCGCGAGTTGCAGCAGCGTGAAGGAGTTGTAGCCCTGGCCCACCGCCACCGACACCGTTTCGCCGGCATACCAGCGCTGCTGCTCGGGCTTCTTGTAGGCCTTGCGCTTCCATTCCGTGGAAGGCAGTATGCCCCGGCGTTCGCCATCCAGGTCGATGCCGGTAAGCTGGCCAAAGCCGAACTGCTGGCTGAAGTCGTGCAAGGCATTGACACCGATTTCAGGCCCCAGGGAATAGAAATAGGTATCGGACGACACCACGATGGCGCGGTGCATGTTGGTGGGGCCATAGGCCGCGCTGCCGGCATTGCGGAAACGCTGCCCGCCCAGCTCGAAATAGCCCGGATCGGGAATGCGCTCGGCGGCGCTGCGCTTGCCCAGTTCGAGCGCGGCCAGCGCAACAAACGGCTTATAGGTGGAACCAATTGGGTAGGTGCCGTACAGGGGCCGGTTGATCAAGGGGTGATCGGGCGACTCATTCAGCTTGCGCCAGTTCTCGACGTCTATGCCGTCGATGAACAAATTGGGATCAAACGAAGGGGCGGACACAAAAGCCAGCACTTCGCCGGTTTCAGGCTCTATCGCCACCAGGGCGCCGCGCCGGCCGGCAAACTCCGCTTCGGCCGCTTTCTGCAGGCCGATATCGATGGACAGAACCAGGTCCGAACCCGGAACCGGGTCGATGCGGCTGAGGGTGCGCACCGGGCGTCCCGTCGCGGTCACTTCGACCTCTTCGACACCGGTGCGCCCATGCAAGGTTTCTTCCCAGGTCTTTTCTATACCTTTTTTGCCAATGATGTTGCTGCCGCGGTAATTGCCAGACCTGCCTTCCTTTTCCAGTTCCTCGAGGTCGGCCTCTGAAATACGGCCCACATACCCCAATACATGCGCCGCCGCTTCCCCTTCGGGGTACTCGCGCACCCATCGGGCGCTGAGTTCGACACCCGGGAATTTGTAGGCGTGCGCCGCAAACCATGACGCCTCGGTATCATTCAGATTGTTGCGCAACAGCACCGAGGCATAGCGCCCGCTTTGATTCAGGTTCTGGAAAAATCGCCGGCGATCGCTGGGGCTCAAATAAACCAGCTGTCCCAGATCATCCAGCATTTCCTCCATATTGACCTTGACGTTGGCCGGAATGATGGACAGCGTGTAGTCGCGGTAATTTCTGGCCAGCACCGTGCCGTTGCGATCGACGATCTCGCCCCGCCGGGGCGGTATGGGCACGACGGCAATCCGGTTCTGGTCGGCACGCGCCGCAAGCCCCTCGTAGCGGACCACCTGCAGATACCAAAGCCGCGCCGCAAGCCCTCCAAAGCACAGGGCGGCAAAGACACCCGCTATCACAACGCGTATCAGCACGCGCCTTTTCAGATGATGGGTGGTCTTCTTGAATTCAAACATCGCTGGGCCTGGCTATGCGGCAGTCATACGGCGCCCGCGTCCGTATCGTCCAGCCGGCGCTGCGGCATATGCAGCAATATATCGGCCAGCGGCCAAAGCGCCGCGGTAAACAACGCCGACCATAGCCATGACCAGCCGGCCCATTCGCCCGACAGCCAGACATAAATAAACCGGCTGACCGCCTCGGCCAGCACGAACACCGGCAGCATGTGTATGGCCTGTATGATGGAATCGAACCGCTGCAGGCGCCGCCGCAGCACCAGCGCGCCATAGGCAACCAGGGTATAGGTCAGGGCCTGGCCGCCCAGCAAGGCCGCATCATGCACGTCCATGAACAGCCCGAAGACGAAGGCGGAAAGCATGGTAACCCGCTGCGGCTCATGCATGCACCAGAAAGCGATGACCAGCAGGAGCAGGTCGGGGGCGGGCTGCCACAGGCGCCAGGGCAGCAGGGAAAGCATCCAGACCAGCAAAATGGTGAACCAGATGAACAACAGTCCGGACGGCTGCTTGAAGGGCGACGTATCGATGGGCTGCAGGGCGCTCAGAGATGACGGCCGGCCAGTTGCCAATGTGCGATTATTCGGCTTGCCAACCATGCGGCCTCTCTTCGGGGGTTTCCTGGGTGGGAATATCGACCCGAAGGACCAGGAAGTGACGGTGGCGCTCGGGATGCGACAAGGGTGTTGCAACCGCCAGGGCGAAGCCGGATGCGGCATCGCGCTCGACACGGTCGACGGTGGCTACCGACAGGCCTGCCGGGAACAAGCCGCCAATACCACTGGTGATCAGCGTGTCGCCGGCGGCCAGGTCGACATTGGCGGTCAGATAGCGCACCTCGACCTTGCCGGACATATTGCCGCCAAAGGCGATGAGGCGCAAGCCATTGCGCAGAACCTGCACCGGAATGGACACCTTGTCGTCCGTCAGCAGGGCCGCCTCGGATGTAAATGGCGTTACCCGCACAATTTGTCCCACGACGCCGCCTTCGTCAATCACCGACATGCCGGGCTGTATACCGCTGGCCGAGCCCTTGTTGAAAATAAGATGATGCGAAAACGCGTTGGATGGCTCGTAGAGCACCTCGACGGCCACGGAAGGCTGGACGACCGCATCGGCCACGCTAAGCAAGCGCCGTAATTGTTCGTTCTCGGCGGCCAGTTGCGCGGCATGCGTGGAAATCTGCGCCAATTCGATACGCTGGCGTTGAATGGCCTCTTTTTCAGTGCGCGCCACCGCCGCGGCATCCGCCCAGTTGCCGATATGCTCGATGGCATCGCGCGGCGCAAACATGACTCGCTGAAACGGATAGATGACGACCGATATCGCCTGCCTGGCAGGGTTGAGCACAGGCCAGCGCGCATCGGCCAAAAGCAGGCCGAGCGAGAGCAGCACGAATACGAACAGCCTGAATTCGGCAGTGGGCCCGCGCTTGAACAGCTTTATCGTGCCTGACTCTTGCATGGATTAATGCGCCTGCGCCTTGATAAGGCCGGCGCGCACCACAAGGCGCCGGCCTCTTACCCAACCAAATTTAATCGTAAATAAATACCGTGCCCAGACGTTCGAGATGTTCGAGCGCTTCGCCGCAGCCGCGGACGACGCAGGTCAGGGGGTCTTCCGCCACCACCACGGGCAAGCCGGTTTCTTCTTGCAACAGACGGTCGAGATCGTGCAGCAACGCGCCGCCGCCGGTCAGGGCGATGCCCTTGTCGGTGATGTCGGCGCCCAGCTCGGGGGGAGTCTGCTCGAGCGCGGTCTTGACGGCCGATACGATCTGATTGAGCGGATCGGTGAGCGACTCCAGGATTTCATTGGAAGAAACGGTAAAGCTGCGCGGCACGCCTTCCGACAGATTCCGCCCCTTGACTTCGATTTCCCGGATTTCGGAGCCAGGAAACGCGGAACCGATTTCCTTTTTGATGAGTTCAGCCGTGGGCTCGCCAATCAGCATGCCGTAGTTGCGGCGGATGTAATTGATGATGGCTTCATCGAATTTGTCGCCGCCGACACGCACCGAGCCTTTGTAGACCATGCCGCCCAAGGAGATAATGGCCACTTCCGTTGTGCCCCCGCCAATATCCACCACCATGGAGCCGCTGGCGTCGGACACGGCCAGCCCGGCGCCTATGGCCGCGGCCATGGGTTCTTCGATCAGGTAGACCTGGCTGGCGCCAGCGCCCAGCGCCGATTCGCGAATGGCGCGGCGCTCGACCTGCGTGGAGCCGCAAGGCACACACACGATAATGCGCGGGCTGGGGGCGAACATGCTGCGCGGGTGCACCATGCGTATGAACTGCTTGAGCATTTGCTCGGTGACGGTGAAATCGGCGATGACGCCGTCTTTCATGGGGCGTATGGCCTCGATGTTGCCAGGTACCCGGCCCAGCATCTGCTTGGCCTCGCGGCCAACCGCCTGGATGATCTTCTTGCCGCTGGGCCCGCCGTCGTGACGGATGGCGACGACCGAAGGCTCATCAAGCACAATGCCCTTCCCACGAACGTAAATCAAGGTGTTGGCGGTACCGAGGTCGATCGCCATATCGCTGGAGAAATAACTACGAAGGAATCCGAACATGGGCGCTCAGTGATATAAAAATTGAAAGAAATTCGTTAGTTCAGGGCCGCCGTGGCACTCAAGCGGACGCACAGAAAATTCTCTAACGAATTAAACCGACAATGATAACTTATAATTGTCGGCTGATAAGGTCGAATGACGGCATATTATTTCCTGTAACCAGTCGGCAGGCAGCGCTGCTTACTTCTTTTTGCATCCTGGCCGCAACCCTCTCTTATATTGAACCCATGGCAATTACCGAGCAAGATGTAGCCCGCATCGCGCGGCTCGCGCGTATTGAACTTTCGCCCGACGAAAACACCCGCGCCCAGCATGAACTGAACGGCATCATGGGCCTTATCGCGCAATTGCAGGCGGTCGACACGACCGGCATCGAACCCATGGCCCATCCGCTGGCGGCACATCAGGATATCAGACTGCGCCTGCGCGACGACGCGCCGTCGGCCACCCGTACGCTCGAAGAGCGCGCGGCGCTCATGGCCAACGCCCCTGCGAACGACAACGGCCTGTTCCTGGTTCCCACGGTAATCGAGTAAACAATGTCAAGCACGCCTCTTCATACGGAATTCGACAGCATCGCCCAATTGCGCGATGCCTTGCACAGTCGCAAGATCGGTGCGCGCGAGCTGGCGGCCAGCGCCCTGGAAGCCGTGCAGGCCCGTGCCGACCTGAACGCCTTCCTGCATATCGACCCCGACCTGACCCTGGCCCAGGCCGACGCCGCCGACCGGCAGTTGGCCAGCGGCCAGGCGCCGGTGCTGGCCGGCATACCCATCGCGCACAAAGACGTCTTCGTCACACGGGGCTGGCGCACGACCGCCGCCAGCAAGATGCTCGCGCAGTATGTCAGCCCCTTCGATGCCACCGTGGTCAGCCGCCTGGGTCAGGCCGGCGCGGTCTCGCTGGGCAAATTGAACTGCGACGAGTTCGCCATGGGCTCGGGCAACGAAAACTCCGCGTTCGGTCCGGTCCGCAATCCCTGGGATCCATCCGCCGTCCCGGGCGGATCGTCAGGCGGATCGGCCGCCGCCGTCGCCGCCGGACTGATCATTGGCGCCACCGGCACCGATACGGGCGGTTCGGTGCGCCAGCCAGCGGCGCTATGCGGCGTCAGCGGCATCAAGCCCACCTACGGTACAGTTTCGCGCTACGGCATGGTGGCCTATGGCTCCAGCCTGGACCAGGCCGGGCCCCTCGCGCGCCATGCCCGCGACTTGCTTGAGCTGCTCGACCCCATGTCCGGTTTCGACCCGCGCGACGCCACCAGCCTTGAATACTGTGACGACGCCCCGAACCAGCCCGGCCGCATTCGTGCCGATTTCGACCGCGCCGCCGCCCAATTCGACGCCGCAGGCAGCCAGCCCCTCAAAGGTCTGCGCATCGGCGTGCCTGTTGAATTCCTCAATGACGGCCTGGCGCCCGACGTGGCCGACGCCGTACGGGCGGCCCTGCAAACCTTTGAATCGCTGGGCGCCGAGCGCGTCGATATTTCACTGCCCCGCACCGAGCTGTCCATCCCCACGTATTATGTGATCGCGCCCGCCGAGGCATCCAGCAACCTGTCCCGCTACGACGGTGTGCGCTACGGACATCGCGCGGCCCAATACGGCGACCTGGCTGAAATGACCAGCCGCTCGCGCACCGAAGGCTTCGGTGCCGAAGTACTGCGCCGCATCATGGTCGGCACCTATGTGCTGTCCCATGGGTATTACGATGCCTATTACCTGCAGGCACAGCGGGTGCGCCGGATGATCGTCAACGATTTCCAGCAGGCTTTTTCCAGCCAATGCGACGTCATCATGGGGCCGGTAACCCCCAGCGTTGCCAAGCCTATCGGCGACAATCGCGAAGACCCCATCGCCGACTGGCTGGCCGACATCTACACACTGGGCATCAGCCTGGCGGGCCTGCCGGCCATGTCCGTGCCCTGCGGCTTCGGCAGCGAACGGCCGCTGCCCATTGGGCTTCAGATCATCGGCAACTACTTCAACGAGGGCCGACTGCTTGCCCTGGCCGACCGCTACCAGCAGGCAACCGACTGGCATCAACGCAAACCGGAACAGAAATAATGGAATGGGAAATCGTCATCGGCCTGGAAACGCACACGCAACTTTCCACCGAGTCCAAGATTTTTTCTGATAGCAGCACTCGCTTTGGCGCCGCGCCCAATACTCAGGCCAACGAGGTCGACATGGCGCTGCCCGGCAGCCTGCCGGTCATGAACAAAGGCGCGGTCGAACGCGCCATTCGCCTGGGCCTGGCGGTGGGCGCCCATATCGCGCCCCGTTCCATCTTTGCCCGCAAGAACTATTTCTATCCCGACTTGCCCAAGAACTACCAGATCAGCCAGTTCGAAATTCCCGTGGTACAAGGCGGATCCATCACGTTCTTCGTCGACGGCGAAGAAAAAACGGTCAACCTCACACGCGCCCACCTGGAAGAGGATGCGGGCAAGTCCCTGCACGAAAACTTCACCGGACCACACGGCGAATCCTCTACCGGCATCGACCTGAACCGGGCCGGCACGCCTTTGCTGGAAATCGTTTCCGAACCCGAAATGCGCTCGGCCGCCGAAGCCGTGGCATATGCCCGCGCCCTGCATGGCCTGGTCGTATGGCTGGGCATATGCGACGGCAATATGCAGGAAGGCTCGTTCCGCTGCGATGCCAACGTATCGGTGCGCCGCAAGGGCGATTCCGTCCTGGGCACCCGCACCGAGGTCAAGAACGTCAACTCTTTCCGCTTTCTTGAACGCGCCATTCTGTTCGAGGCCCGGCGCCAGATAGAACTGATTGAAGACGGCGGCAAGGTGGTGCAGGAAACACGCCTGTACGATTCAGACCTGGACGAAACCCGCAGCATGCGCAGCAAGGAAGACTCGCACGACTATCGCTATTTCCCCGACCCCGATCTGCCTCCGCTGGTGATCGAGCCCGAATGGGTGGAAAGGGTCAGGGACTCCATGCCCGAGCTGCCGGCCCAGAAACGCATCCGTTTCCAACAGGCGCTGGGCCTGAGCGCCTACGATGCCGCACAGCTGACCATGTCGCGCGCCAGCGCCGATTACTTCGAGGCGGTGGCGGGGCAGCTGCCGCAAGGCCAGGCCAAGCTGGCCGCCAACTGGGTGCTGGGAGAATTATCGGCCGCGCTCAACCGCGACGAACTCGACACAGACCAGAGCCCCGTCACCCCGGCACGCCTGGCCGCCCTGATCGCACGCATCATCGATGGCACGATCTCCAACAAAATGGCCCGCGATGTATTCGGCGCCATGTGGGCTGGGGAACACGAGGGCGACCCCGATGCCATCATTGAAGCGCGCGGCCTGAAGCAGATCAGCGACAGCGGCGCCATCGGAGCCATGATCGACGAGGTCCTGGCAGCCAATCCGGCCATCGTGGAAGAATACCGGGCCGGCAAGCAGAAAGCGTTCAATTCGCTGGTCGGCCAGGTCATGAAAGCGGCCAGGGGCAAGGCCAACCCGCAGCAGGTCAATGACCTGCTGAAAGAAAAGCTGGGCTAGAGCGGCGGCGGAAGAAACTAAACGCCGTATCGGGCCCGGTAGGCGGCTACGGCCTCGCGGTGCCCGGCCAGCGCATCATCGCCTTCCAGCACCGCCATGATATCGGCCAGCGACGCAATGCTGACGACGGGAATGCCATAGGTCATGGCAACATCCTGTACCGCCGAATGCGCCGACAAGGCGTCGTCGGCGCCCGCGCGCTCCATGCGGTCCAGTGCAATCAGCACCGCGGCGGGTTCGGCGCCCGCCTGGCGAATGATGTCCACCGACTCCCGTACCGACGTCCCGGCGGTGATGACATCGTCGATGATCACGACCCTGCCCTGCAGCGGCGCACCCACCAGCATGCCGCCCTCGCCGTGGTCCTTGGCCTCTTTGCGGTTGAAGGCAAACGGCACATCGCGGTCCGCCAGCGAAGGATGGGCCGCCAGGGCCGCCGCCGTGGTTGCCGCCAAAGGAATCCCTTTGTAGGCCGGGCCGAACAGCATATTGAACTCGATGCCGGAGTCGATCAGGGCCTGCGCGTAAAACTGCGCCAACCGCCCCGCCGAACGCCCGGTATTGAAAAGCCCGGCATTGAAGAAATAGGGGCTCAGCCGGCCCGATTTGACTTTGAAACTGCCAAAGCGCAAAACGCCCTGGTCCAGGGAAAAACGCACAAACTCCATGCGATTGAAGGTGTCGGCCATGATTCAGACGGTATGGGAAAACCGATATTATCGGGCATAACCGCCAGCCGCCAAATGCCTGGCCGGAAAATCGATCTGCCTGCCGCGCAAATCGATGAAATATTGATACATCCCGCGGCTGTATATTTATTAACGTTATTCCATTAAACTCCCCCGCTATAGGTGATGGGCGCCAGCCGCGCGGCATGCGTCCATATTCTTGGTATCCATCCAGTTTTTCCGCGTCGCCGCACTCAAGCGGACTTTTGTACTACCACATCATTATCTGGGGATTATTATGAATCACTCATGCACCATCTGGACGCCACGCGTACTCAGTATTCTGCGGATTGTTGCCGGCTACTGCCTGCTGTGGCACGGAACCAGCAAGTACTTCGGTTTTCCCGGAAATGCCATTGAAGGCCTGCAAATATTCTCCCTGATGGGCATTGCCGGCCTGATCGAACTGATCGCCGGCGTGCTCTTGATCATCGGCCTGTTCACCCGCGGCGCGGCCTTCATCGCTTCAGGCTTTACCGCCGCCGCCTACTTCATTGGCCACGTGGCGGGCAAAGGCATGCTGCTGTTTCCCGTCATGAACGGCGGCGAAGCCGCCGTGCTGTTCTGCTTTGTGTTCCTGTATATTTTTGTCGCCGGTCCCGGCCCCTGGAGCGTCGACGCCGCGCGCAGCAAGTCTTGATCGGCAGCCGGTCGCCGTCGTGGCGGCCGGCTATCCGGGCCTGTCCGTCTCGCACCTCCGCCTTAGTGCCCTGGCCTGACGCAGCAAGGCTTCGCCCGCGCCCGAGTCGCCCCATGGCATCGATTCGGGTTAAAGTCAGGGCTTCATCAGACTTATAGACGCCCCGCACCATGCTTCGTGTTATTTCCGCCAACCTCAACGGGATCCGCTCGGCCGTCAGCAAAGGCTTTCTTGAGTGGGTCGCCAGGCAAAACGCCGACTTCATCTGCATGCAGGAACTGAAGGCGCAAGCCGACAACATGACCGCGGACATGCTGAACCCGGAAGGTTATTACGGCTACTTTCACTACGCCGAGAAAAAGGGATACAGCGGTGTAGGCCTGTATGCGCGCCAACAACCGCTGCAGGTCATCCAGGGCCTAGGCGTGCCCGAGATCGACGCCGAAGGCCGCTACCTGGAACTGGTTTACGACAGCTTATCCATCATTTCGGTCTATCTGCCTTCCGGGTCCAGCGGCGATCACAGGCAAGCCGCAAAATATGTGTTCATGGAACATTTTTTCAAGCACCTGGACGAACTGGCCAGGTGCGGCAGGCAAGTGATTCTGTGCGGCGACTGGAATATCGCCCACAAGGAAATCGACCTGAAAAACTGGAAAGGCAATCTGAAGAACAGTGGCTTCCTGCCCGAGGAACGCGCCTGGCTGACCCGTGTCTTCGATGAAATAGGCTGGTCGGATGTATACCGGGGCCTGTACCCCGACACAACCGGCGAGGCCTATACCTGGTGGAGCAACCGCGGACAGGCCTGGGCCAAGAACGTCGGCTGGCGCATCGACTATCAAATCGCGTCGCGGGAAATCGCCGCCACGGCAAAAGACGCCGCCATCTACAAGGAAGAACGCTTCAGCGACCACGCTCCGCTGACCATCGATTACGACTGGACGCTATAGCCGCCGGCCCGCGCCCCTACCGCCACTCGTCACGATAAACGAATTTGGGCATCTGCCAGTTGTAATGCAAGGCCAGCATCCGCAAGGCCAGCCCCAGGATCATGGAACCGACCATGGACAGGTTCAGGTTCAGGCCCAGGTGCTGTGCGCCCAGGAACAAGGCCCCTGTCAGGACGGAAACACTGGCATACAATTCCTTGCGCAGCAAAAGCGGAATATCGTTGCACAAGATATCGCGCAGCATGCCGCCGGCGCAACCGGTGATCATGCCGCTGATCAGCACCACTGTGGTGGGCAACTCCATGCGCAGCGCAATCTGGCAGCCTATCACCGTGAACACAACCAGCCCCAGGGCATCGAGCCATAGAAAAATGCTGCGCAAACGCCGCATCACCGGCGCGACCAGCGCGGTAAACAAGGCGGCGCCCGCCGTGATCCACAGGTATTCCGGATGCAGCACCCAGGTAACGGGATAATGGCCCAGTACCACATCGCGCAGTGTTCCGCCGCCCAGCGCCGTAACGCAGGCGATAATCGACACCCCAACCCAATCCATGTCGCGCCGCCCCGCGGCCAGCGCCGCCGTCATGGCTTCCGCGGTAATGGCGATCAGGTACAAAGCCAGCAACATGATTATGCCCTTCCGTCCAGGCCGTCGATTTCCGCTTTGCGCAGACGCAACAGAATCAGGCCCGGCAATGCTATCAACACGGTAATGACAAAAAATCCCGGCCAACCCAGGGACTCCACCAGCGGGGGCGTCAGCGGGCCGGCAAGATAGGTGCGCCCCACTGCCGACAGGGCCGACAGCAAGGCAAACTGAGTCGCGGAGAACTCCTGCTTGCATAAGGCCATCAGCAAGGCCACGAATGCCGCCGTTCCCAGACCACCACACAGATTTTCCACCGCAACGATCAGCGCCATGGAGTAGACATGCGGGGGCGTCACCGCCAGTACCCAATAGCCGAAATTGGATACTGCCTGCAAAAGGCCGAACCACATCAGCGAGCGGTACAGGCCCAGCCGCGCCATGATGGAACCGCCGGCCAGCGCGCCGATAATGGTGGCCGCCAGGCCGAACACCTTGTTGATGGTGCCCACTTCGGACACGCTGAAACCGGCGCCGCGCAACAGGAAGGTGGTCGATAGGGCGCCGGCAAAGGCATCGCCCAGCTTGTACAGCACGATGAGCAACAGAATCGTGATGGCGCCCCGGCGCTTGAAGAACTCCACCATGGGCTCGACCACCGCCAGCGCCAGCGAACGCGGTGCGCGCGCCACCTGCTCGGGCTCGGGTGCCAACACCGTGGCAATGGCGCATACCGCCATGAACCCGCCCATCAGAAAATACATATTGCCCCAGCCCAGCCACTGGTCCGCCAGCACCAATGCCAAACCGCCCGATACGATCATGGCCAGCCTATAGCCCAGCACCTTGACGGCCGCGCCGGCCGCCCTCTCTTCTTTGCGCAGCACATCAGTGCTGTAGGCATCAAAGGCAATGTCCTGCGTGGCCGACAGAAAAGCCACCAGCACCGCCAGGGCGGCCATCAGGCCCAGATTGCTGCCCGGCGACAACAGCCCCATGCCGGCAATCGACGCCGCGAGCAGAAGCTGTGTAAAAAAGATCCAGCTGCGGCGCCGCCCCAGCACCGGCGGCGCGTAGCGGTCCACCAGCGGCGCCCAAAGAAACTTGAGCGTATAGGCCGTGCCGACCAGAGTCAGGAACCCGATATTCTGCAACGACACATTATCGACCGTCGCCCATGCCTGCAGCGTCCCGCTGGTCAGGGCCAGCGGCAAACCACTGGCAAAGCCCAGCACCAGCAGTGGAATCACTCGCGGGCTGGCATAAACACGGGTCATGGAGCTGATAATGGAACCTCTGGTCGATTGGGGGACTCGAAGCGATACACCGCCAGGGTGCTGCGCCAACTGGGCAGAAGTTTAACTTCTTTGTTGCCGTTGAAGGTGGCCAGATGAGTGATGCGCAGTTGCAGCGACCCGGCGAGATCTTCGAAATCTTTCAGCGTGCACAGGTGGATATTGGGAGTGTCGAACCACTGGTAAGGCATTTCCCCCGTGACCGGCATGCGTCCGCGCAAAATCGACCAGCCATGCGGCCAGTACCCGAAATTGGGAAACGACACGATGCCAAAGCGCGCAACCCGCGCCATCTCGCGCAGGATGTGCTCGGTGTTGTGCATGGACTGCAGTGTGCGCGACAGCACCACCGTATCGAATTGCTGGCTGTCGAACAGTGCCAGGCCTTCTTCCAGGTTCTGCTGGATGACCCGCACCCCGCGCCGCACCGCTGCGATCATCTGCTGGTCATTCAGCTCGACCCCGGCGCCCACCACGTTCTTATTGTGCTGCAGATAGGCCAGCAAGGTGCCATCGCCACAGCCCAGGTCGAGTACCCTGCTGTCCGGCGCTATCCAGCTGGCGATGCGTTTCAGGTCGGCGCGCACATGCCGTGGCGCAACAGCTGGCTGGCTCATACCAGCACCCCCGTGGTGCGTTTGCGCTCGCCCAGGCCCAACTGGGCCGCGACCCGATCGTAGTACCCCTGGACCACCGCATGATAGCGGACATCGTCCAATAGAAACGCATCGTGGCCGTGCGGAGCATCAATTTCTGCATAGGTGACCGGAACCTGGTTCTTGAGCAGAGCGCGGACAATTTCGCGTGAACGCTCGGGCGGGAAGCGCCAGTCGGTGCTGAACGATACCAGCAGGAAACCGGCCTTTACCCCCTGCAGGGCGCGCGCCAGGTCTCCGCCATGGCAGCGCGACGGATCGAAGTAATCCAACGCGCGGGTGATGAGCAAATATGTGTTGGCGTCGAAATAGGTCGAAAACTTCTCGCCCTGATAACGCAAGTAGGACTCGACTTCGAACTCGACGCCGTAGCCGTAATGGAACTCGCCGTTGTCGGCGGGCGCGCGCTGCGCGCGGCCAAACTTCACGGCCATATCGTCATCAGACAAATAGGTAATGTGGCCCACCATGCGCGCCACCGACAGGCCATGCCTGGGAACAGTATTGTTGGCGTAATAGTCGCCGCCATTGAAGTCGGGATCGCTGATGATGGACCGCCGCGCCACTTCGTTGAAGCCAATGTTCTGCGCCGACAATCGCGGCGTGCTGGCAACGACAATACAGTGCTCGACACGCTCGGGACAAGTAATGGCCCAGCTGAGCGCCTGCATGCCGCCCAGTGAACCGCCCATGACGGCCGCGAGCTTATCGATACCGAAATGATCGGCCAACCGCGCCTGGGCGCGAACCCAGTCCTCAACGGTCAGCATGGGAAAGGCGGCCCCCCAGGGCTTGCCCGTTTCCGGATTGATGCTGGCCGGCCCTGTGGAGCCAAAGCACGAGCCAATATTATTGACGCCAATGACAAAGAAACGGTCGGTATCCACCGCCTTGCCCGGCCCCACCATGTTGTCCCACCAACCAATATCCTTGGGATTGTCGGCGGCAATGCCCGCCACATGGTGCGAAGCATTAAGCGCATGGCATACCAACACCGCGTTATTGCGCTGCTCGTTGAGCGTGCCATAGGTTTCAACCGCCAACTCATAACGGGGCAGCACCTGGCCGCTGGTCAGCGCAAGAGGCTCGGTGAATGAAATGAACTGGGGAGCGACGACCCCCACTGAACCGACGGAAGTGCCGCCGGGCGCCGTGGCGCTGGCCACGGAAGCGGGAATAGCGGAAGAAGTATCGGGTACGGAAAGTTCGGCCATATGGACCTCTTTAGCTGGATTTATGAGGCGCCCGCAAGCAGATCAAGCAAATCGGCGCTGTGTTTGAGCAATGATTCTACCACCGCGGCCTGCCGGACCGGCCTTCCCGCCCCGCGCCCGCTCACGCCCGCCGTGATTTTATCCAGCCCGATTTTACCAAAATGAAAATGTTTGATACATTTATTACATAATAATGACAATCATTCCTATTTGATCAAAATATTCCACAGAATTACAAGGCCGACATGAAACCACTGACGAAAAGGGAGCTGACATGCCTGCAATGGGCGGCCATTGGAAAAACCAGCTGGGAAATGGGCGTCATTCTGGGCCTGACCGAAAGAACGATCAATTTCCACGTGCACAACGCATGCCGGAAGCTGGGCGTACACGGCAGGCAGGCGGCCATTACCGCCGTGCTTCAGGCCGGCTTGCTGCCGGCGCTTACCGAGCCACCTGCAGGCCTCGAAAGAATTCATCAGCCTCAGGCGCGGGAAACACGTCTGGAGCAGCCGTCACCAAGCCTTCCACCAGAGCCCCGCCCGTCAACCAAACGGTAGCCCGCAGGCGCAAGGCTCCCTGAGGCGCATTGCCTTCAAGCAAAAAGGACTCGCCCAGCGGCGGCAGCGGATCGGGCTCGGCAGCCCCCATGTTCCGGTAAAGCGAACGCATGACCGCCGCAGCAAGCTCTTGACGCAAAGCCTGGTCGGCGCGCACGGCCTCCGGCAACGGCGCGTAGGCGACGGTAAATAGCGCGTCGCCTACTTTTGCGCTGGTCAGGCCGAATTCGATATCGTGGCCCGAAAACTGCAGTGTCCGGGTCTGGACGACGGGCTTGTCGGGAAAGAATGCGGAGACGGCGCCGTCTCCCACCGACACCTGGCGCCAGTTATAGTCGGGGGAACAGGCTGCCAAAAAGCACAATACAAGCAAGATCGAACCAACACGTATCAAAGCCATACCTCAGGTAAAATCGCCAGCTATAAAAACTTCTTTAAAGATTTCCCGCAATGACCCCAAGCCACCAAAGCCATGCCCTGCTCGGCCAACACCTGCCTGTGCTCCAGGGCATACTGCGCGGCATCGAGAAAGAAGGCCTGCGGGTTGACGAGCAGGGAACGCTGGCGAAAACGCCACATCCGGATGCACTGGGGTCGGCGCTGACCAACCCGCGCATCACCACTGATTATTCCGAAGCGCTGCTCGAGCTCATCACAGACACCCACAATTCTACCGAAAGCCTGCTCGGCGAGCTTGAACAGACGCATCGCTATGTGGCCCAACAGCTGCGCAACGAACTGGTCTGGAACCAGTCCATGCCGGCGGCACTGCCGCCCGAAGCCGATATTCCCATCGCCTGGTACGGCACCTCCAACACCGGCATGCTCAAGCATGTCTATCGCCGCGGGCTGGCCGAACGCTATGGCAAGGCCATGCAATGCATTGCGGGCGTGCACTACAATTTTTCAGTGCCGGAACAATTGTGGGACCTGCTGGGCATCCAGGGCGAATCGCCCGAACAGCGGGCGTCAAAAGGATACCTGGCCCAGATACGCAACTTCACGCGCTATTCCTGGCTGCTGATGTACCTGTTCGGCGCCTCGCCCGCCATCTCGAAAGGCTTTCTTCAGGGAGCCAAGCACCACCTGCAGGAATTCGACGCCAATACACTGTACCTGCCCCACGCCACCAGCCTGCGCATGAGCGACCTGGGCTACAAGAACAACAAGGCGCAAGCTGATCTGCAACTTTGCTACAACGACCTGGAAACCTTCCTGACCCGCATCCACACCGCGGTCACTACGCAATGGCCGGATTACGCGGCCATAGGCACGCACCGCAACGGCGAATGGATACAGCTGAACACCAATATTCTTCAGATCGAGAACGAGTACTACTCAAACATACGGCCCAAGCGCGCCACCGGGCGGGGCGAACGGCCCGCCACGGCACTGGCCCAGCGCGGCGTGCAGTACATCGAAGTCCGCTGCCTGGATATCGACCCCGAATCGCCTATCGGCATCTCGGCCGACACCAGCCGATTCATGGACGCCTTCCTGCTGTTCTGCGCCGCCGAACCCAGCGAGCTGTTCGCCAACAATGGTTTCTGTACCGATAGCCACGACAATTTCGGCGTAGTCGTCAAATTGGGGCGCAAGCCGGGGCTGACCCTGGTCAAAGAACAACAAACCATTTCCCTGGTGGACTGGGGCACAGAACTGCTCGAACGCATCACACCCTACGCCCGCTTGCTGGATCAGGCCCAAGGCAGCGGTGACCGCTACGCACAGGCCGTCATGCGGCAGCAGGCCAAGATTGACGATAGCGCCCTGACGCCATCAGCCATTCTACTGGCCAACATGAGCGCCCAGGGCCTGGGTCTGCATGACTACACGCTGCGGCAAAGCCTGCGGCATCGCGACGCCCTGCGGGCCACCCCCTTGGATCCGGCCGCCCAAAATGAATACGAGCAAATCGTTGGCGCATCCTTCTCCGAACAGAAGCGCCTGGAAGACGGTGATACTGAAGACTTCGACAGCTACGTGGCGCGCTTCCACGCTGCGCTGACGCAGTCCTGACGTCAACTCCGCACAACGCCATGAATACACTACCTCCCTGCCCTGAATGCCAGTCTGAATACACCTACGAAGATGGCGAACTCCTGGTCTGCCCGGAATGCGCGCATGAATGGTCTGCACAGGCTGGCGCAGCGCCTGAACAAGACGACAAGGTGTACCGCGATGCGGTGGGCAACATCTTGCAGGATGGCGACACCGTCACCGTGATCAAGGATCTCAAACTCAAAGGCTCGGGAGGCGTGGTCAAGATGGGCACCCGGGTCAAGAGCATCCGATTGGTCGACAGCGACCACGATATCGATTGCAAGATCGACGGCTTTGGCTCAATGAGCCTGAAATCGGAGTTCGTCAAGAAGGTGTAAGGCCCCGGAGGAGGGGCGGACTGAACACTCAGCCCGCCGAATGCAATATTGCCTCTTGCCTTGGCCTGACGCTCATGCTGCATGAAAGCAGGCATCGGTTCATCCTGGGCAATAACTCGGCAACTTACAGCGCAACCCCATCGGGCATCGCAGACGATGGTGTTACGACATCGATGACAGTAGTGACCGGCTTGGTCAAGGCTTCTTGCAACGCCAGCTCGAGGGCACCGGCATCGTCGACTCGCACACCAAGGCAACCCAGGCCTAGCGCCACCTGGGCAAAATCCGTGTCCATCATCGACGTACTAAATGGGAGGCCGCCGATGGATTGCTGGATCTGCGAGCAGTACTCCAGGTTGCGGTTATTCAGGACACATACCACGACAGGAGCCTTCTCACGCACGGACGTCTCGAGTTCATGCAACAGCATCATGAAGCCGCCGTCTCCGCACAGCGCCACATATCGGCGATCTGGATTGGCAATCCGGCCCGCAATGGCGGCGGGCAGCGAAAACCCCATAACGCCCATGCCTCGCGGACCAATATACCGGCGCCCAGTTTCCTGCGTTTCGTAATACTGCCCTCCCCAGATCTGATTGAATCCTGAATCACAAACGAGGACATCGTCCGGCCGCAGGCAGCGCTGCAGCGCGCGCATCGCCTGAAGCGGATGCACCGCACCTGGTTCGATCCGGTTGGCCAGGGCTGATTCTGGTCCGCGCTCCCTGCGCCAGTCCGAGGCAATCGTCTCAGCTTCCCCGGCCACGGACCATTCACGCCATTGCCTGACTGCGCAATGGTCGCTCAGGCTCTGCAGGAACACCTTGGCGTCGCTCCAGATGCCCAGCTCAACCTCAAAGTGCCTGCCAATTTCCTCGGGGTCAATATTCACATGAACGATACGGGCATCGCGCGCGGGAAGTGTCCAGTTGGCGGTATCCAAATTAGTAAAACGCGTTCCTATCGCAATGACCAAGTCGGCCTTGGCCACAAACTCATTCGTCGAAGGCCGCCCAATCTGCCCGACCGGCCCCACAGCCAGGGGGTGTGTTTCGCGAATCGCCCCCTTGCCCATATAGGTGGTCACAACAGGAATGCCCATAGTTTCGGCAAATTTGACAAGCAGGTGCTCGGCACCCGACGAGAGCACCCCCCCGCCGGCCCACAACAAGGGGCGCCGCGCCTGTTCCAACAACTCAACAACATGCTGGACCGATCCGTTGACAGGCGAAATACGGTGCGCAGGCCACTGCCCCTCTTGACCGGCAATCAAGAATTCGTGCTGGTGGAAGACAGCTTCATCGGCATGCACATCCGCGGGGAGGACAATCACTACAGGGCCCGGTGTCCCGCTGGAGGCAATCCGGAAGGCCCGCTTGACCACTTCAGGGATACGCGCGGCCCGGTCGATCGACAATACCCGTTTGGCAATGGGACGAAACAAGTTCTCCAGGTCGAGTTCCTGAAAATTTGCACGCCCGCTGACCGTAGAGCGCGTGGTGGTGGTAATAGCCACCACTGGAATGGATGAAGCGTATGCTTCCGCTATACCTGTTACCAGGTTGCTCGAACCCGGGCCGGCAGACGCCTCGCATACTCCTACTCGGCCGGTAGCCCTGGCATAGCTGTCTGCCATATGCGCGGCCGCCTGCTCATGCCGGACAAGAATGTGCCGTATGGAACCGTCCCGTTGCAGGGCATCGTAAAAACGGAGCTGATTCCCGGGAAGACCAAAAATATCCTTGACACGAAACATGTTCAAGGAGCGAACCAGGGCCTCGGCGCCCGAAAGTTTCAAGACGGTTGATGGATTCATTCCTCGGCCCCCGACGAGACATCGGCCATGCGCCGCTGCATTTCCTGATACATGGCAATGGATGCGGTGATACCGGCTTCCATATCATGCTTCGGCTCCCAGTTGAATTCCGCCCTGAGGCAGGAGTCATCCAAAACCATGGGCGTCGTCCGATAGTTGACGTCGACGCCCGGCTCAAAGCCTTGCACCGAACCGCTCAGCGCCCGCTCTATGGCCTTTCCCGCATCACGCAGTGTCCGCGTATCTCCATTGACGTTGTAGGCCGGGTGCAACGACATAACGGGGTGAGCAATCAGCGTCCCGACCAAGTCAGCCAAATCGTCAACATACTGCCAATTCAGAAGCTGGTCGCTGAATGGCACGACCACCTCATTTCCCAATGCCGCATTGCGAATCAAGTGCGAAGGATAGCTTGCGCGCCCCCGCAGCCGCCCGGCGCCATAAACAAAGGTGAATCGCAGCCCGATCGTGTCCAGGCCCTTGGCGCGGTAGCGTTCGGAGGCTCGTTCGCACAGGGATTTCGCCGCACCGTACAAGGAGGTGGAACGGTGCTCTTGATCATTCGAAATCGGCGTAAGGCAATCGCCGGCATGCCTGCCGAATACCGCCAGCGAACTTGCCCAGATCACTTTTGGCACCTTGGCCTTGAGCGCCGCATCGAAAACATTGCAGGTCGATCGTATGATCTGGTCGAGCCCCTCCCGGGGGTCCGACTCGACATCGTCAACCAGTGGGGATGCCAAGTGGACAATCGCCTCTACATTTTTGCTCAGTTCGTTGGCTAAGACGCTGGCATCGCGCAGATCACCTTGTATTCTTTTCAGGCCGGACATCCCCCAAGACTCGCTGATCATATCTAGAACGTTGCCCGACGGCGCGATATCGTGGACCACGACATCGTAGCCGTCTTGCACAAGCCGGCGGCACACATACGCGCCAATGAAGCCGGCGCCGCCAGTCACCAATATTGTTGCCATCAAAATTCCTTATTTTTGCTATATCTAACTAGAATGAGCAACCTTGCCGCTCAATATGTGGCCCGGCCGCCCGAAATATCGAACACCGCTCCGGTTGAATAGGACAGATGTTCGCTGGCCAGAAAGGCGATCAGTCGCGCCACTTCCCTGGGATGACCCATTCGCGCCATGGGAATCTTTGCGCGCAGCGCGTCCATGTGCGCCCGGTGTTCCGGAGAAGCATCCGCATTCCGCGTTCCGCTCGTTTCAATGACCGCGGGAGCGATGGCGTTGACCAGGATGCCGGACGTTGCCAACTCCTTGCCCAGGCTTTTTGTCATTCCCATGACACCCGCTTTCGCTGTGCAATAGGCTGCCGTATTGGGATTTCCCTCCTTGCCTGCCGTGGAAGCGACATTAATGATGCGGCCATATCCGCGCTCCAGCATATGCGGGATCACGGCCCGGCACAGCTTGAATGCCGACATAAGGTTAAGCTGCATCATCATCTCCCACTGCGCATCGCTGACCTGCCATAGGGGCATGGTCGGAATGGCGCTCCCCCCGGCATTGTTCACCAGGATGTCGATCCGTCCGAACCGCTCCACGCATCGAGAAGCGACGGCATCGCAGTCGGCGGACTCGATCACCGATCCATGCACAGCCAATACTTCGATCCCGGTTGCGGCGAGATCGTCAGCGGCTTGTTGCAGGCGACCGGCATCTTTGTCAAACAACACGAGGCTGGCGCCGCGCCGCCCCAGGAGTCCTGCGGCCTCAAGACCGATTCCCGCCGCCGCACCCGAAACAACAGCGACACGTCCGTGCATGAGCATGGCGGCCAGATCATCGTCCTCGGGGCAACGCGCATGGCGCGAATCTGGCCCGTCTGATTCGCCGCCCGGCGGAAAGGAGGATGGTAGTTGACACTGCATCATGGGATCCCCTCATTCACCAATCTTGATATTGTTTGCACGAATGACGCCGCCCCAGCGTTCCATTTCATTTTTTATCCATTGCGCGCTGTCATCCGCATTGCTTCCCACTGGAATGAATCCAATGCGCTCGAGCTTGGCGCGGACCTCAGGGTCGGCCATGACGTCCTGGATCGCCTGTTCCAGGGCCTGTACGATCTCCGGGCTGGTTTCTGACCGTACGGCGACTCCTTGCCAGCCGTTGCCTTCATAATCGGGATAGCCCAACTCGCCCATGTGGGGGACATCAGGAAGCAGCGCGCTTCGCTTCTGCCCCAGTATGGCCAGCGCCCTGACTCTGCCTTCCTTCAGGAATGACAGGTAAGGGGGAATGTTGTCGATGGCGAAAGGAACCTGGCCGCCAACCAGGTCAATCGAAACAGGACTTGAGCCGCTGTAGTGAACCGGATCCGCCTTGATGCCCGTGACCGCCTTCAGCGACTCCCCCGCCATATGGACGATGGAGCCCGCTCCGGGAGAGCCATACAGGGCACCGCCGTCTTTCTGGTACTTCGCCTTGAAATCGTCAAATGACTTCAAGGGGGAATCGGCGGCAACCAAGACGGCATTAGGTATTTGGGCAAGTATCGATAACGGCTTGAGGACCTTCAGGGGGTCGGCGGGAAAACGCCCATCGGCATATAGAAAGGGTCCTGTGACGAGTTGAGAAGGAAACGACACAAGGGTGTATCCGTCGGCGGGTGCTTTCAATGCCATATTCGTACCGATCAGATTGAGTCCTCCTGGCCGGCTTTCTACGACAACCGAGGTCTTCAGGCGCTTTTGAAGGCCGTCGGCCACAGTGCGCGCAAGCGCGTCGGTAATGCCGCCCGGAGGAGCCTGTACTATCCACCGGATGGATTGATTAGGATATGTTGCTGTCGTACCGTTGGCGAAAGCGCCAGCGGTTGCTCCAACTGAAATAGCCGCCGCCAGTATCGCGGTTCGGCCAAAAGAAATGGCACGCGGTTTCATGATGTGTCTCCGAAGGTTATTATTTACCTGTGCTTATGCACTGAGTAGACAATAGGGCGTTCTTGCTGCGGGTGAATAGCAACCGCTTTACACTTCCCGCAATATTCTTCAATGCTGCCATGCATACATTCTTCTTCGCCGCCATGACTGCAGCCCCTCCCCGGGATGATCGGCATCAGCAGGCAGCGCAACCATTTCCCTTTATTTTCCAATGCACAGCCTGAGTTTCGCCGAGCGTGTCCTGTCGTCGGCCAGCCCCTTTCATGATTGGCCGGCCTCTGCCATCCTGTCGCTGGCGCGGGCATCATCGATATCGCAGCACCCTCGCGGGGCCAAAGTGCTGGTGCGTGGCCACCTGATGGATTCGGTCTGCGTCGTAGGCTCCGGAACCGTAGAAACGCGAGTTACATCCAGCGACGGCAGGCAGCTCATTCTCCGGCATGGGGGAACAGGACGAGTATTCGGTTTGCTCGGTTTCGTGGATCAGAAAGGCGCGCCGCACGATGTAGTTGCCATCGAGGCCACCACCATGGTGCAGGTGCCCATGCGTGCCATTCAACAAGTGCTGCAACAGTTCCCCTCTCTATGGGTGGCCATCGCCGCCGAACTCGCCGCGCGCTTTCGCCGCCAGATATTGATGACAGAAGAAACGACTTTTGAACAGATTTCGGTCCGGTTTGCGCGTGAGCTTATCCATTTGACATCGGCGCACGGCGAACCGACATCAGAAGGAATTTCCATAAAGCTGCGGCTGTCGCAGGAGCGTCTTGGTGAGCTCGTCGGCGTCTCGCGCCAGACAGCGGCTGCGCATATCCGCAGCATGACGACGGCCGGCTTGCTGCGCTGGCAGTACGGTCACGTGACAATCCAGGATATTGCACGGCTACAAGCCATCGCAGCACAAGGCGTTATTTAGCAGAAGTCAGTTGGCTGTGATCGGCATCGAAGCGCCATTGCTTGTGAAAGACAGCCGCAAATCATTGATATTAATAAACAATCCACTAAGTGAAGCCAGGCGTTGGGCGCCAGGCCTTGCCGCATTGGCCTGGGGTACAATCAGGCCTTCTCTTTGGGGAGTAGCCTACTTCCGTCGCTCACGGAAGGGTTGCGTCAACATTCTTGGCATTCACGCCATGGCGCAATCGGCCGCAAGGCATGGCGAGACCATAGACACCGCCATGCGCCGCCGGGCCGCATGCATGTGTCCATGTGTCGCCCGGCCGGAATCACCTTAATGACTTTCGTGTCCACGATGATCCTCGCGTTGGCGATGTCCACCGACGCATTTGCCGCGGCAGTGAGCAAAGGCATTGCGCTGCGCAAGCCCCATTTTTCAGAAGCCCTCAGAACCGGCCTGATATTCGGTGTAATAGAGGGTGTCACCCCCATCGTGGGCTGGGCGCTGGGTTCCATCGCAGCCGAATTCGTCGCCGACTGGGATCACTGGATCGCCTTCTGTATGCTGCTGATCCTGGGCGGCGTCATGATACGCAACGGCTTCAAGACCGAACAGGAAGCAACGCCCGCCGTCGTTCGCCACTCGTTCTGGCTGCTGGCGGCAACCGGCTTTGCCACCAGCATCGACGCCATGGCGGTTGGCGTAAGTCTTGCGTTCATCGACAACAATATTCTGGTCACGGCGGCGGCCATAGGCCTGGCCACGCTGGTGATGGTCACGCTGGGTGTCATGGTTGGCAGGGTCATTGGCGTCGTTGCCGGCAAATGGGCCGAGATACTGGGCGGGCTGGCGCTTATGGGCATAGGCACGGCCATTCTGTATGAGCATCTTGCTGTGTAGGGGGCGGATGGGATAGGCATCACAGCGGCCCCCATGTTTTCCAAGTCCTTTCAGATACGTCATCAGGGCCTCAACCGATACAACACTAGTAAATTACCTGTCCATATCGAACCGGCTGATTGCGTGCCCACTTGCCATCCGGCCTAACACCGCTTCCTGGGGAACAGGCTCAGCAATACATTCCCCCCATACTGTGGGAAGTGCCGCATAGGACACCATGACACGCACATGCGCCGCAACCAGACGCATGACTCCGCATGAGCACCAGCGGCTCATTTCCCGTACGTTGCCGCCATGCAAGGGACAGTGACCGCTGCCCCCTCCGAACTACTCCATAAAAAACCATCCTGCGAACTCGCATTTGACGAGATCCAATCTGTGCTTGTCGTTCCTGAAAATCAGCCATATAATTATTTACATTGATACAGCGTTCTATTTAATGGAACAACAAGGAGATGATCGGATGTCAATAAAAATTCTTGGAATGATCGGAGTGCAGCCGCCAGAAGGCTCTACATTGCATGTCATCGGTGGCGGCGGAATATCGCCACCATTCGTCAAGGCATTTGCCCAAGCCCATGAAGACGCCGGTTTCGACATGGTGCTTGTCGGATACTACTCATCGTCCGCCGAAGGATTCAATGTTGCGTCCTACGCCGCAGCCCATACAAAAAATTTACATTACCTCGTTGCCCACCGCCCCGGCGTAGTAATGCCCACTCTTGCGGCTCGCACGGCGGCCACTTTTGATCATTTTTCCAATGGCCGATTAACGCTGCACATTATTGCGGGCTTGTCGGATGCCGAGCAGCAAAGCGAAGGCGACTTCTTGGACAAGGACGCTCGCTATCGTCGAGCAGGTGAATATCTCGATGTGATGCGCAAGATTTGGTCCGAAGACAAGCCGTTTGACCATCAAGGCGAGTTTTATAACTTTAAAGCAGCGTTTAGCGCTGTAAAGCCCCTGCGGAAGTCACACATCCCGTTGTTCTTTGGCGGCTCGTCTGAAGGCGCGCTGGAAATGGGTGCATCACGCTGCGATGCATACGCGCTATTCGGTGAACCACTCAAGGAGGCATCGGAACGTATTGATGATTTCCGCCGCCGGGCCGCGGCTTTCGGGCGTACTCCTAAGTTCAATATTTCATTTCGACCCATTATTGCTCCCACGGAGGAACAAGCATGGAAGAAAGCTGAAGGCATCTTGAAAGATCTGGAAAATGCCAACCTGGTTAAAACAGCACAAGACCAGTCGGCGGCTCGCATGTTGGATATCGCCTCACGTGGCGATATCCACGACGAACGGCTTTGGATGGGAGCCGCTCGAGTGAGTGGGGCCAAAGGGAATAGCTCCTGCCTGGTAGGTACCCCAGCTCAAGTAGCACAGGCCATGCTCAAGTATTACCGCCTGGGGATCGAATCCTTCTTGATTCGAGGATTCGATCCGCTTGGCGATGCAACCGAGTTCGGAAAGGAGTTGATTCCACTACTAAAGGAGGGAGCAGCAGCGATCGATAGCGAATCGAACAAGGAAAAAGTCAACATCTAATTGACGTACAAAATATCAATCAATAGGAGATAACATGAGTCCGTTCAAAGCGGTAATAGCAGGATTGGCCATCACAGCAGGACTTTGCACCGTGCAGGTAGCGCATGCAGATTATCCTGATCGCCCCGTCAGAATGGTTGTGCCCAATCCGCCCGGAGGAACCAATGACAAACTGGCGCGCCTCGTCGCGGAGCGATTGACCAGGGACCTGGGACAGCCGGTAGTCGTCGAGAATCGACCCGGCGCCTCTACTGCCATAGGCGCACAGGCGGTAGCCAGCTCGCCATCTGATGGCTATACGCTACTGTTCGGAACCACGACTACTTTCGTACTGAATCCCCTCGTACGCGACGATCTCCCCTACGATCCAGCTCGGGATTTCAAAATCGTTTCCGTCATTGCCGAAACACCGCCGATTATTCTTGCTAGCGTCCAGAGCCAGTTTCACACGATTCAAGATCTCGTCCAATACGCCCAGGCCCATCCTGACCAATTGATGTACTCGTCCGCCGGCACAGGGACTTCGCTACACACCAACATGGAAAGCTTTGCCGCTGGCACCAATCTGCAATTGCAACACGTGCCGTATCAGGGCAGCGCCCCCGCCATGCTGGCCCTCCTCAGGGGAGACGTACCAGTGATGAGCGAGGTTGTGTCCGGTGCCGTTGCGCAAATCAAATCCGGGCAAGTTCGTGCCCTGGCGGTTGGCTCGGAGCACAGACTGGAACTTATCCCGGATGTGCCAACTATCACCGAGAGCGGGTTTTCCGGGTTCAATGGCGCTGGCTGGTGGGCACTCGCGGCGCCAAAAGGCACACCGGAGGACGTTATAGCCAAACTGAGGTCTGTGACCAATCAAATCATGCAGGAACCTGCATTTAAAGAAGTCTTTCAACCTGATGGCCTGGTAATTAGCCCGCCTCGCAATGCGGAACAGGTAGAGGCTTATATGAAGAAAGAAGTACAAAACTGGACATCCGCAGTGGGGCTGATAGACGTGAAAGACGAGAAACCAAAGTCTTAAAGCTAAACATCAGCAGGCGCCAGCAGGTAGCAAAAGCATCAGGAAAGATTACTGCATTGCTTTTCTATCACCTCCGCATCAATATTCGCTGGCCCTGCGGTTTTCCGATCAAAGCAAGACGCTACCTACACAATTTCGCAAGTGACTGCAGATAATTACCCAACAGGATCTGGTAATGGAAATTTCCAAACAAGACTTCCGGGACTCGATGTCCAACTTCGCAGCTTCCGTGAACATCATCACGACTGACGGGGCGGCGGGCAGAGCGGGCATCACGGCCAGCGCCGTTTGCAGCGTAAGTGAATCTCCACCAACCGTACTGATATGCGTCAACAAATCAACACGCCTGCATGACATTCTGATCGGCAACAAAGTCTATTGCATAAATGTGCTGACCGTTGCCGATCAGCACCTGTCGGAACTTTTTGCAATGAAAGTCACCATGGAAGAGCGCTTCGGAGCGGGTACCTGGACGACGCTGACCACTGGCGCTCCCGTCCTGGTACGAGCCGCAGCCAGCTTGGACTGCTGTGTTGTGGAGGAAATAAAGTCGGACACCCACACGATCTTCTTGGGTGAAGTAGTGAATTGCCATGTTCCAGAAACGGACGAGGATGCATTAATTTATTATCGGCGAGCCTATCGCAATATCAGCCGGTCAATGCCATCCATGCCGTAGGAAAATCAGACAGCACGTGTGCTGCCACTGAATCCAAGGGCACGCGAGATTTCCTGGGCGGCGTCAACGACTGCCGGCCCGAATCGCTTTGCCAATGCCGGTGTCATCCTATGCAAAGGAGCAGATACGCCAATGGATGCGTAGATACGCTCGGATGCATCAAATATCGGTGCGGCCACACTTCCCACGCCCTCGCGCCACTCGCCTCTGTTAGTCGCATACCCTTTGGTACGCACCGCCTGGAGCTGTTTTTCCAGTTGCGCTCGATCAGTGATGGTATTGGATGACGTCGACTCCAGGAGGGCCAATGCCTGCTCAAGCGCGTCTGCCTCCATATAGGCCAACAGACACTTTCCCGTTGCAACGGCGTGCAGAGGAGCGCGTCCTCCAATCTGGGCGAACGTGCGGACCGGCTGCGGACAGTCTTCCTGGCTTACGTACAAGGCTTCGTTATTATCGAGGATGGCCAAATGCACGGTCTCTTGAGTTTGACGCACCAGCTCTTTCATAATCGGCCGGGCGATAGGAACAAGTTCCAGCCGCCTGGCGATACGGGACCCAAGTTCCCACATTTTTGGTGAGCACAGATAGCGACCGGTCTCCTGCTCTTGTCGAACATAATCTTTGTGCGCCAGCGTTTTCATTAGCCGGTGCACGTTGCTCTTCATTAAGCCGAGCTCTTTCGAAAGCTCCGTGATACCACGCGGCTCATCGCTTGCAGCCAGCGTTTCCAACAACTCCAACCCTTTGAGCAATGTAGTTTCCATGAGACTCAGCTTGCGATCTTCGCGATAATAATTGTTTTGCCTAGTGGCATTTTACTAGGTACCAGTTTCTCTGGCACAACACACCTCTTCCGTAAACACGCAGGATAGAACTTCCTGATAAATGATGTTTTCAGAAACCGGATGGGCATGCCAAGATGGAAAACGTAGCCGGCACAATCATCTTATAACAAGTCATGGTGAATCGCACCAAATGGCTCAGAACGAGGCCGACTTGAAGCGTCAACCACATCACCCCCGGCTACTGACGCTACGGGCGCACGCCTTGAACAAAACGAATCGCAATGTCGAAGTCTCCGCGGCAAACAGCGAGGCCACTGCCCAGGGTTACCTGTATGCGGCCTATGCGCAAAGCCGGCAGGCCCTTCGCTGGTTCGCAGCGCTGGCGCCTAAGCCAACGAGCGCGAATATCGAATCCGGCAAGTGATGACCTGTTCTGATAATCAATCGCCAGAACCATGGCAGGAATTCGCGTTGGAGATAATAAAAAACCGGGTATGGAATTAGCCGTCGCGAGACTCGACCGTACTTATTCCCCAGCGCCGGACCGTCGTCCGTTCGAGAGTGCTGAACACCAGCTCGGTCGCGATCAGCGTACGCCAGGCAAATGCCCACGAGATCTTCAAGCCCGATAGTATCGATGGCAAAGCGGCGGGCACAAGTATTTGCAATACATAGGGCAGTCCACGAAGCCCATAGTTGCGCCCTGCCATGCGAAGGGTGGGCGAGACGGAAGGTCAAGACTATCGCCGATTTCGGGCCTGGGGATCGTATCGCCTTGCCCGCCGTGAGCGTCTCCGTACAGGCGAGATATCTGGGAAGTAAGGGGGTTCAGGAAATCATTATAGAGAACCGCCGGCCCGAACCAAACGAATATATTTTCTTTTGTTTATTACTTGTTAGGTTATTGCCAGACTATATGTACCTCCGTGTCGAGCGTTATGTGCATATAAGCTTTCAATCATTGCGCAATCGCGCTGAAGCTCGCATGATGATGGGTTGCAAGAAGCGTTTCCGCGCAGCGTACAAACCATCAAAATTCTCTGGAGTGCTGGAACATGCCGCAAGCTCTGAATGTCATCGCGGTGTCGGGCAGCGTATTTTCGCCTTCCCGCACACTGACCCTTGTTCAGGCACTGATCAAGGCGCTGGAAGATCGCCTTGATATCGATAGCCAGGTAATTCAGCTTGAGGATATTGCGCGCCATACCGGCAAAGTCTTTGCACGTCATGAGCTGCCGGCGCACATCGATGCAAAGCTCAGATCCATAGAATCGGCTGACCTCCTTATTGTAGGAACTCCAGTCTATCGCGGCTCCTTATCGGGGCAGCTAAAGCATGTATTCGATTTGATCGATCAGAACGCACTGATTGATACTCCGGTGCTACTGGCGGCAACAGGCGGAAGCGATCGCCACGCCTTGATCATCGATCATCAGATGCGGCCACTCTTCAGCTTCTTTCAGGCGTTGACATTGCCTATCGGCGTCTATGCCAGCAGCGCCGACTATAACGATTATGAGATTGAAAGCAAGGCGCTGCTAGCCCGCATCCTGCTCGCGGCGGATCGTGCCGGGCTGCATTTTCCGACCCATGCGAGGACCCAGGCAACCGCTCAGTATCAGGCCGCATAAATGCGTCGGCCGTATGGCGTTTCAGGCCTTGATCCAGCGCACCTATGCCGCATATGCACATGAAACTTTAGTCGTTGGGCTTTGAGTCTCTGGGTGACAGAATCCGTATTCCATTCACCTTGGATCAAAATTCATCATGACAAATATTCTTCAACGCTGGTGCTCCCGCGCCGCTCTTCTGCTGGTCACTACCGCCGCCTTGCTTACCGCTTTTGCGCCGACGGCCGCGCAAGCGCAGCAATCCAAAACACTGAGGATCGGATACCAGAAGTCCTCCACCTTGATCACCATCCTTAAAACGCAAGGCACCCTCGAGCAGGCGCTCAAGGATCAGGGCGTCAAGGTAAGCTGGCATGAATTCACCAGCGGCCAACCGCTACTCGAAGCGCTTAATGTGGGCGCGGTCGACCTGAGCGCCGACGTGGCAGACACCGTGCCTCTGTTCGCCCAGGCCGCCGGGGCTGCGCTGACTTACTACGCCCGGGAAACGCCCGCGCCCGCTGCGCAGGCCATCATCGTGCCGGCCGATTCACCCATACAGACACTTGCCGACCTGAAGGGCAAGAAGGTCGGTTTCGCCAGGGCGGCCGGCGCCCATTACCTGGTGATTGCGGCGCTGGAACGCGCCGGCCTGACACTGGCCGATATCCAGCAGGCCTATCTGACACCCGCTGATGGACGCGCGGCATTCGATAACGGAGCGATTGACGCCTGGGCGATATGGGATCCCTTCTACTCGGCGACGCAACAGCACAAGAAGATTCGTGTATTGGCCGATGGCAGCGATGGCTTGGCCGACTACGCGCGCTATTACTTGACTTCCACCCCCTATGTGCAGGCCAATCCGCAGACGGTGGAGCAAGTCTTCCGCGCGCTGCGCGAGGCTGGCCAATGGGCCAAGCGCGAACCTGGGAAAGCCGCTGCGCTGCTTGCTCCGGTTTGGGGCCTGGATGACGCCGTGGTCATCGCGGCGAACGGTCATCGCACTTATGACGTCCGCCCCGTCGAAGCCGCAAACCTGGCGGACCAGCAGAACATCGCGGATGTGTTTTTCACCAACAAATTGCTGCCCAAGAAAATTGATGCCGCCAGCGCGTCGATATGGACTGCGCCATCGCTCTGACGCCGCCCAGGGCGTATGAACGATTCCACCCACGGCGCCAGTACTTAACGCTTAAAACCGATGCTTAAATTAAAGTTTGGCAATCGAAACTTCCGTAGCCTTTACGAACGCCAGCACCGGGGACCCTACTTGTAGATCGAGCTCTTTGATCGAGCGTGTGGTGATGACGGACGTGACCACGCCGGCTTCGGTCTGCACATCGACTTCCGATACCACAGGCCCAAGAATGATCTCTTTGACTGTGCCTCGAAACTGATTGCGCGCATTGATCGATTGAATACTCATTGATTGCTCCTTCGGATGAAAAAAGAGGTTGCCGGCAATGCAACCCCATATCTGACATGAGTCATGCTTTGCCCGGCTATACAGCCAGGCGCAAATGCTGGAGACTGAAAGCCGGCGCCGCCGGCGGCGGCGAAGTTTCGTTGGGCCGCGCCAGCACGACATTCAGCACGCGCTCTTCCAATGCGGCGAAGGCCGCGCTGCCGCGGGCCCGAGGCCGCGCCAGATCGATTTGTTCATCCAGCACGATACGCCCCTCTTCGATGACCAGGACGCGATCGCCCAACGCGACCGCTTCGCTCACATCATGTGTTACCAGAACCGCCGTAAAACCTTCACGCTGCCACACATCCTCGATGAGCTGCTGCATTCCTATGCGAGTCAATGCATCCAGGGCCCCCAGCGGCTCGTCGAGCAACAACAGCCTGGGCTGGTGCACCAGAGCACGGGCCAAAGCCACCCGCTGGCGCTGCCCACCAGATAACGCGGAAGGCCATTCGCCGCCACGGTCACCCAGGCCTACTTTTCGTAAGACTTTGACCGCATCGCCGCGCGCAGTTTTGGGCAATCCAAGCGCGACATTATCCAGAACAGACTTCCAGGGCAGCAGCCGCGACTCCTGATACATGATGCGCGCCCGATGATCGGCCCCGTGCTGGGGCGTTCCGTTGAACTGGATTGCGTCTCCCTGGTGCGAGGTGCCGGGAGGCGGGGCAACATCTATGCTGGACGGACGGTCCAGCCCGGCCAGCAAGCGCAGCAGCGTGCTTTTGCCGCAGCCGCTACGGCCCACGATAGTGACGAACTGGCCGGGGGCGACGTGCAGGTCCAGCGATTTCAGCACCTGCCTATCGCCGAATTGCTTGTTCAAGCCGTTCAAAGTGATACGAACCGCCGGCTCATCGTTTGCATCGGGCGTGTCGGGCGCCTCGTGAGGGCGGCGGCTTACCCCGCCCGTGTAATGCAACTCATCAAACTCGCTGGTAATAAACATATATAACCCTTATTGACGCATTGCGGCTCAGGCGGAAAAATATGAGGGATTCCAGCGCAACAGCCGCAGTTCCAGCCTGCGCGCGAAAATATCGGCAACTTTGCCCAGCAGCGCGTACAGAAGTATGCCTAGCAGGACAATATCGGTCTGCAGGAATTCGCGTGCGTTCATGGTCATGTAGCCTATCCCCGACTGAGCCGAAATGGTCTCTGTGACGATCAGGATCACCCATACCAGGCCAAGCGAAAAGCGCAGCCCTACCAGGATAGATGGCAGCGCCCCCGGCAATATCACGTCGCGATACAGCGCCCAGCCCGACAGGCCATACGAGCGGCCCATTTCGATCAAGGCGGGATCAACAGAGCGAATGCCGTGAAAAGTATTGATGTACATGGGGAAGAACACGCCCAATGCCAGCAGCGACAGCTTGGCGGTCTCCTCAATGCCGAACCACAGGATGATCAAAGGAATCATCGCCAGCACTGGAATGTTGCGTATCATCTGAAGCGTTGTGTCAAGCAGCGTCTCGGCCACACGCGAAGATCCGTTGAGCAAACCCAGCAGCAGGCCCAGGCCGCCGCCAAGCAGCAGGCCCCACAAGGCTCGCAATGCGCTGATGCGCAAATGCAGCCAAAGCTCGCCGGAGGCGCCCAGCGCCCAGGCGGCCTGCGCTACAGCGGACGGGGCAGGCCGTATGCGTGAAGACAGCCAACCCACTTGTGAAGCAAGCTGCCATAGAACCAGTATCACGACCGGGACAGCCCAGGGAATAAGGATCTGGCGCCAACGATTAGTGTTGCGTGTGATCACCATCAGCTTGTCGCCTCCTGGGGTGCGAGGTCTGTCGCCATGACTTCGCCGAAGGGACCGGTAAGCACATTGTTGTCGCGCCGCTTTTGCCCTTTCCCGTTCAGAAGCGGAAACACGAGCTCGGCAAACCGATACGATTCCTCCAGATGGGGATAGCCGGAGAAAATAAAGGTGTCGATGCCCAGGTCGGCATATTCATGTATGCGTTCAGCCACTGTTGCCGGATCTCCCACCAGGGCCGTGCCCGCGCCGCCGCGCACCAAGCCCACCCCAGCCCACAGATTAGGCGCAACCTCCAAATGGGCGCGCCCCCCGTTCGCATCGCGCAGCCGGCCACCGTGCAGCGCCATCATGCGGCGCTGCCCTTGAGAGTCCAGCTTGGCCAATCCCGCCTGGGCCGCCTCGACCACTTCGTCGCTCAAGTGACTGATCAACTCATCGGCCGCCGCCCAGGCAGCCGCCTCGGTTTCACGCACAATGACGTGCAAGCGGATGCCAAAACGCAAGCGGCGCCCGTGGCTGGCTGCCCTGGCACGCATATCGGCGATCTTGGCGGCTACCGCCGCCGGAGGCTCCCCCCATGTCAGGTAGACATCCAGTTGCTCGGCGGCCAGCTCATGCGCCGCGTCGGACGAACCGCCAAAGTAAAGAGGAGGATAAGGCTTTTGTATGGGGGGGTAGATGACCTTTCCACTCTTGGACGTCTGGTGGCTTCCATCGAAGCTGAAGGACTGCCCGTCATGGCTGTGCGTAAGGATGCCGCGCCAGATTCTCAGGAAATCGGCGGTGACGGCATAACGCTCGTCGTGGCTGACGAAAATGCCGTCACCCTCCAGTTCGCCAGGGTCGCCACCCGTCACAACATTGATGAGCAGCCGGCCTTCGGACATTCGATCAAAGGTTGCGGCCATGCGAGCGGCAAACTGCGCCGAACTCACGCCCGGCCGGATGGCGACCAGAAATTTCAAGCGGTGGGTCGAATCAATCAGACTGGAGGCGACGACCCAGGCGTCTTCGCAAGAACGGCCCGTAGGAAGCAATACACCATCGTATCCGAGCGTATCGGCCGCAACCGCCACCTGCCGGAAATAATCATGGCTCGCTTCGCGCCCGCCTTTCGTCGTACCCAGGTAGCGCGAATCGCCGTGCGTAGGGATGAACCAGAAAACATCCATAATCCATTGCTCCTTGATCTATCCAGGCCGGTTACTTCAAATTCGACGGTGCACCGACAAACACATCGAGCTTTTTGGGAATGAGTTTCAGCGCATAAAATGCGTCCGCGATCTCCTGCTGATGCTGAAGCACTTCCCGAGTGACGGGTATCACGCCATAAGCCATGCGGCGCGCGGCCACTTCCACGATCGGGCGGTCCAGGCCAAGAACCGGCTGCAGCAGGTCGACCGCTTCGCTCTGGTGGTCTCGCGCCCACAAATCGCCTTTGTAGACTTCATCCAGTACCGTTTGAATTACCTGCGGATACTTCGAAGCGTAGTCTTGCGAGGCCAGGAAGAACTGGTAGTTGTTGACGACACCCGTCCCATCGGCCAAGACACGGGCTCCCAATTGATGTTCCGCAGCTGCCTGGAAAGGATCCCAGATGACCCATGCGTCAACGGCTTTCCGCTCGAAAGCGGCGCGTGCGTCGGCCGGCGTCAAATACGCGACATTGACGTCCTTGTAGGGAACCCCCGCTTTTTCCAGTTGCTTTACCAGCAGGTAATGCACATTGGAGCCTTTGTTCAGGGCCACCTTCTTGCCCTTCAAGTCGGCAACAGAATTGATGGCAGAATCTTTATGCACCAGAATCGCCTCGCTTTCGGGCGAAGGCGGCTCGTTGCCAACATAAACCAGAGGCGCACCGGCTGCTTGCGCAAAGATCGGCGGCGATTCGCCCACCGTGCCAAAGTCGATCGCCCCTACATTGAGCCCTTCCAGTAACTGGGGTCCCGCGGGAAACTCTATCCACTTGACGTCTATCCCCTGCTCAGCCAAGGCTTTATCAAGCGATCCCAATGCTTTCAATATCGTCAGAGTGCCGTACTTCTGAAAGCCGATGCGCAGCAATTTCGCATCCTGCGCGGCCGCCGCCACCGGTACGCATAAAGCAATGAGAACCGCCAGCGCGGAAACCCAGCGCCAGGATCGGCGCCTGAACAAGAAGAGACGAGCAACAAATAAAGACGGAAGGGGAATCATCAAGCAGGCTCCTAAGTGAACGTGATAAGTCGAACAATAGGTAGGGGACAAGCCGCTTGCGGCGCTGATCATGCTTCTTGCGATATGCTCGACCCGACTGATTATTATTATGGGCGGACGGAGACGAGGCTCAAAC
Source organism: Pusillimonas sp. (assembly GCA_049672825.1). GTDB lineage: Bacteria > Pseudomonadota > Gammaproteobacteria > Burkholderiales > Burkholderiaceae_B > Pusillimonas_C > Pusillimonas_C harenae_A. The sequence goes on from JBATWU010000017.1 coordinate 48,522, forward strand.
GATAGTATTCAGCTATCTATATGGCGCATTTTCTTATTACGAATTTTCTTATTACCTACAATCTAATTTCTATGGAAACCATGAATCCGGCTCTTTCGGATAAACGCTTGGACCACACCCGAATGCAGCCGAAATTTGCCGCACATCTTCTTTAGAGATATACCAGAGGCCCGAGATAAGATTACAATTTATATAAATTCGCCCAATCTATGCTGGTCGATCTCCCCAGAGGATAATGTAAGAGAGCACATGGCATCTTTCATGAGGGTAATCAATTCCACAGCAACTCCAGATTGAGATTTATCTTTATCATATACCAGACATACCTCCCTCATAATACCCTGACCGCTCAGGGCTTTAATAGAAATCAAGTCATTTGTAAAATGATGAAGCCATAGGCTGGGAATAAGGCCAATTCCGGCGCCACTTTCTATTAAACCTTTTAATGCCTCTTGCCTTTCGACTTCCATTGCAACGTTCAATTTATTGGGCGCCACTGCGCTATCAATTTGGTGGCGCAATCTAGTGGATTTTGTAAAATGGATAAATGGATATTGGGTAAGAGCCGCAATTGGAACAGTGGCGCGCGTTGAGAACTCATGGTCTTTTCGGCATACCAAATATAATCGCTCAAAAAACAGCACTTGCGCTTTTAGATCAATATCAATATCGTCGATAGTCGTTAATGCAAAATCCGCTTTTTGATCGCGAATTAACTCAACACATATATTTGGCAGGGCATCGATAATTCTGATATCAACACTTGGGTGTGACCGTTTATATTTAGCAATCGATACGGGAAGGAATTTTGCGCTTAGTGATGGTATTACAGCAATGGTGATTTGTTTTATGGGGTTTAGCTCTTTGGAAATATACCCCAGGGAATTATCGAAATTAACAATTATATCTCTGGCGGCCTTCTCAAATTTTATTCCTGCCTCAGTAATCTCCGTTTTTCGAGTATCTCTGATGAATAACTTTGCCCCTACAACCTCTTCAAGCGAACGGATAAGAGAGCTAAATGCTGACTGAGAAAGATTCATTCGACTGGCTGCGCGAGTGAAGTTTTTTAACTCGGCAAGAGCAAGAAAAGCTCTTAACTGGCGGGTCGATAAATTCAACATCAGACGATCCTATACTTATTGGCCAATAGGCAGTCCCATTGTACTCAGAGAGCGGAAGTACGCATTTGATTGCCACGTAAATTCAGAAAACTAAGCACATCCACCGAATGTGCCAACGTACCGATTTCTACCAAAAAAACGCACTCCGATAGCGAGTAGACTGGCCCCTTGCATCTCGAGCGATTGATCGATTTTACCGCATACTTAGAGTTAAAAAATCAATTTCTCAAAAACCACCGAAGTTAATACACTTCCCTCGAGCCGCTCAGAAGAGCTAATAACTTCAACAGAGAAATAAGAGAATGAGAGCCATTCGTATCGGAGCCGGGGCTGGATACTCCGGAGACCGAATTCCACCAGCAGTAGAGCTGGCCGATAAAGGCCATCTGGATTATCTGGTATTTGAGTGCTTGGCGGAGCGGACTGTAGCACTGGCGCAATTGGAAAAAATCAGAAATCCCAATTTAGGGTTTGATCCATTGTTGAGGGATCGAATGGAGGCGGTATTAGTCTCCTGCATGGAAAAAGGCATCAAGATTATCACCAATATGGGCGCTGCCAACCCCGAGGCTGCTGCAAAGGAAGTACTTGCCGTTGCTCGCGAACGTGGAATAGATAGGATCAAAGTATGTATTGTTCACGGAGACGATATCTTATCCCAGGTAATGGCACATGATCCATCCGTGATAGAGACAGCCAATCCGATCAGCTCAATTAAAGACTCAATCATTTCAGCTAACGCATATTTAGGGGCAGAGCCTATTGTGGATGCACTGAAAATGGGAGCCGATGTGGTTATTACCGGTCGAGTATCAGATCCAGCATTATTTCTTGCCCCACTGATTTATGAATTTGGCTGGCCAACCACAGACTGGGAAAAAATGGGGCAAGGTGTTTTGGTAGGACATTTATTAGAGTGTGCGGGGCAAGTTACAGGTGGATATTTTGCCGATCCTGGATATCGAGATGTTCCGAACTTAGGAAAGCTTGGATTTCCAATTGCAGAAGTTTCTGAAGATGGTACCGCCCTCATTACGAAAGTGAGTCAAGCTGGAGGATATGTTACTCCTGCTACTTGTGCCGCTCAACTGCTTTATGAAGTGGAGAATCCCGAACAGTACTTGCAACCGGATGTGGTTGCTGATTTTTCCCGAGTCACATTGACGGAGGTGAGTAAGGATTGCGTGAAAATTGAGGGTGCGACTGGTACGCATCGGCCTTCAATGATTAAGGCAACGGTAGGTAGGCGGGATGGGTTTATTGGAGATGGGCAAATTTCTTATGCCGGACTCGGGGCAAAATCTCGCGGACAGCTCGCCTTGGATATATTGCGGGAAAGATTAGAGGAAACCAATATTGAGTTTCTGGATATTCGATATGAGTTACTTGGATTAAACGCCATCCATGGAGCAACTTTATCAGCGGGCTATGAGCCCTACGAGGTCAGGGTTAGATTGGCCGTTAGAACGACTACTAAAAAAGAAGCGGAGCTAGCGGTAAATGAGGTCGAGGCCCTGTATCTTAACGGGCCTGCTGGAGGCGGGGGAGCAACCAAATCGGTTCGTGAAGTCATTTCCGCAGTTTCAGTATTAATGCCTCGCGACCTAATTACAACTTCAGTTTCATCGATGGAGCTGTAAATGATACTAAGAGAAATTGCCCATTCACGTGCAGGAGACAAAGGTAATCGTTCTATTATTTCAGTGATTGCCTACGATCTAAAAGATTTCCCTTTAATTGATCGGGCGGTGACTGCCGAGAGGGTTAGAGACCTGTATAAGGATATTGTAAAAGGGAAGGTTGAGCGATTTTCAATTCCACATCTAGGCGCCGTTAATTTTATTCTACACAACGCTTTGGGTGGTGGCGTTACTAAATCTTTAGCATTAGATGCTCATGGAAAATGTTTGAGCTCGGTAATTCTTAGCTTGAATATCAAGCAGGAAGTCTAATATGAAAAAAAAGACATGGATTGAGGCAGCAGTGAATGGTGCTTGGACAAGATCAAAGCAACCAAACATTCCCATTTCGCCCGACGAAATAATTTCTGATGCTATAGCTTGTGGGAATGCTGGCGCCTCGATAGTCCACTACCACGCCTACGATCCGGAAACAGGGCAGCAAACGTCCTCCACCGACGTGAATGCTTATATCGTGGAAGGCATCAAATCAAAGATCAATATTATTGTCTACCCGGCAGTTTCTCCCATTACGGCAGCCCAAGCGATTTCACCCGAAGCAGGTGAACTTCGTTATGCGACTTCTAAAGAATTAGGAGAGAAGGGTTTTATGGAATGGATGGTTGTAGATCCCGGATCAGTGAATATGTATTCAATAATGAAGGCGGAAGGTGCGGCGGGGCCGCAAGGATACGTTTATATTAATACTGAGGCGACACTCTCGGTAGGCCTGGAACTTGCAAAACACTACGGAATTCGCCCGTCTTATGCAATATATGAGCCTGGCTTTATACGCTGGGGATCATTATTAGCCAAGCGTTATGGCGTCAAGACACCGATATATCGGTTTATGTTCTCTGATCAATTCTCTTTTGGCATGCCTGTAGAGGACTTTGCCTTAGAGGCGTATGTTCGCATGCTTAAGCGTGAAATGCCGGAAGCCGAATGGATGGTGTCGGGGCTTGGCGTTGATATTACTCCCTTGATCGACGCCACGGTGAGTATGGGCGGCCATATAAGGGTTGGACTTGAAGATGCACATTTGGGTTCGACCGAGCCCAGCTGGAAGAGCGTAGCACGCGCGGCAAATGCCGTAGTTAAGTCAGGCGGTACTGTCGCTACCGCATTAGATGTTCGTAACTTTCTTTCGAACAAGTAATTTATTAATAATTATCAAATGGAGATTTTGTGAATAAAAGAATGAAGTTTATCAAATCCGCTCTATTAAGTATGCTACTTGTATCTGGTAGTCAGGCTTTTTCGCAGAGTTATCCAGTCAAACAATTGACCTTCGTGGTTCCGTTTACGGCCGGCAGCGCTACTGATCAACAAGCAAGGGTGGTTGCCCAAGGCCTGACTGAAGCAACTGGCATTCCTGTAGTTGTTAATAATAAGGTTGGCGCCAGTGGATTTATTGCAGCTCAGACTGTGGCAACTGCCGTTCCTGATGGCTACACAATACTAGTAAGTACCAATACAACCCATGCTGCGAATGAGCATTTATTCAAAACACTGCCTTATGATCCGTTGAAGGATTTTGAACCAGTAACTGCGCTTAATAAAGGCAGCCAAATTTTAATCGTGAATAAAGATCTTCCGGTTAAAAATGTCAAAGAATTGATCGCATTGGCAGAAAAGTCGCCAGGGAAGTATACGTTTGGTAGTGGCAGTTCTTCCAGTCGCATGGCTGTTGAATTATTTCAGCAAATGGTTGGTATTGAATTATTGCACGTGCCGTACAAAAGCAGCCCGCTAGCTATCACAGATCTGATTGGCGGAAATATAGATTTGATGATCGTGGATGCACCAAATGCACTAGCCCAGATAAATGCAGATAAGGTACGAGGGCTTGCAGTATCGGGAGCCGCACGCAACCCGTTGGCACCTGACTTGCCAACGATTGCAGAAGCTGGTGTTGCCGGCTACGACATGTCTTACTGGACTGCCGCGTGGTTGCCCGCAAAAACTCCGAAAGCGATTGTTGATATATTAAATGAGCTAATGGTTGCCGCCACAAATTCCAAGCCGGCTCAGGAATTCTATACGCGCACTGGCTCTGAAAGATATGTCACAACACCCGAAGAGCTGGCTCAGTTTCAAGCTTCAGAGACAGACAAGTGGGGCTCGATTATCAGGAAAGCCAAGATTGAAAAACAGTAACTGTCGGGCTGCGTTGGCTGACGCCTAAGAAGCCACCAAGTCCGCGCAGATTGATGCAGTGCTGGGCCCTATGGGCGAATAGAGCAGGAACCATGTGAATGTTGGCCCAGCGTTCGTCATACTGTTCCATATCTAATGCCACGAGATCGAATCCACCGAAACGCTCGCCGATATCGAATCATGTCTTCATCAACTACATTTCCCCACCATCGCGTACGACGTTGCAGCAACTTCTGCGGGTGCCGGTCAACGGCATAGCGGCGCGGAGTAGTAAGGGCCTCGGGGCATGTTGCGCGGGGGCCCTGTTCCGACGCGCTCCGTGTTCAGAGTGTCTTGTCATATGCGGTGGGGATCCGGGGATGCGCCTCGCCGGGGCGGACAACGCATGCCGGGACAGGGATCATTTCGACTTGGGCGGCAGTCCCATCTTCTCCAGCGTCAGCGTCTCGTCGGCACGGCCCCAGCCGCCGTCGGCAACCTCTTCGACCAACACCATTGAGTATGGGCGGACGCCCTCGCCGAAATACTCGACGAACATCGCCGTCGTGCGATGGATGATTTCTTCCTTCTTGGCATGGTCCAGGATTCCTTCTGGGAACTTGTAATTGGCGAACGGCATTGCGGCATCTCCTTAGGGGAAAGTGGTTTGTTTATGAAAAATTGAAGTCGGGCCGGGGTGCCGAAACCGCTGGAGGCACCGGTAGTCAGGATGACTTGGCTCATGAACTTGTGCTTAGGGCCGGACTCAGGCGAAGCCACCATTGGCGCGTAGCACCTGTGAGTTGACCCATGCGCCGTCCGGACCGGCCAGAAACGCCACCACGCTGGCGATGTCCTCCGGCGTACCCAGCCGCTCCAGCGGCGCGACCTTGGAGAGCTGCGCAATCTGCTCGGGCGTCTTGCCATTGAAGAACAGATCGGTGCCGACCGGACCCGGGGCGACGGCATTGACGGTGATGCCCCGGCCGCGCAGTTCGTTGGCGAGCACGTGAACGAGACCCTCGACGCCGGCCTTCGAGGCGATGTAGGGGCCGTAGGACGGGAACGACTTGGCGATCACGCTGGTGGACAGCGCGATGATCCGGCCGCCTTCGCCGAGGTTCGCGGCGGCCTGGCCCAGCACCAGAAAGGCGCCGCGCAGGTTGGTCGCGATGACCTTGTCGAAGTCGGCCAGGCTGGCTTCGTTGATCGGCGCCATCGGCATGACGCCGGCGCTGTTGACCACCACGTCGATGCGGCCAAAGGCCCGCTTGGCACCCTCGAACAGTGCGGCCACGTCGGCGGGATTGCCGACGTCGCCCTGGACCGCGATGGCCTTGCCGTTGACCGCCTCGATGGCGGTGACGGTTTCTTGCGCCTTGGCGGCGTTGCCGACGTAATTGACGACGACAGCGAAGCCATCGGCCGCTAGGCGCTGGGCGATGGCCTGACCAATGCCACGAGAGCCGCCAGTAACGATGGCGACCTTGGGTGCTGTGTTTGAATTCATGGAGTGCTCCGGATCGGAAGAGGGCGACATACCCGAGGAGCACATTATTCGTGTTTATCCCAATGAGATAAATGGTGCTAAATTGGCATGTAAATTCAACTACAGACAACAATAGGCACTATGGATCGCTTCGATTCCCTGCAGTTGTTCACCCGCATCGTGGAGTTAGGCAACTTCAGCCGGGCCGCGGCCTCGTTGGAAATTCCCCGCGCTACAGCCACCCATGCGATCAAGCAACTGGAAGCCCGGTTGAGCACGCGGCTGCTCGACCGCACCACACGCCAGGTACGCCCCACGCTCGACGGCCAGGCGTTTTACGAGCGGTGCGTGCACGTACTCAGCGAGTTGGACGACGCCGAAAGCTCATTGCAACATCTCGCCGCCAATCCGCGAGGCACGCTGCGCGTGGACATGTCCAGCGTCCATGCAGTCCACATCGTGCTGCCGAGAATCGACGACTTCCGCAATCGCTATCCCGGCATCGACCTGGTGGTCAGCAGCGGCGACCGGCTGATCGACCTGGTTCGCGAAGGTGTCGATTGCGTTGTCCGCGGCGGCGTGCCACGGGATTCCACCCTGGTGGCCCGGCGGCTCGCGCTGATGCCGCAAGTGATTTGCGCCAGTCCCGAATACCTGGCCTACTTCGGCACGCCACAGCATCCGAATGAACTGCCGGCCCATCAGGCGGTCGGCTTCTTTTCCAGCGGGAACACAGTGAACTACGGGCTCGACCTGATCGTTGACGGCGAACCCCGCACGTTCACGCCGGGCGGCTGGATGTCAACCAACGATGCCGAGAGCTACGGCGTCTGCGCATTGCGCGGATGCGGCCTAGTCCAGTTGCCGCGCTACCACGTCGAGGATCAACTGCGCGATGGACGCTTGATTGAGGTACTGGGCGAATGGGCCAGCCCCGATATGCCATTGTCCGCGCTGTATCCCTACCACCGGCAGTTGTCGCCGCGGGTGCGCGTGTTCATCGACTGGCTTGGCAAGCTCTATGAAGAAAGATTCGGCTCGCTCGTTGCTGCGCCTTCGGCGTGAGCTTCTCGACCTCGATGTGCTTACAGCCCGTCTTAACACTAGCCCTCGTGAACTCAAGCGGATACTCCCCGAGAGGACAAAAGAGATAGTGGGAATTCTTGCGATTCGTAGAGCTAAGGCAAAACGACATGGCGCGCCCGACAGGAATCGAACCTGTATCAAGAGCTTCGGAAACTCTCATTCTATCCATTGAACTACGGGCGCGGGGTCGTCATTGTAGCGTGTTTATGCAAAATTTTTTGCGACACCCCAAACGGCAGGCCAACAGCGGCGCCCAGCCCCCCCATATCTGCCGTTTATGCATTGAAGCACTACTCTAGTTATAATCGCAGATTCAAGAGCGCCCGTGGCTGGCACGCACGCAGGCAAACGGGCCTCCTGCAACAGTACAACCATACAGAATTCAGGCCTTGGCGCCCTCAGACTAGGAACACGCAGGATTCGATTATGAACAATACGGAAGAACACGTCGAAGAGACCATCGAGGAGCACGAAGGCCTCATCAAAACGCCCAAGCAGTTGATCGTAACCGTAATTCTGGCGTTTATCGTGCCGGTTATCGTGATCGTTCTGCTGGTCAATCTGGTGTCGGCAAGCTCCCGGATGGGCAGCGGTTCCGATGCACAAACTGAAGAAGCCATTGCCAACCGCATCAAGCCCGTCGCCGGCTTCCACCTGGTCGACGCCAATGCGCCCAAAGTATTCAAAACCGGCCAGCAGGTATTCGAATCCACCTGTACCGCCTGCCATACAGCGGGCGTAGCCGGCGCACCCAAGCTTGGCGACCAGGCCGCCTGGGCGCCTTTCGTCGAGCGTGGCTACGAAGACATGGTCAAGAACGCCATTCACGGTATTGGCGCCATGCCTGCCAAAGGCGGCAACCCTTCGCTTAGCGACTTCGAAGTCGAACGCGCTGTCGTCTACATAGCGAACCAGTCCGGCGCGTCGTACGACGAACCCAAGGAACCTGCCGGCGACGAAGCCGCCGACGAAGCCAAGCCCGCTGAAACGGCTGCCGCGCCTGCCGCCGCAGCCCAGGCCGAGCAGGCTC
>JBATWU010000018.1:0-23707 GCA_049672825.1 Pusillimonas sp.
CTTTCGGGGCTGAGCGAGCCGGTCGCGAAGGGAGCCCGGATGGGCGGACGAGCTAGGCGATGCGGTGTTCGGCGCGCAGGCGCCGAACCAGTCACGAGGAGCAAAGCCCGGCCCACACCACCCGCCACGCGTCAAAAGAAAGCAACGCGTCGATAAAAACAAGGCCAAGCTTCAATAGAAACAAGGCAATGCATCAATAGCAAGCAAGGCGCCAAAAGCCGGTTTGCAGGGCAATGCATCCCGCCGCTCAGGACGGCCTTGAACCCTGCCGCCGCCGATGCTCGAACAGGCACACGCCCGCCGCCACCGCCACATTCAGCGACTCCACATCACTCGCCTGCGGAACAAACACCCGCACATCCGCCCTTGCCAGCAGGACCGCATCCACGCCCTGCCCTTCATTGCCCACCAGCCAGGCACAGCGCGCGGGCAACACGGCATCGTACAAAGACTCGGCATCGTCCAGCGCCGTGGCCACCAGCGGCACCGCCAGCCTGGCGTGCGCCGCCAACAAATCCACATGCTCGTGAATCGTCATGACAAAATGCGCGCCCTGCGCGCTGCGCAGCACCTTGGCCGACCAGGCCGAGGCACAGCCCGTGGACAGGTAGGCATGCACTATGCCCGCGGCTGCGGCGGTGCGCAGCAAGGTGCCTACATTGCCCGGGTCCTGGATGCGATCCAGCCAGATACAGTTATCCTGGATACGCTCAGGCAGCGCCGGCTCGGGCACCGCCACGACAAAGTACACGCCCTGCCCGTGCTCCACCTGCGACAGGCCCGCCGCCATCCGAGGTTCGCAGCTATGGGACAGGTCTGGCGTCAGCCGGCCCGCCAGTGACTGCAGCTCGGGCTGTGTTTCAAGCCTCTGTAAATCAAACAGGGCCAACTCAGGCTGCCCGGCATGCTGCAGCCAGGCCTGGCACAAATGTACGCCTTCCAGCACCACATACGGGGCGGCGGCCGAATCTGGGTTTTTCTCGCGCTTGCCGCGCACCAGACGCAACAAGCGCTTGTACAAAGGATTGTCGCGCGAGGAAATATGTCTCATGCGGGCATGCCTTCGGCACTTGCGGAGCCCTCGGACAATCCGGGCGCCGCAGCGCCGGGATCGAGGCTGCGTATCAGCAGCCGCCTGACCGGCGCAAAACTGCGCCGGTGCGCCGGGCATGGGCCATGAGACGCCAGGCGCGCCATGTGCAAGGCCGTGCCGTAACCTTTGTGCTGATCGAACGCGTAATCAGGATAAACCTGGTGCAAAACCAGGCAATCGGCATCGCGCGCCGTCTTGGCCAGAATCGAGGCGGCCGAAATGGCCGCCATGCTGGCGTCGCCGCCCACGATGGCCTGTGCCGCGCAGGACAGGCCCTGAGGCACCCGGTTGCCATCGATCAGCGCCTGCTCGGGCCTTACGGACAGCCCCTCGCAGGCCCGCCGCATGGCCAGCATGGTGGCCTGCAGAATATTCAGGCTGTCTATCTCTTCTACCGAAGCGCTGGCAATACACCAGGCCAGTGCCTGCTCGCGTATGGCCAGGGCCAGGTTCTCGCGCCGGGCGGCGCTGAGCTTCTTGGAGTCATCCAGGCCCATGATGGGGCGGGCGGGGTCCAGAATCACGGCGGCGGCAAACACGGGTCCAGCCAGGGGCCCGCGCCCTGCTTCGTCGATGCCGGCCACGTTCAGCACCATCGGCGCCTGGCCGAACAAGTCATGCTGTATGGTCGGGTTTTTCATGCCTTAGCCGCCTTTTGGGAGTATTAGCAAGCCCCAGCCTGCTCGACAATGGCGCGGGCGGCAAGCGCCGGCGTATTGCGCCACAAGGATTCGTGCATCCGCACAAAGCGCTCGGCGACCTGTTGGGCATAGGGTTCGTCGGTGAGGGCTTTCCAGCTGGCTTCGGCCAGCGCCTGCGGCGTTGCCTCGTCCTGAAGCAGCTCGGGCACGACGAAGTCGCGGGCCAGTACGTTGGGCAGGCCCACCCAGGGCACATAGGGCCGCGCCTGGCCAGATTTCCATTCCATCATGCGCTTCATCATAGGCGAAAGCACATAGGAAATCACCATGGGGCGCTTGAACAAGGCCGCCTCGAGCGTGGCGGTGCCGCTGGCGACCAGCACGGCATCGGCGGCCTCCATGACATTCCAGGCCGCGGGCCGCGTATGGAAATCGGTTGAGCTCCCGGCTGGCGTCGTGGCTGCTGCTTCGTTCATGCCCATCGAGCCGGCGGCTGGGCTTGATCCGGCCGCAGCCGACGCCGGGGCATCCGCTTGTTCGACAATGCGGCAATTGGCAACCGGATACTGCTGCAGCAAGGCCTGAAACTCGCGTCGGCGCTCGGCGTTGACCATGGGCACCAGCACCTGCAGGGCCGGATCCTGGCGCAGCAGGATTTGCGCCGCTTGCAGGAAGCGCGGGCCAAGCAGCCTGATTTCCGAGGCGCGGCTGCCCGGCATGAGCGCCAGCACGCGGGCGCCCGGGTCGACGCCCAGATGACGGCGCGCCGCGATTTTATCCGGTTGCATGGGAATGATCTCGGCCAAGGGGTGGCCGACATAGGTCACCGGCACGCCTTCCTTTTGATAGATTTCTTCTTCAAAGGGAAACAGCACCAGCATGTGCGACACAGCCTGCCGAATCTTGTGGATGCGCTCGTAGCGCCACGCCCAGATCGACGGACCCACAAAATGCACGGTGGGCACGCCCGCCTGCCTGAGCTGGTGTTCCAGGCGCAGATTGAAATCGGGCGCGTCGATGCCCACGAAGACATCGGGTTTGTCGGACAGCCAGCGTTTCTTGACGTTGAAATAAGTATTCAGCAGGCTGGGCATGCGCTTGAGAGCATCCACATAGCCGAAGACCGTCAGGGCGTCCATGGGATGCCAGGCTTCGAAGCCCTGCGCCGCCATGGCGGGCCCGCCTATGCCCTGGCAATGACTTTGCGTATCGTGACGGCTGATGCCCCGGATGATGCGTCCCGCCAGCAGGTCGCCCGAAGGCTCGCCGGCCACCATGCCGACACGCAGGCTCATGAGCGTGCAATGCCCCGCGTGGAGCTTGCCAGGAAGTCGACCATGACCTGGATGGCGTCGTGCGCCAGCGGCCTTTCTTGCTGCAGCGCGCGCATCTGTTCGCAGGCCTGCTCGACGTTCAGGTTGCGCCGGTACAGCAGCTTATAGGCTTCCTTGAGTGCGGAGATATCGTCGGCGCTGAATCCGCGCCGCCCCAGGCCTTCGGAATTGATGCCAACCGGACGGAACGGGTCTCCGGCACCGATCAGGTAGGGAGGGATATCCTGGCGAATGGAGCTGGTGCCGCCTATCATGGTGTGCGCGCCGATGCGCACAAACTGGTGTATCGCCGTCAGCCCGCCCAATATGGCCCAGTCGCCCACATGGATGTGGCCCGCAAGCTGCACCCCGTTGGCAATGACGGTGTGATGGCCTATTTGGCAGTCGTGCGCGATGTGCACATAGGCCATGATCCAATTGTCATCACCCAGCCGGGTTACGCCGACATCCTGGGCGGTGCCGGTATTGATGGTGACATATTCGCGTACGGTGTTGCCATCGCCGATTTCCAGGCGGGTGGGCTCGCCGGCGTATTTTTTGTCTTGCGGCATGCCGCCTACCGAGCAATACCGGTAAAAGTTGTTGTTGGCGCCCACGGTGGTATGGCCATCGATGACGCAATGCGGCCCGATATTCGTGCCCGCGCCGATGACGACGTGCTCACCCACGATGCTATACGGGCCGATCTGGACGTCGCTGGCGATACGGGCGCCGGGTGCCACAATCGCGGTGGGGTGTATCAGGCTGGACATGACTACGCTTCTTCCAGTATCCGTATCGCGCACATGATCTTGGCTTCGGCCGCCACCTGCCCGTCGACCGTCGCGCAGGCGGTGTACTTGCAGATGGATCGGCTGATGCGATCGGCGGTCACTTCGAGCCGCAACTGGTCGCCCGGAACAACGGGCCTGCGGAAACGGGCGCCGTCCACACCGACCAGGTAATAGGCAATTTTCTTGTCGGCCGGATTGACGCCGCTGTCGTCCTCGAAGGAAAACAGCGCGGCCGCCTGGGCCAGCGCCTCGATGATGAGCACGCCGGGCATGACCGGATGATGGGGAAAGTGCCCTGTAAAAAAGGGTTCATTCATCGACACGTTTTTAATGGCCACGATGCTTTTGCCCGGAACCATTTCCAGCACACGGTCGACCAGCAGCATCGGGTAGCGGTGCGGCAGCCTATCCATGATCTGTTTGATGTCGAGTTCCATCTTGTATATCCTGCAAATAAGTTCGTACGATACGAGAGTTTGATTACGATTCGTTTTTTTCCAGCGCCTTGAGGCGGCGCCGCAATGCCGCCAACTGAGACAGCACGGCGGCATTTCTCTGCCATTGAACGTGCTCGGCGTAAGGATAGACGCCGGTATAGCGCCCCGGCTTGGCAATACTCGAGGTAATGGCGGTGCCGCCGGAAACATCGACATCGTCGCCCAGCGTCAGATGGCCCGACAGCATGGCGGCGCCTCCGATGCTGCAGCGCCGTCCGATCACGGTGGAGCCCGCCACACCCACGCAGGCGGCCATGGCGGTATGGTCGCCGATCTGGCAGTTGTGGCCGATCATGATCTGGTTGTCCAGCTTGACGCCATTGCCGATGGTGGTGTTCTCGATGGCGCCGCGGTCTACCGTGGTGTTGGCGCCGATTTCGACGTCGTTGCCCACCACGACCCCCCCGATCTGGGCAATTTTGGCCCAGGCCCCGCTTTGCTGGCGTGGGTCGGGCGCGAAACCGAAGCCATCGGCGCCCAGCACGCAGCCCGAATGCAGAATGGCGCGGTCGCCGACCGTGACGTGGTGATACAGCGTTACGCGCCCGTGCAGCAGGCAATCGGCGCCCACCACAGAATTGGCGCCAATGATGCAGCCCGGGCCCAGGCGCGTGCCCGGGCCTATCCGTGCGCCCGCTTCGACGACGCAATGCGGACCGATGGCTACGCCCGGCGCAATGATGGCCGATGGCGCGATGATGGCGCTGTCATGTATGCCCGCGGGCAGGCTGTTCAGCCGGTGGCGGTCGAACCACTGCGCCAGCAGGGCGTACATCAGGTAGGGTTCGCTGCACAGCACAGGGCGAAAGGCGTAGCGCCCAGCTTCGAGCGTTTCAAAGGCCGCTGGCGTCATGATGACAGCGGCCGCGCCGGACTGCTGGAGTTGCGCGTGCAGCCGGGGATTGGACAAGAAACTGATTTCTTCAGGGCCGGCGGACAGCAGCGAACCCAGGCCCCGGATGCGGGGTTCGGATTCGTGCTGTGTTTCGACCGGTATGCAATCCAGGCCTGCAGTGTTTGCTTCGGCCAACAGTGTTTGCAGGGTAGGCGCCTGTTCCGGCGCTAGCAATACCGGCATCTTGATTTAGCCGCCGAGTGCTTTCATGACCTGGTCGGTGATGTCGACCCGGGGGCTGACAGTGACGGCATCCTGGATGATCAGATCGTAGCCCTGCTGCTCGGCGATCTGCTTGATGGCGGCATCGGCTTTCTCGACGATACTGGAGAATTCTTCATTGCGGCGTCGATTGAAGTCTTCCTGGAATTCACGACGCTTGCGTTGCAGGTCGGAATCGAGGTCGGCCAGGCTGCGCTGACGCTTGACGCGCTCGGACTCGGACAGCACCGGCGCGTCTTTGTCGAACTTCTGGGCTTCGCTGCGCAGGCGATTGGCCAGGCTTTGCAGCTCGTCATCGCGTTTCTTGAATTCGGATTCTATCTTGGATTGAGCCGCCTTGGCGGGCTTGGAATCACGCAGGATCCGCTCCGTGCTCACGAAGCCAATTTTGGTTGCCTGCGCATGAACGGGGGCAGCCACCATGGTGCCGCCGACGCCCAGCACCGCAGCCAGCACCAGGGCGCGATTGGCCTGGCCGATGCCACGGCTTACAGCAGAAAGTTTTAATGCGAATTGAGACTTCATGAAAAATCTACCTTGCGAAATAGCAGAGATAAAACAGTTATTGTGCCATTAAATGGCCTACATCAAAAACCCGTGCCGATCTGGAACTGGAAGGCCTGCTTGTCGTCGCCCGGTTTGGCATTCAGCGCACGGCCATAGGATAGTTGCAGCGGCCCCAGCGGCGACTGCCATGACAGGCCGATACCGGCGGAGTATTTCCAGCCGCAGGGATCCTCGACCTCGTTGTTCACGCCCTGTGCGCAGCCCCCATCGGTGTTGGCCACCTGGCCCGCATCGGTAAACAGGAACCAGCGCAGGGTGCGATCGCGGGTTGCCCCCGGGAACGGCAAATACAGCTGCACATTGGCGGCGATGCGGCGCGAACCGCCCAGGTAGTCGTTGGTCAGCGAGTCGCGTGGCCCCAGCGAAGCGCCTTCGTAGCCACGCACCGACCCTATGCCGCCGCCGTAGACATTCTTGATGACCGGGAAGTCCTTGTCGGTATAGCTTTTACCCCAGTCGACCAGGCCATTGAAGGCCAGGGTGTAGGCACGGCCCAGGGGCAGATAATATTGCTGCTGGGCGCCGAGCATGTAATAGCGCAGGTCCATGGTGGAAACGTCGCCCGACAGCCGGGTGTAGCTGCCCCGCGTGGGCGCGATGGCGCTGTCGCGGGTATCTTTGGACCAGCCTAGATTGAAAATGACGGAATTGGTTTTTTCACCATATTCGTCGACGAAATCGCGATAGGCCTGCGGCGCGCTGTCTTTGAAATGGCTGATTTCGTTGTGCTCGAAGCTGACGCCCGCGAAAACGCGGTCGTAC
Organism: Pusillimonas sp.; assembly: GCA_049672825.1. GTDB lineage: Bacteria > Pseudomonadota > Gammaproteobacteria > Burkholderiales > Burkholderiaceae_B > Pusillimonas_C > Pusillimonas_C harenae_A. The sequence goes on from JBATWU010000018.1 coordinate 6,785, forward strand.
TCGGAAATCGGCACGCCGAAATTGAGTCCGCCGCCAAGCGCCGTGACACGGTAGTCGCCAAACGCGTCGTTGTTGTCGTATGGCGTGGTGCGGCGGTAGTAGATCGAGGTGGTTTTGCTGATGCCGTCTTTGGTCCAGTACGGGTTCGTGTGCGAAATGATCGCGGCGCGATTGGTTTGACTGGTGTTCATTTGCAGGGACAGCGTGTTGCCGCTACCGAAGATGTTGTCCTGGCTGATGCCCGCCGACAGAATCACCTTGTCGGTTGAACCGTAGCCCACGCCCAGATTGATCAGCCCGGTGGGTTTTTCCTTGACATCGACGTTGACATCGATCTGGTCGGGGGAGCCGGCCACCGGTGTTGTGTTGACATCGACCTCGTTGAAGTAGCCCAGGCGATCGATGCGATCGCGCGATGCCCTGATGCTGTTCGAATCGTACCAGGCGGCTTCGTGCTGCCGCATTTCGCGCCGTATGACTTCGTCGCGGGTGCGGGTATTGCCGCCGATCTGGATGCGGCGCACGTAAACGCGGCGACCCGGATCCACATAGAATGTGAGGTCGGTTTCGTGGGTTTCGCGATTGAGCGCGGGGTTGGGGTTGACGTTGGCAAAGGCATAGCCCAGGCTGCCCAGATAGTCGGTAATGGCCTTGACTGTTGCATTGGTCTTGGCCGCCGAGAACGTCTCGCCTTCCTTGACCTGGATCAGAGGCCGGATTTGATCGTCGAGCCCGATCAGGTCGCCCGCCAGCTTGACACTGCGCACCACATAGGGCTCGCCTTCATGCACGGTCAGGTTCACGAAAATATTTTCGCGATCGGGCGAGATGGTGACCTGGGGCGGCTCGGACGAATATTCCAGGTAGCCGCGGTCAAGGTAGAAAGAGCGTATGCGCTCGACGTCGCCTTCGAGTTTTTCGCGCGAGTATTTGTCGGTGCCGGTATACCACGTCATCATGCCCGACGTGGTGAGTTCCATTTGATCGAGCAGCGTGCTTTGCGAAAACGCCTGGTTGCCGACGATATGAATTTCGCTGATCTTGGCCAGGTCGCCTTCGAAAACATCGAAGCTGACCCCGACACGGTTGCGTGGCAGCGGCGTGATGATGGGGTTGATTTCCACCCCGTATTTGCCTTTGGACAGATACTGCTGCTTGAGTTCGAATTCGGCGCGCTCGAGCATGGAGCGGTCGAATACCCTGCCCTGCCCAAAACCGACCTGGGCCAGCGACTTGGTAATGGCCGGGGCATCGAACTCGCGCATGCCATTGAACGAAACCGACGCGATGGTGGGCCGCTCTTCGACGGTGACCACCAGCACATTGTTGACGCTATCGATTTTGACATCGCTGAAAAAACCGGTGGCGTACAAGCGTTGTATGGCTTCGCTGGCTTGCGCTTCGGTGAACTCTTCGCCCACCCTGACCGGCAAATAGCTGAATACCGTGCCGGCGTCGACCCGCTGTATGCCGTTAACCTGAATATCACGCACTACAAAAGACGTGAAGGCGCTGGCGATACTGGGAACAAGCAAAGCAGCCAGTAAAACAGGCAGCGCACGCTTGGAAAAGGAAAATTTCCGGCTAGACGACATCCTGGTGAATCCTTGGACGATTAAATGGTGGACGATTGTAAGGCAGAAAGCAGTTAACTGAAAAGGCGCGAAAAATCGTTGAAAAAGGCCAGACTCATGAGGGCCGCCAACAAACCCAGACCGATGCGTTGACCGTTTTCGTGCCATTTTTCAGGTATGGGACGGCCGCGGACGGCCTCTAGAATGTAATACATTAAGTGTCCGCCATCCAACATGGGGATGGGTAGCAAATTTAACACGCCGATACTAACACTTATAAGTGCCAGAAACCCTATGTAGGCTGCAAAACCGATGCGGGCGGTCTGGCCGGCGTAATCGGCAATCGTAACGGGGCCGCTGACATTGCGCAGCGACACGTCGCCCACCACCATGCGGCCCATCATTTTCAGCGAGAACCACACCGTATCGACAGTGCGCGAAACGCCACGCGCCAGGCTGTCCAGAGGACCATAACGCACCATGACCATGGGAAAATCGGCGCCCAGCATGACACCAATACGCCCGGTGGTTTGCCCGTCGGCCCCTTCCTGGCCCTGGGGCACGACGGTCAGCGTCATGGGCGTGCCGTCCCGCAACACCGCAATGGCCAGCGACTGGCCGGGATTTTTTTGGATTTCGGCTACCATGGCGCCAGCCGTGGGTTGATCGAGCGCGCCGACCCTGACAATGACATCGCCGGCGCGCAGGCCCGCAAGGTCTCCGGGCTCGCCCGCATTGACTTCATTGACCCTGGGTTTGGGAGTCGCCAGGCTCAGGCCGGCTTCGGCCATCAGGTCGACGCCGTCGGGCTCGACCGCGCCTGGTGCAAACTGCAATACCCGTTCACGCGGCAGTCCGCTCGCGGTTTCGACCTGCAGTTGCGCCTGGCCCCCGCCTGTTATCGCATCGAGCAACTGCCAGCGGGCCTCGCCCCAGGACTGGACAGGCCGCTGGTTTATCGCGGTAATGCGATCGCCCGCCAGGAGTCCGGCCTGGGCGGCTACCGAATTGGCCGGCGGCTCGGCCAGAATAGCGGCGGGCTCATGGGTGCCGACAAGATTCAGGCCGGTGTACAGCAAAGCAGCCAGCACCAAATTGGCCATGGGCCCGGCCAGCACGATGGCGCTGCGCTGCCTCAGGCTTTTCTGGTTGAACGCCTGGGTGGCCTGGGCCGGATCGGCGCCGGGCGGAGGGTCGTCCAGCATTTTCACGTAACCACCCAGGGGGATGGCCGACACTGCCCATTCGGTGCCATGACGGTCGACCCGGCGGGCCAGCACTTTGCCGAACCCGACGGAAAACCTCAGGACCCGTACGCCGCAAAGCCGCGCCACCCAGTAATGGCCCAACTCGTGAAACGTAATCAAAACACCCAGCGCAATGGCAAAGGCAAGCAGCGTGAAAAGCATGTAATTCCTGATGAAGCGGGCCCGGCCCCACGACGGTTTGAATCGCGCGGCGGGCCCTAGCGTTCTGTTTGGCTAGTTTGAATGCACGACCCAAGCAAGCAGCACACTAGGCTTTAATCTGACAAAGTTCGGCGGCGATGCCTCGGGTGTGGGCATCGAGCGCCAGGACGTCGTCCAGCGAGTCCAATTCCGTGCCGGGAAGGCTTGTGATGCGATCCAGACAGGTTTCGATGACCCGCGCGATTTCAGTATAGCGAATTTGCTGTTTCAAAAAACAGTCGACGGCGATCTCATTGGCCGCATTGAGCGCCACGCAGGCTGCCTGCCCCGCCCTGAGCGCGTCGAACGAGAGGCGCAGGCAGGGAAAGCGCTCGAAATTCGGCGCTTCAAAGTCCAGACGGCCAAGCGCCGTCAGTTCCAGCAGGCCCACCCCGCTGGCTATGCGCTCGGGAAAGCCCAGTCCATACGCGATGGGCGTGCGCATGTCGGGCTGACCCAGCTGGGCCAGTATGGAGCCGTCTTCATACTCGACCATGGAATGCACCATGCTTTGTGGATGAATAACCACTTGTATCCGGTCGACCGGCATGGCGAAGAGCCAGTGCGCCTCGATGACTTCGAGGCCCTTGTTGAGCATGGTGGCCGAATCGACGGAGATTTTCCGGCCCATGCTCCAGTTGGGGTGCGCGCAGGCCTGGTCCGGGGTGACACCGGACAGTTGATCGAGCGCAGTCGTGCGAAAAGGCCCGCCCGAGGCCGTCAGCAGGAGGCGCCTGACGCCAGGGGCCGCCGCCGCGGGCGCGGTCGCCCTGCCGGTTTGCGGCATGCATTGGAAGATCGCATTATGCTCGCTGTCGATAGGCAGCAGCTCGGCGCCGTTCTCGCGCACCGTGCGCATGAACAGGCCGCCGGCCGCCACCAGCGCCTCTTTATTGGCCAGCAGGACCCGCTTGCCCGCCCGCGCCGCCGCCAGCGCCGACGGTAGTCCCGCGGCGCCCACGATGGCGGCCATCACGGTGGTGACCTGCGCATCAAGCACCGTATCGACCAGGGCCTGGGCACCGACACGAATATCGGGGCCGGGGCTTGCGCCCCGCCAGGCCTGCCTGAAGCGCGCGCGCGCCTGCTCGGTCGGCACAACGACCACCCTGGCACGCGTGCTCAGCGCCTGTTCGGCCAGTTTCTCGATGCGGCTGTGAGCGCTGAGCGCATAAACCGCCATGGTCTCGGGATGGCGCGACATGACGTCCAGTGTGCTTTCTCCGATGGAGCCGGTGGATCCCAGCACACATACCTCTTGAAACGTCATGAGTTCCAGACTCCGGTGATGAGCAAGGCGATGGGCGCCACCGGCAGCAAGGCATCGATACGGTCATACACGCCGCCATGGCCGGGAAGCAACTGGCTCGAGTCTTTGACGCCGGCCCTGCGTTTGAGCAGGGATTCGAACAAATCGCCCACGATGGACAGGGCCGCCAGGAAAACCGCAAGCAACGCCACCAGCCACATGGGCCAGCGCTGCATCAGGACGTCGCCGAAGCTGCCTGGCCACGACGCGCTCAGCAAAACCCAGGCCGTGGCGGCCAGCACCCCGCCCACCGCGCCTTCCCAGGTCTTGCCCGGGCTGACCCGCGGCGCCAGCTTGCGCCGGCCCAGCGCCTTGCCGGTGAAATAGGCGGCAATATCGGCGAACCAGATGAGGGCCAGCAAAGACACCAGGAACCAGGCGCCTCGCTGCATAAAAATCTGTACCAGCGCAACCCAGACGGCCAGCACCGCGGCCACGCCTAACAGGCTGAGCCACCATCCGCCCACGCGCCGCTGCGCCTGGCCCTGGCATACCAGAGCGGTTGCCCCCACCACCCAGGCCAATGCCACGACGGGCAGCAGTTGTCGATTCAGGACCGCCTGCAGTTGCACCGACCAGGGCGCGGGCGAAGCGGCAAGCCATTGCGCGGCCAACAGCAGCATGGCGGCGCCGCTCAGCGCTGCCACCGCCATGGGAGCCGGGGTATTGAGGCGCGGCCAAGTCAGGCGCAGCCATTCCCACAGGGCGCAGGCGGCCATCAGGGTCAGCAGCAGGACCAGCGGCCATGGCCCCGGCGCCAGCAAAGTACCCAGCAATACAACCAGCAAGACGATCGCCGTGATGACACGCTGCTTCAACATAAGGAGGGGCCCTTGTTCAGGTTTGGCTGGCGACCTGGGCGCTGGTGCGTCCGAAGCGTCGCTCCCGGGTTCTATACCACTCGAAGGCGGCATCGATTTCCCTGGCGCCGAAATCGGGCCAGAAATCGTCAGAAAAATACAACTCAGTATAGGCCAGCTGCCAGACCAGGAAGTTGGAAATGCGCTGCTCGCCGCCTGTGCGTATGAACAAGTCCGGCTCGGGCGCGTAGGCCATGGATAAATACTGGCCCAGCGCGGCCTCGTCGATGGCCTCGGGCCGAGCGGCCAGATCGGGTCTTGCGGCCAGCAACTGCCGCATGGCCTGGAGGATGTCCCAGCGTCCGCCATAGTTGGCGGCTATCGTCAGATGCAGTGCGCTGTTGCGGGCGGTGCGCGCCTGCGCGTCTTTGATGAGTTCCTGCAGACGGGGTTCGAAAGGCGATAGATCGCCCACGATGTGCAGCCGCACCCCTTGCTCTTCGAGCTTGTCCACCTGCTTTTCCAGCGTCTGCATGAACAGCCGCATGAGAACGGAAACCTCTTCTTTTGGGCGCCGCCAATTTTCAGAGCTGAAGGCAAAAAGCGTCAGGTATTTGACGCCGCGCTCGCCGCAGGCCTCGACCACGCGGCGCACCGCCTGGACACCGCGCACATGGCCGGCCGTGCGGGGAAGAAAGCGCTTGGTAGCCCAACGCCCGTTGCCGTCCATGATAATGGCCAGATGGCGGGGAGTGTCGGTACAGTCGGGAACCGACAGGGTTGAGCTGCTTTGCATATAAGAGTTATCCGAAGCCCGCGCACAAGACGGCCTAGACCGTCATGATTTCGGCCTCTTTCTGCGTAACGAGCTTGTCGATTTCGGCTACATGCTTGTCAGTGAGCTTCTGCACTTCGTCCTGCATGCGACGCTCGTCGTCTTCGGAAATTTCCTTGTCCTTGACCAGTTTTTTGAGCGTATCGTTGGCATCGCGGCGCAAATTGCGTACGGCAATTTTGGCGTCTTCGCCTTCGGTTCGAACCACTTTGGTCAGGTCGCGGCGCCGCTCTTCCGTCAGGGCTGGCATAGGAACACGAATACTGTCGCCCATGGCAATGGGGTTCAGGCCCAGGTCGGAATCGCGTATGGCCTTTTCGACCGGGCCGGCCATGTTCTTTTCCCATACCTGCACGCTGATGGTGCGCGCATCGACCAGGTTGACGTTGGCCACCTGGCTGACAGGCACCGGCGAGCCGTAATACTCGACCTGGACATGATCGAGGATGCCCGCATGCGCGCGGCCGGTACGAATTTTGGACAGGTTGACCTTGAGGGTTTCAAGCGACTTGCCCATGCGTGATTCCGCCGACTTTCTGACTTCTGAAAGACTCATTATTGTTCCTTTATCAAACGTGCACCAGCGTGCCTTCGTCTTCGCCCGCCACCGCCCGCTTGAGCGCGCCGGACTTATTAATGGAAAATACTTTGATGGGCAGCTTCTGGTCGCGGCACAGCGCAAAGGCCGTGGCATCCATGACTTCCAGGCGGCGCACGATCGCCTCGTCGAAACTGATGCGCGCGTAGCGGGTGGCGCTGGGGTCCTTGTTGGGGTCGGCGCTGTAAATGCCGTCCACCTTGGTTGCTTTCAGAACGATTTCGGCGCCGATTTCCGCGCCCCGCAAGGCCGCTGCCGTGTCGGTCGTAAAGAAAGGATTGCCCGTCCCCGCGGCAAATACCACGACTTTGCCTTCTTCCAGATAACGCAAGGCCTTGGGGCGTATATAAGGCTCGACCACCTGGTCGATGTTCAGCGCCGACTGCACCCGGGTATCGACACCCCGGTTCTTGAGCGCGTCTTGCAGCGCCAGGGCATTCATGACGGTGGCCATCATGCCCATGTAGTCGGCGGTTGCGCGGTCCATGCCCTGCGCGCCCGGCGCCACGCCGCGGAAAATATTGCCGCCGCCAATGACGATGGCCAGCTCAACGCCGAGCTCGACGACTTCGGCGATTTCTTCCGTCATGCGCAGGATGGTGGCTCGGTTGATCCCAAAGGCGTCTTCCCCCATCAGCGCTTCGCCGGACAGTTTGAGAAGAACACGCTTATACGATCGGGTGGTCATAGGTAGTATCCCAGGTAAACAATCCAACGAAAGTGTAAGCCAGAGTTGGGCCCCCGTGACGACGCAGGCCCAACTTTTTCGCTTGATGCGATACTAAGCGTTACCGGCTGCCGCCGCGGCGACTTCCGCGGCGAAGTCTTCCGACTTCTTCTGGATGCCTTCACCCACGACATACAGGGCGAATCGGGAAATGCCGGCGCCCTTTTCCTTGAGCATCTGCTCGACGGACTGCTTGTCGTTCTTGACGAAGGGCTGGGACAGCAGCGTAACTTCTTTCAGGAACTTCTGCACAGAGCCTTCCACCATCTTGGTGACGATTTCGGCTGGCTTGCCCGATTCGGCCGCTTTCTGCTCGGCCACGGACCGCTCGGCGGCGATATCGTCTTGCGAGACGCCGCTGGCATCCAGCGCCTTGGGCTTGGTGGCCGCGATGTGCATGGCCACGTCCTTGCCGGTTTCCTCGGGGCCTGAAAAATCGACCAGCACGCCGATCTTGCCGCCGTGAACATAGCTGGCCAGTTGATTGGCGGTTTCGTAGCGTTCGAAGCGGCGGATGGTGATGTTTTCACCAATCTTGCCCACCAGCGCCGAGCGCGTGCTTTCCACCGTGCCTTCGCCCATGGGAAGTTCACTCAGGACAGCCACGTCGGCGGGGTTCTTTTCAGTGACCAGTTCGGCCAATTGGCCGATGAAGCCGATGAAATCGTCATTCTTGGCAACGAAGTCGGTTTCGCAGTTGACTTCGATAACGGAACCACGCTTGCCGTCGGCAGCCAGATGCAGGCCGATGAGGCCCTCGGCGGTGACGCGCGCGGCGGCCTTGCTGGCCTTGTTGCCCAGTTTTACGCGGAGAATCTCTTCGGCGCGAGCCAAATCGCCGTCAGCTTCGGTCAGTGCCTTTTTGCACTCCATCATGGGGGCGTCGGTTTTCTCGCGCAGTTCTTTAACCATGGATGCGGTAATTTGAGCCACTATTTTCTCCTTTGACTAAAACACGCCCCGGCTGGACCGGGGCAGATGCGAAACATGCGATAGCCAGCCGCCGGCTGGCGGCCGGCAGCCTTGACCCGGCGCGAGCCGGGCACACACGCTTATTCGCGCTCTTCTTCGATTTCGACGAACTCTTCGTCGCCTTCGGCAATTTCCTCGACCAGACCGTTCAGGTTCTGCTCGCGGCCTTCCAGCACGGCGTCAGCCATGCCGCGCGCATACAGCGCGATTGCCTTGGCCGAGTCATCGTTGCCGGGAATGACGTATTCAACGCCATCGGGAGAGTGGTTGGTATCAACGACCGCCACCACGGGGATACCCAGCGTGCGCGCTTCGGCGATGGCAATCTTGTGGTAGCCGACGTCGATGACGAACAGTGCATCCGGCAGGGTGTTCATGTCTTTGATACCGCCGATGGCCTTGTTCAGCTTTTCGAGTTCGCGATCGAACATCAGCGCTTCTTTCTTGCTCATGCGCTCGGTGGCGCCTTCGGCCAGTTGCACTTCCATTTCTTTCAGGCGCTTGACCGAGGTCTTGACCGTCTTGAAATTGGTCATCATGCCGCCCAGCCAGCGGCTGTCGACATAAGGCATGCCGCAACGGGCGGCTTCAGCCGCGACCAGTTCGCGCGCCGCGCGCTTGGTGCCGACGAACAGGACATTGCCGCCGCGCGCCGCGATCTGGCGCACGAACTTTGCTGCTTCCTGGTATTTGACAACCGTCTGTTCCAGGTTGACGATGTGAATCTTGTTGCGATGGCCGAAGATGAACGGAGCCATCTTGGGGTTCCAGTAACGGGTCTGGTGGCCAAAGTGCACACCGGCTTCCAACATTTCACGCATTAAAGACATTGTATTCTCCAAGGGTTTGGTCTTGTGGCTGGCGTGTATCCGATATACTTTCTTAGTTACCGAACACCCTTTTTTCGCCAGACACGCGATTTTCAAAGGTTTACTGCTAAGGTACTGCTTTTTAAGGTACTACTGCTTTTTTACTGCTGTTTTCACTGCCGGGTCTATTTCCCCTGCTTTCTCTTCCTGCCAATCCTAACAATTCCCGTCTCCGCCCAGCCGGCTTTTCTGCCGCTGAGCATCAAAAGAAATTTTAAGAAAGCCTATAATTCTACTATTCTTTCACCATCAATTTCAAGTTGCCATGAGTTGTCTCGTTACTGACCCCATCGATCTGAACAAAATGCGCGCCGCCTGCCAGGCCGCCGCCGCCGCCCTGGACTACCTTGAACCGCATGTGCGTGCCGGCGTCACAACAAAAGAGCTTGACGATCTCTGCATGGACTTCATCACCAACGAACTCAAGGTTGAATCGGCCACGGTCGGCTACGCGCCGCCCGGCTACACGCCCTTTCCCGCCTCTATTTGCACTTCGGTCAACCATGTCATATGCCATGGCATCCCCGGCGACAAGGTTCTGAAGAATGGCGACATCATGAATATCGATGTCACCATCATCAAAGACGGCTGGTTCGGCGACACCAGCCGCATGTTCTACGTGGGCGAGCCCTCCATCCTGGCCCGCCGGCTGACCGAAGCCACCTACGAGTGCATGTGGCTGGGCATCGAGCAGATTCGCCCAGGCGCCACCCTGGGCGACATCGGCCACGCCATACAGAAGCATGCCGAAAAGCAGGGGTTTTCAGTGGTGCGCGAATACTGCGGCCACGGCGTCGGGCGCAAGTTCCACCAAGACCCGCAGGTACTGCATTACGGCAAGCCCGGCACTGGTCAAAAGCTAGAGGCGGGAATGATCTTCACCGTCGAGCCCATGATCAATGCCGGCCGCAAAGAAATCCGCACCCTGGCCGATGGCTGGACGGTCGTCACCCGCGATCACAGCCTGTCGGCGCAATGGGAGCACAGCGTTCTTGTAACCGATACAGGTTACGAAATTCTTACCGTCTCCGACGCCATGCCGAAACCGCCGGCATTCGCCGGGGGCGCATAATCCAGCGGAACGATCTCATGCACCCGTCGTCTGTCGCCGGCCTTCGCGACCAGTTGGCCGCGCGCCGGGCTGAAGCCATTACAGCCTTCCGCGAGCACCTGCGACCCGACACCCTATTGACGGCCCTGCGCCGCGTCACCGACCAGGCACTGCGCGAACTGGTCCGGCTTTATCCCCTGCCCGCCGGCGCCGCCCTGATCGCCGTGGGCGGCTATGGCCGGGGCGAACTCTATCCGTATTCCGATGTCGACGTCCTGATTTTGCTTGATGAGCCGCCCAGCCTCGACTGCACCCGCATGGTCGAATCTTTCGTGGCCGCCATGTGGGATCTGGGCATAGAACCTGGGCACAGTGTGCGCACCATAGACGACTGCAAGCGGGAAGCCGCCAACGACATCACGGTGGAAACCTCGCTGATGGAGGCCCGCTGGCTGGTGGGCAGCAAGCATTTGCTGGCGACGCTGCGCGCGGCCATGCATGAACAGCTCGATGCGCAAACCTTTTTCCAGGCCAAGCGTTCCGAGATGCAACAACGCCACGCCCGGCACCAGGACACCCCCTACTCCCTGGAACCCAACTGCAAAGAGGCGCCAGGCGGCCTGCGCGACCTGCAGGTCGTTCAATGGCTGGCCCAGGCGGCCGGCCAGGGCAGCACTTGGCGGGAAATCGCCAAATCCGATTTGCTGACCGCAACGGAGTTCCGCGCATTGCGCCGGGCCGATCAGGCCTTCAAGCGCCTGCGCATAGAACTGCACCTGCTGACCGGCCGGCGCGAAGACCGCGTCCTGTTCGATCTTCAGCCCAGGCTGGCCGCCATTTACGGATTCGAAGCCACCAAGACCCGCCGTCCCAGCGAAATACTGATGCAGCGCTACTATTGGGCCGCGCGCGTGGTCAGCCAGCTGAACACCATGCTCATGCAAAGCATAGAAGAGCTCCTGTTCCCCTTGCCCGACGAGCAGGCACGGATCATAGACGACGACTTCTGCATCATTCGCGGCCGCCTGGGCATACGGCGCGACGATGGCTTCGACCGTAATCCGGCGCTGCTGTTTCGCGCCTTTCTGGTCATGCAGGAGCGGCCCGAGATCGTGGGCATGTCGGCGCAAACTCTCAGGGCGATGTGGCATGCGCGGCGCCACATCGATGCGCAGTTCCGGCGCAACCCCGTGAACCGTCGCCAGTTCATCCAGATCCTGCAGCAGCCGCGCGGCATCGTGCATGCGCTGCGGCGGATGACAATGCTGAACATACTGCCTCGCTATCTGCCTGTTTTCAGGCGCATCGTGGGCCAGATGCAGCACGATCTGTTTCACGCCTACACCGTGGATCAGCACACCCTGATGGTACTGCGCAATCTGCGCCGCTTCACCATGCCGGAACACGCCCAGGAATATCCCCTCGCCAGCCAGTTGATCGCAGGCTTCGACCGGCATTGGCTTTTATATGTGGCTGCGCTGTTCCACGACATCGCCAAGGGACGGGGCGGCGACCATTCCGAGCTGGGCGCCATCGATGCGCGCCGCTTCTGCAACGATCACGGCATCGATGGCTCCGACCGCGACCTGGTCGTCTTTCTGGTGCGGCAGCATCTTTCCATGTCCATGGTGGCGCAAAAGCGCGATCTGAGCGACCCCGACGTGGTCCATGAGTTTGCCCGTTCCGTGGGCAGCGAACGCCAGCTCACCGCGCTGTATCTGCTGACGGTCGCCGATATACGCGGCACCAGCCCCAAAGTATGGAATTCCTGGAAAGGCAAACTGCTGGAGGATTTGTACCGGCAAACCATCGCGGCCCTGGGCGGCGCCCAGCCGGACACCGGCACGGTTCTGGCGCAGCGCAAGGCGGCCGCCGCCACGGAAATCCGCTTGATGGGATTGCGCGACGAAAGCCGCGACGAGTTCTGGAACCAGCTCGATGTGGCCTACTTTCTGCGCCACGAAGCCAGCGAAATTGCCTGGCACACCCGCCATCTCTACTATCGGGTAAACTCGCCGACACCGGTGGTCAAGGTGCGCCTGCTTGGCCAGAACGAGGCCTTGCAGGTCATGGTTTACACGCAAGACCGCAAAGACCTGTTCGTATCGCTGTGCCGCTACTTCGACCATCGGGCCTTGAGCGTACAGGACGCGCGCGTGCATACCACCCATCACGGCTGGGCGCTCGACAGCTTCATCGTGCTGCTGCCCGCCCACGACAAAGATTATCGATCCAATGCCACCCTGATCGAGCACGAACTCAATACGCAACTGAATCGGCCGCCGGACGCCACTGAAGACCATGCCCGCCCGGGGGCTTGGCGCCCGGGCTCGAGGCGCGCGCGCGTATTTCCCATGGTGCCCAATGTCGAGCTGCAGCCCGATGAACGGAGCGCCTCATGGCGTCTTTCGATTACCGCGGCGGATCGCCCCGGCCTGTTGCATAGCCTGGCGCAAGTATTCGCCCAGTACGCCATCAGCCTGAAAATGGCCAAAGTCCTGACCCTGGACGACAGGGTCGAAGATATCTTCATCATCGAAGGCGAAGTGCTGGGCCATCCTCGCACCCAGTTGCAATTCGAGCGCAAACTGCTCGCCGCCCTGGATACAACCCGGCATTGAGTCCTTTTTCCTTATCCACATTCGCATCATCACGCCATGCCCACCGACCTGACCGCCAGAACACTTCACCTGACTGCCCTGCTTTGCGTCGCCGCGCTCACGGTTGCCCTGGTTTCGCAGCACGTTTTCGACATGCAGCCCTGCGCCTGGTGCGTGCTGCAGCGATTGATTTTTGCCGTGATCGCGCTGGTGTGCTGGCTGGGCCTGTTGGCGGGCCGCATCGCCGCCGGCCTGCACCGCCTGGCGGCCCTGCTGGTGCTCGGGCTGGGCGCGGGAGGGGCCGTGGCCGCCTGGTATCAGCACACCGTCGCGGCCAAGATGTTTTCCTGCGACATGACTTTTGCCGACAGGTTCATGGTGCAAAGCGGCCTGGACGCCAACGTGCCCTGGCTATTCGGCATCTTTGCCTCGTGCATGGATGCGCGTGTCGACTTGCTGGGCGTGGAATACGCGCTATGGAGCCTGGGCCTGTTCGTATTGATCGCCGTGCTGGGGCTGCTGGCCCTGCTGCGGCGGGCGCGTCCAGACTGAGGACAGCCCGCGCCCCGCGTCTTATTCGTCGTCGTTGCCGCTAGAGGCCATTTCGCCCGCCGGCGGCTTGACGCCGCGGGTCGCGCTGAGCCGCTCCAGGTAGGCCGCGTCGATATCGCCGGTTATATAGCGCCCATTGAAGCAGGACGACTCGAATTGAGCCATGGCGGGGTTCAGATCGCGAATGGACTGTTCCAGGTCGTTCAACTCTTGGTAGACCAGGCCGTCGGCTCCGATTTCGCGCGCAACCTCGCGGGTATCGCGGCCAGTGGCGATAAGTTCCGACTGTGTGGGCATATCGATGCCGTACACATTGGGAAAACGCACCGCCGGCGCCGCCGATGCGAAGTACACCTTGTTGGCGCCGGCGGCCCGCGCCATATCGACGATTTCCCGGCTGGTGGTGCCGCGCACGATGGAATCGTCGACCAGCAGCACGTTCTTGCCGCGAAACTCCATGTCGATGGCGCTGAGTTTCTGGCGGACCGACTTTTTGCGTACCGCCTGGCCGGGCATGATGAAGGTGCGGCCCACGTAGCGGTTCTTGATGAAGCCTTCGCGGTAGCTGAGGTTGAGCCTGGCCGCCAGTTGCATGGCCGATGGCCGGGATGAGTCGGGAATGGGCATGACGACATCGATGTCGCCCAGCCGCAGTGATTTGGCGACATTGTCGCCCAGGTATTCGCCCATGTTCAATCGGGCATCATAAATGGAAACACCGTCCATCAGCGAGTCGGGCCGCGCGAAATAGACATACTCGAACACGCAAGGCGTCAGGGCCGGATTCTGTGCGCATTGGCGGCTGCTGACTTTGCCGTCGAGGTCGATGAATATGGCTTCGCCGGGCGCAACATCGCGCACCAGCGTGAACCCGCAGCCGGTCAGCGCGACCGATTCGGATGCCACCATCCATTCGACACCCTGCTCCGTTTCGATCGAGCCCAGGCATAAAGGCCGGATTCCGTTCGGGTCGCGGAACGCGACCATGCCGTAGTTGGCGATCTGGGCAATGACCGCGTACGCGCCCTTGGCCCGCCTGTGCACCGAGGCCACCGCATTGAAAATGGCGTCTTCATCGAGCGAACCGCCGCTGGCGGCCAATTGAAGTTCGTGCGCAAAAACATTGAGCAGCACTTCGGAATCGGAGTTGGTGTTGATATGGCGCCGGTCGATCCGGAACAGCTCTTCGCGCAGTTCACGCCAGTTGGTCAGATTGCCGTTGTGCACAAAGGTAATGCCGAACGGCGCGTTGACATAAAAAGGCTGGGCCTCGTCGACGCTGTCGCTGGAGCCCGCCGTGGGGTAGCGAACCTGCCCCAGACCGATATTGCCCGGCAGGGAACGCATGTTGCGGGTGCGGAAAACATCGCGCACCAGGCCATGGGCCTTGTGCATGCTGAAAAACTGCTCGTGCGAGGTCGCGATGCCCGCCGCATCCTGGCCCCGGTGCTGCAGCAAGAGCAAGCTATCGTAAATCAACTGATTTACAGGGGACGTGGCAGCGACCCCGACAATTCCACACATTTTTATATTCCTGTGAATGCAATCAATACGGTAACCAAGAGGACAGCGATGGCGGCAGCAAGAGCTTGATTTGCTGTATGCCCTGTACGACGGTGCCCGACAGCCTGGCCTCTTGCCACCAGGGTTCCCTGGGCAACTCGGTATAACCGGCAAGCGCCACCAGCACCAGCACGATCAACGCCCCGCGCAGCAGGCCGAACAGCGCGCCCAGGCCGTGATCGGCCTGTCCCAGTCCGGTTTTATCGATGAGGGTTGTCAGGGTGACATTGACCAGCCCAACCAGCAAGAGCATGACGATGAACACCAGGCCGTAGGCGACAGCCGTGCGCAACAAGGTGTTTTCGATGAGGCCGGTGATCCACGCCGACACCAGGGGGCCCCACCAGATGGCGGCCAGAAAAGCGACCACACAGGCAATGAGCGACAGTACCTCTTTGACGAGCCCCCTCAGGAGCCCTAATACCGCCGACGCACCAAGAATGGCCAGCACCAGGTAGTCGAAGCTCGTCACTTAGTGGAGATAAAGCCGTTGTCGTATCCCAGCGCCCTTAAGCGGGCTTGCGCCGCCTGCGCCGCATCGCGGGTGGGGAATGGCCCCACGCGCAGACGATAGGTGGGTTTTCCGCTAGAACTTGCATTTTCGACATAGGCATTGGTGACGCCGGCCGACACCAGGCGGTCGCGCCGCACATTGGCATCCTGCTCGCTGGTATACGCGGCAATCTGGAGGATGAAGCTGCCCTTGCTTGGAGCCGGTGCCGGGGTGGCGGCGCCCGGGCTGCGGCCTTCAAGCAAGGCGATTGCAACCGAGCCGTCGTCGGTGCGGTCGGTGGACGGCTTGGGTTCGGGTTTGGGCGCCGGCTCGGGTTTCTCGGCCGGCTTGGGCGTGTCGGGCGCTGCAGGTTCGGGTGCGGGCTGGGTGGGCGCGGGCTCCACGGCCTGGGGATCGATGAGAACCGGCTGCTGCACCGTTCCGTCGGCCAGGTCGGTCGTTTGTGCCTGGCCCTCGGGCGCCGGCGCGGCGAGGCCCGGATCGGTATCGGGATTCACGGGAGCAAGCGCCACATCGTTTTCCGTAGAGGGCGGAACGATGGCCGGCACCACGACGGGTGTGCTGGTTTCGTCGACCGGTACCGAAGAGTCGAACAGCATGGGCACGACAATGACCGCCGCCAGCACCAGTGCCAGGGCGCCTATCAGGCGCCGCCGGGCGCGACCCCGCAACTCGCTGGCCTGGGCTTCGCTGGACAAGGAAGCGCGCGACACCGGCCGGCGCCCGGAATCCGAGGCGGACTCATTACGAGAGAACAATCCCATGGAGCAAAAACCTATTGTAAAAACAGGTGGCCACAAGGCCTGCCTGAACTATGTAACCTTGCGCATCGCGGGCGGGACGGAAGATCAGGCCCTTCCCAATTCGTGAAGCACCGGGCCGACTGTTGCAAAAGATCCGAACACGAGAATTCTATCACTCTCGGACGCTTGTTTCCGAGCCTCGGTAAAGGCTTGTACCGGATTATCAAAACTGGAAACGCTTACCGAATCAGCAGCGACCGGCGCCAAGGCATGGGCGCGTACGCCCGGCCGGCCTTCTCCGCCCTGGCCGGCGAGCTGGGCGCGGCGCGCTTCCTGGCTGCTTTCTTCCCTGGATGGCGCGGCGGAGGTGCTTGAAACGACGCTGCGGACCACGTCGGCCAGCGCCTGGCCCGATGTGCCGCGCGGGCCAGGCAGCCCCGCGCAATACCAGCGGTCTACGCGATGGGCCAGCTTGGCCACGACACCGGCGATGTCCTTGTCGTTGAGCATGCCCAGCACCGCGTGGGTGTGGGGAAAATAACCCATGCTGTCCAGGTTCTGTCCCAGGGCGGCAGCCGCGTGGGGATTGTGCGCCACATCGAGGATGATGGTTGGCGTGCCGGCCAGTATCTGCAGGCGGCCCGGCAGCGCCGCTTGCGACAGGCCTATGCGCACGGCCTGCTGCGGCACCACCAGCTTGGGCCGCAATGCCTCGAGCGCCGCGAGCGCCGCGGCGGCGTTCAGCAATTGGTTGGCCCCGCGCAATGC
>JBATWU010000019.1:0-66239 GCA_049672825.1 Pusillimonas sp.
GCCTACGAGCGCCGGCGTGGCCGACATCATGGCGGGCACGCTGATACCGCCGGCGGCGCCGCCGATGACCGCCGCCACATAAATGGGCCAGGCCAGCGGCTGGGGCAGAAGCGCGTTGACCAGGAACAGCAGGACACTGATGATGTACACGCTGCGCGACCATAGCATGAGCTTGCGTCGATCGAGACGATCGGACAATACGCCGCCTACGATGAGCGCCAGCGCCATGGGTACGGCCAGCGATACGTTCAAGGCCGCGACGGCGACGCTGGATGCGGTGAGTTCGTATAGTTGTATGCTGGCTGCCACCAGCAGCATGCCCGTCACCAGCACGGTGGCGGTTCTGGCCGCATAGGCATAGCGGAAGGCCCTGCTTTCGCGCAAAGGGCTGATGTCGATAAGCAGTTTGGCTAATTGCATGGGTTTTCCGTGTGGCAGGCCGCGGCATCGGCCGCCGCCAGGGCTGCGTCGAGCGAGGGAAGCAGCTGGGTGACGGCGTGCTCGCCAGTCAGATGAGCGTGCAGCGACGTAATGTCGTGGGTGTCCATGCGCGCCGCCCAGGGCTGCCACATGTCGGGATGCAGGCTTTCGCCCTGGTGGTCGAGCGCTGCCCGATAGTAGAGCAGCGCGCCATCGTAGACGCGGTGCTGATGCTTGCGCACCAGGGCATTGTTGTGGTCCACCGATGCCAGAATGCCGTCGAGCTGCGCATCGGTCAGTTGGCCCAGCGCATGTCCGCTGCGGCGCAGGAATCCGATAACCCCCGCCCGGTTGAGCTTGCCGGCCTCCAGGGCGTCGGGGTCGTAGCCTGCGATATGCATGATGGCCTTGTAGGCGGCGTCGTGCGCTGGCTCGGGACGTTCACGCCAGGCCTCGCCAGGATAGGCGTCGAGCATGCCCACTACGCCGACCCGGTGATGGCGTTCGGCCAGCACGCAGGCCACTTCGTGCGCGATAATGCCGCCCACCGACCAACCCAGAAGATGATAAGGCCCTTCGCCCTGCAGCACCTGGATTTGATCGGCATACCGGTTTGCCAGTTCGCGCAGGGTGTCGATACCTGTGCTGTCGTGCCCCAGCCACGGCGACTGAATGCCGTAGACGGGTCGCGCGGTGGGCAGCCGCCGCGCCAGCAGACCATAGCACCAGCTCAGGCCGCCCGCCGGATGGATGCAGAACAGCGCAGGCCGGGTCTGGCCCGTATCGGGCATCAGCGTGAAAGTAGGGCCGAATCCGTGACCCAATGCGGGTGTTTGCTGCTCGTGGGCGCTATCCAGATAGGCGGCCAGGCGCGATACCGTCGGATGCTCGAACACGGCGCCCAGCGTCAGGTCTTCCGAGAACAGGCCGCGCAGTATGGACGCCAGTCTGGCTGCCAGCAACGAGTGGCCGCCCAGGGTAAAGAAGTCGTCATCGGCCGAGGGCTCGGCGCTCAGATCAAGCACGGTCCTGAATT
Source organism: Pusillimonas sp. (assembly GCA_049672825.1). Classification (GTDB taxonomy): domain Bacteria; phylum Pseudomonadota; class Gammaproteobacteria; order Burkholderiales; family Burkholderiaceae_B; genus Pusillimonas_C; species Pusillimonas_C harenae_A. The sequence continues at coordinate 1,457 of JBATWU010000019.1, forward strand.
GGGCGGCAATCAGGCGTTCTGTGGCGGTTTGCGCCCGACGGCCGGCGCCCGTCGTGAATGCCGGGGCGGGCAAGGCCTTGCGATCCAGTTTTCCATTGGTGTTCACGGGCAGCTCATTCAACCACATTACGGCGGACGGCACCATGGCATCGGGCAAGTGCGTACGCGCATAGGCAAGCACCGATGCCTGGTCGGCGGCCTGGCCTGCTTGCGCCACCATGTAGGCGACAAGACGGGTTTCACCAGGCTGATCTTCGCGGGCGATCACCGCCACTTCGCGGCAAGCGGGGTGGCAGCCAAGCGCGGCTTCGATTTCGCCCAGTTCGACGCGCTGGCCGCGTATCTTGATCTGGTGATCCAGGCGGCCCAGGTAAACGACGGCACCGTTATCGCGCCAGCGCGCCAGATCGCCGGTATCGTACATCCGGGCGCCTGTCTGGTCGCTGAAAGGATTGTCCACAAACCGTTCGGCCGTGAGATCGGGACGGCCAAGATACCCGTCGGCAAGTTGGCGCCCCCCCAGATAAAGCGTGCCTGCAACGCCGGGAGGAACGGGCCGCCGATAACCGTCGAGGATATAGAGCTGCGTGTTCCAGACCGGAAACCCTATGGGCAGAGGGTCGGCGGTATCGTCGCGGTGGGCGTGCCAGTAGCTGACGTCGACGGCGGCTTCGGTAGGTCCGTAAAGGTTATGGAGCTCGGCATCGACCTGGGCATGGAAGCGGTTGCGCAGGCTTGCGCTGAGCGCTTCGCCACTGCAATAGACATGATCCAGCCTCAGCCCGTGGCTGCCGGGCTCATTAAGAAAGGCGGCCAGCATGGACGGTACGAAATGCGCGACAGTAATGCGTTCGTTCTTGATCAGCCGGGCGAGAGCATGAGGGTCGCGATGCAGGCTGGGCTCGGCGACTATCAGCGAGGCTCCGCACAGCATGGGCAGGAAAAGCTCCCACACCGATACGTCGAAGGTGTAGGGCGTTTTCTGCAGAAATCGCTGGGCCGGGCTTAGCCCATAGTGCGCTTTCATCCACAGCAGCCGGTTGACAATGGCGCGGTGGCTGACGACCACGCCTTTGGGGTCGCCGGTGGAGCCCGAGGTGTACAGTACGTAGGCGGGGTCTGTCGCCGCGGGCGCCGCCCAGGCGGCGGCCGATGCCGGGGAGTTGAACAGGACATCGACGTCGTGAACGCCGGCCCGGCCCGCCAGCCTGGGCAGCGTGCCGTCATCGCCGATGACGGCGGCGGGGCGGGCCGAGTCCAGAATGCGCGAAATGCGCTCGTCGGGTTGTTCGATATCCAGCGGCAGATACGCCGCCCCGGCCTTGATGATGGCGTGCAGGCTCATGACCATGAAGTCGCTGCGGGGCAGGGCGACGGCTACGATATCGCCGGATTGCACGCCCGCCTGGCGCAGGCCTGCGGCGGCACGGCTGACCAGTGCGTCGAATTCGCGGTAAGTAATCGAACGGCGACCGAAGCGCAGCGCCTCGCGGCCGGCGTGCGTGGCGCTGCTCGCGGCTGTCAGGGTGCTGAGTGTGGTGTCGGGTACTTCGTGCGCAGTCTGGTTGACGGAATGGACCCAATGCCGCAGTTCGGCCGGCCTCAGTGTCTGGACTGTTTCAAGCGAATCGGCCCGCAGGGCCTGGTCGATGAAGCAGATCGCGCGTTCAAGATGGACGTCGAGTTCGGCCTGCCGGTACAGCTTGGGATTGGCCTCGAGTTCAAGGCGAAGCCCCGAACCATCGGGCCCGGCCCTGAAATTGAAATTGAGGTCTTCGACGGGACCGGCGCACAGCACTTCTTGATGCGCCTTCAGGCTGGATTGCTGGTAAGCGGCGTCGAAGGGCAGGATATTGACCAGGGGACCGTGCAGCCGCCGCAGCCCGCCCAACAGGCCCAGGTCGCGGCGTAATTGCTCGCTGCGATAGCGGCCGTGCTTGCGGGCCGCCCTGAGCTGTTTTGAGCAGGCCTGAAAAAAGATGTTCAGTGGCTGGCGCTGGTCGATATGCAGACTCAGCGGCGCCACGTTCATGATGGTGGCGACACTGCGCGCGCTGGCATTGCCCATGCGCCCCATCCAGGGCACGCCTATCACCGTGGCGCCCTGGCCGGTATGCCGCTGCACATAGGCGGCGATCAGCCCGGTAAGGATATCGGGCCAGCTGCATTTGGCGTCATCCTGCCTGCGCTGCATTTGAGCAATCAGTTCCTCATCAAGATTGCGGCGGGCCTGCAATATGCTGTGCGCGGTCAGGGCGGGGCCGCCGCCCAGACTGGCGACCTCGTCGAGTTGACCCAGATTGTGTTGCCAGAACGCGGCGTCTTCGGCGCGCCGGACGCTGGCCCGGTAAGCCTGGTCTTCCTTGACCACTTCCTGGAAGGGCGTCAACGGCGTTGCGCCGCCGGCTTGTTCCAGCAGCGACTGATACAGCTGGACGGCGCGTTTCTCGATGAGCGACATGCCATAACCGTCGGCCGCCAGATGATGCACCCGCTGATACCAGAAAAAATGGCGTTCGCCCGCTATGAAAATAATATGGCGCGCCAGCGTGTCTGAAACGGGGTCTATGGGCGATCGCAGATCGCGCAGCATGCTGTCTTTTGCCCTGGCGGCGGCATCCGGCTCGCCGCTCAGGTCGACGATGTCGACAGCGGGCGTGGAAGATGGATCGATATATTGCCGCGGGCCGGCTTCGTGGTCGATGAACCTCAGGGACAATGCGTTGGCTTCGCGCAGGGTCTGGTTCACCGCCTGGATGAATCGAGGCAGATCCAGCGCATCGCGTATTTCGGTGCAGTGCCCCGTGTTGAAAATGGGGTTTCGCGGATCCAGGCGCTGCGCATACCAGAGCCCCTCTTGCGCCTCGGTCAGCGGCACGGCACGCGCCGGCCCCTGCATGAAGAGGGGCTCGTCAGGAGCTTGCATAAGGAGGTCGTCGACTTTCATAAAAACCGCAACAGCACGAAATAGGCCATGACCGGCCGGTGGTGGAAGAAGAGGTAGTGGATACTAGCCTTGCCGCGATGCCTGGACGAGCGACCACCAGTGTCCCAGGGTCGCATCCAGCGCCATCTCGGAAAACTCGATGGCGACGCCAGCGTCGCGCCATTGGGACGCGAGCGTCATGGTGCGCATGGAGTCCAGGCCGAGGTCCATAAGATTGTCATCGTCGGCGATGTCGGCGGGGTCTTCGTTCAGGATGCGGGCGATGTCGGTCCGCATGGATTCTAGGGTAAGGGTGTTGCTCATGGCTTTTTCTGTGTGTCGTCGAGTTGCGCGCGCAATTGGGCGCGCAAGGCTTTGCGGCTGATTTTGCCGACGGCGGTTTCGCTGAAGGTGTCTACGAAAATGATCTGGTCGGGCACTTTGAAATCGGCCAGTCCTTGTTCGCGTATCCATTTTTTCAGTTCGATGGCGCGCGGCTTTTCGTGCTTCGGGATAATGAAGGCGCAACTGCGCTCGCCAAGATAGGTATCGGGCACCGAGACCACGGCGGCGTCGAAGACCGCCGGGTGCGCGAGCAGATGATTTTCGATTTCTTCAGCGGATATTTTTTCGCCCGCGCGGTTGATATGGTCGCCTGCACGACCCTGCACGACCAGGTGGCCTGACGGCGTCAGCTTGACGATGTCGCCGGTGCGGTAATAGCCGTCGCTGGTGAAAGAGCGCTGGTTGGCCACCGGATTGTTGTAATAGCCGCGTATGGTGTAGGGGCCGCGTGTCAGCAGATGCCCGGGCTGGCCCGGCGCGACGGGAATGTCGTTGTCGTCGACGAGCAGGATTTCATCGTCGGGGCTGATGGGGCGGCCTTGCGTCTGGATAATGGTGTCTGGATCGTCGTCCAGGCGCGTATAGTTGACCAGACCTTCGGCCATGCCGAACACCTGTTGCAGCGTGATTCCCAGGACGGGCTCGACGCGCCGCGCGACCTCGGGCGTAAGTTTGGCGCCGCCCACCTGCACGACGCGCCAGGTGGACAAGTTGGGCTTGCTTCGAGCGGCGGCGTCGAGCCATAGCATGAGCAGGGGCGGCACCAGGCTGCATTGCGTTACCTTTTCGCTTTCGATCAGGGCGAAGCAGGCCTCGGGGCTGGGAGAGGGGCTGAGCACCACGCGCCCGCCCGCGTACAAGGCGCCCAGGAAACCGGGCGAGCTCATGGGGAAATTATGCGCCATGGGCAGGGCGCACAGCAGCACGCTGCTGTCGTCGAGGCCGCAGATGCGCGCGCTTTCGCGCAATGTGTAGATATAGTCGTCGTGCGTGCGCGGAATGAGTTTCGACAGCCCTGTGCTGCCGCCCGAAATCTGCAGGAAGGCGATATCTTGCGGCGATGACACGGTGGCGGGCACATCGGTGCCGACGTCGGCGGTCAGGATGTCTTGCAGGCTGGTGAAGGGGCGGGCATCGTCGCCGACAACAATGACCTTTTCAATGCCGGGGCAGCGTTGTTGCAGCGTTGCTGCCAGGCCGCGGTAGTCGAAGCCGGCGTGTTCCGCGGCGCACAGATAGCCGCGCGCGCCGCCGGTCGTGGTGAAATGTTCTATTTCGGCGATGCGATGGGCGGGCAGGGCGTAAATGGGGATGATGCCGGCCCTGAAAAGGCCAAATATGACGGTAATGAATTCCGGGATATTGGGTAGATGGACAATGATGCGGTCGCCGGGCTTGAAGCCCTGCGCCAGCAGGCCAGCCGCGATGGCGGATGCCTGCTGGTCGAGCTGCCCATAGTTGAGCCGCTGCCCGCCGCCCACGACGGCCGGGCGGTCGGGGTGCTGCAGTGCGCGGCTGCGCAGCATGGCGCCAAAGGTCTCGCCTTGCCAATGCCCCGCCTGCTGGTAGCGCCGTACGTAGTCGTCGGGCCAACCATGTTGGGGAAGTATGTGTTCTGTCATGAGAATGAGTGCTATTTACTTAACTTGGCATCTTAGCATTTTGTAGATCGAAGCAGGGCGTTGCCGCCTGAATAATGCATGTAGGCGGGTGCTTACAAGCCCAGATGCGCGCGCTGTATGCCGGGGTGCGCCTTGAGTTCCTGCACGCTGTTGTCAAACACGATACGGCGGTCCGACAAAATGATGGCCCGGGTGGCCACGGCCAGTGCAAGATTGATGTTCTGCTCGGCGATCAGAACGGTGTAGCCCTGGCCGCGCAGCTTGAGCAATTCGGGCTGGAGCATGTCGCGTATGGCCATGGGGGCCAGTCCTTCGCTGGGTTCGTCGAGCAGGATCAGGCTGGCCTGTGTCAGCAAGGCGCGCGCCAGTGCCAGCAATTGGCGTTCGCCGCCGCTCAGGTTGGCGCATAATGTGTCGCGCCGCTCGTGCAGGCGCGGAAACCGCTGGTAAATATCGGCGAGCGTGCATGGGCGTACCGCGGGCCCGCGCGGCGCCAGCGTGGCCAAACCCAGGCTTTCCCGCACACGCAGGTTCGGGAAGCTGCCTCTTCCTTGCGGCACCAGGGCCATGCCCAGGCGCGCGATCTGATGGGTGGGCCGCCTGGCGATGTGCTGGCCTTCGAAACGGATCCGGCCGGCGCAAGGCGGGCCGATATTGAAAATGCTGTGCAGCAGGGTGGTCTTGCCCGCGCCGTTGCGTCCCAGCAGCGCCACGCATTCTCCCGGTTCTATGGCGAAGGTAATATCCGAGATCACTTCGGCACCTCCATAGCCATTGCTCACGCCGTCAATACTGAGCATGGGGTTCATTCGGCGCCTCCCAGGTAGGCCTGTTGCGCGCCTTCGTGGCGGCGTATGGCCTCCGGGGTGTCCAGCGCGGTCAGCTCGCCCAGGTTTAGCACGGCAATACGGTCGCAGTGTTCGAACACCAGATCCAGGTCGTGGGACACCAGCACGATGGTGCTCTGGCTGCGCATGGCCTGCAAAAGCGCCATGGCGTCGACGGCCTCTTGCTTGGACAGTCCGGCGGTGGGCTCGTCGAGCAAGAGCAGCTCGGGCTGCCGCGCAAGGCTGATCAACAGGTCTAGCAGGCGTTGTTCGCCATATGAGAGCGAACTGGCCCGTTCATGGCCGCGACCCTGAAACAGGCTGCGCTCAACGATTTGGGCGGCTTGCGCCAGGCTGTCTCGCAGGACTCTGGAAGAGCCCAGCCAGGTATACGCGCCCTTGTCTCTGGCCCGCAGCGACAGCGCCAGATTCTCCTGGATGGTGTGCTGCGGGAAAATATGGCTGGACTGGAAACTGCGTATGATGCCCAGCCTGGCCCGGCGCGCCGGGCCAAGGCGGGTAATGTCTTTTTCCTTGAACAGGACCTGGCCGGTGCGCGGCCTGCTGAATCCGGTGGCGATATTGAGCAAGCTGGTCTTGCCGGCGCCGTTGGGGCCGATAAGACCCAGGGTTTCACCCGCCAGTACCGACAGGCTCAAGCCGGCGAGTACCTGCAATTGGCCGAAACGCTGCGAAACTGCCTGCAATTGCAACAATACGTGGCTCATGGGCGTCTCCGGCGCATTCCGTGCGCGACGCCGTCGGGCATGAACAATACCGTTGCCACGAACAGCAGGCCTATCAATAGTTGCCACCGGTCGGTGTACGAGCTGATGTATGTCTGGATCAGCAGGTAGATCGCGGCACCTATATAGGCGCCATGCAGTGTTTTGACACCGCCTATGACCCCCATGATGAGCAACGATGCCGAAAAGCTCCAGTGTACCGACTCGGGGCTGACGTACAGATTGATGAAGGGATAGAGGGCGCCCGCGCCACCCGCGACTGCACCTGATGCGACAAATGCCAGGACCCGTATGCGGCCGGTGTAGTAGCCGAGCGCCTGCATGCGCAGCGGCTGGTCGCGCAGGGCTTGCAGCGCGATGCCCGCCGGCTGGCGCAGGAAATGGCGCAGCAGTAGAAAGCTTGCGGCCGCCCATGCCGCGGCGCACCCATACAGCCATGCCGGCTGTGTCCACCAGGGCCGGACTGCGGCGGCGGTGAAGCCGCGCAAGCCATCGGCGCCTCCGGTGAACTCGCGCCAGTGGAAGACGACTTCCCAGACGAGTTGTCCCGCAATCAGCGTAATGACCAGGAAAAACAGGCCCGCCGAACGCAGGCTGACCAGCGCGACGAACAGGGCGAGGATAACGCCCGTGAACATGCCGACGATCAGCGTGGAGGGCAAATACGCACCCATGTGCAGGGCCAGCAAGGCGGCTGCGTAGGCCGCGCCGCCAAACAGAGCGCCATGGCACAAGGATACCAGGCCGCCCTGGCCGGTGACCAGGTTCAGGCTCATGACCGCCGTGCCGATAAGCAGGATTTCAGTCGCCAGGCGCAACTGGTAAGGATCGGCCAGCATGCCGTAGGCGACGATGGCCAGCACTACCAGCAGCGGGGTCAACCGTGGGCGAAGAGAGGACACCGGCATTATCATACGGTCCGCCTCTTTGATTGCAGCAGGCCTTCGGGCCGCGCCATGAGTATCAGGAGCATGGCCCCCAGTGTGGCGGCACTGGAAAAGGAGGGGAGCCACACCCGGGAAAAGGTATCGACAAAACCCAGGATGAGGGCGCTGAGAATAATGCTTTTTACGCTGCCCAGGCCGCCGATGACGACGACCAGCAAAGCCAGCAGCAGCACCTCCGCGTCGAGCCCGGGATGCACCGATAGCATCCCCGCGCCCAGCGCGCCGCCCAGGCCGCTCAGGCCGGCGGCAATGACCATGCCCACCGTGAAGATGCGCCTGGAGTTCAGGCCCAGTGTTTCGGCGATGCTGCGATCGCTGACGCAGGCGCGCAGGGCCGCACCCCACAGGGTACGGTCAAGCAGCATCCACAGGGCCAGCGCCAGCACGATGCCCGAGGCAATGATGAACAGCCGATAGACGGGAAAAGGCAGTCCGGCGATCCAGACCCCGCCGCGCAAAATGGCGGGCAGGTTGGGGGTCAGGGTGTCGGCGCTGAACCCCCAGCGCATGAGGTCGGCAAAAATGATGGAAATGCCGTAGGTCAGCAATACCTGCATCAGGTGAGTGCGCGCATAGAACTGCCCAAAGGGAAAGCGATCGAGCAGCAGGCCGACCAGGCCGGTCAGCACAAATGCGGCGGGAAAGGCCAGCCACCACGGCGCGCCCGATGCGAGCCATTGCGTGGCAATGTAGCCTCCCAGCAGGAAAAATGAGCCGTGCGCCAGATTGATGAAATTCATCAGGCTGAGCACCAGCGTCAGGCCCAGGCCTGTCAGCACGAGCAGCACCGAGAACGACAGGGCGTTGAGCGTTTGCAGCAGATAATAGGACACTACGGCCTTCTATTACGTTGGCAGGCCTAAGCCTGCGCTTTGGGGCCAGGGTCCTGGATACGCTCGTAAGTGTGAATGACGGTGTTGAACGGCTTGCCGTTCGCGTCTTTCCGGACTTCGTTGATGTAGATGTCGAGAATGGCCTGATTATTGCGTGGATCGAAATGCATGGGACCGAAGGCCGTGTCGATGGCATTGCCCAGCAGATGGTCCTTGAAGGCGGCCTTGTTGGCGACATCGCCGCCTACCGCGTCGATGCCTGCCTTGATGACCTGGCCAGTGGCATAACCCGATGTGCTGGCCTCGCCGGGCAGACGGCTCCGGGCGGTCTGGTAGGCGCGCACAAAGCCGGCGGCGGCCGGGGCGCCCGGAGACTGGTGGAATGAACTGACGCCGCCCAGGCTTGAGTCGCCGGCCGCGGGAATCACGTCTTCCTGGTCGAACAAGGCGCCTGGCCCGACCAGCGGCACGGCGCCGTGCATTTTGTAGTCTTGCATTTGCTGCAGGAAGCGAACGGCGTCGGCCCCCGCGAGAAAACTGTAGATGAACCGGGGTTGCGCCGCCGCCAGATTCATGATGATGGGCGCAAAGTCGGTGGTGCCCAGCGGCGTCCAGATGGACTGGCCGACACTGCCGCCCTGTTCTTGAAAGGTATGGATGAAGTCGCCGATGTATTCGCGGCCGGCGGCGTAGTCCGAACCCAGGGTGATGCCGCCAGAGGTGTCGATATGGCCATGCACCCACAGCGCGCCCGTATGCCCCAGCATCCAGCTGGTCTTGGTGGGCCGGAAAATGTAGGGACTTGCGGCACCGCGAGCCAGATCGTTGGCCGCGGCGTTAGAGATGAACGTGAGCAGTTGCGCGTCGGCAACCACGTCGCGGATGGCCAGCGCTATGTTGGCGCTGATCACGCCGCACAGCACGTCGATGCGGTCGCGCGATATCAGTTTGCGCACCTTGCGCAGGGCTTCATCCGGTTTTCCGTGATCGTCCTCGACCAGCAGCTCGACTTTCCGGCCACCCATTTCGTAGTTGTTTTGTTCAAGAAACAACTGCAGGCCTGCGCGCATGCTTTCCCCCAGCGCGGCAAAGGGCCCCGACAGGGAGGTGAGCAGGGCGATCTTCAGGGGACCGTTGTGCGCCAGGACGAGAGGCGCCCGAGTTGCCAGCGGCAGCGCGGCCGCGGTTGCCAACAAACGCCGGCGCGAGGCAAGAAACGAAGTGGTCATGGGGTAGCTGAGAGGTATTGGTGTTATTCAGGCATTATTCGAAGAAGCGAATAATAATTCTTCTCATTTTAGGATGGATCACGTTTGCTTGCCAGCCCCAAGGGCGCCGCCGCGGTCAGGAAGTGATCCAGCGCGCAGCGCGCAGCGCTGTGCAGCATGGGGCCGTGAGCCTGGCCGGCCAATATCCGCAGGCTTGCGCCCTCATGCCCGGACGCCTGCAGGGCCGCATGAAATCGCTGGGCAAAGGGCACGGTGGAAACGCCGGGTTCGCGCGGCGCGCCGGGTACGGCCGGCAAGGGGCGCCAGCGCTCATCGCTGCCAACGAACAGGTGTACGGGTGTGCTATTGGCCGTGTCCAGTTGATTCCCGGGGTGGCGCGCCTGCAGCAGGGCCAGCATATGGGGCCAGTACCACCACAGCGACGGGCTGGCGGAATAAATACGGCTGAACAGGGATGGTGCTTCAAGCCAGCTGTAAAGGCTGAACAGACCGGCGTAAGAATGCCCGAACAGGGCGACAGAGGCCGGCGCCGGGCTGACGGCGGGCGCCAGCCGCGGCAGCACCTGCTGGCGCAGAAAATCAAGCAACTGGCTGGCGCCGCCGCAGGGCCATTCTGTTTTGCGCGGGTCGCATTGCAGGCCGCGCGGGCCAACGGGTGTGTAATCGTAGGCGCGCCATGGGGCGAGCGTGACGCGGTCCGCGGTCCGGTACCCCAGGCTGGCGATCTGCAGCCCGCCCGGCGCGACACGGTCCAGGGCCGGGCCCAGAGTTTCGTCCAGCCAGTGGCCGTCCAGAAACAGCAGGGTTTTGACCCGTGCAGCGGGGTCGGCCTGTTCAGGCCGCCACACGCGCAAGCGGTATTCCCGGCCCGCGGCATTGGCTAGGAGATGCTCTGTGGTCGAAAACGCCGACATCGTTGCCAAGCCTTATTTGTTGAGGTTCACCATATAGGTGCCCTGCAAAGGCACGGTAAGAAACCGTTGGTTGATCTCGGCCAGCGTGTCCTGGGCGGAAAGGCCGGCAAAGCGTTCGGGATGGATCCAGCCGGCCAGCGCCTCGATGAAGATGACATGCAGGGGGGAATCGTTGAACGCGTGCCAGATGCCATGGGCATTGCCATTCCGTATGGCGGGCAGGGCGCCCAGCCGGTTGCTGCCAATGACGCGCTCAAGGCCCAGGCGCGCCTCGTCGTCGGATACGCCGGTGCCTATGGTCAGCCCCGCGCTGCTGCGTTTTCCCGCGCCGGTGCCGGTGGCCACATAGATGGAGGGGTTGCGCGCGTTGATATATTCAAAACTGAGCCGGCCGGTCACGGTTTTCAGGATGTCGCTGCCAATATTGTGGCCGCCCGCGTATTCGACCATATCGTTGAATGTACCGGTGCCCGGCGAGTTGCAGCAATCGGTGCTGCCGGCATGTGCATGAACGAACACGGAGGGCCTTTCGCCGGCCGGCACGTCGGCCAGGCGCTCGGCAACCGCCGCCATATGCGATTCGTATAGTTTGATAAAAGCTTCGCTGCGTTCCGCCTGCCCGATTGCGGCGCCCAGGGCCCGCAGGCTGGGTACCGTGTTTTGCATGGGCTGAACAAAAAAATCAATGATGATGACCGGTATGCCCGCCGCGGCGAACTGTTTCATCATCAAAGAGTCTTCAGGATTCTGGCCTTTGCCCACACCGGCGAAGGTGGCGGTCAGCACGATCAGGTCGGGTTGCAGGGCAAGCGCCTGCTCGACCGAAAAAGTGTCCGGGGTATGCCGCCCCACGATGGGAATATTCGCGATGGCGGGAAAGCGTTCCAGGTAGTTCTGGTATTCATTGGAGAAAGAGGTGCGGAATTCGTCCGACCACCCCGCCAGAATGCTGACGGGGTCGGGATGCACCAGGGCCAGCACCGGCAAATGCCGGGCCTGGGTCAGGATGATGCGCTTGGCGGGCGCCTGCAGTGTAACGCTGCGGCCCAGCGCGTCGGTAACGGTAATGGGTTGGGCGCCGGCCACGGCACCGATCAGAAACAAGCAGACAAAAGCGCATGCGCGCGCGAATCGCAATACCATTCTTTCACCTTATCGGGGCGCGTAGCCCATCGATCAATACTTGCAGCATACCCCGGGAGCAAGGCTCTATGCGGGTTTCGACACCATAGCCTTCGGCCAGAGTCGCCGGGCTGATAACCTGTCCGGGCAGGCCTTCGCCCAGCAGTTCCCCCTGCTTGATCAGCACGGCATAGTCGCTGTGACGCAGGGCCACATTGAGGTCGTGCAGCACAATAAGCGTGATCAAGCCGTGTTCGTGAGTTTCCTGCCGGAGCAGATCCATGACGTGGAACTGATAGTTCAGGTCGAGCGCGGACAGCGGTTCGTCGAGCAGCAGCAGCCGGGGACGCCGGATCAGCGCCTGCGCAAGGCCCACCAATTGTTTTTGGCCGCCCGACAGTTGGTCCAGGTAGTGCATGGACAGGTGCTCTATGTCCAGGCGCCGCAGCAACAGCATGACTTGTTCAACATGGACCTGGCCCGCGTCGGCGGAAAGCGCCGACGCCCTGGCCGCCACCAGGACAGACTCGAGCACCCGCAAATGCACCGACGCCGGCAGCGATTGCGGCAGGTACACCACCTGTTGCGCCCGCTGCTCGAAGGAGATTTTTTCCAGGCTTTGCCCATTCAGGCGGATCGAGCCGCGTTTGAGCGGCAGCAAGCCGGCCAGCGCCTTGAGCAGCGTGGACTTGCCGCTGCCATTGGGGCCCAGCAGGGATATCAGTTGCCCCCCCAGCAAGGGCTTGAGGGTCAGGTCGGGGATAATTGCCTGTTTACGGTAGGCAACACGCAAATTGCTGACTTCCAGCATGGCCATCAGTTGCTTTGGCGGCGCAACACCACCGATAAAAAGAAGGGAACGCCGACCAGCGATGTCACAATGCCGACAGGCACAATGCTGCCCGTGGCAATATTCTTGGAGGCGATCGAAGCCAGCGACAGCACCATGGCGCCGATCAGGGCGCTGCCCGGCAGATAGAAGCGGTGGTCTTCGCCAAACAGCCGGCGGGAAATATGCGGGGCGATCAGCCCGATAAAGCTGATGGTTCCGACAAACGAGACGGCCAGCGCCGCGAGCAGGCTGATGCGCAGCAGCGAGATCAGCCTGAGGCGTTGCACATTGATGCCGAAACTGAAGGCCCGGTCTTCACCCAGGCGCAGAGCCGTCAGCTTCCATGCATCGCGCATTGCCAGCGGCCATATCAGGGCCACGGCGAGCGCCATGGCGCCCACTTTGGGCCAGGTAGCCCGGGACAGGCTGCCCATGGTCCAGAACACCAGGCTTTGAAGATCTTCGGCGCTGGCGACGAACTGCATGAGCGATACCAGGGCGTTGAACGAAAATACCAGGGCAATGCCGAACAGGACCAGGCTGGAACTGCTCATTGCGCCCCAGCGGGCCGCCGCGTCCAGCAACAGGGCGGACAGCAAGGCAAACACGAAAGCGTTGCCCGCGACCATCCAGCTATGCGGCAGGCCGGGAATGGACAGGTTGAGGACGATGGCCAGCGATGCGCCAAAGGCCGCCGCGGAAGAGATGCCCAGCGTAAACGGGCTGGCCAGGGGATTGTTCAGAATGGTCTGCATTTCGGCGCCCGCCAGCCCCAGGGCCATGCCAACGGCGACCGCCATCATCGAATAAGGCAGGCGGAATTGCCAGACTATGACGCGCATAGTGGGTTCGGCCGTGGATGGCTGCAGCAGGGTCTGGAATAGATCCGGCCATGTCAGGGCCGAGGGCCCCAACGTGAAATCGGCCAGCATGGAAAACACGATGACGCATACCAGTGCGGCGATCAGCAGCCAGCGTGTCTTGAGCAATTGCTGATATTGCGTTTCGGCCAGGCCCGTCGTTTGAGCAGAAAGCATTAAATGCCAGAATGAGAATAGTTTACAAAAAAAGGAAGTATAGAGTATTACGGGGCGTCGCTATATGACGATAGTGGCGATTATGTCTTTCACGGCTTTGGGGTGGCCGGGCAGCATGAACGGCGGCTTTCGGGTGATTGGCTTATTCCTCCTGCTTCCAATAATTGCTGATGCGCATTCTCGACTTGTCGATGTGCTGCTCTGTGGTCAGGTATTGATGAATGGCGCGCATTTCGCCGCCTCGCCGGCGCCCCACACATAGCCTTCGCCCGGCGGCGGCGAGAATGCCCGCACGGCGTCCTGCAGCCCGTGGTCGCCAGATGCCTTGCGGTGTATCCAGCTTACCTGCAGGTCTGCGCGGCTGTCGAAGGCCTGCTCTTCGCTGGCGTCCTGTACCAGGGCAATCACGTGCATCTTATGCCCTTGCGGCAGCGCTTCCAGGCGCCTGCCGATGGCGGGCAGCGCGGTTTCATCGCCTATCATCAACTGCCAGTCGAATGCATCGGGAATGATAAATGAGCCGCGCGGGCCAGCGCAGACCAGCGGATCGCCGACGCGCGCCTGCGCCACCCAGTTCGAGGCCGGCCCTTCGCCGTGAAGCAGGAAGTCGATATCCAGCTCGTTGTCGGCCGGCCGATGGCATCGCGGGGTGTAGTCGCGGGTGGAGGGCGCGCGACGTTTTTTGGAAAGCGCAACCCTTCGGGCCCGAGTTCGGGCATAACGGGCTTGCCATCGGCGGGGAAGAAGAGTTTGATGTGATCGTCGAACGATGACGACACGAAGTCGGCCAGATCAGGGCTTTCAAACGTGACCCTGACCATTTTTGGCGTGACATTGGCGATCTGCCTGACGCGAAGAAGGCGTGCCTTGATGGGATGGTGAACGCGTTGTGCAGTCGAGGAGGTGGGAGTGTTGAGCATGTTTTGTCCAGATAAGCGGAGTGGCGAGTCTTGCTGCGGGCCCGAATAGGGCACGGCCGGTCCAGACAACGCCGCGAGGTGAATGAAAGAGTGCGGGCCTTTGCTGCGATGCCAACGGATTACTGCTGCGGCCCGTCGGACTGATTGATTTGCCGTGTCGCCGCCTCGAGAATGGCGGTGATGCGTTTTTGCTCTGCCGGCCCAGCCATGCTCTTAAGCAGCAGGGCGCGCTTCAGGGCAAGGCGGGCATGCACGAAATCCGGCAGCCAGCCATCATCCGGGGCGGCATCATTGTCGGCGGCCATTGCGCCCTGGATGTATTTCATCTTGCGCGCCATATGCACCAACGTGGCCAGAAGCTCGTCGGCCTGTTCGCGATGGGTAGCCAGATATTCCAGCCCGTCTGGCAGCAGGGCATAGGATTTTTTATTGCTGTCGATGGTGACGGCGGCGTAGCCGGTTTCGTACAGATAGGTCAGCGCGGGATACACCATGCCGGGGCTGGGGCTCCAATAACCGCCAGAGCGGTTGCGCAATGCCTTGACCAGCTCGTAGCCGTGGCTGGGCTGGTTTTCAAGCAGCGCCAGCAGCATCAGTTGAAGCTCGTCGGAAGAGAATTTTCGGCCGCGGGTGAAATTCGCACCAAGCCGGGATGAGTCGCGCATGCAGTGGCCTCTTCAGGACTGATTTCAGCCCTTTTAATATCGTAAAACGTATCTTATGATATATAAAAACCACGATTGCCGTCAAGAGGGCGGCTGCCAGAGTACCGGCAAGCGCGCCCTTGCAGCCGCGGTACTACCAGCGGTAGCGCAGGCTGGCCCTGATGCTGCGCTGGTAGCCGTACCAGCACCAGGTTTCCGAATTGCATGAAGCCACGTACTCTTTGTCGAACAGATTGGTGATGTTCAGCGCCACGGTCATGCCTTTCAGCGCCGGGTTGGCGCGCCCAAGGTCGTAGTCCAGCGCGGCATCGACCAGAGTGGCGGCCGGCACCTTGAAGGCATTGTTCGAGCCGCCGTAGCTGGTGCCGAGATAGCGCGCTCCGGCAGCCATCCCCACTCCAGCAAGCGGGCCGCCTTGCGGTTCGTAGCGCGCCCATACCGATGCCTGGTGTTTGGGGATGCCGGAAGGTGTGCTGCCTTCCAGGCTGGGACGGGTGGCCGTGGCATTGTCCTTGGTGTACTCGTTGGCGATATAGGAATAATTGGCGATCAGGCTCAGGCCGCGGGCGAGTTCGCCTCGGGCTTCGAGTTCGAAGCCCTGTGTGCGCAACTCGCCGGTCTGTTCCTGGCAGCGCGCTCCCACGCAGCCCGGTATGGAGGTCAGCATATTCTTGCGACGGGTGTCGAAGGCTGCCATGGAATACAGCGCGTTCGTGCCCGGCGGCTGGTACTTCACGCCCACCTCATATTGCTCGCCTTCGAGCGGATCGAACGGTTTGTCGTTGGCATCGAAGCCGGATTGCGGTTCAAATGATTCGGCGTAGCTGAGGTAAGGCGCCACGCCGTTGTCGAAGTTGTAGATAATCCCGACGCGGCCGGTAAAGGCTTCGGCGCGTGTTTTGCTGGAAGAGCCGGCCGACGTTGTCAGATCAGTGCTGTCGGAAACCGAGCGCGACCAGTCGTATCGCCCGCCCAGCAACACCGACAGGCGGTTGATTTTGATTTGATCCTGCAAATACACGCCGGTCTGGTACTGGCGCTGGTTCGTGTCGCTGATCCAGTTGAGCTCTCCGATGTTCTGGTGATAATCGGGATTGAATACATCCAGAGGCAGTGTGGGATCATAGCTGCTGGAACGCGTGTCGGAGTTCAGATGCGCGAAATCCACACCTGCAAGAAGGGTGTGCTCCACCGCGCCCGTGGCGAATTTTCCCTGAAGATGATTATCGATCACGTAGCTGTCCATCGACACATCGGTGCCGCCCTTGCTGCGCGAGAGCAGCCTGTCGTTGCTGCCGGGCACGTAACCGTTGGAATACACCGAACGGTATATGCCTTCGGCATGCAGATAGCGCGCATTGGAACGCACGGTCAGGGCGTCGCTGAACCGATGCTCGAAATCGTAGCCTATTGAATGATTCCGGCGGTCGCTGGTTTCGAAGCCGGCGTCGCCATCGTAAAAGTCCGGTCCGAGCCGGTAGCCATCGGGCGCGTCCACCAGGGTGCGCACGCGGGGTAGCGCGCCATACGATCCCATGTCGGGATCGCGCTGCAAATTGGTCAGCAGAGTCAGGCGTGTATCGCTGGAAGGCTGCCAGGTGAACGACGGGGAAATAAAGTAGCGCCGTTCTTCTGTATTGTCGAGCTGGCCGTCGGACATATAGCCGGACCCAGTCAGGCGATACAGGAACTGCCCCGATTCGTCCATCGGACCCGAAAAATCGAAGTTGGCCCGGCGGTAATCGAAATTGCCGACTTGCAGTTCGACTTCATTGCGCGCGTCCGATGTGGGCCGCTTGCTGATCTGATTGACTACGCCCCCCGGGCCGCCCTGGCCGAACATGACGGAGGATGGTCCCTTCAATACGTCGACGCGCTGCAGACGATAGGCGTCCACCTGCGGCAGGGCATCGCGCGAACCGAATATGCGCAGGCCGTCTAGCAGGGTGGTGGCGGAAAAACCGCGGACAGTGAACTGATCCAGGCGCGTTGCGGTGGCGCCGCGTGTTTCCGGCGTGACGCCGGAGGTGTAGCGCAGAACCTGATTGAGCGTGTACGCGCCTTGTTCGCGTATTTGGTCTTCCGTGATCACCGAGATCGACTGAGGAACTTCAATAATGGGGGTATCGGTTTTGGTGGCGGTAGAAGACTGTTCCGCGACATATCCGATCGCTTCGCCACTGGAGCCCACGACGGTGACCGGCGCAAGCTGGGCCGCATCGGGGGCATTCTGGGCGTGTGCGGGGAGGCTCGCCCACGCCGCGAAAACAAGGGTTGCCAGGACCGTGGGGCGGCTGGGAGGGATCAACAACATCGACATCCGGTGCTTCTCCAGAGAGCAGTTTGCGAAGACGGGAATAGTAACTTATGAATAACAATCATTATCATTATCATGTAAATTAATGAAACAAGGATGCGGTTTTGCAACGACCGGCCTCCTTGTAATATTTCAATCTCTCAATTTATAATGAGAAGCTTTCTCATTATTGTTTTCTGACCGGCGTTGCCGGGCAACCCTTCGCCGCTGGCATTGACGACTCTCTGTATGAATTTTTTTCTCTCGGCAGGCATGCCGGTGTTTGCCACCGTTGCCATGGG
Source organism: Pusillimonas sp. (assembly GCA_049672825.1). Lineage (GTDB taxonomy): Bacteria > Pseudomonadota > Gammaproteobacteria > Burkholderiales > Burkholderiaceae_B > Pusillimonas_C > Pusillimonas_C harenae_A. The sequence continues at coordinate 19,020 of JBATWU010000019.1, forward strand.
CATACTTTCCAATGCAGGGTTCGGCCTTGCCCGCTGCACAGCGGCGGGTAGGTAGCATGAGCGCCATGGCTCGATTCAGCCGCTCCGGGCCTTTGCTGTCCCGTATTATTGCGGCGCTGTTCGGCGGCTACGCGCTGGCCGCGCTGGCCAGCGTTGCCGCCGTGGCGCTGCCTGTCTCGCGCAGCGAAGCGGTGCTTACCGGCATGCTGGCCAGCTTCGCCGTTTATGCGTGCGCGGTCGTGTGGGTGTTTGCGGTCAGGTCAGCCTGGCGGGCTTGGGCGGGCCTGCTGGCTGCGGCCTTGCCGCTGGGACTGGCGGCCTGGCCGGTATGGATGCAATGAAGATGCCGGGCAGTACATCAAGCAAGACTGCAGGCGCCGCCGTCAAGCGCAAAAACATCAAGGCGCCGGGCATACGCCAGACGATGTCGGATCTGCATATCTGGGTGGGGCTGCTGGCAGGCTGGATCCTTTATGCCATGTTCCTCACAGGCACCGTCAGTTACTTCCGCGACGAAATTTCACAATGGATGCGGCCCGATATCCCGGCTCAGGCGCAAGTGGTCGATGCGGCCGAATTCGCGCCTCGATTGATCTCCACCTTGCAGTCGCTGGCGCCCGCAAGCCCCCAGTGGGGCATCAGCCTTCCCGATGCGCGCAACAACACAGCCAGTGCATTTTGGCGGGGCGGCAAGCGTTTCGAGAACGCCACCTTCGATCCCGCCACCGCGCAGCCCATCAGTGTGCGAGACTCCGTCGGCGGTGAGTTTTTCTACCGCTTCCATTTTCAGCTGCATTATTTTCCCGTCCTGTGGGGCCGCTGGATCGCGGGGCTGTGCGGCATGTTCATGCTGGTGGCCATCATCAGCGGCGTCATTACGCACAAGAAAATCTTTATCGACTTCTTCACGTTCCGGTGGGGCAAGGGGCAGCGCTCCTGGCTCGATGCGCACAACGCATTGTCGGTCTTCGGTTTGCCTTTCCATCTGATGATCACCTATACCGGACTGGTCACCCTGATGCTCATGTACATGCCTTGGGGCAGCGATGCCGCGTTCAAAGAGGCGGCACAGCGCCAGGCCATGCAAACCGAACTCAGCGCCTTCATGCGGGCCGGCCCGCCCACGGGGCGGCGGGCTGAACTGGCGCCGGTTGCCGGCATGGTCGAGCAGGCGCAGGCGCGCTGGGGCCGAGATGGGGTAGGCCGCATCAACGTCAATAATCCGGGCGATGAATCGGCGCGGGTCATCGTGGTGCGCGCCGACAATGCGCGTGTTTCGACCAGCCCGCAGTATATGGTGTTCGATGGCGTTGGCGGGCAACTGCTGCACGTCAAAGACCGCGTCGGGGCGGCAGCCGAGACACGCGGCGTGATGTACGGGCTCCATCTGGGACGCTTTTCCGATTATCCCTTGCGCTGGCTGTATTTTCTGGTAAGCCTGGCGGGCACTGCCATGGTGGGGACAGGGTTGGTGCTGTGGACGGTAAAACGGCGCGCCAGGCTGCCAGAGCCAACGCGGCCCCACTTCGGGTTTCGCCTGGTCGAAAGGCTCAACATTGCTTCCATTGCCGGCCTGTCGGTGGCGATGGCCGCATTCCTTTGGGGCAACCGGCTGCTGCCGGAAGGCATGGCAAGCCGTAAGGTCTGGGAGGTCGATCTGCTTTTCATCGTGTGGGGCGCCACGTTGCTCTATGCGCTGGCACGCCCCGCCAAGCGGGCCTGGGCTGAATTGCTGTGGCTGGCAGCGGCGCTGCTGGCCTTGCTGCCCCTACTCAATGGCCTGACCACCGAACGCCACCTCTTGCGCAGCATGGCCGCGGGCGACTGGGTGTTCGCAGGATTTGACCTGACACTCATGGCATTGGGCGGGCTGCATGCCGTGCTGGCCCTGCGTTCACAGCGTCACCAGCCCAAGGCGCGCCCAATAGTGGCCAGGAAACCACGATGCGCGCCCCCGGCAGCGGTACCGCCCGTCGCCCTGCATGGCTCGCAAGCAGCCGGCACTACGGAGTCCGGCTGATGCATCACCTGAGCATGCTGTTGCTTTCCGTGCTGGGTTTTGCGTGTCTGGCACTGGCCATGGAGCGCCACCAAGAAGACTGGTTTGCTCGGCCATTCAATTCAAGCCTGACAACAATATTGCGCGCCGTCGGCTGGGCCTTGCTCTGCGGCTCGCTGGCTTTGGCCCTGTGCCAGCCATTATGGGCCGTCGGGTTGGTAGCCTGGTTCGGCCATCTCAGCGCCGGCGCCGGCGTGGTGCTGGCGACCCTGGTCGCGGCGTCCCGCCTTGCAGGCACTCGCAGACGCTGATCGGCAAGGGGTCCGGGCGCGGGCCCGGCGTCGCCGAAAAACGGCGTTACAACCTTGATCCGGCAACGCACGTCATTTGCTTCAAGCGGGGCCGCCGTTGGTTTAACATGGGCTCAAGGAGTAACGCCTATGTCTATGAATATTCTGATGGTATTGACTTCGCATGATCGCCTTGGCGATACCGGTCGGAAGACCGGTTTCTGGCTCGAAGAGTTCGCCGCGCCATACTATGTTTTCCAGGATGCGGGCGCGCAGGTTACCCTGGCTTCGCCTCAAGGAGGGCAACCGCCGCTGGACCCCAAAAGCAGCGAGCCCGAGGCGCAAACCGGTGCCACCCGGCGGTTCGACAGCGATACGCAGGCGCGGCAGGCGCTGGCCAGCACAAAGCGGCTGTCCGATGTCGACGAGGCAGATTTCGATGCGGTGTTTTTTCCCGGTGGGCATGGGCCCTTATGGGATTTGGCCGAGCACAAGGATTCGATCGCCTTGCTGGAAGCCTTCGAGCGCGCGGGCAAACCCATGGGGCTGGTGTGCCACGGGCCGGCGGCGCTGCGCTACGTCCAGGCCGAGGACGGCGCCTCTGTTATCGAGGGCCGCAGCGTAACGGGTTTCAGCAATAGTGAAGAAGCGGCGGTGGGCCTGACTGATGTCGTGCCTTTTTCCATCGAGGATGAATTTCGCAGACTGGGCGGCATCTACGAGAAGGGCGCCGACTGGGATAGCTATGTGGTAATAGACGGACGTTTGATCACCGGACAGAATCCGGCTTCGTCAGAGGCCAGCGCCAAGGCTTTGCTCAGGCTGGCTAGCGAACCGGCAGAAAGTTAAAGAAAAGCAGTCCCTGCATGTAGTTGATGCCTACGCGCCGCAGGTTTTCATCCAGCAGATTGGCGACCAGGTCGAGCCGCCCGATCAGCGCGCCGAACTCGCGTTCGAAACTCAGATTGGTGGCCACATGGCTTATTTCATTGGCCCAAAGCAGCGGGTCGCCAGAGGCGTTGCTGCGGGTGGCCAGCAGCCAGGCGGCAGCCTCGACATTGCGGGCCGCGTTGTACACGTGTTCGGCAACAAGGACATCAGAGACGTAAAAGCGCGTCTTGCCGTTGTGCGCACTGATAATCATGTTGGCCAGCCCAAAAATGAAGGCGCCGACCCGGTCGCCCTGGTAGGCGGGGTCCAGTGCAACAGCCAGTATTTCAATATCGCGCAGAGCAGCCAGTTCGGGAGGTGCCTGACCAGATTCGATTGCCTGGCGCCCGCGCTCGATAGCTGCTTCTATATTGGGTGCGCCGGTTTTGCGCCATTCGGCCGGGTTGCGGCGATATAGCTTTTCAAGCAGGCGCGTCAAGCTATCCAGATTGTCGCGCATGGCGATGGTGACGGTGCGATTGAAGTCGGTTTGCCCGAGCTGATCGAAAGACATGTCTTCACTGCGGGGCGCGGGCGCGCCCGTGCCCGGCGTGGCCGACGGCAATGCGCAGCCTGCAAGCAGCGCGGCACTCGTTGCCAGAACGGCGATTGCAAACCTGCCGCCGCGCAGGCCATTCATGTCTGTTTCATTGTGCTGGGCCCATGATTCTTGAGCGGGGGCAAGCGCCGCTTGACCGGCGTAGCCTTGACGATAGACGTATTGGTTTCGGCCTGATCCGCCAGTCCATCCAGAATGGTGTCCAATTGTTCCATGGAGCGCACACTCAGCCGCGCGACGAAGCAGTCTTCGCCCGTGACCTTGTCGCATTCGGTAAATTCGGGGATGGCCTGGATCAGACGTTCAATGGCATGCATGCGGCCAGGCAGCGGGCGAACCCGCACGATGGCCTGCAACTGGTAGCCGAAGGATTTCGGATCCACAGTAACGGTATAGCCCGTCAGCACGCCGCGCTCTTCCAGCCGCCGCAGGCGCTCGGCCACGCTGGGCGAGGATAGTCCGCTGATTTGGGACAAGGCTTTCAGCGAGCGGCGGGAGTCTTCCATCAGTGCGGCGATAAGAATTTGGTCGATTTCGTCCGGCATTTTTACATATAAGGCAAAAGGCAAAACACCTTGCCATAAAAAAGGAAAACGTACAATTGCGCATAACATTTCCCATGGATGATGGTGCTTGAAAAGGTCACACTTTCACCTTGCGAAACATGGAGTGCGATCAATGGATAATCTAGTAAAACGCGGTTCCTTCGAGATGGCAAGCGCGATGCTCATTTCAGGGACGATAGGCTGGTTCGTATTGGTGTCGGGCCAGCCGGTGCTGGATGTTGTGTTCTGGCGCTGCGCCATTGGCGCGGCCACCTTGCTGCTGATCTGCGGGGCAATGGGCTTTCTGAAGCCGGCGCTGCTTGGCCGGACCCAGCTTGGCTGGGCCGTGGTCAGCGGCATGGCCATCGTGGGCAACTGGGTGCTGCTGTTTGCCGCCTATTCCCGCGCCTCGGTCGGCATTGCGACAGCGGTGTATAACACCCAGCCATTCATGCTGGTGGGGCTGGGCGCGCTGTTTCTGGGCGAGCGCATCACACTGGACAAAATGGTCTGGCTGGGCGTGGCTTTTGCGGGCATGCTGGCGATTACCCAGCAGCACGGCGCGGCGCCCGCCTACGGTGTGGGTGCGTATTCAATGGGCGTCGCCCTGGCGCTGGGCGCGGCGTTCTTGTACGCAGTGGCCGCCATCCTGGTCAAGAAATTGACCGGCACGCCGCCCCATCTGATTGCGCTGATCCAGGTCTGCACGGGGATTGTGCTGCTGGCTCCCTTTGCACAAGTCTCCGCCTTGCCGCATCAGCCGGCCACGTCCTGGATGACGCTGCTGGCGCTGGGGGTGGTGCATACCGGGCTGATGTATGTGCTGCTATACGGCGCCATCCAGAAATTGCCCACGGCAATAACCGGGGCCCTGTCTTTCATTTACCCAATCGTTGCCATTCTTGTCGACTGGGTCGCCTTTGGGCATCGTCTGCAATGGCTGCAATGGTTGGGGGCGGCGGCGATACTTCTGGCGGCTGCCGCGATGCAGCAGGGCTGGGGGCTAGGGCTGCGCCAAAGGGCCGGGCCCGCGCCTGGCGGCCATCCGTAAATGCCGCAAGACAGGGTTCCATCTGGAGTTTGCCGCCTCTCTGTGCTAGTGTTTGCCCCTGATTCCGATTGCGACCCAAAGAAAATATGCCGGTCCTGTTTGCTGTAACTGTTTTATGCGTGATGCAGATCGCCGGCGAGGTTCTGGCGCGACTGACAGGCCTGCCTTTGCCCGGCCCGTTGATAGGCATGTTGTTGATGCTGGCCGCGCTGATGGCATATGGCCGGGTGCCTGCCGGCCTGCGCGATACCTGCCACCACCTGCTCAAGCACCTGATGCTGCTGTTCGTTCCGCCGGTGGCGGGGGTGATGATGTATTTCGGCCCGCTGGAGCGCGAGTGGATTCCCTTTCTGCTGGCATGTATCGGGGGTGTGGCATTTACCATCATCGTCACCGCCGTGACGTTCCGCTGGATGCTCAGGCGCACGGAAAGGCCCGAACCATGAGCGCCAGCTGGCCGGCCTTATGGGCCCATCTGGCCGATGCGCCGCTGTTCTGGCTGGGTTTTACCCTGGCGGCCTATCTGGTCGCGGTGATCATTTATCAGCGCTGCGGCGGCAATCCTCTGCTGTTGCCGGTGCTTTCCGCCGTGATTCTGGTCATTGCCTTCCTGTACGCGACCCGCACGCCATATGCCGTGTATGCCCGCCACACCTGGTTCCTGCAGTTCCTGATAGGGCCGGCAACGGTGGCGCTGGCTATCCCCTTGTTTGGCCAACTGGAACGTCTCAAGCGTTTGTTCCTGCCGGTCATGGTGGCGTTGCTGGCGGGATCGGCCACCGCCATCCTGTCAGCCATTGGTATTGCCTGGGCCCTGGGAGCGAGCCTGCAAACCCAGCTTTCGCTTGCCCCCAAGTCGGCCACCATGCCCATCGCCATGGAGGTCGCTGCGATAAGCGGCGGCCTGCCGTCTTTGACGACGATTGCCGTTGCCATTACGGGCATGTCGGGCGCCATGCTTGCAGGCGTACTGCTGAAGGCAGCGGGCATCAAGGATGCGGCCACGCAGGGCTTTGCGCTGGGGCTCAGCGCGCACGCCATTGGCGTGGCGCGTGCTTTCCAGGGCAATGAAACTGCCGGCGCCTTTGCCGCCCTGGGCATGGGCCTGAACGGCATCGCTACCGCGGTACTGGTCCCGGTTTTATTGTCGCTACTGGCACTTTTCTGACGCGGGGGCTATGATTTTGTCATGAATAGCTCCCGGCGGAGCGCGCGAATCCCTTCGCCCGCCGCCACGGCAGCAAGCAAAAGAATTATTGAAAAGGAGACCCGCATGACCCGCATTTTCGACAAGGATCTGCCACAGACGCCCGCCAACTATGCAGCGATTTCGCCGCTGTCCTTCATCGAACGCTCTGCGCTGACTTATCCGCAGCATCCGGCTGTGGTGCACGGAACGGGGCCGCACGCCCTGCGCCGCAATTGGTCTGAACTCTATCGCCGCTGCCGGCAGCTTGCCAGCGCACTGACTCAATCAGGCGTAGGCAAGGGGGATACCGTTGCCGTCATGCTGCCCAACACGCCGCCCATGGTCGAAGTCCATTTCGGCGTGCCCATGGCTGGCGCGGTGCTCAACACCATCAATACACGGCTGGATCCCAAAACCGTGGCCTTCATGCTGGACCACGGCGAAGCCAGCGTGGTGATCGTCGACTCCGAGTTTGCCCCGACCATGAGCAAGGCGCTGGCCTTGCGCTCATCGACAGCGCCCATCAAGGTGATAGACGCTGCCGACAGCCTGTACACGGGGGGCAATCAGCCCATTGGCGACTCCGATTACGAAGATTTCGTGGCGGGGGGCGATCCAGACTTCGCCTGGGCACTTCCTGAAAACGAATGGGATGCAATTGCTCTGAACTACACCAGCGGCACGACGGGCAATCCCAAGGGTGTGGTGTACCATCATCGCGGCGCAGCGTCGGCCGCCATTTCCAATATTCTTGAATGGGACATGCCCAAGCACGCCGTTTATCTGTGGACGCTGCCCATGTTCCACTGCAACGGATGGTGTTTTCCATGGGCCGTGGCGGCCCGCGCCGGGGTCAACGTATGCTTGCGGCGAGTCGAGGCGCGGGTGATTTTCGATGCCATCCGGGAGCACGGTGTCGATCATTATTGCGGCGCGCCTATTGTGCACAGCATGCTGGTCAACGCCCCCGACAGCCTGAAGCAGGATGTGCCGCAGGGCGTCAAGGCGATGGTCGCCGGCGCGGCGCCGCCCGCGTCGATGATAGAAGGCATGGAGCGCATGGGTTTCGATATCTTGCACGTATACGGCCTGACCGAAACTTACGGACCCGCCACAGTCTGCGCGAAGCACCAGGCCTGGGACGACCTCGATATCGGTGAGCGGGCCCGCCTGAATGCGCGCCAGGGTGTTACCTACCATCTCGAGCGCGGCATCGCGGTCATGAATCCCGAAACCATGCAGCCTGTGCCGTCCGATGGCGAAACCATGGGCGAGATCATGTTCCGCGGCAATATCACCATGAAAGGCTACCTGAAGAACCCCAAGGCGACGCAGGATGCGCTGGCGGGCGGCTGGTTCCACAGCGGCGACCTGGCGGTGATGGACCCCGACGGCTATGTCAAGATCAAGGATCGAAGTAAAGACATTATTATTTCCGGCGGTGAAAACATTTCATCCATCGAGGTGGAGGATGTCCTGTATCGCCACCCCGATGTGCTGGCGGCGGCAGTGGTCGCGCGCACCGATCCGCGCTGGGGTGAAACGCCGTGCGCCTTCGTCGAGCTCAAAGAGGGCGCCCAGAGCAGCGCGGCATCCATCATCGAGCACTGCAAGAAGCACATGGCGGGTTACAAAGTGCCGCGCAATGTGGTGTTTTGCGAGCTGCCCAAAACATCAACAGGCAAAATTCAGAAGTTCGAGCTGCGCAAGCAGGCCGAAGCCTTGGACACCGCGGAGGCCCAATAGACACGGGCCTTTCATTCCCTTCCTGGATCAAGCATGCACGCGCAGTGCAGGCATGACCGGCGCAAGGCAAGCGAAGCCGATAAAGTGCGCGCTTGATATAGAAGAAAGGGAATCAGCATGTCATCTGCCTGGCGCCCGGAGTAAACTGGCGCCATGTTTTTGTTTATAGGATAGCAGTATGCCTTCTTTCGATGTGGTTTCCGAAGTCGACAAACACGAACTGAGCAATGCGGTGGACCAGGCCAATCGCGAATTGTCCACGCGTTTCGATTTCAAGGGCGCCGACGCCAAGTTTGAACTGGACGGCTACGTGGTCACGCAGTCCGCCCCCAGTGTGTTTCAGCTGAACCAGATGCTGGATATCCTGCGCGCACGCTTGTCTGCGCGCAGCATAGACGTGCGCTGCATGGACGTCGGCGATCCTCTCGAGAACCTGGGCGGCGCGCGCCGCAAGGTCACGATCAAGCAGGGCATAGAGCAGGCCGTGTCGAAAAAGCTGATCGCCGAACTGAAGTCGGCCAAACTCAAGGTCGAGGCGCAAATCAACGGTGAAAAACTGCGTGTGTCCGGCAAGAAACGCGACGACCTGCAGGGTGCCATGGCGCTGATGCGGAAATCCGACGTCGAGTTGCCGCTGCAGTTCAATAATTTTCGCGATTAGTATCCAGCTTCTGTGGACTGCCGGCAATGACGCCGGCAGTCTTTTTTGCCTGCCCTGAAACGCGCGGGAACTAGTTTCCTATTGTGATCTTTGCGTGCTCCTGTACTGACTCGTAGCGCGCTTTTTCGTCTTCCAGGAACTGCGCATACTGCTCTGGAGAATTGCCAACCGGCTCTATGCCGTTTTGCTGGAGCTGCTCCTTGATTTCCGGCATCTTCATCACCTGGGCAACCATATTCGACATCTTTTGTGAAATGTCGGGGTCGGTACCCGCAGGGGCAAAGATACCAAACCAATTTGTGAAGCGATAGTTTTCAAAGCCTTCCATTTCCGATACCGAGGGTACTTCCGGCAGGGCACTGGATCGCTTGTCGCTGGTCACGGCGATAATACGCAGCCTGCCGGCCTGATGATGCGCCACGACAGGCGGCATGCCGACGATGGCAAGCGGGATCTGGTTGCCCAATAGATCCGTGATGGCGGGAGCCGCTCCACGATAGGCCACATGCATGATCTCGGTGTTTGCCGTCAGATTCAGGGATTCTCCCGAGAAATGCATGGTGCTGCCAACGCCCGGTGTTCCATAGGAAAGAGGTTTTTTCTTCGCCAGCGCGATAAGTTCGCCCATGTCATTGGCCTGCACCGATGGATGAACAGTTACGACCAGGGGAGTTTCACCCAGTAGCGTTACAGGCGTTAAATCCTTTTGCGGATCATAATTTGTCTGTTGCCCAGCGATTTGGCCCACGAGTACTTCGGCGGGCGAGGCGACAAGCAAGGTATAGCCATCGGGCGCGGCCCTGGCGACGGTCTGGGCGCCAATGGTGCCAGCTGCGCCGGTTTTATTCTCGACAATGAAATCCTGCCCGGCAATCTTCGAAAGCTCGCTGGCAACCAGGCGCGCGGTGAAGTCTGTTCCTCCTCCGGCGGGATAAGGGACGATCAGCCGGATCGTTTGCTGAGGCCAGTTCGTGTCTGCGACGGTAGGGAATGTGGCCAGGGCCAGAGCGGCCACACTCAGCAGTTTTGCTGTCTGTAGGAAGTTCAGCATTCGGTAGTCTCCTTGTTATTGCTGTCTTGGTTTGCCGTGTGGCTGCGCTACAGGAAGTCTGCGGCGCTACCTGGGGCGGGGGTGAAGCCCAGGTCTCCCCGGGCAATAACGGCCTCACGTCCGCCATTCTGTTCAAGAAGCTGTGCTTGGCGGGCTTTCGCCTGGGCGTCCACGGCATCCGGATCGCATAAGCGCAGCAGGCGTTCGTGGCATTCTGTGAGCACAGAAGAATAGGCGGGGTCGCTGGACAAATCGACGAGCTCTTCCGGGTCGCGATCCAGGTCAAACAGTTGCGAAGGATATTCGGGGTGTGCGTAGTAAACGTACTTGAAGCCTCCATTGCGTATGGCGAAGGCGCCTACCGTGGACCCCATCCCGTGGTACTCGGAAAGCACGGTGCGATCCGGATTCCCGCCCTGTGCGAGGTCGAACAGGCTCACGCCTGGCACTGTGTATGCCGCAATCGCTTCGGTCTCTCCGGTGGCTTCCAGTATCGTGGGAAAGCAGTCTACGTGGCTGGCTGGCGTACTGATGACTTGCCCCGCCGGAATATCCGCGCCGCACATGATCAGCGGCACCGCCGCGGTTTCGTCATACATGGTCGACTTGCCCCATAACCCGCGCGTGCCAAGGTTGTCACCATGGTCACTGGTATACATCACCCGGGTCGTATTCATGAGTCCGGTATCGTCCAGCACGGAGAGTATCTTGCCGACCTGCTCATCAAGGAAGGATACGAGGCCGTAATAGCCCGCCAGCGCCCGCTTCACGTCTGCCGGCGACTCGAAGTAGTCGTCGTAGCAGAAGCTGTTGCGGTAATCGTCAAGATAAGGATGGGGCGCGCGCGATGCCTGATCATACAGTTTAGGCATCGGCAACACCTGGTTCCAGTACCGATAGAAATGTTCGGGCGGGGCAGTGAGCGGAAAATGCGGGGCTACGAAGGAAACGAACAGCACCCATGGTTTTTCTTGGTTCTGCAGGCCACGTTCGCGCAGCCAGACCTGGGCCCGCGCGCAAATATCACGATCGTAGATTGTGTAGCTTGATTCGCCGGGTCCCGCCATGGCCGCCATTTTGCGCGCGCCGCCGCGTCGCGGAAGTTCGCTGCGGATCAAGCCCATCAGATCGCCTTTGCCTTCAATAATATGCATGGGGATCTGCTCTTCTGTGAAGCCGTGATCCTCACCCGGGAGCTTGAAGTGGAGCTTGCCTATGGAAACGACTTCATGATGCCGGTCGCGCAGCGCGTGGTGCCAGGAAGGGACCGAACCATCGTATGCGTCGGCATTGTCCCAGTATCCGATCTGATGAATATATTTGCCGCAGGCAAAGCCCGCGCGCGCCGGAATGCATACCGGGCTTGTCGTATATGCGCTGGTAAAGCGTGTGCCGCCCTTGGACATGCGGTCGAGATTAGGGGTCTGGACGATGGGATGGCCTGAGCATCCCATGATTTTCGGGTTGTGCTCATCGGACATGATGATGACAAGATTCTGCGGTTTCATATGCTCCTCAATGATAAATAGCTATATACCTATAATACTATATAGTATTAAAGTATTTCAAGTATGAAATTTGCCGGATAATATGACGGCTGTTCCCATCCGGGGCCCGGTAGCTATTAAAGAACACGTGTATGAACCAATCGTCTGGATCGTTTTTGTCTGATTTGCCGCGCCGCATGCAGCATCTTGCCCGTCCGGGCCTGCCCAAGTACATCGTATTGCGCGATGCGGTATCCAACGCGATTGCCACTGGCATCGTTGAGCCGGGCGAGCGTCTGCCAAATGAGTCCGAATGGGCAAGACAGCTGCCGCTTAGCCTGGGCACCATACAGCGTGCCTTGCGCATATTGGCCGAAGACGGACTGGTGGTGCGCAAGCAAGGCAATGGAACCTTTGTGGCCGAGCAGGAAGCCCGCTCAATGCATGCGCCCATGCATTGCCGTTTTCTGGGCGACGACGCCAACGAATATCTGCCGGTATATCCCCAGGTGCTTGCGCGCTACGTTGTCCGGACGCAAGGAAGGTGGAGGTCTCACCTGGGTTGCGAAACTGCCCTTTGTATTGAGCGCTTGCTGGACATCGGCCGCGAATTCTCGGTGTATTCCCGTTTTTATTGCGACCAGGAGCGCGTTCCGCCCTTTGCCCGTCTGAGTCTTGCCCTGCTATCGGGAGAGAACTTCAAGGAAATCATCCTGCGTGAAACTGGCCAGATGATAGGGCGCATCAACCAGTTCATGCAGTACGAAACCTTGGATGAGAAGGTTTGCGAGCATTTGGGCGTGCCCCCTGGCACGGTAGGACAGAAGCTGATCATCTTTGCCTATCTTGGGCGCGATAATCCTGTTTATTATCAGGAGCTTCTCATTCCTCCCAATAATCGAATACACCATCTCTCTTCGGAGGGTCGCGACGATTTGGCGCCGTCCGGCGTCACATAGCCTGTGCTTGTTCGCGGCGAAAAAGACGCCGACCTGCTTGCCTTGGATCCGCCGGCTGTGTAGACCGCGCCTCAGAGCGCGCCTATGCTGCGTAAAACGTCGCCGACTTCCGCCAGCCCGGCTTCGGTCAATGGCGTCTGGGGCGCCACGGGCGCGCCCACGTCATAGCCCTGCAGGCCCAAGCCCCCTTTGATGCAGGCGGCAAGGTTGTACTTGGCAAATACCTGGTTCAGGCGCCACAGCTTGCGCTGCAGCGCCATGGCTTCGTTCCATTTCTGCGCATGGCAGAGCTCGTACAGCCTGACGCTTTGCGCAGGTGCGACGCATGCGGGGCCCGCCATCCAGCCTTTGCCGCCGATCAGCATGACGGCGGCCGGTATATGCGCGCTTGCGGCGAACACTTCCATGCGGCCCTCGACGCGGTTGATGATGGACAGCAGGCGGCCCGTGTTCGATGATGCATCCTTGATGTAGCGGATGTTGGGTATGTGGCTGAGCCGTTCGATCGTGGGAACGCTCAGGTCGCTGCGCTGGAAGTTGGGGTTCGTATAGATGACTACGGGCAGCGAAGTGGCATCGGCAATGGCCTTGAAGTATTGATAGACGCCTTCGTCATCCACAGGAAAATACGCTTCCAGTATGGCCAGTATGCCATCCGCACCCATGGATTCGTAGCGGCGGGCCTGTGCCTGCGCATCGCGGATAGTCGTGGATGCCACGCCGGGCACCACGGGCACCTTGCCGGCCGAGGCCGCGATCACGGTTTCGACCACGTCCGAGCGCTGGCCGGCGTCCAGATACGCGAATTCACCCGTCGATCCCAGCGGCGCCAGTCCGTGCACGCCCGCAGCGATCAGGTCGTGGCACAGGCGGGCAAGCACCGTCTGATTGATTTGACCCTGATCGTCGACAGGTGAGACCAGGTAGGGAAAAACGCCGTGGAAATCTTGCGCTTCGGGCTGGGGCATGGCGACCTCGGATTCTGTGGAACTGGGGGGCAGGGTGGTACAGCGAAGATCATACCCTGCTCAGGGTTTCAGCCGGTATCCGCTACGGAAAATCCAGCCCACCAGCGCTATGCACAGTAGCAGGAACAACAAGGTCATGCCCAGGCTGACATAGATGTTCACGTCGGCGATGCCGTAAAAGCTCCAGCGAAAACCGCTGATCAAGTACAGCACCGGGTTGAACAGGGTGACGGTCTGCCAGAAAGGCGGCAGCATGTCGATGGAGTAAAAGCTGCCACCCAGGAAGGTGAGCGGTGTGACGATCAGCATGGGTACGATCTGCAGCTTTTCGAAACCGTCGGCCCAGATGCCGATAATGAAGCCGAACAGGCTGAAGGTGACCGACGTAAGGACCAGGAAGAAGAGCATCCAGACCGGGTGGTCTACCCTGAGCGGTACGAAAAACTCGGCAGTGAGCAGGATGATGGCCGCCAGGATAATCGACTTTGTCGCCGCGGCGCCTACATAGCTCAGGGTGATTTCCAGGTAGGATACCGGCGCGGACAGCAATTCGTAGATGGTGCCGGAGAACTTCGGAAAGTAAATGCCAAAAGAAGCATTGGATATACTTTGTGTCAGCAATGAAAGCATCACCAGGCCTGGCACGATAAAGGCACCGTAACTGATGCCGTTGATCTCGGTGATGCGGTTGCCGATGGCGGCGCCGAACACCACAAAGTACAGGGATGTGGATATGACCGGCGCAATAATGCTTTGCAGCAGCGTGCGCCACGTTCTGGCCATTTCAAAACCATAGATGGCGCGAATGGCATGAATGTTCATGTGGCGCTCCGTACCAGTTTCACAAAAATTTCCTCCAGCGAACTTTGCTTGGTCTGCAGGTCCTTGAATGCTATGCCCGCCAGGGCCAGATCCTTGAATAGCGTGGCCATGTCCCTGTGTCCGTGCTGTGTATCGTAGGTGTAGGTGATTTCGCAGCCGTCATCCGACAGCGCCAGTTGATAGGAGGACAGCGCCTGCGGAATTGTGTGCAAAGCTTGGGGCAGCTGCAGCGTCAGTTGCTTTTTGCCCAGCTTGCGCATGAGTTCCTGCTTTTCTTCGACCAGCAGGATTTCGCCGTTATTGATGACACCCACCCGGTCGGCCATTTCCTCGGCCTCCTCAATGTAGTGGGTGGTCAGAATCACCGTCACACCAGTGTCGCGCAGCGAGCGCACGACTTCCCACATTTCTTTGCGAAGCGAAACATCCACCCCTGCCGTGGGCTCGTCCAGGAAAAGGATTTGCGGCTCGTGCGACAGCGCCTTGGCAATCAGCACACGCCGCTTCATGCCGCCCGACAGTGTGATCAGCTGGCTGTCTTTTTTGCTCCATAAAGAGAGCTGGCGCAGCGTTTTTTCGATGTGGGCGGGGTTGGGCGGCTTGCCGAACAGGCCGCGGCTGAAACTGACCGTGGCCCAGACGGTTTCGAAAGCGTCGGTGGTCAGTTCCTGCGGAACCAGGCCGATTTTTGACCGCGCGGCGCGGTAATCCTTGATGATGTCATGGCCATCGGCGGTGACTGTGCCGGCACTTGGGCTGGCCAGGCCGCAGATAATGCTGATCAGCGTGGTTTTTCCGGCTCCGTTGGGCCCCAGCAGCGCAAAAATTTCGCCCCGGCGAATTTCGAGATTGATACGCTTGAGCGCTTGAAAACCCGATGCATAGGTTTTATCCAGGTTCGATACGGTAATGATGGGTGGCATGAAGATATTCCGGCTGTACTGCGGCACAATATCAATGGTACACGCTCGCCTGTTGAACTATCGTATGTCAAACGGAAATTTTCAACCATGAATGCTCATGCGCACAATCTGGCGCTATTGACGACGGCGCAAATGGCGCGCGCCGACCAGGCCGCCATGCAGGCAGGAATCAGCGGTGTCGCCCTGATGGAGGCGGCGGGCGCCGCCGTGGCCAATGCCGTGGGCCAGGGCTGGAGCCGCAGGCCGGTAACGGTGCTGTGCGGTCCGGGCAATAATGGCGGCGATGGGTTTGTGGCGGCCCGCCACCTGCGCGACGCGGGCTGGCCGGTACGGTTGGGCTTGCAGGGCGGCAAGGCGCTGCTGACGGGCGACGCGGCCCACCACGCCAGCTTGTGGGGCGACGCTATCGAGCCCTTGTCGCCCGCATTGCTGGACGGCGCCGGTCTGGTCATCGATGCGCTGTTTGGCGCGGGCCTGTCGCGCACGCTGAGCGGAACGGCGGCGGATACGATTGCAGCACTGATCGAACGCGAATTGCCGGTATGCGCGGTCGATATCCCCAGCGGTCTGGATGGCAACAGCGGGCAGCCGCACGGCCCGGTGGCGCCCGCGCATGTCACGGTGACTTTTTTTCGGAAAAAACCTGCCCATGTGCTCATGCCCGGCAGGCAGCTTTGCGGCGCTGTCCAGGTCGCGGATATCGGCATTCCTGAGTCGGTGCTGGCGTCCCTGCCAGTCACCGCCTTCGAGAACGGGCCCCCGTTGTGGCTGCCGCGTTATCCCTGGCCATCCCTGGAGGGGCACAAATACCAGCGCGGCCATGCTCTGGTGGTAGGGGGGCGCATCATGACGGGAGCGGCCCGGCTGGCCGCGCTGGCATGCGCAAGAGCCGGGGCCGGGTTGGTGACAATTGCCGCGCCCGCCTCGGCCTGGCCCATCTATGCCGGCGCCATGACCAGCGTCATGGTGCATCCCATGCGCGAGTCGGGCTCGCTGGACGAAATTCTGGCCGACGGGCGCATCAATACGATTGCCGTCGGTCCTGGCGCGGGGGTGTCCGACCTGACCAGAATGCACGTGCTGCAGGCGCTGGCCAGCGGACGCAGAGTCGTGCTCGATGCCGATGCCATCAGTGTGTTCGGTTCCGACCCACAGGCTTTGTTCAACGCCGTCTCGGGCCCATGCGTGCTGACACCGCATGAAGGCGAGTTCAACCGGATTTTTTCTGTCGATGGCCACAAGCTGGATCGGGCGCGCGCAGCGTCGCGCGCCTGTGGCGCCGTGGTGGTGCTCAAGGGGGCCGATACCGTCATTGCCGCGCCCGATGGACGGGCCGTCATCAACACGAACGCGCCCGCCTACCTGGCCACCGGCGGCACCGGCGATGTATTGGCCGGCTTTATTTCCGGGTTGATGGCCCAGGGAATGGACGCGTTCGACGCGGCGGCGGCGGGCGTATGGCTGCATGGCGAAACGGCCAGGCTGCTCGGCCCCGGCCTGCTGTCCGAAGACCTGCCCGGCGGACTGCCGCGGGTTCTGCGGCGCCTGAGGCGTTAAACTCCCGCTTTGGCACACACCCTACAAGAGTTTTTCATGTCCGATGTCATTGCCTTGATTTTCGATTTCGACGATACGCTTGCGCCCGACAGCACCACCGGGTTCCTGGCCGATATCGGCGTCGACGTCGAGCGGTTCTGGACAAAGCAGGTCGGCCCGCTGCTGTTCGAACAGGACTGGGATCCGGTTCCCGCCTACCTGTACCAGATGATAGCGCTATCCAGATCGGGCGCCTGCGGACCGATCACGCGCGAGCGGCTGGAACAGTGGGGCGGGCGATTGCCCTTGCACGCGGGCGTGGAAACCTTGTTCAGCCGTTTGCGCGCCAGGGTCAAGACGCAGCACCCGCAGGTGCAGCTCGAGTTCTACCTGATTTCCAGCGGCATCGGCGATGTGGTTCGCCAGACTCCCATTGCGCACGAATTTACCGATATCTGGGCGTCCGAGTTCATCTACGACGATACGGGTGCTATTGATTTTCCCAAGCGCGTGGTCAGCTTCACCGACAAGACGCGCTATCTGTTTCATATTCAGAAAGGCATCGTCGGCGCCGCGTCGCGCAACAAGCCTTTCGAGGTCAATCGCAAGATTGCGCAGGACAAACTGCGAGTTCCCTTCGAACAGATGATTTTTGTGGGCGATGGCTACACCGACATTCCCTGCTTTTCACTGATACGCCGCTCGGGCGGCGTGGCTTTCGGCGTGTGGGACCCTCGGCATCGAGACAAGCGCAGCCGGGCCTGGGGTTTTATCCAGGAGGGCCGCGTGTCCAACCTGAATCAGGCGCGCTACGATGACGAGGCCGAGCTTTATCAGTGGCTGGAAGAAGCGGTGGAAAGCCTGGCCGGGCGCATCGCCCTGAACAACCGGATCTATCGTGGCTGAAACCGAGGGTATGCCGACGGGCGGCGCGATGGCGCCTGTCGCCGAGAACCAGGCCGATGCGGCCGCGATGCGGCTGGCTTTGCAACAGGCGGAATTGGCCCATGCGGCTGGCGAGGTGCCCGTGGGCGCGGTGGTGCTGGACGCGCAAGGGCAGGTGATAGGCAGGGGATTCAATCGCACGATAGGCGACCACGACCCCACCAGCCATGCCGAAATCGTGGCCTTGCGGCAGGCGGCGGCGCACATGCGCAACTACCGCATGCCGGGAACCAGCCTTTTTGTTACGCTCGAACCCTGCGCCATGTGCATGGGCGCCATGCTGCACGCGCGCGTGTCGCGTGTCGTGTATGGCGCGACCGACCCCAAGACAGGCGCTTGCGGCAGCGTGCTCAACCTGCACGCCATCCCGCGCCTGAATCACCAAACCGAGGTTGCCGGTGGCGTACTGGCGCAGGAGTGCGGCGAATTGCTGAGGCGCTTTTTCCGCGAGCGGCGGGCCCAGGCGAAAACACTGCCGCCAGGCTGAGCGCCAAGGCGCGGTCTGCCCCCGGTCCATGCATTACTATGTCTGCCGATTTTCTCTTCTTTCTTTCAAAACAGGTTCAACCATGAAGCAGCCGGCCCACGACCATGATCATCACCATGAACACCACGGACATCAGCATGAAAAACCGGGCGGCATTTATCTGATTTCCCCTTCGGGCGCGGTGCGCGATCCGGCCGCGCTTGAACTGGCGCGCCAGCGCTTGGCGGACCTAGGTTTCAAAACCGCGGTCGACCGCGCGGCCCTGGCGGTTCATGAGCGTTTCGCCGGCACCGACAAGCAGCGTCTGGCCGGAATCACCCGGTCGCTCAAGCAGAAACACCCAATCGTCATGGCCACGCGCGGTGGTTATGGCCTGAATCGCCTGCTGCCGTTCATCGATTGGGAAGCGGTGGCCGACAGCGGCAAAAGCTTCATAGGCCTGAGCGACTTTACGGCCTTCAACCTGGCATTGCTGGCCAAGACGGGAGCCGGCAGCTATACCGGTCCCACGGCGCTGTTCGATTTCGGCGCAAAAAAACTCGACGACCTGACGGCGGCGCTGTTCGTGGAAAGCATGCATCGGGAACTTGAAATCCTGAGTTTTGAAACCCAGGATGCCGACCCGGTCGACGCCCGAGGCGTATTGTGGGGCGGCAATCTGGCCATGGTGGCTTCTCTGGTCGGCACGCCGTATCTGCCCAGAATCAAGGGCGGTGTCCTGTTCCTGGAAGACATCGGCGAGCATCCCTACCGCATTGAACGCATGCTGACCCAGCTATGGCACGCCGGCATACTTGGGCGGCAAAAGGCCATTGTGCTGGGCCGCTTCACGGAATACCGGCTGGGCGGGGCCGACGGGGGCTACGACTTGCCATCCGTGGTGTCCTGGCTGCGCGCCGCGGTCAAAGTACCCGTGATTACCGGCTTGCCCTACGGGCATGTGAAGGTCAAGGCGACGCTGCCCATAGGAAAAAAGGTGGGTATCGCCACCGAGGCGGGTATGGCGCATTTGGTGCTTGAAGAGCATTTTTAACGGCGGCTTGTTAAACTAGTGGGTTGTTTTCCCTTCTTACGTGAATTCCACCCCGTGATCTCCACCGCAAATCTTACTATTCAGTTCGGCCCCAAACCCTTGTTCGAGAATGTCAGCGTCAAATTTGGCGAGGGCAACCGCTATGGCCTGATCGGGGCCAATGGCTCGGGCAAGTCCACCTTCATGAAGATCATTGGGGGCGACCTGGAGCCAAGCGCGGGCAATGTGTCGCTGGATCCGGGTGTGCGCCTGGGCAAGCTGCGCCAGGACCAGTTTGCGTACGAAGACACCCGGGTGCTGGATGTGGTCATGATGGGGCACGAGGAAATGTGGCAGGTAATGGCCGAGCGCGATGCCATCTACGCCAATCCCGAGGCCACCGAAGATGACTACATGCACGCGGCCAACCTGGAAGCCAAGTTTGCCGAATACGACGGCTATACCGCCGAGGCCCGTGCCGGAGAGCTGCTGCTGGGCCTGGATATCCCGGTGGAGCAACACAATCAGCCCATGCGCGAAATCGCCCCGGGCTGGAAGCTCAGGGTGCTGCTGGCGCAGGCTCTGTTTTCGAATCCCGACGTGCTGCTGCTGGACGAGCCCACCAACAACCTGGACATCAATACGATTCGTTGGCTGGAAGACGTGATCAACAGCTATCAAAGCACGATGATCATCATCAGTCACGATCGCCACTTCTTGAATCAGGTGTGCACGCACATGGCCGACTTGGATTATCGCGAGCTGCGCATCTATCCCGGCAACTACGATGACTACATGCTGGCGTCCACGCAGGCGCGCGAGCGCCAGAGCGCCGCCAACACGAAAGCCAAAGAGCGTGTTGCCGAACTGCAAGACTTTGTGCGCCGCTTCTCGGCCAACAAGTCCAAGGCGCGCCAGGCTACCTCCAGGCTCAAGCAGATCGACCGCATCAAGGCCAGCGCCGTCGAAGTCAAGCCGTCGTCACGCCAGAATCCCTACATTCGCTTCGAGCAGAACAAGGTGCTGCATCGCCTGGCGGTGACTGTCGAATCGATAGCAAAATCGTACGACCAGCCCGTCATCAAACCATTTTCGGCCATGGTGGAAGCGGGGCAGAAAGTGGCCATCATTGGCGCCAACGGCGTGGGCAAGACGACCTTGCTGCGCATGCTGGCCGGCGATCTGGCGCCCGACACGGGCAGCGTCAAATGGTCCGACAGCGCCGACCTGGGCTATATGGCGCAGGACGTTTCCGACCAGTTCCAGTCCAGCAACAACCTGTTCGACTGGCTGGGCGATTATCGCCAGGCTGGCGACGACGACCAGTCCATGCGCTCGGTGCTGGGCCGCCTGTTGTTTTCCGGGGACGACATCGGCAAGGAAGTACGCGTCCTGTCGGGTGGAGAAAAAAACAGAATGAGCTTTGGCCGCCTGATGCTGGGCCGCCACAACGTCATGCTGCTCGACGAGCCTACCAATCACCTGGATATGGAGTCGATCGAGTCCCTGCAGTTTGCGCTGGAGCTATACGCCGGCACGCTGTTCTTTGTATCGCACGACCGCGAATTCGTCTCGGGGCTGGCCACGCGCATACTGGAAATCATGCCGGGCGGTGAAATCGTCGATTATCAGGGTACTTACGACGAATACCTGGCCTCGCGCGGCATCGACGCCTGACCGCGCGCCGGGAGCGCCATGCCCAGCACACTCACCGGCCTGGCCACCTACCAGGAAGAGATCAAGAAAAGCCGCTTCATCGCCTTGGCCGACAAGGTGGACAGCCCCGCGCAGGCCATGGATTTTTTCTCGGCGCATAGTGTTGCCGACGCCACGCATAATTGCTGGGCCTACCGGATAGCCGGAGAATACCGTTTCAATGACGACGGTGAACCCGGGGGCACGGCGGGGCGTCCCATATTGCAGGCCATAGACGGCCAGCAGTGCGATCGCGTCGCCGTGCTGGTGGTGCGCTGGTTCGGCGGCATCAAGCTGGGTCCTGGCGGCCTGATTCGCGCTTATGGCGGCGTGGCCGCCCAATGCCTGCGCCTGGCGGACAAGGTCGAGCTGGTGGACGAAGTATGGGTGGACTGCCGCTGCGGTTTTGCGGATATGGCGATTGTCCAGTCGCGTTTTGCGGCATTTGGCGCACGTATCGGCAAGGAGTCTTTCGACCAGGCCGGCGTGCGTTGGCTGCTGGCCCTGCCGCGCGGCAAGGAGCTGGCGCTGGCTGAACAATTCAGCAATTTGACACGCGGCCAGGGCGAGTGGCGCCTGGTCGCCGACGATTGAGCATCGGCGGCCGGCGTCGATAACAGGGGTTTAGCTGTCTTGCCCGCCGCTGTTTTGCTGCGCCGCGATTTCGGCGTGCACTTTTTCCATATCGACTTCCTTGACCTGCGAGACCAGATCCTGCAGCTGGGCGGGCGATAGTGCGCCGGCCTGGGAAAACAGCAGGACCTGGTCGCGGAAAACCATCAGGGTGGGGATGGAGCGTATGCCCAGGCCGGCGGCCAGCTCCTGTTCTTCTTCCGTGTTGACCTTGGCAAAGACGACGTCGTCGTGTTGTGTGGCGGCCTCTTCGAAAACTGGGGCGAAATTGCGGCACGGCCCGCACCACGGCGCCCAAAAGTCCACGATCAGAGGCTTGCTTTTCTGGATTGCCGTCTGAAAGCTATCTTTGTTCAAATCGATGGTGCTCATAGGGATCCCTAAATAAAAAGCGGCTTTGGCAGCCGCTTGTTTTTCAATGATAGGAAAGATTAGTGTAACGCCTTTATGGATGCGGCGCGACCGTCTGGCGCAGGTTCGGAGTCGGGCCGGAACCCGCGGCCGGACCCGGGCCTGGCCTCAGGCCCGCCACGGACCGATTGCCGTGCTAATCGGGAAAGAAGGCGTATTTGATGACGAACAGCGCGGCGACCAGCAGGGTGGCTGCATGAATGTCGCGGAACTTGCCCGTAACGGCCTTGAGCACCACGTAGCTGATGAAGCCGAAGGCCAGGCCGTTGGCAATGGAATAGGTGAAGGGCATGATGATGGCGGTGAGGGCCGCCGGTGTGGCTTCGGTAATGTCCTCCCAATCGATTTCGGTAATTTCGCGCAGCATCAGGCCGGCCACGTAGAGCAGGGCGGGAGCGGTGGCATAGGCGGGCACCGAGCCGGCCAGGGGGGCCAGGAACAGCGACAGCAGGAACAAGATGGCGATGGTCAGCGCGGTCAGGCCGGTGCGCCCGCCCGCCTGCACGCCCGAGGCGCTTTCCACATAGGCGGTCGTGCTGCTGGTGCCCAGAAAAGAGCCCGCCACAATGGCGGAGCTGTCGGCCAGCAGGGCGCGGCCCAGCCGGTTGGGCTTGCCCGGCTGGATGAGGCCGGCGCGGGTGGCCACGCCTATCATGGTGCCGGTGGCGTCGAAGACCTCGACCAGTACCAGTACAAGAATGACGTGCACGAAGCCCGTATGCAGCGCGCCCATGATATCAAGCTGGAAGAAAGTGGGCGCCAGGCTGGGCGGAGCGGAAAAAATGCCGTGGAATGCACTCTGTCCGGTGAGCATGGACAGCACGGTGACAGCCAGTATGCCGATCAGGATGGCACCGCGCACTTTCATGGCGTCGAGGGCCGCGATAATGAAGAAACCCAGCAGGGCGAGCAGGGCGGGGGCGGCGGTCAGGTCGCCCAGTGCCACTTTGGTGGCCGGATGGGCGACGACGATGCCGGCATTGCCCAGCGCGATAATGGCCAGGAACAGGCCTATGCCGGCCGCAATGGCCGATCGCAGGGATCGGGGTATGCCTGAAATCAGCCACGACCTGATCCCGGTGACGGTGATCAGCACGAAGATCACGCCCGAGATGAAAACCGCGCCCAGCGCCTGTTGCCAGCTGTAGCCCAGGCTGCCTACGACGGTGAATGCAAAGAAGGCGTTCAACCCCATGCCGGGCGCCATGCCTATGGGCCAGTTGGCGACAAAGGCCATGATCAGCGTGCCGATGGCGGCGGCCAGGCAGGTGGCGACAAAGACAGCGCTTTTGTCCATGCCCGTGCTGGACAATATTTCCGGATTCACGAAAATAATGTAGGACATGGTCAGGAAGGTGGTTACGCCGGCCAGGATCTCGGTGCGTATCGACGTACCGTGTTCGCGCAGCTGAAAAAAACGTTCGAGCATGGGGTTTCCAAAAGAAAAGGCATTGGTATGCGGGTAGCCTGAATTCTAAGTCTGTTTTGCCATCGGTTGTACACTAGCGCCTATGATTATTATTGGCTTCGAAAGCTCTTGCGACGAAACCGGCGTCGCCTTGGCGTGCACCGAAAACGGCTTGCTGGCCCATGCTTTGCACAGTCAGATCGCCATGCATCAGGAATATGGCGGCGTGGTCCCCGAACTGGCCTCGCGCGATCATATCCGGCGCATCCTGCCGCTCACGCGGCAGGTGCTTGAGCAGGCCGGCCTGACCAGCGCCGATATCGATGCGGTGGCTTATACGGCCGGCCCCGGCTTGGCCGGCGCCTTGCTGGTGGGCGCCAGCGTGGCCCAGGCCTTTGCCTGGGCGCGCGGCCTGCCGGCCATCCCCATTCATCATCTTGAAGGGCATTTGCTGTCCCCCTTGCTGGCCGACCCCGCGCCCGAGTTTCCATTTGTGGCCTTGCTGGTGTCGGGTGGACATACCCAGTTGATGCGCGTCGATGGCGTGGGCGCCTACGAGCTGCTGGGCGAAACCCTGGACGACGCCGCGGGCGAGGCCTTCGACAAGACAGCCAAGCTGATGGGCCTGGGCTATCCCGGCGGCCCAGCCTTGTCCCGGCTGGCCGAGCAGGGCGATGCCGCGTCCTTCGACCTGCCCCGGCCCATGCTGCATAGCGCCGACCTCGACTTCAGCTTCAGCGGCTTGAAGACGGCGGTGCTGACGCGATTGAAAGCCATCGAAAAAGCCTCCGGCTCACTGACGGCGGTACAGCGGGCCGGCCTGGCCGCGTCGACCGAAGCTGCCATTGTCGATGTGCTGGCGGCCAAGTCCATCAAGGCCATGAAGCAGACTGGGCTCAAGCGGCTGGTGGTGGCCGGCGGCGTCGGCGCGAACAGACATTTGCGTGCGCAACTGCTGCGGGCCATGGAGCGTCTGAATGGGCAGGTTTATTTTCCGCCCCTGGATTTGTGTACCGATAACGGCGCCATGATCGCCTACGCGGGCGCGCTGCGCATCAAGGCGGGCCTGGCCGACCTGAGCGATACCAGCCATGCGTTCACGGTCAGGCCGCGCTGGGATTTGCAAGAGGTATGCCGCCAGGAGGGTGGTCGGCAGGCTCAGCCCGCAGGTTGAAAAAAGCCCTGGGCGTTGTTATTTTTTCTTGGCGCCTATGCGGCTTTCCTTGCCTGTCATCAGGCGGCTGATGTTGGCGCTGTGCCTGGACACCAGCACGACGCTGATGACGACGATGGCCAGGGCGAACGATTTGTTCAAAGGCCAGGCGACGCTGCCGCCCAAGAGGTAATACAGCGGTGCGAAAATCGCGGACAGTATCGACGATAGCGACGAGTAGCGTGTGACATAGGCCAGAATCAGCCAGGTGCCCGCGGTTGCCAGCGCCAGCCATGGATTCAGGGCGGCCAGCACGCCCAAGGCGGTGGCCACGCCTTTCCCGCCCTTGAATCGCAGGAAAATCGGATACACGTGGCCCAGGAAAGCGGCAACCGCGCAGATGGCGACCATGACCTGGCCAGTGCCGAATCGCTGCGCCACATAGCTGGCAATGAAAACCGCCAGCCAGCCTTTGGCGGCATCGCCCAGCAAGGTCAGCGCCGCCGCGGTCTTGTTGCCGGTGCGCAACACATTGGTGGCTCCCGGATTTCTGGAACCGAAGGTGCGAGGGTCGGCCAGTCCCATGGCGCGGCTGACGACCACGGCAAATGGAACTGACCCCAGCAAGTACGCGGCGATCGCCATGCCAAACGTGATGAGAATAGAGGTGGCGGCTGTCATAGGTGTTTGCGGGCTCCGGTAGGTTCTGCCGCGATTCTACCCAGTGTCGCCCAAAATACCAAAACGAGCGGGTACAATTCGCTACGTTCAGTTGATATTGATGGAAGGCAATGCGCATACTGGTATCCAACGATGATGGCTACACGGCACCGGGTCTGGAAGCGCTGGTGCAGTCCTTGAAAGGGCTGGGCGATCTCACGGTGGTGGCTCCCGAAACAAATTGCAGCGGGGCCTCGAATTCGTTGACCCTGAACCGGCCCTTGTCGGTTCGTCAGGCGAACAACGGTTTTTATTACGTGAATGGCACGCCCTCCGATTGCGTGCACATCGCCTTGACCGGCTTGCTGGATTTTCGTCCCGATCTCGTGGTATCGGGCATCAACAATGGCGCCAACATGGGCGAAGATACCCTTTACTCGGGCACGGTCGCCGCGGCCACCGAAGCTTACCTGTTCGGCATTCCCGCCATTGCCTTTTCATTGGCCCAGAAAGGCTGGGAGCACCTTGACGGAGCAGCCAGGATCGCGCGCAAGATCGTCGAACAGCATACCGAAACCCCTTTGACGGGCTATACGCTGCTGAATGTCAACATTCCGGCGGTTCCCTTCGAGGCCATACAGGAAATCCGCGTCACCCGCCTGGGCAAGCGGCATCCATCCGAACCGGTGGTCAAGACCAATACTCCGTATGGCGAAGCGGTCTACTGGATAGGCCCGGTCGGCAGGGTGTCCGACTCGTCGGTCGACACTGATTTCGGCGCCATCGAGCAGCATGCCGTGTCGATGACGCCATTGCGTTTCGACCTGACGCACTACGAGCAGCTCGATCAGGTTCGCAACTGGGCGGCACCGCTATGCGTAAACCCGTAGTCCCGTTCCCTTTTGCCAGCGGGAGCACCAATCGCTTCGGCCGCTCCAGCTTCGGCGGAGGGGTATCGGCCGCCAATAGCAATACCCGTATCTTTTCGCACGGGAAATCGGCGACGAATGCGCCGGCGGCCCGGGCCCATACATCAACAAATGTTAATTTGGGTTTGAACTCCGAGCGTTCGCGTGGCATGATGATTGCCCGTCTGCGCAAGCAGGGCATACAGGACGAACGCGTGCTGGATGCCATGATGGCTGTTCCAAGACATCTGTTTGTAGACGAAGGGCTGGCCAGCCGGGCCTACGAGGACGCTGCCCTGCCCATCGGATACAGCCAGACCATTTCCCAGCCCTGGGTCGTGGCGCGCATGATTTCGGCCATGTGCGAGAACCGCGTTCCGGTTAAAGTACTGGAAGTGGGTGCGGGCTGCGGCTATCAGGCAGCGGTACTGGCGCAGTTCATCAAAGAAGTCCATGCCATCGAGCGGATACGCGGTCTTTACGACTTGGCTCGCGACCGGCTTCGAGCGTTGAAATTGATTACCCGTGTCCGCCTTGGCTTTGGCGATGGCATGGCAGGTTTACCCGGCGTCGCGCCCTTCGATGGCATCATCGTTGCCGCGGCCGGTATTAAAATACCCCAGGCGTTGCTTGAACAGCTAACGATTGGGGGCCGTTTAATTGCCCCGGAAGGGACGACAGCGCAACGCCTGATTCTTATAGAGCGCACGGGTGCCTCCACCTGGCATCGCGAAGAGCTCGAGTCAGTCCGCTTCGTTCCCCTTCGACCGGGTACACAGCTTTAGCACACAGGAGAGCCCTATGCACGCAGGGACGTTTCGGTCTACCGCCACTCTGACACATAAACACCCTACAGGCACATCTCGTTATTTGTTGCTCGCCGCCGTTGCGGCAACATTGGTTCTGGCAGGGTGCGCATCTCGAACGACGCAGGCACCGGTCACCGATATGTCGGGCGGCACCACGGCGCCCGCAGCAGCGGGGGGCACATATGTGGTCAGGGCAGGCGATACTTTGTACAAAATCGCCCAGGCCCACGGTTTGAGTGTCGGCGAACTCACGCGGCTCAATAATATTACCGATCCCAGCCAACTGCGCATAGGCCAGGTTCTGCGCATGGACGGCAGCACGCCGGCGCCGGCTGCCACCGGCACAGCCACCCCGATACCCGTCACGCCGGTGACACCCGTCGAACCCACCAGCACCGCGCGCGCCAGCGATGCCGCGCTGATCAACTGGGGCTGGCCCGCAAGCGGAAAAATCATCCAGAACTTCAACGCCAATACCAAGGGTATCGATATCGAAGGCGCCGTGGGCGATCCGGTGCATGCCTCGGCCGACGGCAAGGTCATGTACGCCGGCAACGGCGTGCGGGGGCTGGGCAACCTGATACTGCTGGGCCACAGCAATGGCTTCATTACCGCCTACGCGCATAACCAGAGCCTGCTGGTCAAGACCGGCCAGGAAATCAAGAAGGGCGAGAAAATCGCCAGCATCGGGCAAAGCGACACCACGTCGCCGCGCCTGCACTTTGAAATCCGCCGCAAGGGCACTCCGGTCAACCCCATGTCTTACCTGCCGGCCCGATGATCCCCACCCTGGTCTTCGATCTTGAAACCATACCCGATGCACAGGGGCTGCGCCGCCTGAACCCGCAGTGGGGCGACGAGATGACCGATGTCCAGGTCATCGAAGCCGCGCTTGAAGCCAGGCAGGCGTCGCATGGCACCGACTTCCTGCCGCTGCATCTGCATCAGGTTGCGGTTATCGGCTGCGTGTTCCGTGACGACAACGGTTTCCGCGTCAAAACACTGGGCGGCGCGGATGATCCGGAAACCGCGCTGCTGGCGGGTTTTTTCAAGACCATAGATCATTACACCCCCCGACTGGTCAGTTGGAACGGCTCCGGCTTTGACTTGCCGGTGCTGCATTACCGCAGCCTGATTCATGGCGTCCAGGCGCCACGATATTGGGATATGGGCGAAGACGATCGCGACTTCAAATACAACAATTACATCAGCCGCTATCACAATCGGCACATCGACTTGATGGATTTGCTGGCCAAATACAATGGCCGCGCCAACGCGCCGCTCGACGATCTGGCCAAGCTTTGCGGTTTCCCGGGCAAGCTGGGCATGGACGGAAGCCAGGTCTGGAAAGCCTGGTCCAGCGGCCAGGCCGATGAAGTCCGCGCTTACTGCGAAACCGACGTGGTCAATACCTGGCTGGTCTATTGCCGCTTCCGGTTCATGAAGGGCGAGCTGGATCGCGTCGCCTACGAGGCCGAAGTGCGGCTCGTGCGCGACACCTTGCAGGCAAGCGATGCGCCTCACTGGAAAGAATATATGGCCACCTGGGATGCGGGCTGATCGCATTCTTGTTTTTTTCCAGAAGTGAAACCGTCTGAAAGACTCTCGCTTTTGCTGAAACAGGGCGGAAATCGTTTCACCCGCACAATGAAGCCTCCTACCGACTACAAGGAATCTTCATGAAAAAAACGACATTCGCCTATACCGCCAAGCTGGCTTCTCTGACCGCGGCCATGGCCCTGTGCGGCGCCGCCTATGCGGCGACCGGCACTGCAGCGGGCGCGTCGGCGGGCGCAACCCAGGAAGTTGCCGAAAGCAGCCAGGCGCAGCCTGGAAAGCACATGCATAAAAAAGGGCCCCATCAGCACAGGCCTGGGAAGCGCCACATGCATGACGCGGCAATGTGGGTTCCGGGCTATGGCCCCTTGAACAAAGCGGCTGTGGAGTCGCTGGCACTGAACGAAAGCCAGATCAAGCTGGTGGAAGAGGCCAGGGCTGAACAGAAGGCCGGGCGCGGCGAGCGGCGGGATGCCATGAAGTCGGCGCGCGCCGCCCGCACGGAGCAGCTCAAGAGCGGCAAGCTCGATCCCCAGGGAGCGCTCAAGCAAAGGGACGAGGGCTTCCAGAAAGCCCAGGCCGAACGGCGCAAGATTGACGAAAAGTGGCTCGCCGTATGGTCCGGCCTGGATGCGAACCAGCAGCAGAAAGTAGCGGCGCATTTCAACGAGCGCGCGGAAAAGTTCGCCAAGCATGCAGAAAAGCGCAAGGAGCACAGGGCAAAGTCCAGGACTGAGCCGAGCGCATCCTGATGATCCGGCGGATCCGGGCCGGGAGCGTGGCCGCTAACGTTTCCGCCGACCGCGCTCCCGGAACCGGCTCGACTTAAACGCCGGAGGATGTCAAAATTCGCACCTGAGGATGGACTGAGCCTTGTTCATCGCGGCATACCGCCGCGCCGACATGCGCTCAGTTCATCCTTAACGCTTCAGGTATCCGGATAATGACGTTGGAAGTATTAGATATTGAATCGCTCGACCTCGAGGCGCGCGGGGTGGCCCGCCCTGACGGCAAGGTCGTTTTTGTCGAGGGCGCCCTGCCCGGAGAGCGAGTGCTGGCCAGTATTGTCCGGCGCAAACCTTCATTCGACACCGCCCGGAGCGAACGCTTGCTCAAGTCTTCCTCGCAACGGGTTGCGCCGCCCTGTCCGCATTTCGGCGTCTGTGGCGGATGCGCCATGCAGCACCTCGAGCCGGCGGCGCAGGTGGCCGTCAAGCAGCGCGTGCTGGAAGACGCTCTGGCGCACATTGGCAAAGTGCATCCCTCCAGGGTGCTGCCGCCGCTGCATGGTCCCGCCTTTGGCTATCGCTACCGGGCGCGCCTGTCGGTTCGCGTGGTCAGGAAAAAGGGCGGGGTGCTGGTGGGCTTTCGCGAGCGCCGAGGCAGCTATGTGGCCGATATGCAAAGTTGCCGCGTGTTGCCGCCGCAGGTTTCGGATATGCTGCTGCCTTTGCGCGAACTGGTCGGTTCGCTGTCCCAGCCCGACCGCATACCCCAGATCGAGGTCGCCGTGGGCGACCGGACCACGGCGCTGCTGCTGCGTCACATGGAAGCATTGACGCAAGCCGACATAGCCGTGCTGCGCGCTTTTGGCGAACGCCACAATGTGAGCTGGTGGTTGCAGCCCAAGGGGCCGGAAACCGTGCACCTGCTTGACTCCGCCGACGAAGGCAAGCTGGCCTACACGCTGCCGGAGTTCGGTTTGCGCATGCCGTATCGACCAACGGACTTTACACAGGTCAATCATGCCATCAATCGCACGCTGATATCAAAAGCCCTGAGCCTGCTGGAGGTGCAATCGGGCGAGCGCGTGGCCGATTTGTTTTGTGGCCTGGGAAATTTCACCTTGCCGCTGGCCACCCGCGCCGCCGAAGTGGTGGGTGTCGAGGGCAGTGCGGCGCTGACGCAGCGCGCGCTCGATGCGGCGCGCCAGCATGGGCTGGCGTCGAAAACAGCGTTCTCGACGCTGAATCTGTTCGAGGTGGACGTGCAGTGGCTGCGCGACCTGGGCGTGTTCAACCGCATGTTGATCGATCCGCCGCGCGAAGGCGCCGAGGCCGTGGCCCGGGCTCTGTCGGCCTTGGGTCCGGCGGAACGGCCCCGCCGCATTGTGTATGTTTCCTGTAGCCCGGCAACATTGGCGCGCGATGCGGGCATATTGGTTCATGAAGGCGGTTATCAGTTGCAAAGCGCGGGCGTCGTCAATATGTTTCCGCATACCGGGCATGTGGAATCCATTGCGGTCTTCGATGCATAAGGCAATCGTGGCTTGGGTATTTTCTGGTGTCCGGGCGAGTGCCGGCATACAATCACGGGTGTTCTGCCCAAGGAAATGCATGTCTTGATGACGCGATCCATTAGCCAACCTACTACAGCCCAAGGTTTGTTGCCGCGCCAGCAGGCTATTGTGCAGCTTGCCAAGGAACGCGGCTTCGTCACGATCGACGACTTGTCCGAGCGCTTGAACGTTACGACGCAAACAATACGGCGCGACATCAATCAGCTGTGCGAGCAAGGCATGCTCTCGCGTTTTCATGGCGGCGCGGCGTTTCGGTCCAGCATTGCCAATTTGCCGTACGAAACACGGCGCGATTCACTTGCCCAAGAGAAAATGCGTATCGCCGAGCTTGTCGCGGCGGAAATATCGGATAACGCTTCAGTATTCATCGATATTGGCACTACGGCTGAAGCCGTGGCTGCGCGGCTGCTGGGAAGGCGCAATATGCGCATCGTCACCAACAACCTGAATGTGGTGGAAAGTCTGGGTTCGCGCGAGGATTTTGAAATCATCGTGACGGGTGGGGCTGTGCGGTATGCGGATCGCGCCATCATGGGCGAAGCCACGGCGGCCTTCATTCGCCAATTCCACCTGGATTATGCAATTCTGGGTGTGGTGGCGATTTCCTCCGAAGGTGATGTGCTTGACTTCTTCCTGGAAGAAAAGCCTGTAACACAAGCCATCCTGGGCTGCGC
Organism: Pusillimonas sp.; assembly: GCA_049672825.1. GTDB lineage: Bacteria > Pseudomonadota > Gammaproteobacteria > Burkholderiales > Burkholderiaceae_B > Pusillimonas_C > Pusillimonas_C harenae_A. The sequence goes on from JBATWU010000019.1 coordinate 50,387, forward strand.
CCGGAACGCTTTCGTTGTCGCCGATCACAGCAAATTCGGGCGGGACGCCATGGTCAAAGTGGCGCACCTTTCGCAGGCCGATGCGCTTTTCACAGACAGTTTGCCGGGCGGAGACTGGGCGCGGCAATTGGGTGATACCGGTATCCGTATCGTGACGGGGGCGGCTTTATCCAAGGACTGAACGGCCCACACAACAGGATACAGCTGGGTTGTAGGCGCGTGCGCCTCGGACGCCATCCCACGGACCTTCAGCGCTTACGCGCTTTTTTTTGCGCCGAGAATGTTCATTTATATTCATTTATGTTCATTATCGAAAATAAATATAGATTTCGTGTTATTTTTCGATCATAATAAGATTAATAAGTGACAAATTCACAGCAAATCTGAAGGAGCTTTCATGAAATGGGTTCGTGGCCAGGTTTTGTCCGGGCGGATATTTGGTGGGGCGTGGTTGAGTCTGGGCTCGCCTGTTACGGCGGAAATCACCGGCCGTGCGGGTTTTGACTGGGTATTGCTTGATATGGAACACGGTTGTGGCAATTACTCCGACTTATTGCACCAGATGCAGGCACTGAGCGCGTCGACCTGCGGACCCATCGTTCGCGTTCCGGCAATGGAGGCCAGCGTATTCAAGCATGTGCTCGATATGGGGCCCAGCGGTCTTATGATTCCGAATGTTTCCACAGCGGAAATGGCGCGTCATGCCGTCAGCATCTCCCGTATTCCCCCGCTGGGCGTGCGCGGGTCTGCCCAGACGACCCGAGCCAGCGGCTATGGCTTTGGCTATGATGAGTATGTTCGCGATGCCAATGACGGCTTGCTGATCGTGGCCCAGATCGAGTCGCGGGAGGGTGTGACGAATGCCGAGGAAATCGCCGCAGTCGATGGTATCGATGTATTGTTTGTTGGTCCCTTGGATCTGAGCATCGATCTGGGCGACGGCCCGGGTGGCATCCATTTCAACACGGCGGTCAAGCATGTTGCGGATGCCGCGGCCAAGCATGGCAAGATTGCCGGTGTCCTTGTCCGCAATCAGGAGCAGGCGCTCGACTATGTGAAACAGGGCTATTCGTTTATTGCACTGGGCTCGGATCGTGGCCAGGTCATCAACGGCATGAAGCATAATGCGGCCTTTTTCGCGCAGTTGCGCAACGACGCCCATGCGGTATCCTGACATTTTCCATCATCGTGACTAGTACTTCCATTATTCTGGCCATCGACCTGGGAACCCAGAGCCTGCGGGTGTCGGCGCTGACCACCGCGGGCGAACGCCTCTGGGCTTGGGCGCATCCGGTCGAGTCCGTCATCGACGGCCATCTGTTTGAGCAGGACCCTTTGCAGTGGGCCGGATTTTTGGAGACCGCGCTCGCACAGGCGCAGCTTGCCGGCATCCGTCCCGACTGTATTGCCGTGGCTGCGCCTTTGGCTGGATACGTGGCAATGGATGAAAACGGACAGCCGCTGACACAGGCCATAACCTATGCCGACCGGCGCAGCGCACCGTATATCGATCAGGTTGAAGCGGCCGTTGCAAGGCGGGCGCAGTCCAATCCGAATGGGCTAAGAGCCTATGTGCCGGATCCTTTGCCGCAGCTTCTGCGCTTGCGCGGGGAGTGCCCCGCCGTTTACCAAAACACCAAAAAATTTCTGGACGCGACAGGCTGGCTGAATTATTACCTGACGGGCGAATCGACGCTCAATTCTTACACCGCCCTGCGTTTGTATACCGATGCGCTGCGGGCCGATCTGGATGTGGACGCCAGTATGTTTGGCAGACCCGTGAGTATTGGAGAAACCATAGGCGTGCTTGCCCCCCGGCTGGCGGCCCGCTTCAATATGCGGCCAGTTCCCGTGATCGCCGCAACCTTCGATAGCAAGTGCGCGTATATCGCCAGCGGCATCCGGAAGCCGGGTCAGGCGATCGATATTTCCGGTACGGTAACGTCGTTCGGTGTGCTGACCGAGTCGCCATTTTCCGATGGGCAGAAACGCATCTATCGGGTGCCCTACGGCGAAGGCGCCTGGCTGGCCCGGGGATCCACCGCATCCTCGGGCGGCATACTTGAATGGGCGCGCACGCAATGGCTGCAGACCGACTTCGCTGCGCTCGATGCGGATGCCGTCGAGACGGGGCCGGGTGCCGATGGCCTCATTTTCCTGCCTTATCTCGCCGGCGAGCGCAGCCCCTTATGGAATCCGCATGCGCGCGGCGCTTTATTGGGCATGTCTTTGAATACCAGCCGCGCCTCGGTTGCACGCGCCATCTATGAAGGCCTGGCTTTCGCGGTTGGCCATATCGTCAGTGTCATGCAGGAATGCGGAATAGAGGTGGACGACATACGGCTTGCGGGAGGCTTGTCGCGCAACGACACGCTTTCGCAGATCAAGGCCGATGTCCTGGGCAAGCCCTTGCTTCGTTTCAGGGATGCCGAACTGACAACCCTCGGCCTGGCTGTGATCGCCAGTGTGGCCTTGGGCGCATGGCCTGATCATGCGAGCGCAAGCCAGGCCTTCAACACTATTGAAAAACGATTCGAGCCCAATATGGCGGACCACCGAATTCACGCCTTGAACTTCAAGCGTTACTGCGCTTATGTGGCGGCCCTGGAACCCACGTTTATTCCGGGTGCGCCCGCGGATTCCGCGGCTGGCGGGGTAATGCGATGAACTACAGTTTTCAGTTCAGAGAGGTGTGGCAAAGCTGGGACGAATTACTGTGGGGAGTGATCCATACACTGCAGCTATCGGGCCTGGCCATGGCCATGGGCCTGGTCATTGCGATTATCTGTGCAGCCGCGCGTATGTCCGACTCCAAAAGCTTGCACTGGGTCGTAACCGCCTATGTCGAGGCTATCCGGAATACGCCTTTGCTGATCCAGGTCTTTCTCATTTTCTTTGGTTTGCCGTCGCTGGGTCTTAGGCTGAGTTCCGATCAGGCGGCATTGATTGCGTTGACGGTCAATGTGGGCGCCTATACGACCGAGATCGTGCGTGCGGGTATTGAGTCCATTCCACGGGGACAGATCGAAGCTGGACAGGCACTGGGCTTGAAACGCTGGCAGATCTTCAGAAAAGTCGAGTTGTTCCAGGCGCTGAGCGCGATCTTTCCCTCGCTGAGCAGCCAGTTCATTTTGCTGCTGCTGGCATCGTCCATCATGTCTGCCGTCGGCGCTACTGAGCTGACCGGCGCGGCCAACGATATACAGTCGCGCACATTCCGGAGCTTTGAGGTTTATATCGTCGCCACCGGACTTTACTTCCTGATGGCATTGGGGTTCTCGTTCTTTTTCCACCTGATAGAGAAGCACTATTTCCGGCGCCATCACCAGTCCAGGAGCCAGGCATGATACGGGCATTCGAGTGGAACGATTTCTTTTTTCTATTGATGGCCATACGCTGGACGGCGCTGCTTTCCATCATAGGAATTATTGGCGGCGGTGTGCTGGGTTTGCTGATTGCTTTGGGAAGAACCTCAGAGTGCCGGGCTTTGCGCATACTGTCGGCGCTTTATATACGGGTCTTTCAAAGCACGCCTCTGCTGATGCAGCTGTTTCTGGTTTATTTCGGTGCCGGCATGCTGGGGCTGCCGGTAGAGCCGCTGTCGGCCGCCGCGATAGGCCTGACGCTGAACGCCGCCGCCTTCCTGGGCGAAATATGGCGGGGCTGCATCGAAGCGGTGCCCAAAGGACAAGGAGAGGCCGCCAACGCGCTGGCCCTGAGGGGCTGGCAGCGCATCTTGCTGGTGATTCTGCCGCAGGCAGTGCGCATTGCCATCCCGCCAACAGTGGGTTTCCTGGTTCAGTTAATCAAAAACACATCACTCGCAGCCATTATCGGTTTCGTGGAACTGACCCGAACGGGCCAGATTATCAACAATGCCACCTTTCGCCCCTTCCTGGTGTTCTCGCTGGTGGCTGTGCTGTATTTCGCCCTGTGCTGGCCGCTGTCGCGGTATAGCCGCAAGCTGGAGATAAAGCTTGCCAAGGGGCAACCAAAGTCTCGCGGAAACGCTGCCGAAAGCGAAACGCGAACTCTTGCCGCCTGACTCCGGACGGAGGCGCCGGCGGCAAGCATATTGATTTCAATGTACGGAGGAGTAAGAGATGAAGATAGGAATCTGGAAAAAAACCGCGGCAGGAATTGCGATGGTGCTGGGCTTTGCCATGTCGGCGCAGGCGCAGACGACAGTGGATGATATCGTGAGCCGGGGCAAGTTGAAGGCCGGCATGTTGGTGGATCTTCCGCCTTTCGGCGTGATGAGCGCCGACGGCAAGCCCGATGGCCTGGACGCCGACGTTGCCCGCTTGATGGCCAAGTACCTGGGGGTGGAAGTGGAAATCGTGCCGGTGACAGGTCCAAACCGCATCCCCTATTTGCTGACCGGAAAAGTCGATGTATTGACCGCAACTTTTGGCATCACGCCGGAACGCGCCAAGCAGGTCGCTTTTTCGATTCCGTACAGCCAGATCGAAATGCTGGTCATGGGGCCTAAAAGCCTGGAGATGAGTTCCTTTGCCGATACGGCCGGAAAAACCGTTGCCGTGCCTCGGGCCAGCACGTCCGACATGGCCATGACGCAATATGCGCCCAAGGAGGCAAAGCTTGTGCGCATGGATGACGATGCCACGGCTGCCCAGGCATTCTTGTCCGGGCAGGCTCAGGCGCTGGGAACGAATCAATTGATACTTGCCCAACTGGCCAAAGATAATCCCAAGCTCGAACTGGAGAAGAAATTCACGCTGAGCCGTCAGTTCCAGGGCGTCACGCTGCGCCGGAAAGACACCGATCTGTTGCAGTGGACCAATACCTTTATTTACTACATCAAGAACAATGGCGAACTGGACGCCATTACCCAGAAATGGCTGGGAGAGCCTTTACAGGACTTGCCGACCTTCTAAGCCGAATCACCGGAGCGTTGGCGGTGCGCGGCAAGTGGCATGCCGCGTCTCCGGCAGCAATTTTCCCGACCGGACTGTTCATCAAGCATACCCAGGATTGTTTTTATGATTAGCATCGAGACGCTGAACAAGTGGTACGACAAGTTCCACGTGCTGAAAGATATCAACTTGGAGGTTGCGCAGGGAGAGCGCATTGTTATTTGCGGGCCGTCGGGGTCGGGCAAGTCGACCATGATCCGTTGCATCAACCGGCTGGAGGCCTGGCAGCAGGGCCGTATCGTCGTTGACGGAACAACCCTGACGGATAACACCGAGACCATCGATGAAATCCGCAAAGAGGTGGGCATGGTCTTCCAGCACTTCAACCTTTTTCCGCATCTGACCATATTGGAAAACTGCATGCTGGCTCCGGTTTGGGTGAAGAAGATGCCGCGCAAACGGGCGGCCGAGCTGGCCATGCACTATCTGGGCAAAGTCAAAATTCCCGAGCAGGCCGAAAAATATCCGGGGCAATTATCAGGCGGCCAGCAACAGCGTGTCGCCATTGCCCGCGCGCTTTGCATGGAGCCCAAGATCATGCTGTTCGACGAACCCACCTCGGCCCTCGATCCTGAAATGGTCAAGGAAGTGCTGGATACCATGGTCGGCTTGGCGCAGGAAGGTATGACGATGTTGTGCGTTACCCATGAAATGGGTTTTGCCCGGCAGGTGGCAAACCGGGTCATTTTCATGGATGCGGGTCAAATAGTCGAGGTGAATGAGCCCGAGGCCTTCTTTTCGAACCCCCGGCACGAGCGCACCCGGCTATTCTTGAGTCAAATATTGCACTGACGGCATATCGCTAGTGGCCTGTTTGGTTAATTCGCACGTGCTGTGCCTGTTGCCTGAGACATGCACTGCGCAGTTCTTGCAGCTGCGTTCTGAAAAAGCCTTCGCTCACTGCTCTTGCGGCACGCAGGCCTTCGTCGATCGCGTCCAGCTGTTCGTCGTACCTGCCCAGAAAGCCGCAGGCTTCGGCCTGCGCGTGTAGAAACAGGACGGCGACGCCCGGCATGACGTGCTTGATATTCCGCACGCAGGCCCGCAGGCGGATCAATCCCTGAAGTTCGCCCTGGACGGCCTGGACCCAGGCCAGAACCATTTCGGCAATGCCTCGCCACAATGCCAGTTGGTAGATGGTGGCGATGTTCTCGACTTGGCGGGCGTAGTCGGCCGCGCTTTCGACGTTTCCCAGGAAACGCTGCAGTATCGCCGCAAATCCCAGCGCAAAGCACAATGTGTCCGGGTTGTCCAGTTTTCTGGCCAGTGCGATGGAGCGGCGGCTGACGGCATGGGCCTCGCTGTTGCGGCCTTGGCGCCAATAGGCCCATGATAGATGCGCCAGACTGGTGACACGCGGGTCCAGGCCTTCCAGCGTGCTGTCCAGAGCGGTGTCGGGCTGCGCCGTCGCCGCCAGTGCATAGCGGCATGCGGTATCGATCTGGTTGCGCCACAATGCAATATTGGCGGCTGCCGAATAAGCCTGCACCAGCAGGCCGCTATCGCCGCTGCCACGGGCCAGCCGCAATAGCTCCCGTGCCAATTCCCAAGACTTCAGGAAACTGGATCCGGGGCGCGAGCTGGATACCATCCATAGTCCCCACAGAATGTCGAAGCGTTGCTTGACGGGAGTCTGTTGCCTGCTCAGCGTCAGGGCGCGATCATAGACGCGGGCTGCTTCTTCCGAGCCATAGCCGCGCAACAGCAGCAAGGCCTGCCCCTGAGCCAGCAGCAACTCCAGCTCCATGGCATCGCGCTCGTCGTCGCGGGGCATCCGGTCGATCAGGCCCAGCCCGGTTTGCAGGTGTTCGCCGGCCTCGGCGTTGGCTGAAACGCGCAAGGCCCGCCGCCCCGCCTCAAGCCAGTGGGGAATCGCGGCCATGGTATTGCCCGCCAGCGTGTAGTGGCGCGCCACTTCGCCAGGCTGTTGCGCAGCGCGCAGGGCATAGTGCGCACTCAGCGCAGCGGCCACCTTCTGGTGGGCATATTCGCGGTCGGCCTGGATCTGGGACGTGTAGGCAACCTCTTGGATCAGCGCGTGGCGGAACTGGAAGACATCGTCTGACGAAGGACTGGAAGAAATCAGATGGGCGCCGGCCAGTTGGCGCAGCGTGGCATCCAGGACGGGCTCATCCAGTTCTGCCACGCGTTGCAACAAGCCGCGCTCAAACTTGCGTCCTATCGTGGCCGCCAGTTGCACCACACGCCGCGCCTGCGGTACCGCATCGAGGCGGGCCAGCAGCAGATAATGGAGCGTAGGGGGTATGTCGTCGTCCCGTCCGGATGGTTCGGGGGGGATCTGGGCCATTTCCTGGGCATACAGCGCAATGCCATCCGCGCGCTGGACGATACGTTCCACTGTTTGCGGCGATAGGGTGTCAACCGTGGCATGCGCCAGCCGCGCGATATCCGGGTCTTTGAGCGGCTGCAGTTCCAGCACTGAATCGGGCGTCAGCCAGTGCGGCGCAAAGTCATTGCGCGCCGTGATGAGGGTGAGCAGCGGAACCGGAGCTTCCCGGTGTATCAGTCGCTCCAGCAAATCCATGCTGCTCATGTCCAGCCATTGCGCGTCTTCGACGATCATCAAAAGAGGGTTGCTGGCCGCCAGGCTGTCAAGCAGCATCAGCAACATATCGAGGGTTTGCTGTTTGCGCAGGCGCGGCGGCAGAACCGGCGCGCCCGGCGGCGCAATGGAAAGCAGCGCCATCATCACGGGCCCGGCATCCGCGGCAATGGCCGGATGCCGATGCTGTAAATAAATATTCAGTTTTTCCCGCTGGGTCGTCAAGGTATCGTCGAGGGAAAAACCCAGAATGGATTCGAAGAGCGCAGTCACAGGGTAGAGCGGTGTGTGTCGATGCTCGGGATAGCAATGCAGGTGGCGAATGGTTGCCGATGCGTGAACGGCGTCGTCGTACAGGGCGCCTGCCAGGCGTGTTTTGCCTATACCGGCTTCGCCGCGCACGACCAGGAACTGCGGCGTGCCCAGCAAGGCAAGACGCCATGATTTCCTGAGGCGCCGCAATTCAGCTTGCCTGCCGATAAGCGGGATCGAGCGGGCTGCCGGGCCGACCTGGGCATGGACAGGCTCGGGGCGTATCAGTTTATAGGCCAGCATCGCCGCGGGAGCGTTGCCGGCCTCGTTCCGTCTTGGCTGCAAAGTTTTCAAGGCTTGCAACTGGAATTGCCCTTGCAGCAGGGGTTCGGTGGTGCCACTCAGGGCAATGCCGCCTTTGGACATCAGCCGGCATAGACGCCAGGCCGCCGCGGAAACGTTGCCGATGACGTCGGGCAAGGCGGGATCGAAGCCCGTGACGATAACGCCAGTGTGGATGCCGGCGCGGAATCGATAGCGCGGCTCTATGCTCGCCTGCAACTCCAATGCCGCCTGCGCGGCCCGGCGGCCGACCTGCTCGGATGCCTCCGGGTAGCCCACATAGGCATATATATAGCCTTCGCTTCCCTGGGTGATATGGCCTGCATAGCGGCGCAATACGGCTGCGCAGAGGGAACGCGGCTCGGCCAATTGTTCAGGGTCGCCTCCGGCGGTACCCGGACGGAAATCGATGTGGCAGCACAACACGGTTACCTGGCGGCGACCCGCTTGTGGCTGGGCGGGTGTTTGTCGCAGGCCGGCCAGGGGCTTGCGCCCGGATTCGAGTCCATGTTTGTGGATGGTTTCGAACAGGGCATGCGTGCTTTGCTCGGGCTCCACATTCAGATCGCGCGCCAGGTTGGCGCGGTAGCTGTCGTAAAAGGTTTGCGCAGCGCCATGCTGGCCTTTTGCCGCCAAAAGACGCATGTGCTGCCTGTGGCCCGCTTCGTTCCAGGGTTCCAGCTCCATGCAGCGCTGGGCATAGGCCAGTGCAGGCTCGAGCCAGCCGTGAGCCTCGTAGGCATCGCGCAATTGCTCCGCCAGCGCAAATGCCTGTCCGCGCAGATCCTGGCGCTGCACATCCAGCCAGACATCGAAGTCGGGTGCGTCCGCCGGCGAAAGACCCTCTAGAAACTCCCCTTGATAGGCATCGGCGCGATTTTTCAGTTCAGTCAGGCATGTGTCGCAAGCCGCGGGTAAAAGTGAATTCGCGCAGACGTCGCAGGGCGGCATTGGCGTGGTCAATGTTTTCAGATCAATCTGGCAATGGGCGGCGGAACCGGAAAAGCGCACGGTGTCTCGGCTGGCCGTCAGAAGCGTGGCCAAACCGGGGCCCAGGGTTTGCCGAAGGTAATACAGCGCCTGACGCAAATTGTTGCGGGCCGCCTCGTTGGGCAGCGAGGGCCATAAGAGTGTGGCCAATTGTTCGCGGGAGTGGCTGCGGTCCGAGTCGACAACCAGATAGGCCAGCAGGGCGATGACCTTGTCGTAAAGCTTGCCGCGCAGATGTTCGCCATTCAGCGTCAGCCGGGCTTCCCCCAACAGGCGGATGATCAGGACGGATGGCGAGGAAGACGTGCTCATCAAAATAAACTAGGAATCAGGGCATCTGGTTTACGGTCAGCTTACGGTGGTTTGTTCAAATCGCTACACCGATAAATATCAATTCGCTGCATCGACAAACTTCTGACGACTGTTTTCCCCAAGCATAGCCTGCATGGACAAACCATACCAGTCTGTTCCAGTAGCCATGCGACGGTATTCAACAGCCTGCACCCACGCCGGAGGCACTCATGAACATTTCCCCCAATACGCTTGAAACATTGCGCAAACTGCCTAATCAGGATGCCTTGCTCCTGGATAACCTTTATGCGGTGCAATCGCTTGAACAGGCTGTCAACATCGTCGAGGATTCAGCCCGGCGCTTGCGTATCGCCATTGACCGTGGCGAATTGACCACGTATTTGAGAAGCTCGCTGGCCTTGCCCGCAATGTCGGATTAGTTGTGTTGGCAGGTCTGGCAGCCGATGCAGGCTGGTTTGCCGATATGTTGCTTTTTGAAGTATTTAGAATAATTATTCAATAAAACAGGGCAGCCCTGAACCCGGGGCCTTTGCCCCGGAATTAGTGGGTGCATCAGCGGCTTTCGTCCAGCACGCGCTGAGCTTCGATCTTGACCCGTTCGGGCGCGGTCCCGCCAATATGGCGGCGCGCGGCCACCGAACCTTCCAGCGTCAGCACCTGGAACACGTCCTGCTCGATGGAGGGATGGAATGCCTGTAGTTGTTCTAACGACAGATCGGCCAGGTCGCAGCCTAGCTCTTCGCAGGCGCGCACGGCGTGGGCCACGGTTTCGTGCGCGTCGCGAAATGGCACCCCTTTCTTGACCAGGTAGTCGGCCAGGTCGGTGGCCGTGGCGAAGCCTTGCAGGGCAGCCGCGCGCATGGCTTCGGCTTTGACCTTGATGCCACCCACCATGTCGACGAAGATGGTCAGGGTGTCACGGATGGTATCGGCCGCATCGAACAGACCCTCTTTGTCTTCCTGATTGTCTTTGTTATAGGCGAGCGGCTGGCCTTTCATGAGAGTCAGCAGGGCGATCAGGTGGCCATTTACGCGCCCGGTCTTGCCGCGAGCCAGTTCGGGCACGTCGGGGTTCTTCTTTTGCGGCATGATGGAGCTGCCCGTGCAGAAGCGGTCGGCCAGATCGATGAAACCCACGCGCGGGCTCATCCACAAGACCAGCTCTTCGGACAGTCGCGAGATATGCGTCATGATCAGGGCGGCGGCCGCACAGAACTCGATGGCGAAATCGCGATCGGACACGGCATCGAGCGAGTTGCGGCAAACATCGTCGAAACCCAGGCTGCGTGCGACCCGTTCGCGGTCTATGGGGTAGGACGTGCCGGCCAGCGCGGCGGCGCCCAAGGGCAGGCGATTGATCCGCTTGCGGCAATCGGCCAGGCGTTCGGCATCACGGCCGAACATTTCGGCGTAAGCCAGCAGGTGATGGCCGAAAGTGACGGGCTGGGCCACTTGCAAGTGTGTGAAGCCGGGCAATATGGTATCGCTGTGTTCCAGAGCCAGCGCGGCCAGTTTATGCCGCATCTGGCCCAGCAAATCGATGGACAGATCGATTTCATGGCGCAGCCACAACCGGATGTCGGTGGCCACCTGGTCGTTGCGCGAGCGGCCGGTATGCAGCCGTTTGCCTGCGTCGCCGATCAGTTCGACCAGACGCTTTTCGATGTTCAGGTGCACGTCTTCAAGATCGATGGACCAGGTAAAGCGGGCCGATTCGATTTCTTCGAGAATACGGACCATGCCTTGCTCGATGGCGGCCTTGTCTTCGGCGCTGATGATGCCGATGGAAGCCAGCATATCGGCGTGTGCCAGCGAACCCTGTATGTCGAAACGGGCCAGCCGCTGATCGAAATTCACGGACGCGGTATAGCGCTTGACCAGGTCTGAAACGGGTTCGGAAAACCGGGCGGACCAGGCCTGGGCCTTGTTGGCAAACTGATTCTGCAGATCGGAGGAAGTATTTTTTGACATAGTGCCGTGATTATAAGGGAGGTTGCTCTACGTTATGATGGAGAGCTGCCAAATTAACAAGGTCGATCCCGGGGGCGACGCGACGCGATGCAAGAACAGAGTTTGCTGGCCCACTGGGTGGGCGACAATTGGCTGAGCCAGAATTTGCCCGACACAATCTGGGTCCAGGTGTTGCTGGGCCTGGTGGCGCTGGCGGTGCTGGTTGTGGTGGCGGGGTGGATTACCTCTCGCGTCCTGGCCACTATCGCCCGGCGCACCCTGACCGCGGTGGGCCACGACGATTGGTCGGTAGCGTTGTCGCGCCGCCGCGTGTTCCGCAACGTGAGCTACGCCGTGCCCTTGCTGGTGATCATGTCCAACATCGGCCTGCTGCCCGTCGACGAAAAATATGCCGGTATCCTGGCGCGCATTTTCCTGTCGGCCGGTATCGTCTTTCTTTTCATGGCCGTGAATGGGGTGCTGACGGCCTGGCAAGACATTTATGCCTCCAGCACGCGCGCCCAGACTCGTTCCATCAAGGGCTATCTGGAACTGGGCAAGATCATCGTCTGGGCCGTATGCCTGATATTGATTATTTCGATTCTGGTCAATCGTTCCCCCTTGCTGATGTTGTCCGGGCTGGGCGCGCTGTCGGCGGTATTGCTGCTGGTATTCAAAGATACCTTGCTGTCGCTGGTGGCCAGCACGCAGATGACGTCCAACGACATGCTGCGTATCGGCGACTGGATAGAAATGCCGCAAGCCGGGGCAGACGGCTTTGTCATCGATATCGCACTGCATACCGTCAAGGTGCAGAACTGGGACAAGACTGTCACGACGGTGCCGACCTACAAGCTGTTTTCGGAAAGCTACCGCAACTGGCGTTATATGTTCGAATCGGGCGGGCGCCGCATCAAGCGCACCCTGCGCATCGACGCCAGCACGGTGCGCTTTCTGCGCGAAGATGAAATTGCGGCGCTGAGGCGGTTTGCCCTGCTCAAGGACTACCTGGATGGCAAGCAGCAGGAACTCGAAGCCAGCAACCAGGCGCTGGGGGAGTTGGCCGTCCTGGAAGGCAACCGCCGGCGCCTGACCAACATCGGCACGTTCCGGGCGTATGCGCTGGCCTATTTGCGCACGCAGCGCGAGCTGCATCAGGACATGCTGATGATTGTTCGCATGATGGAGCCCGAGTCCCAGGGCATACCCGTCGAGGTCTATTGCTTCGCCAATAACACCGCCTGGGTCGAGTACGAACGTATACAGGGCAATATCTTCGACCACTTGCTGGCCATCCTGCCCGAACTGTCGTTGCGCTTGTACCAGGCTCCCTCGGGCGCGGACTTCAACAGGGCGTGGAGCGGCGCTGATATGCGATAATTTTTCTTTATCTTGGAGCCTCTCAATGAAACAAGTCTCGGCAATCATCAAGCCGTTCAAGCTGGACGAGGTGCGCGAAGCGCTTGCCGACATGGGCGTCAGCGGCCTGACTGTCACTGAAGTCAAGGGTTTCGGGCGTCAAAAGGGTCATACGGAACTGTATCGGGGCGCTGAATACGTGGTCGATTTCCTGCCCAAAATACGTATCGACGTCGTCCTGCCCGCCGCCATGGTCGATACTGCGATCGATGCGATTATCAAGGCCGCTTTTACCGGCAAGATCGGCGATGGCAAGATTTTTGTCTCGGCAGTCGAGCAGGCCGTCCGGATACGCACCGGCGAATCGGGTATCGACGCGCTATAAGCCTGGCCATTTTTTATCGTATTAGCGCTGACGGGCCAGGACGCACTGGCTGGTGGAGTACTGAACCATGGCATTGCGCGCCACAATATTCAAGCTTGAACTGCATGTGGCCGACACGGACCGCGGCTATTATGCCAGCCATGTGCTGACCCTGGCGCGTCATCCTTCTGAAACCGACGAGCGCATGATGCTCAGGGTACTGGCTTTTGCCTTGTATGCCGATGATGGCCTGGCATTTACGCGGGGGCTGAGCACCACCGACGAGCCGTCCCTCTGGAAAAAAGACCTGACTGGGTCCATTCTGTCGTGGATAGAGTTGGGCCACCCCGATGAGCGGCGTCTGTTGCAGGCCGGAGGCAAATCGGACCAGGTCGTGGTGTTTTGCTACGGCGGCCATGCCAGCCAGGTTTGGTGGCAGGGGGTGCAGGGCGGCGTGGCCAGAATGCGCAACCTGAGCGTGCTGTCGGTCAATCCCGCGGCGATTCAGGCCCTGGCCGGGCTGGCGCAGCGCGCCATGACCTTGCATGTGACCATTCAAGAGGGGATGGCGCTGGTTGCCTCTGACGCCGACAGCGTGACGGTGGAGATTGATGTCTGGCGTTGAGTCAGACGCTGGCCGGGTTAATCCCCTGCGCATAGGCTGACTTGGCGGCCAAGGGCCAGAACTCGGGCATAAAACATTCGGCCACCAGCAATGGCTCGCCGTGGCGCCAGAAGACTGAGCAGCGCGCCAGTAGTTTATGGGCGGGCGGGCGCTGGCGGCCCAGTATGCGCTGGGCGGTTCGGTACAAAGGGTTCTGGTCATGCAGACGGCAGGCGAGAAAAGGCGAGCGCGTGATTTGCGGATTGTGGTACAGCATGTCGGCCAAGGGGCGCGTGCGCAGGTGTCGCATGCCTTGCCACAAGCCGTGTGAGGCGGCCAAGGGGGTAAAGCTGCGCGCGAAGACACTGTCGACGCCGTCGATGGACATCATGATCTCGCGCACCCAGATCGGGCTGCGTACTTCGCGCTGCAGCATCCAGGCTTCGGCGGGAAGCAGTCCCGTGGCCTGTTCGTTGATGACGCGCAATTGCACCGACCCCAGCTGGCGCAGCCCCGCCGTCAGGGCGTCTGGGCGGAAGAGCCAGTGTTTTTGCTGCCGGCCAAGGCAGGGCGAAGGGGTTGGCATCCATGTGCTGCGGTGTGTCGGCTGTAATTCCATAAACGCTATTATCGCCAAAGTCATAAAATAGCGCTTATGGAAAAAATACGAATTTCAAAATTGATGGCCGAGCGCGGCCTATGCTCCCGCCGCGAGGCCGATGCCTATATCGAGCGCGGCTGGGTGCGGGTCGATGGCACGGTGGTATCGGAACTGGGCAGCAAGGCCTGGCCCGATCAGAAAATTGCGCTGGATAAACAGGCCCAGCGACGCCAGACCTCACGGGTGACGATACTGCTGAACAAGCCGGTGGGTTATGTGTCGGGCCAGGCGGAGCAGGGCTACCGGCCCGCGGTGTCGCTGATCAGCGCCGCGACGCGCCACCGTGTCGACAAGTCGCCCTTGAAATTCGAGCCCGGTCATTTGCGGGGTCTGGCGCCAGCGGGCCGGCTGGATATCGATTCGCAGGGTTTGCTGGTGCTGACGCAAGATGGGCGTATTGCGCGTCAACTGATCAATGAGGACTCCGAGATAGAAAAGGAATATCTGGTCCGCGTTCAGGGCAAGATCGCGGGCAATGGCCTGGCGATGCTCAATTTCGGTCTGTCGCTCGATGGCAAGCCTTTGCGCCGGGCGCATGTGGAATGGCAGAACGATGATCAGTTGCGTTTCGTTCTTCAGGAGGGCAAGAAGCGCCAGATCAGGCGTATGTGCGAGCAGGTCGGACTGAAAGTCATCGGCCTGAAGCGGGTACGCATGGGGCGCATCGTGCTGGGCGATCTGCCTCCGGGGCAGTGGCGGTATTTGAAGGAAGGCGAGCGGTTTTTGTAGGCGGCGCGTTGCGGTTTTCGTTCTTGAGGCGGGCTGCGTCCAGAGTGTTGTTCTATTGCCTTGTTCAAAACGGGGCCGTGTTTGGGATGATTCGCTTCCGGTTCGTTTCGGGTTCTAAAGAGACGCCGCGCCTGGCACTGGATGCCGCCCGGATCGCACGATCCCGGCTGCGCCGGGATTTCCCGCCGTCCCCGGCCCCAGCGAGGCGGCCGCGGAACGCGCCCGAATGGACAGCCCCCGGCTGTCCATAAGCGCCGGGCTTGAACGGCCGCGGCCTTGAATCCTCGCTGGAACCGGAGACGCCGGCGTGCTCAACCCGGGCTCTATCCAGCGCCAGGCACGGCGTCTTTAGAGCTGGGTAATTTGACGGAAACACGGCAAGCTTGCTGATGCAAGTCGTTGGGGGCATTGCGGCAGCCGCATAAATTCAGCCATGGGAAACGCAGCAAGAATACAAGTACCGTCGTGGTCAGCACAGCAGTGATATACACAGCGACAAGTAAACACACAGCAACAAGCAAACACACAGCAACAAGTAAACACACAGCAACAAGTAAATATCAGGCAATCTTCGGCCAACCAAGCTGTCCGGAAAACGAACCAAGCCCAGGCAGGCCATGACGGCCTGCAAATTTCCGATGCTGCTTTGTCCGGTGTGGGTGAGGGTGGGCCGGCGGTTAGGCGTGCGCCGCGGGCTACGGAAGGGAAGACGGGATCGAGGCGGGAGCTGTCTGAGCGCCAGTTTTCGGGCCACCGGCCCGATGGCGCGAGTTCTCCCGCCGCCCGTCTG
>JBATWU010000020.1:0-19379 GCA_049672825.1 Pusillimonas sp.
CAGACGGGCGGCGGGAGAACTCGCGCCATCGGGCCGGTGGCCCGAAAACTGGCGCTCAGACAGCTCCCGCCTCGATCCCGTCTTCCCTTCCGTAGCCCGCGGCGCACGCCTAACCGCCGGCCCACCCCCACCCACACCGGACCACTGCGACATCGGAAACTTGTAGGCCATCATGGCCTGCAGAGGACGGATTCGTTTTCCTGGCAACCGAGAGGTTGGTCGAGGGCTTCATGATGTTTGCTTATTGCTGTTGTGTTTACCACAACTGTATTTACATAGCTGCCGTGCTGACCACGACGGCACTTGTATTCCTGCTGCGCTTCCCATGGCTCCACTAGTGTAGTTGCCGCGTTTACCCCAACGACTTGCATCGACAAGCTTGCCGTATTCTTCGTCGCATTCACATTCGCTAAAGACGCCGTGCCTGGCGCTGGATAGAGCCCGGGTTGAGCACGCCGGCGTCTCCGGTTCCAGCGAGGATTCAAGGCCGCGGCCGTTCAAGCCCGACGCTTATGGACAGCCGGGGGCTGTCCATTCGGGCGCGTTCCGCGGCCGCCTCGCTGGGGCCGGGGACGGCGGGGAATCCCGGCGCAGCCGGGATCGTGCGATCCGGGCGGCATCCAGTGCCAGACACGGCGTCTCTTTAGAACCGGAAACACCCCCAACACAGCATCTCCCACAACCAAAAACGCCTCTCACAGACAAGAAATCAGCCAAGAATCACGAACAGCCCGCCGCGAAAATCACGTAATCCACCGGGAAAGGCATGCTTGACCTTACCATCATAGTAAGGTTTACAGTAGACACTGAACCGTGGCATTCCCGCCGCCGGCAAATCTCAACTCTGACAGGCTCCGCCTCATGACCTCAACCTTGACCGACCCCCTGACCGGCGTCGCAGGCAACACCCCTCAGGACAGCATCCTAGACCTAACCGTCGAAGGCATGAGCTGCGCGTCCTGCGTCGGGCGTGTCGAGCGTGCGCTGGCCGCCGTGCCTGGAGTAAACGCAGCCAGCGTCAACCTGGCCACCGAGCGCGCCCAACTGCGGATCGCGCCCGGCACGACAGAGCAGATACTGCTCGACGCGGTCCAGAAGGCCGGCTATGAGGCCACTGTGGCCAAGGACGGCGACCGCCGGGCCGCCGACGAACTGGCGGCCCGAAACCAGACCCATACCGAGCAGCTGGGGCGCGACCTGCTGTTGGCGCTGATCCTGGCCGTGCCCGTGTTCATACTTGAAATGGGATCGCACCTGATTCCGGCCATGCATCACTTTCTGGACGCCACAATAGGAAGGCAAACCAACTGGATCATCCAGTTCATATTGACCACCCTGGTCCTGGCCTTCCCGGGGCGGCGCTTCTTTACCCTGGGCCTGCCTGCATTGTGGCGCCGGGCGCCCGACATGAACGCGCTGGTGGCCATGGGCGCGGGCGCGGCCTACGCCTATTCGGTGGTGGCCACATTCCTGCCGGGCTGGCTGCCCCAGGGCAGCATCAACGTGTACTTCGAAGCCGCCGCCGTCATCGCGGCGCTCATCCTGCTGGGCCGCTACCTGGAAGCCAAGGCCAAAGGCCGCACATCGCAGGCCATCCGGCGGCTGATAGACCTGCAGCCCCAAACTGCCCGCGTCGTGCGCAACGGCACCACCCAGGAACTGCCCATTGCCGAAATCCGTGCTGGCGACCTGCTGGAGCTGCGGCCGGGCGAGCGCGTGCCGGTCGATGGCATCGTGGTGCAGGGCGAAAGCTTTATCGACGAATCCATGATCAGCGGCGAGCCCATTCCCGTGGAAAAACAGGCCGGATCGGCCCTGACCGGCGGAACTATCAACCAGACCGGCGCATTGACATTGCGGGCCGACAAAGTGGGCGACGACACCGTACTGGCCCAGATCATCCGCATGGTCGAACAGGCGCAGGCGTCCAAGCTGCCCATCCAGGCCCTGGTCGACCGCATCACCCTGTGGTTCGTTCCCGCTGTCATCCTGGCCGCAACGCTTACCTTTATTGCCTGGCTGGCGTTGGGCCCGAGTCCGGCGCTGACCTTCGCATTGGTCAATGCCGTCGCGGTGCTGATCATTGCCTGCCCCTGCGCCATGGGTCTGGCCACGCCCACCTCCATCATGGTGGGAACCGGAAGGGCGGCGCAGATGGGAGTGCTGTTCCGCAAGGGCGCGGCACTGCAGGCACTGTGCAATATCCGCGTCGTGGCGGTGGACAAGACCGGCACGCTGACCAAGGGCCGCCCCGAGCTCACCGATCTGCTTCTGGCGCCCGGCTATGCACGAGCCGCCGTGCTGGCGGCCGTTGCCGCCGTAGAGCATAAATCCGAGCATCCCATCGCGCGGGCCATCGTCGACGCCGCGCAGGGCGAAGGCCTGGATCTGTTGCCGGTGGATGCGTTCGAATCTGTAACCGGTTACGGCGTATGCGCCACGGTAGCGGACCAGCGGATCGAGATCGGCGCCGACCGCTATATGGCCAAACTGGGTCTGGATGTGGGTATTTTCGCCGAGCAGGCGGCCCGCCTGGGTGACGAAGGCAAGACGCCGCTATATGCCGCGCTGGACGGGCATCTGGCCGCGATGATCGCGGTGGCCGACCCCATCAAGGAATCCACGGCGCCGGCCATCAAGGCCCTGCATGCCTTGGGGCTGAAGGTGGCCATGGTGACCGGCGACAACCGCCGCACCGGCCAGGCCATCGCCCGCAAGCTGGGCATCGATGAAGTCATTGCCGAGGTGCTGCCCGACGGCAAGGTCGACGCCGTGCGGCGGCTCAAACAGGAACACGGAGAGCTGGCTTTCGTGGGAGACGGCATCAACGATGCCCCCGCGCTGGCGGAGGCCGATGTGGGCGTGGCGATAGGCACGGGCGCCGATATCGCCATCGAAGCGGCCGACGTCGTGCTGATGTCGGGCGATATGGATGGCGTGCCCAGGGCCATTGCATTGTCCAGGGCCACCATGTTGAACATACGCCAGAACCTGTTCTGGGCCTTTGCCTACAACACGGCGTTGATACCGGTGGCGGCCGGGGTGCTTTACCCATTCAACGGTACCTTGCTATCACCCATATTTGCCGCCGGCGCCATGGCGCTGTCCAGCGTATTCGTGCTGGGCAATGCGCTGCGTTTGCGCGGCTTCAAGGCGCCGATGAAATCAAATCAGGCGATTCGGACCGGTGAATAGCCCGCTTCCCGTATCGCGGTTTCTATGGCCATGGCGTCGTCGGCGCCACCGACACGGACGCGATGGGTGTCCAGCTTGATGTCGAGCTGCGCGCCGGGGGCTGTGGCTTGCACCGCCTTGGTAATCGTGCTTGCGCAGTGACCGCAAGTCATGTCGTTCACTTCAAATTCCAGCATGGTTGCTCCTTGTTCAACACCAGGCCGCTGCGCCGCGTGGCGCAGCTGGCGACAGGGCAGACTATAAACCTTGCCGCGATGGGAAAGTCAAGCATTGCGGAAAACGTCGATATGGCGCTTGTGAATGTTTTTCCGATTTAACATGGCAGCATGAGGCAAACCCGCCGGGTCGAGTATTTTCGGCCATGGGCGCGTAGGGCCGGATTTTATAGACCAGGAGGCCGAGTGAATATTGGGCAGGCATCGAAAGCATCGGGCGTAACGGCCAAAATGATCCGATATTACGAAAGCATAGGCCTGATCGGCGCCGCGCAGCGCAGCGACTCGGGCTATCGCCAGTACGAGGGTAAAGACATCCAGACGCTGCGATTTATCAAGAGGTCGCGCGATCTGGGTTTTTCGCTGGAGCGCATCAGAACGCTCGTGGGACTATGGCAGGACAGCAGTCGAAAAAGCGCCGATGTAAAAAGATTGGCGCGCCAGCATATTGCGGAGCTGGGCCACGACATCGAAAAGCTGCAGTCCATACGCGACCAGCTTGAACACCTGGTGCATGGCTGCCAGGGCAACAGCCGGCCAGAATGTCCGATATTGGCGGATTTGGCGGCATCGCCGCCGCTGGCGCCTGAACAGCGGCCAGGGCGGCGCGACAGCGCCACAACCCGCGGCAATTAGCTGGAAAGTTTCAGCGTGCCAGTCATGATGGCCCAGTGGCCGGGGAAGGAACAAAAGAAGGTGTAGTTCTCGCCGGCGGCCAGCTTGCTGACGTCGACCTTGACCGAGGTGGATTCGCCACCGCCAATGACAGGCGTATGGGCGATCACACGCTCGTCGTCGGTCTTGACATAATCATTGTCCGGTCCGGCGGTCATGCCATCAGTGGCAACGCCTTGCTTGTCGGCTTCTTTGGTCAATACCCAGTTGTGGCCCATGGCCGCCTTGGGCAATTGGCCGGAGTGCTTCAAGTTGACGGTGAATTCGGTGCATGACTTGTCGACGACGATTTCCTTGGTGTCGAATTGCATGGCGTCGTTGCTGTCAACGGTGATGTCGCACTGCGCCGCCAGCACTGGTAGGCTCATGGCGGACAGCAGGGCGGCGAAAGTGATTTTGGCTAGCATGGAGATCTCCGGTTGAAGTGAAAACTTGATGGCATTGCATGGGAATGTCCTATAGTAGTATTTGAACCCGGCCGCAGGCAAAAAGTCTTGATTCACGTCAAGTCAGTAGGGGTTTTCCATAGATTCCGGAGGAAATCATGCAAGAACTTGTCATTGAAACCCGCGAGCACGATCTGGGTGGCGGCTTCAAAGTAGGGCGGGTGCTGCCGTTTCGGCAGCGCCGCATGGTGGGGCCTTTCATTTTCTTCGACCGCATGGGCCCGCACACGCTGCCCGCCCCTGTGCCCGAACGCATCGATGTGCGGCCCCACCCGCACATCGGCCTGTCCACGGTCACCTATCTGTTTGAAGGCCAAATGACTCACCGCGACAGCCTGGGGGTGGAGCAAATCATTCTGCCCGGCGCCTTGAACTGGATGACGGCCGGCTCGGGCATCAGCCACTCGGAGCGCTTCGATGGCATGCGCCGGCAGGGTGGCCGCATGGATGGCATACAGGCCTGGGTGGCGGTACCCGAAGACAACGAAGAAGACGCGCCAGCATTCGACCACTACGCTGCCGACGATCTGCCCACTTTCAGCGAGGCGGGCCTGTCGGGGCGGATGATAGCGGGCGGCGCCTATGGCGTTGATAGCCCGGCGAAGGTCCATTCGCCGCTGTTTTATATGGATGTCGCGCTGCAGCCCGATGCGCGCATCGCCTTGCCGGACTCGCACCCGGAACGCGCCGCCTATATTGCCAGCGGCGCCATCGAGTGCGACGGACAGCAATATCAAACTGGGCAGATGCTGGTGTTTGCCGCGGGCGGCGCTCCAACGCTGAAAGCGCTGACCGAATCCCGGTTGATGCTGCTCGGTGGCGAGCCGTTGGGGCCGCGCCATATCTGGTGGAACTTCGTATCATCGCGCAAAGAGCGCATAGAACAGGCCAAGGCCGACTGGGAAGCGGGGCGCATTGCCTTGCCCTCGCACGACAACGCCGAGTTCATTCCATTGCCGCAGACGGCCGCGTGAACCCGCAGCAGGCCTCGCGGCGCTGTGCCGCGCGCCTGGTTCACCACCTTGGCCTGGCATTGGCGCGCATCACGCCGTTTCAGGCCGCCTTGGCCGCCGCCTCGACCGGCCGCTGGATCGGATGCAGGTGCGCAAGAAATGTTTCCGTAGAGGCCCGCCACGAAAATTTTTCCGCGTGGCTGCGCGCCGCCTCGCGCGAAATCTCCAGCGCTTTCAGGCAGGCCGACCTCAAGTCCTCATCCATTACGCCCGCCACCGAATCGCCCAGCACATCAATGGGGCCCGTAACCGGGTAGGCCGCCACCGGGCAGCCGCAGGCCATGGCCTCCAGCAACACCAGGCCGAAGGTGTCGGTGCGGCTGGGAAACACAAACACATCGGCGGCGTTATACAGGCTGGCCAGCGTTGTCTGATCCATTACGCCGGTAAAGCGCACTTTGGGATAGCGCAGCTTAAGATCCGCCAGCAAAGGGCCATCGCCCGCCACCCATTTCGTCCCGGGCAGGTCCAGCTTGAGAAAGGCTTCAATATTTTTCTCCACGGCGACACGGCCCACGCAAAGGAACACCGGCGGCTTTTCCTGATTGGGAAGGGCGGGGCCGGGCTTGAAAACATTCAAGTCCACGCCACGCGACCAGAGCACGACCTGCCCGGCCTCGAATCCGTGGTCCAGCAAGTCGCTCTTGACCACCTCGGTGGGCACCATGACAGCGCGGGAAGGACCATGAAACCAGCGCAGAAAACGATAGGTTACCGATAAGGGCAGGCGGGTGCGGGCCTGGACATATTCGGGAAAGCGCGTGTGATAAGCGGTAGTGAAAGGTATTTTGTGGCGCAGCGCATAGGCCCTTGCGGCAATGCCCAGCGGTCCTTCAGTGGCAATATGCAACGCATCGGCGCCGGCCGCCTTCAGGCGGGCATGCACCTTGCCCCGGGCAAACAGCGACAGGCGGATTTCAGGATAAGTGGGGCAAGCCATGGTGCGGAACTCGAGCGGCGTCAGCAAATCGACGTCGTGCCCCATTTGCGCAAGCTCGCTGCTAGTTTGGGTCAGCGTGCGAACCACGCCGTTGACCTGCGGTTTCCAGGCATCCGTGACGATGACGATTTTCAATTTTGCGTGACTCCTTCAACGGTTTCCGCTTCCGCGGTTTGGGACGCGGCGCGGACAGTGGCCGGCATTGCGACTTGAGGCACCGCCGGCTTGGCGCGGGACTTTCTGGGCTTGACGAGGTTTTCGGGTATCCAGGTAATGATTTCCAGACGGCCATCCAGGTGTTCGACCAGCGCCGTGCGGCTTTCCACCCAGTCGCCGTCGTTGCAGTACAGAACGCCATCGACGTCGCGCATTTGCGCCTTGTGTATGTGGCCGCAGACCACGCCATCGAAGCCGCGGCGCTTGGCTTCCTTGATCAGCGCATCTTCGAAGGCCGTGATGAAAGACACAGCGTCCTTCACCTTGTGCTTCAAGTATTGCGACAAGGACCAATAGCCCAGTCCCATGCGCGCGCGGGCGCGGTTGAACCACACATTCCAGGCCAGCACCAGGGAATACAGCCGATCACCCACATAGGCCAGCCATGGCGCATACTGGATGACACCATCGAACAGATCGCCGTGAGTGATCAACAAGCATTGCCCTTTGAGCGTGGTGTGCTCGGCCTCCAGATGCACTTCAATGCCGCCGAAGCACTCGCCGGCATATTGCCGCGCAAACGAGTCGTGATTGCCCGGCACATACACCACGCGCGTGCCCTTGCGGGCCTTGCGCAGAATCTTCTGCACCACATCATTGTGCGACTGCGGCCAGTACCACTTTTTCTTCAGTTGCCAACCGTCGATAATGTCGCCCACCAGATAAAGCGTGTCCGATTCATGCTGTTTCAGAAAATCCAGCAGCGGTTCGGCCTGGCAGCCGGCGGTGCCCAAATGCAGATCAGAGATCCAGATCGTTCTATATTGCTTGACTGTGTCGTTTGCTTGTATCAACTCGAATACCGGTACGAGGTTAACGATGCCTTGCATTACAGCAACGACACATGACCGCCAAGTGACAAAAACAAGTCATAAGAACGATTGTGGCGAAAATACCGCGGTGAACGGGCCGAAACAGTCCAATATAATGAACTGGCCAGTCACGGATGCCGTTGGACCAGGAATGCGCGGTTTGGCGCTGTCGCCGCAGCTATCACACTGGTCAGACATCGGCCTATCAGCAAAAGGATGCCTTCATGGACAACATCACGATCTACCACAATCCAAAATGCGGCACATCGCGCAATGCGCTGGCCTTGATTCGCCACACCGGAATCGAACCGCAAATCATCGAATACCTGCGGTCGCCGCCCAGCCGTGCCACGCTGGCCGGACTGATCAAGCAGGCCGGGCTCACCGTGCGCGAAGCGCTGCGCACGAAAGAATCGCCGTATGCCGAGCAGGGCCTGGACAATCCCGAACTGAGCGACGACCAATTGCTGGACGCCATGATCGCGTATCCCGTTCTGATCAATCGCCCGTTCGTTTCCACGCCCAAAGGCGTGCGCCTGTGCCGGCCGGTGGAAACAGCGCTGGAAATCCTGCCCGCCATCGACAAGCCCTTCACCAAAGAGAACGGCGAGGTGATCGGCGGCTAGCCGCGCGTGGCCGGCGCTAGTCGGCCACCTTGGAAAAAGCGCTATTCAGTTTGTGCATGCGCAAGGCGACGTGGATCTCCAGAGCCCTGCTGCTGTTGCGCCAATGGCCAAGCAACTGGTCTATCGTCTCGAGCCGTTGGCGTAATGTGTTGATATGGATGCCCAGCGTGTTCGCCGCCAGCTTGAAGCTTTGCGTCTCGTCCAGATAGGCCAGAAGCGTTCCGCACAGATTCGTGTTGCGGCGCACGTCGTGGGCAATGAGCTCGCCGACGCTGGCCTGAATGAACGAGTTGAGATCTTTGGTGCCGCGTTGCTCGAACAATAGCGCATACATGGAAAACACAGGCTCGGAAACCAGCTCGTTGTCGCGCCCCAGCGCTTGCAGCACATCGATGCATCGCTTGAGCGAGCGGAAGCATTTCGGCAACTCATCCACTTTCCCGATGGTATCTGAGTAAACGCCCACCACGCTCAGCCTGGAGTTTTCCACCAGTATGTTCTGAACGGCGGTTTCCGTTTCCGACGCCTGGCGGTCGGGGTAAATGGCCACAATCAGCCCGTCCAGCGCTTCCATCAGCACCGATTTTGCCAAACGGGGCCGCACGCGGCGCAGCGCGTACTCCAGGTGATTGCTTTCAATGTGCAGCGCCATCATGCGCAGGGGCGAACCCAAGTCCAGTCCGAGCGGTTCCGTCAGGACCTGCAACACGCTCAGGGGCTCTTGCTGCCAGGTCACCAGCGAACGAATAGTGGCCATGCTGCGGCTGCTTAGCGCGTGCTTGCTGCGCTCCTCGGAAAGCAAAGCCACACCGGCCACCAAGGCGCCGCGTTCGAATGTCCGGATCTGGGTATCGGTGATTTCATTGCGGGAAAGCATCAGCATTGCCCCCAGCAGGCGGTCCGCGCCGGTGATGGCCGCAGCCTTCAGGATGATGCCCCGCGCCAGTGGGACGGTTTGGGAACGCCCGGACAGCCGGCTTTTCGTCAAGGCTTTGTGCAATAGATCCTGGATCTCTATGGTTTGAATCAAGGTGGGCAATTCAGCTGCGGTGGCGGCTAGCGGCGCAGCCGCGTGATAGGTGAGTTGCTCGGCCTCGTTGAGCAGCGCGATTTCTCCGTTCAGCAGCGACGCGACCATTTGCAGAATATCGGTGACGGTGCCCCCGCGCGCCGCCAGCTTGGTCATTTGTTCATGAGCTTCAGCTGCGGCCGCAATCTCGGCGGTTTGCCGGTGCAGCATGGCATTGGCCTCGTTGACCTGCTGCAGCGCCACCTGTGTTTCCTGGAACAAGCGGGCATTCTCGATGGCGATGGCGGCTTGTGCGGCCAGTGTCGCAAGCATGGAGATTTCCCAGGGTTCGTGGCTGCGCGGCTGCCGATCACAGACGCAAAGAATGCCAATGCAATGGTTGCCCACCATCAGCGGCGCGCCCAGCAAAGAGCAGACGCCTTCTTCGGCGATTGCCAGATCAATGCCGTTGTCATGCTTGAAACCCTGGTCCTGCATGTAGTTTGTGCAGTGATACGGGGTCTTGTGCTTGAGAACATGGCCGCAAACGCCGTGATCGATGGGCACGCGCACGTTCCTGAACCGATCGGACGTGGCGCCGTCCGTGGCACGGATATAGAAGTCGTTGTGAATCCGGTCATAATTGGTCAGATAGCCGATATCGGAAGAAAAAATTTGCCGCGCCCGGCGCACGATGGCCTGTAGCACCAATTCCAGGTCTCTGATCGCGGTGAGGTCTTGCGCGGTTTCCAGCACGGCCAGCAAACCTTTCTCGCGCTGCAACTGAATCGCCTGCTGCTTCTGAATGGCAAAAGCGGCTTGCAAGCTCTCGGCCAGCAGCGCTTTTTGCTTGTGCTCGAGTACCATCTTTCCGCCATGCCCTTGCAGTTTCTGCAATTCTTCATCGCCCGCGCCGTGGCGCAACAAGCCGAGCAATTCGGTCTGGAATCTGATGATTTCCATTGCCTGAATCGTGTCTGGCGCTGTGTCTGGGCGGGGTGCCGCGTTCGGATTGGCTTTCATGAAATGGGGCGGGGGCAAAAAGGAAGCAATAGCGAGAATATAGTCGGTTTCTCTATATCGTAAACACTAGCGGAGATAAGCAAATGTATAAAAAACACACAAACAGGCTAGATAAAAGGATGAATTGAATATTGTTGCGCGCGGTCCTGGCATTCATCATTCAATAAATTTCTAATCAAAGGAGACGTCATGAAAATACTCATTAAACCGTTGACCGCCGCGCTGGGCTTATGGATGGTTGCCGCGTCCGCGTTGGCGCAAGCTGAGCGGCCCGCTGAAATCAAACTTGGAATGAGTACCTTCATGACAGGCGCGGCAGCCGTCCTGGGCGCTCCCGCCAAAGTCGCGGCCGACATGTGGATCGATGACTTCAATGCCAAGGGCGGCATCGATGGCGTAAAGCTCAGGCAAACCTGGATCGATGAAGGCCAGGGTGCCGATAAATTCCTCTCGGAATATCGCCGGCTGGCACAGGAGCCGGGCGAGAAAGTGATGCTCTCCGCCATTTCCAGCGGGTATTGCGGCGCGCTCGCGCCTGTCGCGGAAGACCTCAAGGTCATCAATATCTTGTGGGAGTGCTCTTCCGAGAAGGTGCTGGAAGAGCAGCGCTACAAATATGTTTTCAGAACCGGCCCCAACGGCGCCATAGAAATGGTGGCGGCGGTCCTGCACCTGCTCAAGACCAAACCTGACATCAAGTCTCTGGCTGTGGTCAATCAAGACTATGCCTGGGGCCGCGACTCCTGGGATATTTTCCGCAACACCTTGCTGGCGCTCAAGCCCGACGTCAAAATCGTCGCTGAAATGTTCCCGAAATTCGGTGCGCCCGACTTTTCCGCGGAGGTGACTCGCTTGCAGGCCTTGCGGCCGGACGTAGTGCTGTCGACCGCCTGGGGCGGCGACCTGGACACCTTTCTGCGCCAGGCATCGCAGCGCGGGCTGCTCAAGTCCACACAGTTCGTGCTCCCCCTTGCCGATTCGTCTCTTGAGCGCTTGGGCCACGCAGTGCCGCCCGGTGTAATAGTGGGCTTTGTCGGCGATGGCTATTTCGCCGATCCGGAGTTTGTGGATGATCCGAAGGCCAAGGACTTTGTGCAGCAATTCAAAGAGCGGACGGGAGCTTATCCAAACTTTGCCGTCTATCACATGATTCAGGCACTCGAGGCCATTACGAAAACTTATAAAGAGACGCTGAAAGCCAATGCCGGCGCCTGGCCCACCACCGAGCAACTGACCGACACCTTGCGCTCGCTGGAGTACCGCGGCCTATCGCGTCCCATCCGGATGCGCGAAGACGGGCAGGCCATGCAGGGCCAGCTTTATGGCGTAACGCTGGAGCAGTCGGATTATCCATTCCCGCAGGTTGGCAAGCTGTCTTTCTATCCGGCGGAGCTCGTGGCGCCGCCCGTAGGCGAGATATCCGAAGAGTGGGTCAAGACAATCAAGCCCGCCATGCTGCAAAGCGAACTGATTCGGCCTGTAGGCAAGTAGCGTTCACAGTAGCCGGGAAGACAGGAAATGAGTTTCCATTTATTGCTGCTCGCCACGGTCGACGGGCTGTCGTATGCAAGCCTGCTGTTCATGATTTCATTGGGTTTGACGCTGATCTGCGGCGTGTTCGGCGTGATCAACGTTGCCCACGGCAGCCTCTATGCGTTTGGCGGCTATAGCGCGGCGACGGCGGTCGCCTGGCTATTGCCGCATGGTATGCCGGCGGCGATGCTTGTGCTGGCGCAGCTGGGCACAGCTTTGCTGGTGGGGGGAGTGCTCGGCATGGCCCTCGAAAAAGGCCTCATGCGGCACTTCCAGGACCGGGATCCCGTGCTGCAGTTGCTGGTGACATTCGCGGCCTTCATGATCCTGGAGAACCTGCAACGGATCATCTGGGGAGCCACGCCTGTTAATGCCGGCGTCGTGGCCGAGCGCATGGGGACGATAGAACTGCTGGGTGTGACGTTCATGAACTATCAGTTGCTGATGGTGCCCGGCGTAGCGCTGATTGCGTTCGCGGGGCTGCAGTGCCTGCTGCGATATTGCGTCATTGGCCGGAAGCTGCTTGCGGTGATTCACCATCGTGAAGTGGCGACTGCGCTGGGGATTAATGTGACGCGCGTGGGCCTGATGACTTTTGCGCTGGCCGGCGCCTTGGGCACCTTGGGCGGCGCCCTGTCCGTTCCCATGACATCGTTCGTGCCGGGCGTGGCCGCCGAGATGGTCGTCACCTCTTTTGCCGTCATCGCCACGGCGGGGCTGGGTCAAATTACTGGCGCACTGCTTGCATCCATCCTGATCGGATTGTCCCGCGCCCTGGCGGTGTACACCGTGCCTGAGCTCGAAGTGGTCATGCCTTATCTCATGATGGTTGCCGTCCTGTTGGTTCGTCCCAGCGGTTTGTTTACTGTGGCTGAAGCCAGGAGGATCTGATGCGCCATTCAGTTCTTGTTCTCTGTATTGCATGCGCATCCGCGGCATTGCTGGCGATGACCTGGATGTGGCCCTGGACACGGATGCCTGTCGTCACGTTTCTGAGTTACGGCATGGCCGCGCTGGGCCTATCAGTACTGATGCGGGCCGGCCAGGTTTCATTTGGCCATGCCATGTATGCCTTGATTTCCGGGTACGGCGTGGCATTCACCCTGCGCGCATTCCCCGGGCTCGACGCACTGGCGGCCTTGGCCGCCGGTGTATTGAGCGCCGTCGCGACCGGCATCGTGCTGGCCGCCTTTGTTTCCCGCTACCGGGGAATCTTCTTCGGCATGCTCAATCTGGGCATTTCAATGGTGTTCTTCTCGCTCGCGGGCAAGCTCTATACCTGGACGGGCGGAACGGATGGCCTGCGTTTCACTCGCCCGAGCCTGCTCGGCATGG
This sequence comes from Pusillimonas sp., assembly GCA_049672825.1. GTDB lineage: Bacteria > Pseudomonadota > Gammaproteobacteria > Burkholderiales > Burkholderiaceae_B > Pusillimonas_C > Pusillimonas_C harenae_A. The sequence goes on from JBATWU010000020.1 coordinate 13,039, forward strand.
AGCTTGATCGCGGCCAGTTCGAGTGGAGCATGGTGCTGTTGGCGCTCTTCTTCGCATTGGCGCTGGGCTGGGTGGTGCAGCGCTACTTCCAGTCCGCCGCAGGCCAGGTGGCTGTCGCAATACGCAGCAATGAAACCCGGCTTGAATACATTGGCCTGTCGGCGCGCATGGCGCTGGCTGAAGCCTATGTGCTTTCAGCCGCCCTGGTGGGCGTTGGCGGCGCCCTGCTGGCGCTGGCCCAAGGCTTGATGACGCCTGAAGGTGGTTACTGGCTGCGCTCGGGCGAGTACGTGTTTATTGCCATCCTGGGCGGGGCCGGCCACGCGATCGGCGCATTCCTCGGCGCGGCGGTATTCGAGGTGATTCTGCTGGCCGGGGCGGCGTATTTCACGGACATCTGGCAGATTGTGCTGGGCATAACCTTGCTGCTGGTGATCTTCTTCGCGCCCACGGGCTTGGTGGGACGCTTTCAGCAATTCCGATTCGGCAGAATGGCCAAGGGTGGGAAATCATGAGCGGCAAATCGGATGGCCTGCTGCTGCAGACCACGGGCCTGAATTTGCGTTTTGGCGCAATCAATGCCGCAGACAACATCGACTTCGCATTGCAAAAGGGCGAACATCTGGCGGTAATAGGCGCGAACGGCGCGGGAAAAACGACCTTTATCAATATTTGCACCGGCTATATCAAGCCCACCAGCGGCACCGTCGTGTTCGCGGGCCAGGACATTACACGCAAGGGCCCCAGGCAGATCACCCGCCTGGGGATCGGGCGCTCTTTCCAGCTGCCGCAATTGTTTCTGGAGCACTCGGTGCAGCAATGCCTGCAGTTGGCCTCGGTGGCGCGCAAGGGAAGGCTGTCCCGCTGGATACCGCTGGCGCACAGTGCCGATGCCGGCGCGATCTCTGAAATGCTGGAATTGGTGGAATTGAAACCATACCGGCACGACCCTGTCACGGCCTTGCCCGAAGGGCACCGAAAGCTGCTGGACGTGGCGATTGCGCTGATGCTGGAGCCGCAGCTCATGATCATGGACGAGCCGACCAGCGGTGTGGCCTCCGAAGACAAGCACGCAGTGATGCGTACCATCATGGCTGCATTGCGTTACCGCAACGTCACCAGCTGGTTCGTTGAACATGACGTCGATATCGTGCTGGCGTATGCCACCCGCGTGGCCGCATGGATCGATGGCCGGGTGGCGGCCGACGGCACCCCTCAGGCGGTTTTCAGCGATCCGGTCATTCGCTACGAAGTGCTTGGGGAACGGTGACATGGGTTTGCAAATCGAGTCCTTGAACGTCGACCTGGCTGGCAACACCGTCCTGCGCAATGTGAGCATCAACCTGGCGGAAGGTGAAACCATCGCGGTGGTTGGACGCAATGGAGCAGGGAAGACCACCTTATTGCGCAGCATCATGGGGCTGATACCTTGCAGGTCGGGGCGCATCGTGCTCGACGGACGGGACATCACCGCGGAACCCGCCTATCTGCGGGCCTCGGCCGGATTCGGATATGCGCCGGAAGACAGGGTCATCCTGCCAACACTGACCGTGATCCAGAACATGGCTTTGCCTTGCGAAGTGCAGCGCATGTCCAAGCATGGCATTGAACAAAGGATAGAGGCGGTGCTTTCGGCCATGCCGCAACTCAAACCCATGCTGCCGCGCTCAGGGGCTGCGCTATCGGGAGGACAGGGAAAAATGGTCGCCCTGGCCCGGGCGCTGATGGTGGGAAGCCGGTTCGTCCTGCTGGACGAACCGTTCCAAGGCCTGGCTCCCGCATTGGCAAAACAATACGGCGACTCGCTTAGAGCGCTGCGCCATTCGCATCCGCAGCTTTGTGTCGTGGTGACCGAGTCGAACGCCGCGCTGCTGGAAGAAGTGCAGAGTTCCACGCTGTACATCGAGCGGGGCTATGTGGCGGCAAATCACTTGTGTGACCAGAGTTCAGGAGAAAACATATGAATGCTGCGCAGTCGGGGCTGCCCTTGGGCGAAGGTCCACTGAAAGGGCTGGTGGTTATCGACGTGACGCGCGTGGTCGCGGGGCCGTACTGCACGATGATGCTGGCGGATCTCGGGGCGACGGTCATCAAGGTGGAGAACCCTGCTGAACCGGATTACGTGAGAACTTTTCCGCCTTTCGTTCAAGGAGAGAATGGCCGCGCGAGTGCGTTCTTTGCACAGTACAACCGGCATAAACTGGGCATCAGCCTGAATCTGAAAACCCCTCAAGGCAGGGCCATGCTGCGTGAATTGGCAAGCAAGGCCGACATGCTGGTCGAGAACTTCCGGCCTGGCACGATGGCGCGAATGGGGTTGGATTATGAGTCCCTGAAAGAGACGAATCCGCGTCTCGTCTATGTTTCGATCAGCGGGTTTGGACAAACAGGGCCTCATTCGCGGCGTCCCGCCTATGACAACAGCGCCCAGGCAACCGGCGGGCTTTGGTCCTTCAATGGCGAGAAAGGAAAACCGCCCGTGCGGGTGGGTACGATCATCGGGGACTTGTCGGCATCTTTCTACGCCGCCATCGCCGCCTTGGCGGCCGTCATGCACGCCAGACAGACCGGGGAAGGGCAGTTGGTCGATGTGGCGCAGCAGGATTCCGTAGTGACATTGACGGAGCATGCGGTCGTCAACTACACCGTCGACCGAATCATTGCGGAACCCTTGGGAAATGATCACCCGTTCGTGCGCCCCTATGGCCAGCTGGCCTGCAAGGATGGCTTCGTTTTCTTTGGCGCCTACACAGACAAGTTCTGGCGCGAAGCATGCAAGATATTCGGCGAACCCGAACTGATCGTGGATCCCGAAATCGACACCATGGAAAAACGCTTCGACCCACAGGTGTACGAGCGTCGTGTGGCACCCATCATAAAGCGCTGGTGCGAAAATCGCAGCAAGGCCGAACTCGAGGAAATGGCTGGCGACACCATTCCGCTGACACCTATTAAAACCATGGCAGAGGTGGTTGATGATCCCCACTTGGCCGCAAGGGATATGTTTGTTCCGGTGACCATGGATGGCGTGCCGGTCAAGGCATTCGGCAGCCCAATGAAGCTATCTCGCACGCCGGTGCAGGCGACGGGCGCGGCGCCCGCCTTTGGCGAGCACAATGCATTGGTATTCAGCAATTGGATGGGTTTGAGCGACCAGGAACTGGCGCGCCTGTCGGCGGAAGGGGTGATTTGATGGCCATCAGCTATGAGGTTCGGGACCGGATCGCGCATATTGGCTTCAACCGCCCGGAGAAGCTCAATGCCTTGACCCTCGATATGTACGATCAACTTGCGCAGGCCTTTGCACGCGCCAATGAAGACACAGCGGTCAGAGTCATACTGCTTTCGGGCGCGGGCGACCGGGCTTTCTGCGTGGGTGCCGATCTGACTGAGTCCATACCGGCGCTGGCGGAAGGGCGCTTCGATATTTCGGAGTGGGATGGGGCTCACATCAAACAGCCCGGCTTCTACAAGCCAGTGGTGGCCGCCATCAACGGGCTGTGCATGGGTGGCGGATTCGAGATCATGCTGGCGGCCGATATTCGCGTGGCTGCCGACAATGCGGTGTTCGCCCTGCCTGAAGCCTCATTGGGCTTTACGCCCGCGGGCGGCACGCTGGTACGCCTGACACGCCAAATTCCCTACGTCTTTGCCATGGAGCTGATGATGACAGCCGAGCGATTTCCAGCCGCCCGGCTGGCGGAAATGGGCTTGCTGAACCGCGTGGTTCCCGCGGATCAACTGGCGCAAGTCGCATTGGCATATGCCGAAGGCATCGCGCAAAAGGGCAGGGTTGCCATCTCGGTGATCAAGGAGGCTGCCCTGACCCTGGGGCATTTGCCATTTGATCAGGCATTCGCGCGCGAAGCACAACTGGGACAGCGCGCGTTCACCTGTGACGAGGCCAAGGCGGGTTTGCAGCGCTTTCTTGCGCGTTGATGCCGCCCGGCCACCCGCTACGGCTGGCGAGGCCGGCACGCGTGTATAGGGAAGTTGATCCCCGCAAGCGCGGCGGCCGGGTTAAAGCGTAGTTGATTTGTAAATAGGGGGATATTTACCTGTCGTCATGCCTGAAAATTGATATTTGTCATTGAGGGGGTGTTGTCCAGAAAATACAATCTCTTGTTAAGAATCATTTACAAGACGCGAAATCTGGCCACCGGCACCTGTTGGAGGCCGGGCAGCGCCAAGCGGAATTACTTACTATGCAAGATAGCGGGGCGGTTCAAGGGCAGGTTGATTCATTCCGCAAGCGGCGCAATTTACTTGGGGTTTTATCGCTCTCGGCCGCCATGCCCTGGCTGCCCGCAATAGCCGCGCAGCCAGGCTCAACGCCGATGCGCGAGCGGCTGGTGCTGGCGGGGCCGCCGGCTTCGGTGTCGAATCCACTGATCCACATGGTTGAAAGCGGGGCGCTCAGCGACGTCGCCGGCAAGGTCGAGTTCGTCCCGTGGTCCAACCCCGATCAGTTGCGCGCGCTGGCCATGGGAGGCGAGGCCGATTTCATTGCCGCGCCCACCAATGTGGCGGCCAATCTGTATAACCGCGGCGTGCCGCTTACGCTGCTGAATGTGTCGGTGTGGGGCATTTTGTGGATGGTATCGCGCAACGCCCACTGCCGCACACTGGCCGACTTCAAGGATCAGGAAATCGCCTTGCCGTTCCGGGCCGACATGCCCGACATTCTTTTTACCTTTCTGGCCGAGCAGCAGGGCCTGGACGTGCGCAAGGACTTCCGCCTGCGTTACACCGCCAGCCCCATGGATGCGGTGCAGTTGCTGGCAATGCGTCAGGTGGACCACGCCTTGCTGGCCGAGCCGGCGGTATCGATGGTGTTGCGCAAGACCCGGTCTTTCCCGATGTCGCTGGTGGCGCCCGATCTGTATCGCAGCGTCAATCTGCAGGAAGAGTGGGGCCGCCTGCTGAGCCGCGAACCGCGCATCCCGCAGGCTGGAATGGCGGCCCTGGGTTCGGTTCGCCATGACCAGGCCTTGCTGGCCCGTTTCCAACAGGCCTACAGGCAGTCGGCAACGTGGTGCGCGGGCAATGCGCAGGAATGCGGCAAGATTGTGGCGGGGCGTTTCGACATGCTGACGCCCGACGCGGTGGCCGATTCGCTGGGCAATGTGCCGCTATACTACGCCACCGCGGAACAGGCGCGGCCCGAACTCGAGCACTTCTTCCAGTTGCTGCTGCAGCGCCAGCCCGCTACGGTGGGCGGGAAGCTGCCCGATGCGGCCTTCTACAGCCCTTCGCCAGAACAGGCCTGAACGGAGTTCCCGATGAGGCGATTGCGCAAGGCGCTGGCGGCAACGCTGGCTTACTTATGGAGCGGCTGGGGCGCGGTGGCCAGCCTGCTGCTGTTCTGTGCGCTGTGGGAGTTCGGGGCCGGCATCTACGGCCCGCTGGTGCTGCCTGGTCCGGCGGACACTTTCCGGCAATTGGCGGGCATGTTCAGTTCCGGCCTGGCCCTGCCCGAGCTGCTCATCTCGGCCCGGCGCACTCTGTACGGCTTGGGTATGGCGTTGGCGGCGGGTACGATTCTGGGGCTGGTGGCGGGGCGCTCGCTGACCGCGGCCATGGTGTCCAGGCCCTTGGTCACGCTGTTGCTGGGCATGCCGCCCATTGCCTGGCTGGTGCTGGCCATGCTGTGGTTCGGCATGGGCGACGCCACACCGGTATTCACGGTATTCGTGGCCTGTTTCCCAGTGGCCTTTGCCGGCGCCATGCAGGGCGCACGCATGCTGGACAACGATTTGCGCGACGTGGCGCGGGTCTATCGGCTGCCGTGGCACATGGCACTGACCGATCTATATCTACCCCATGTGGTGTCTTATCTGTTCCCGGCCTGGATCGCGGCGCTGGGCATGTCCTGGAAAGTGGTGGTCATGGCCGAGCTGCTGTCTACCGTCGACGGCGTCGGGGCGGCGCTGGCCGTATCGCGCGCGCAGCTGGACACGGCAACCTCGCTGGGCTGGGTCGTGGCGGTGCTGGGACTGCTGCTGGCCGCCGAATACCTTTTTCTTGAACCACTCAAGCGCACGGTGGAACGCTGGAGGCCCGAACCATGAGCACCCTGACCCTGAAAGGCCTGGGGCACCGCTATGGCATGACCGAGGTCCTGGCTGGCGTCAGCCTGGATCTGTACGCGGGCCAGACGCTCGCCCTGGTGGGGCCGTCGGGCTGCGGCAAGAGCACGCTGCTGCATATTGTGGCCGGCCTGCATACCCCCTCCGAGGGCTTGATGGAATCCAGTTTTCGCGGCGTGGGCTGTGTTTTCCAGCAAGCGCGGCTCATGCCCTGGAAGACCGCGCTGGACAATATTGCGCTGGGCCTGAAGG
>JBATWU010000021.1:0-15616 GCA_049672825.1 Pusillimonas sp.
GATTGTCCGCCGCGCGAGTTCTGCGGACGCCCCGATTGGGTTGAAGAAAACGGGCAGCCCAGGCAGAGCCTGGGCCGTAGCGCGCGAAGCCGGAACAGCCCCCGCCACACCCGACTTTCTTTAGAACGATATCCGGTCCAAGCAAGCAATCCGCGTTGCTCAAGAACAAATCATCCTCCAACGCATCCACAATACAGTCCACCCTTGCGCAAAGGCTGCTTTTGTAGCGGGCCATGTACTGTGAACACTTGAAGCGAAAATGCGCTAGCCTTCGATAGGGTCGCCGAACTCGTCGACAATGCGCCCGCGCGGCGCCATGTGCAGGGTCAGTGCGCTGGACAGCGCCGCCATCAGCCAGAACAGAAAAAACCCACCGGCATAGACCTGCTGTCTTGTGGCCTGCAAATAGCCCAGGAAGGTGATATCAAGGGGATCGATCAGGGCGAAAACCGTTGCGCTGGTCGCCGCGCCTATCAGGAAGGACGGCCACAAAATCCACATTAACGAACGATACCGCATAACCTGGTCTCCTGTTGTATTGAAACAATCTATTTTGGCGGATCTGGCTCGGGCGCCTGCACCTGCTTGGTAACGACCAGGCCGTGCTTGACGCCGCCATCGTTGATGGCCTGATTGCCCATGTTCTGAAATGCCAGCACGATGGTGATGATACATCCCACCACCGCCGCCGCCGGCCCCGCCATGAGTATCCAGGGCCAGGGCTCGCGCCACCACGGCTTGCTGTCTTGGACAGCTTTCGAACCCGGTTTGCTTGGCATGGACATGGCGTTCTCCTTGAGGGTTATTTTGGCACAAAGAAGCTGGAACGTTCGACTACTGTCGCGTCCGTGCCTTCCACGTACTTGCCCGCTGCTGTCAGTTCGATATCGTGCAGGCCCGGTGCGGCCTGGCTGACCGGCACGCGCACCACCACTGGGACCATTTTGTTCGATGCGGCATCGACATCGACCGTTGTCGAACCGTTATCCGCCGTGGCGATGGAAATCCCGGGCACACCACTGGCGCCGAGTGTCAGGGTCAGCGGCGACTCCGATGTATTGATGACTTGCAGGCGATACACATTTTCTATCATGCCGCCCGGCACTTCACGTCCCAGCGCGCCACGGTCGCGGATGACGTCGACGCGCAAGGTGGTGCGCGTGGCCAGCGAAACGATGAACGCGATGGCGATCAAGCCCAGCACCGCCGAATAGATCAGCACGCGCGGACGCAGCATGCGCTTGCGCACCTGGCCCTGCGTCATGCCGTCGGTAATGGCGCGCCCGGACGTATAGCGAATCAACCCCCTGTCGTAGTTCATTTTATCCATGACAGTGTCACAGGCATCGACACAGGCGCCGCAACCTATGCACATGTACTGCAAGCCGTCGCGAATATCGATACCCGTGGGACACACCTGCACGCACAGGCTGCAGTCCACGCAATCGCCCATGCCTGCTTCCTTGTGATCGATGCGGCGCGAGCGCCCGCCGCGCGGTTCGCCACGCACGTGATCGTAGGTGACCACAAAGGTGTCGTCATCCACCATGACGCTTTGAAAGCGTGCATAGGGGCACATGTATTTACAGACCGCCTCGCGCATGAAGCCAGCATTGCCCCAGGTGGCAAAAGCGTAGAACACCATCCAGAACCATTGCCACGGCCCCAGGGAAAGCGTCAGCAGGCCCATGCCGAGTTCCCGTATGGGCGCGAAATAGCCAATGAAGGTGGAGCCCGTCCACCAGGCAATCAGGATCCAGACAATATGCTTGGAGGCTTTGAGGCGTATTTTCCGTGAGTTCCAGGGCTGCTCATCCAGCCGTATGCGGGCCAGCCTGTCGCCCTCGATGCGGCGCTCGACCCACATGAAGATTTCGGTATACACCGTTTGCGGACAGGCATAGCCGCAAAACAGCCTTCCGGCCATGGCCGTGAACAGGAACAGCGCGAAAGCGGAAATGACCAGCAGTACCGCAAGATAGATAACGTCTTGCGGCCACAGCACCATCCCGAAAATATAGAACTTGCGGGCAGCCAGGTCGAACAGGACCGCCTGGCGTCCGTTCCATTGCAGCCAGGGCAGGCCATAGAAAATCAGCTGGGTCACGAACACCATGATGATGCGCCAGCGCGCATAAATGCCGGTGACCGAGCGCGGATAAATCTTGCTGCGAACCTCCGACAAGGCCTTTTCGACCTGGGGAGACGTCCCTCCTCCCGCCTTGCGGACCCTGGGCGGCTGCCAGGCGGGCGCCTCCTGGAGCGTTTGCTTTGGGTCCGGATTGACGGGAGATTCACTGCTCATGGTTGCGCCTTTATTTCTGCGTGTTCGTGCCCTGGTTGGTCAAACCCCATACCCACGCCGTCAGCATGCGGATCTGATCTTCAGTAAGAATACCTTCCTGCGCCGGCATGCTGTTCTGGCGGCCATTGAGGATGGTTTCCACGATCGAGGCTTCGGAACTGCCGTACAGCCAGACATTGTCGGTCAGGTTGGGCGCGCCCAGCGCCGTGTTGCCTTTTCCTTCCGCGCCGTGGCAGGCAACGCAGAATGTGTCGAAGCCCCGCTTGCCCGGCACCACCCTCAAGGAGTCGCTGGCCAGCCCCGACAGAGACCGCACATACTGCGCGATATCCGATGCTTCGGCCGGCTTGATCTGCGAGCTCCAGGGCGGCATCATGCCGTGGCGGCCCTTGGTGATGGTATGCAGGATCTGCTCGGGCTCGCCGCCCCAAAGCCAGTCGCCGTCGGCCAGGTTGGGAAAGCTGCCGCTGCCGCGGGCATCCGAACCATGACATTGCGCACAATTGTTCAAGAACAGCCGCTGGCCGATCTGGCGCGCATCGGCGTCCCGGGCCACCTCGGGGATGGACATCTGCTGATACCGCTCATAAACCGGCCTGATGCGTTCGTTCAACGCCTCTTGCTGGGCCTTGACTTCGCCCGCCGAGGTATAGCCCAGCGAACCCTTGTACTCGCCCAGGCCCGGATACAGGAAGAACATCAGCAGCGCCACGACGCACAGGCCAATATAGAAAACCGTCCACCAGCGCGGCACCGGCGTGTTCAGCTCGGTCAGGTCGCCGTCCCAGACGTGGCCGGTGTCTTCGACCTGAGGGGCCGTCTGCTTGAGCCAGGCGCGCTGCGTATACAGCAGCCACAGACAGAAGATCACGCCGCCCACGGCGATGATGCTGATGAAGTAGCCCCAGAAGCTACTGACAAAATCACTCATGAGAGCCCCCTTCTTTTTTATCCAACGCGCTTTCGTCAGGAACGGAAAAAGGCAGCATGGATGCTTCGTGGTTGGCCTGGGCCCGGCCGCTTGAAAATGCCCACCAGACGATGCCCAGGAAGGTCAGGATGACGAGTATCGTCGCCAATGCATTGATCACGGCCATTTACAGCTCTCCTTCGGCCACGGCCTTGGCGGCGGCTTCGCGGCCGGCAACACCCAGCCCCTGCAGGTAGGCAACCAGAGCATCTTCTTCCGTCTTGCCCTTGAGCTGCTCCGGCGCCTTCTGGATTTGCTCGTCGGTGTACGGCACGCCCAGCCTGCGCAAGGCGCGCATGCGGGCCTGCACGTTTTCGTTCTCGACCGAGTTGTGCTGCAGCCAAGGATAGGCCGGCATGTTCGACTCTTTGACAACGTCGCGGGGGTTGCGCAAGTGCACGCGGTGCCAGTCGTCGGAATAGCGCTGGCCTACGCGGGCCAGGTCGGGCCCGGTGCGCTTGGAACCCCACAGGAAGGGGTAATCGTAGGTCGATTCGCCTGCCAGCGAGTACGGACCATAGCGCTGCACTTCGGAGCTGAGCATGCGGATCTGCTGCGAGTGGCAACCCACACAGCCTTCGCGTATGTAGACATCGCGCCCGATCAGGTTCAGCGGCTCGTACGGCACCACGCCGGACGTGGGCTGAGTCGTGGAGTGCTGGAAGAACAGCGGGACGATCTGGACCAGGCCCGCAAACGAAATCACGGCAATGCTCAGGATGATCAGCAGGCCAACATTGGTTTCAATCAGCTTGTGGGAAAAACCGGTACTTTTCTTGGTCATTTCCATTCTCTCCTTATGCCGTCGCCGAAGCCGGACCGATGTAGGCGGGATCGCGCGCATCGGGACTGTACAGCGGTACGGCCGGATTGACCTTGGGCTGCCCTTTCACGGTGATCCAGGTATTCCAGGCCATGATGCACATGCCCGACAGGAACATCAGACCGCCCACCAGGCGGATGGCATAGAAGGGATACGTTGCCTTGACCGCCTCGACGAAGCTGTAGGTCAGGGTGCCGTCGGCGCCGGTGGCGCTCCACATCAGGCCCTGCATGACGCCGGCAATCCACATCGAGCTGATGTACAGGACCACGCCCAGCGTGGCGATCCAGAAGTGCAGCTCGACCAGCTTCATGCTGGCCATGGACGTGCGGCCGTACAGGCGCGGAATCATGTAATAGAAGGACCCAAAGGTAATCATGGCAACCCAGCCCAGGGCGCCGGAGTGCACGTGCCCGACCGTCCAGTCGGTGTAGTGCGACAGGGCGTTGACCGTGCGGATGGACATCATTGAACCTTCAAAGGTCGACATGCCGTAGAACGACAGCGCCACCACCAGGAACTTCAGGATGGGATCGGTGCGCAGCTTGTGCCAGGCGCCCGACATAGTCATGATGCCGTTGATCATGCCGCCCCACGAAGGCGCCAGCAGGATCAGCGACAGCGCCATGCCCAGAGTCTGGGTCCAGTCGGGCAGCGAGGTGTAAAGCAAGTGGTGCGGACCCGCCCACATATAGGTGAACGCCAGGGCCCAGAAGTGCACAATCGACAGGCGATACGAATAAATGGGGCGCTCGGCCTGTTTGGGCACGAAGTAATACATCATGCCCAGGAAGCTGGTGGTGAGGAAGAAGCCGACGGCGTTATGCCCGTACCACCATTGCACCATGGCGTCCTGCACGCCGGCATACGCCGAGTACGACTTCCACAGGCTGACCGGCATTTGAAGATTGTTGAAAATGTGCAGGACGGCGATGGTCAGGATATAGGAGCCGAAAAACCAATTGGCCACGTAAATATGCTTGACCCGGCGTTTTGCGATGGTGCCGAAGAACACGACGGCGAAAGATATCCAGACCAGGGCGATCAGGATGTCGATGGGCCATTCCAGCTCGGCATACTCTTTGGTGCTGGTGTAACCCAGGGGAAGGGTAATCACCGCGGCAACCAGCACGGCCTGCCAGCCCCAGAAAGTAAAGGCGGCAAGCTTGTCGCTGAACAGGCGGGCCTGACAGGTACGCTGCACCACATAGTAAGAGGTGGCAAACAGGGCGCTGCCCCCGAACGCGAAAATGACACCATTGGTGTGCAGCGGACGCAGGCGTCCGTAGCTGAACCACGGCGTGTTGAAATTCAATTCCGGCCAGATGAGTTGCGCGGCGATCAGTACCCCGACCGCCATGCCGACAACGCCCCAAAATACCGTGGCAATCGTAAATTGCCTGACCACCCGGTAATTGAAGACTTCGGCCTGTGTTCCGACAGTATCGGAAGTGCCCATGGAGCTTCCCCTAAAACAAATAAACAATGCTAGACGCCAGCATCTTCCCGCATGGCTGGCCCGCTCTCTTTGACATGCATCAAAAAGGGCCTTATGCGTTGCTCGCTGACGCTTTCGCGCCACACTTTATAAAAAAACCGTCAACCTTCACCTTCTGAGTCGTTGTCATGAAGGATGGACTCCGCAGCCTGGCTGGTATCATCGAACTGGCCTGAAAAAATGGCCCACCAGAAGGCCACGCCAATCAGGATCACCAGGGCGAGAGAAATCGGCAATAGTAGAAACAGGGAAGAAGCCATGCGCTATCCCTGCACGGCGGCAGCCTGCCAGCCGCTATCGGATAGCCGGGTCTGCTGGCGGAACAGGCGCCACGAATTGGCGGCGACCGCCAGCGAAGACAACAGCATGGTGATGGCCGCCAGCCATGGCGCGACCAGGCCAAACGCCGCAAGCGGCGTCATGAGCAGATGCCAGGCCACTGAGCCGTATAAATTCTGACGTGCCACCAGGCCGGTGGCCCGGACCAGCCGCCAAGCATCGAACCGGGCCGTGTCGGGCGCGGCCGAATAGCTGGCATGCGCCGCCGCGACGGCGGTGGGAACAGCCATTGCCATGGCACAGGGGCAGCTCATGACCAGCAAGGCCACCATGACCCCGATCGCGCGCTCGGGTGCGTTCGCATACCAGACCGCTCCGACCAGGAATGCCAGGGCCAGTTGCACCAGCACAAACCAGAAGGCCACCCGGTTGGCGCGAACGGACACGGCCGCGCGGAACTGTTCAATGAATTCATGTGCCTTGCCGACCCCCACCGACTGGCGGGCGCAGAGTTCGAGATAGCGTGCCGTCAGCAGGAAAGCCACGAACATGGTGACGGAATCGAAATAGACCTCGCCCCGCCCCGTCCAGGCCGTGTGGGCGCTGGGGATGAACGCGGCGACAATGCCCAGCGCAACGGGCACATCCATGCCGACCTTGGCACGCCGCAAACTGTTCAGCGCACCGCCCCACACCGGCCAGGCGCAATACAGCATGACCGGCACGGTCAGTATCAGGCTGATCCAGTTCATCAGGAAGATAGCCTGATCGAGGAGCTCGAGATTGTCGGGCGCCATGCTTTCCGAGCGCAGATAGCCCGGGAAAGCAAACATCATGACCTGCATCATGGCAAGCCATGCCAGCCCCATGCGGGCAAGCATGTGACGCCGCTTTTGACGGTCGTCGTCGGACAACCCACCGGGAGTGGAGAAAATGGAAAATGCGCGCATGCGTGGCAATATAACAAATGGCCCGGCATACGGTTTGATCTAGATCAAGGTTTTGAAAACATTAAAATTTATTCGCTCGTCCGGGCCTGCAGGACAAGCCTGTCCGGGGCGCGCAAGCAACGATCCGGTCAATACCGCCGCCCAGGCATCCAGCAAGCTGGCCCGCAGCGGCGCAGGGGCGAAAACCGGCCCTTCCACCGGCTTTTCGCCCCCGGGGGCTGCGTTGCATCGGGCATTGCACTACCGCCCGTGATCGATACCTAGGCCACCTTGCGGTCGGCCCCGGCCCGGGATTCAAACTGGGCTTCCTCGGTCGAGCCCGTCAGCGCCGTCGTGGACGACTGCCCGCCCTCGATGGCCTGGGTGACCGCATCGAAGTAACCGGTGCCCACTTCGCGCTGGTGCTTCACCGCGGTGAATCCCAGGTCGGCGGCCGCGAACTCCTTCTGCTGCAATTCCACGAAGGCGCTCATCTGCCGGCGCGCGTAGCCATGGGCCAGCTCGAACATGCCGTAGTTCAAGGCGTGAAAGCCCGCCAGCGTAATGAACTGGAACTTGTAGCCCATGGCGCCCAGTTCGCGCTGGAACTTGGCTACCGTCGCGTCATCCAGGTTTTTCTTCCAGTTGAACGATGGCGAGCAGTTGTAGGCCAGCATTTTGCCGGGGAACTGACGATGGATGGCTTCCGCAAACTTGCGGGCATATTCCAGATTCGGTGTCGAGGTTTCGCACCACAGCAGATCGGCGTACGGCGCGTAGGCCAGGCCGCGGGCAATACCCTGGTCGATGCCGGCCCGCGTGCGGAAAAAGCCCTCGACCGTGCGTTCGCCGGTAATGAAGGGATGGTCATTTTCATCGATATCGCTGGTGACCAGGTCGGCGGCATCGGCATCGGTGCGCGCCAGCAGCAGCGTGGGCACGCCCAGCACGTCGGCGGCCAGCCGGGCCGAAACCAGCTTGGCAACCGCCTCGCGCGTGGGCACCAGCACTTTGCCTCCCATATGACCGCACTTCTTCACGGACGCCAGTTGATCTTCGAAGTGGACCCCGGCTGCGCCGGCCTCGATCATGGCCTTCATCAGTTCGAACGCGTTCAGCACGCCGCCGAAGCCCGCTTCGGCGTCGGCCACGATGGGCGCGAAATAATCAAGATAATCGGGATCGCCGGGGTTTTTGCCCTCCATCCATTGGATCTGATCGCATCGAGTCAATGCATTATTGATGCGGCGCACGACTTGCGGAACAGAATTGGCCGGATACAGCGACTGGTCCGGGTACATTTCGCCGGCGCCGTTGGCATCGCCCGCGACCTGCCAGCCGGAAAGATAAATAGCCTTGAGCCCGGCCTTGACCTGCTGCATGGCCTGGTTGCCCGTCAACGCCCCCAGGGAGTTGACGAAAGGCTCGGAGTGCAGCAAGCCCCACAGCTTTTCGGCGCCGCGGCGCGCCAGCGTGTGCTCAACCTGTACCGACCCGCGCAGGCGTATGACTTCCTCGGCGCCATAGCCCCGCTTGATGCCCTGCCAGCGCGCGTCCTCGGCCCAGGTTTTCTGCAAATTGCGTATTTCGTTTTCTCGTGTGCTCATGATGCTGTTTCCTTGGAAAAGTAAAAAAGCGAAGTAAAAACCGTTGAGAAAAGTCTACGCCTTTGCTGCAAGGCAAATAGCACTTATATCTTATATAAGACTAAAAATATTATTCTTATAAAACATAATATTAGGAATTATATTTTATAATATGAAATAATTTTCCCCCGTATGAAAAATTAAATCATGCATCGCAGCATCACCTTTCCGTAATGCGAAATCAATTTTTCACAATACGATATCAGGCCGGCGGCGCGCTACAATGACACGCTGTTTTAGCCGAACCCGCTTCGGCCTTCTTATCTGTTTTTCACATGATCATGCACGATCCCGCACTCGCCCAGGCCCCGCTGGGCCAAGAGGTTGCCTACCCCGCCGCCTACGATCCCGGCCTGCTCTTTCCAATCGAGCGAGCCACCAACCGTGCCGCGCTTGCCATTCCCGACACCTGGTACGGGGCTGACATCTGGAACGCCTACGAGGTGTCGTGGCTGACCCCAAAAGGCAAGCCTGTCGTTGCGCTGGCCCGCTTTACGTTTCCGCATGACAGCCCCAGGCTGGTGGAATCCAAGTCGTTCAAACTCTACCTGAACTCATTCAGCGAAGAGCGCTGCGACAGCGCGCAGGCCGTGGCCAGGCTCATGGAACGCGATCTGAGCCAGGCCACGGGCGCCGCCGTAGGCGTCGAGCTCAGCCCGCTGGGGCCGCAATTGTCGGCGGAGTACGGCCCGCTGGAGGGCGCCAGCATCGACGACGCCGATATCGCGATTTCTACCTACGAACCCGCTCCGGACCTGCTGCAATGCCTGCCGGGCGCCAGCGTAGTCACCGAAACACTGGTATCCGACCTGCTCAAATCCAACTGCCCGGTAACCGGGCAACCCGACTGGGGCAGCGTGCAACTGCGCTATACCGGCGCCCAGATCGACCGCGACGCCTTGTTGCGGTACATCGTATCGCTGCGCCGGCATACCGAGTTCCATGAGCACTGCGTCGAGAAAATGTATTGCGATATCTGGCAAGCCTGCCAGCCGCATTCATTGCTGGTGTACGCCCGCTATACGCGGCGGGGCGGCCTGGATATCAACCCCTGGCGCAGCAGCGCCCCCGCGCAAGTCGGTCAGGGCAGGACCCCTAGACAGTAAGCAACAACACACGAACAGGCATCCCCGCGCTATGCGGAGCCATGTTGCCAAGGAATGAATCAGGCCGGTTCGCGCAGCGGTGCAGGCTCGAGGCCCCGGCTGCGCACAGAATCAGGCCCTGGCCGGGCTGACAGGAACAGCGCCGCGGCCGGCCGACCTGGCCACCAGGACGGCCAGGCCCGCGGCCAGCACAAAACCGGTGGCCGCGCCAAACCAGGGCCCCTGGGTGAATCCGGCATCCAGCATTAGCCCGAAACTCACCGGGGCCAGCGAGGAACCCACGTCCATGCCGGAATAGACCAGGCCATAGACCGTGCCGGTCGCGCCCTTGGGCGTGACCCGCCGTATGAGCATGTCGCGCGACGGCGCGGACACTCCAGAGCAAAAGCCCGCCAGGCCCACCAGTACCATGGCGAACGACGGCGGCACGCCGCCAGCGGCCAGCACCACCAGCAGCGCGCCGGCGAGCAATAGAGAAATGGCCACGGTGCGCTCAGTATTAGGCGTGGCCCCGACCAGGAAACCACCCGCCGCCATCCCGATGGCGGCGGCAATCATATAGCCCGACAAGGTTGTCCCCGCCAGCACTTTATCGATTCCGTATACCTCGCCCAGCATGGGAATGGTGTAGTTCTGCACCGCCGACAACGCCATGGACGTAAAAGCAAAAAACAGGAAGGCGCCCCAGAGCGCCGGCTGCACCAGCAGCGTGGCCAGAGTCTGCCTGACCGTTTGACGCGACAGATCGGTTTGCGGCGAGCCCGCCGCGCTGGTGTCGGCGGCCTGCGCCTGGACGGTGGTGTTCTTGCCGGCCAGCAGATCGCGGCCCAGCCACGTCAGGAAAAGCACAAACGCCACCAGCGCCGCCGCGCCAAGCGCGGCCACCCGCCAGTTGGAAAGATAGATAATGGCCGCCATGAACACCGGCGTCAACGCCCAGCCCAGGTTGCCGGTCAGGCCGTGGGTGCTGAAAGCATGGCCGAGCCGGCGCTGACTGACACGATGATTGATGATGGAATAGTCGACCGGATGAAAGACGGAATTGCCGATGCCGCCAATTACCGCCGCCAGCAGCAGCACGAGGTAGCCATTGGACACGGCAATCAGCACGCCCGACAGCACAAAACAGCTGAGCCCGAAACGCAGCACCGGGGCCGGGCCGATGCGATCGACCACGAAGCCCGATGACGCCTGACCCAAACACGACACCAGGAAAAATACGGTCGCAAGAAGACCCAGTTTGACAAAATCGTAGCCGTATTCGTGGGCCAGCGACAAATACAGCGTGGGAAATACCAGTTGGAAAAAATGCGACGAGGCGTGCGCCGAACCGATCAAGCCGATGATTTTCCAGTCTCTGCGCTTCAGTGCCGAACTATCCTCGGCGGCATCCAGGCTTGCGGCTATCATCTTTGTATCTCTTTGGGCTTTCAGCTTTCGCAGACGTGTCAACGCCGGTCTGCGCGGTCGCGTATTTCAGGCCATGCGCGGCGCAAATAGTAAAACATGGACCACACAGTCAGAATGGCGGCAATCACGATCAGGGCCTGTCCGATGATCTCGATGGACAAGCCATACAACGGGCGCCAATACAACAGGCACGGTATCGCAATCATTTGCGCCGCCGTCTTGAATTTGCCCAGGCGATGCACGGCCACGCTGCCGCTGGCCCCGATTTTCGCCATCCATTCGCGCAGCGCCGAAATCGTGATTTCACGGCCTATGATGATCAGCGCAATAAAGGAGTCGACACGGCCCAGGTCGAGCAGAATCAACAGTGCCGCGCAAACCATCAACTTATCGGCAACCGGGTCAAGAAAAGCGCCGAACGACGAAGTTTGATTCCAGCGCCGGGCAAGCCAGCCGTCGAACCAGTCGGTCAGGGCGGCCAGGATAAAGGCGAACGCGGCCACGGTATCGCGCACCGGAACCGAGATCCAGTCGCTGGGAACATAAAAGAGCCCGACGATCAAGGGGATCATGGCAATGCGCAGCCAAGTCAGGGCAAGGGGCAAATTCATAGGCATAAGATGAATACTACCCTATCGGAGCGCCTGATAGATACGTTCAGCCAGTTCATCGGAAATTCCCTCGACCGACCTGAGGTCGTCAATGCTGGCGTCGACCACGCCGGAAAATCCGCCAAAACGGGCCAGCAGCTTCTGACGCCGCCTGGCGCCTATGCCTTCGATCTCTTCCAGACGCGACACATTGCGCGCCTTGGCGCGCTGCGCGCGCATGCCGGTAATGGCAAACCGGTGCGCTTCATCGCGAATCTGCGCCACCAGCATCAGCGCGGCCGATTCTATCCCCAGCGCCACCGGCGCCCTGCCGTCCACAAATACCAATGTTTCCAGCCCCACCCTGCGTCCCTCGCCCTTGGCCACCCCGACAATGGTCCGCGTATCCAGTCCCAATTCGACAAAAACCTGCCGGGCCACCTCAACCTGGCCCTTGCCCCCGTCGATCAGCACGACACTGGGCATGTCGGCCTGACCATCGGCCACGCGGCTGAAGCGGCGCGTCAGCACCTGCCGCATGGCTGCATAATCGTCGCCCGGCGTAATACCCGCGATGTTGTAGCGGCGGTACAACGATGGCTGCATGTCGTGATGCTTGTACACCACACAGGATGCCTGGGTGGCCTCGCCCGCCGTGTGGCTGATGTCGAAGCATTCAATATGCATGGCATCCAGCGCCGCCTCGTCGACATCCAGATCCAGCGCCGTGGCCAGCGCCAGGCTGCGCGCGGCGCGCGCGCTGGACTCGGTCAGCAGGCGCGCCAGCGCCAGTTCGGCGTTCTTCACGGCTTGCTCAAGCCAGATTTTCCGCAGCCCCTGGGGCCTGACCAATACCCTGGCCCTGACACCGGTCTGCTCGGCCAGCAGCTTGATCAAATCGGGATCGGGCAAGGCATGCGAACACACCAGAACGGCAGGCATGGCGCTGTCTGGATAATGCTGCGCCACGAATGCCGCCAGCACATCGGCCGGGCTGTCGTCCAGCGTATGCGAGGGAAAGAACGGCTTGTCGCCCAAATGGCGGCCGCCCCGTATCATGGCCAGGTTCACGCAAATCCGCCCACCCGCCGCAGCCACGGCAATCACATCGACATCGTCATTGCCGACTTTCTCCATGGACTGCTGCTGCAATACCTTGGCCAGGGCGCCCACCTGGTCGCGCAGCACCGCGGCCTTTTCGAACTCCAGGGCTTCCGACGCCTGGTGCATGCGCTGCTCGATGTCGCGCATGACCTCGTCGGCGCGCCCGTCCAGGAACTGCACGGCGCGGTCGACATCGGCCTGGTAGTCGTCCTTGGTAATCAGGTTGACGCAGGGCGCCGAACAGCGTCCGATCTGATAGAGCAGACAGGGCCGGGAGCGGTTGGAAAACACACTGTCTTCACAGGTGCGCAGGCGAAACACCCGCTGCAGTATCTGTATGGTTTCGCGCACCGCCCAGGCATTGGGATAAGGTCCGAAGTACCGCCCTTTTCCGCTGGTACTGCCCCGGTAGTAAGCAATGCGGGGAATTTCATGGCCGCTGAACATCAGGTAGGGATACGACTTGTCATCCCTGAACAAAATGTTATAGCGCGGCTTCAGGCGCTTGATCAGATTGTTTTCCAGCAGCAGCGCCTCGGCTTCGGAGCGCGTCACCGTCACTTCCAGCCGCGCCACCCGGGCCACCATGTGGGCAATGCGCGGGCTGCCCGGCGTCTTCTGAAAATACGAACTGACTCGCTTTTTCAGGTCTCGCGCCTTGCCAACGTACAGCACCTCGCCCTGCGCATCCAGATGCCGGTAGACACCCGGCAAATGGGGCAGGTCAGCCAGAAACGATTTGAGATTGAAGTCGTCGGGCATATTGATACCGTTCATCAGCCTGCAAAGCATCCCAGTCCGGCGCCGCACTAGCCGGCATCAGACGGCGTATGCGCTGAACCGAAGCGGGATCATGGTCCACCTTCAGGCGGGACAGCAGGTCGTCGGCCAGATCGGGACGATTGCATACCAGCACCATATCGCATCCGGCACCCAGCGCCGCCTGCGCCCGCGCCAGGATATCGCCGGCCACCGTCGCGCCCTCCATCGTCAGGTCGTCGGAGAAAACCACACCGTCATATGCGAGTTCCTGACGCAGGACTTTTTGTATCCAGTGCCGCGAAAACCCCGCCGGCGCGGGATCGACCTTGGGATATATGACATGGGCCGGCATCACCGAAGGCAGCACCATGTCGCCCAGCCAGCCATATGGCGCCGCATCTTCCTGCATGATTTCTTCGAAGCTGCGGGAATCGACCGGGATCTCGTGATGAGAGTCGGCTTCCACTGCGCCGTGGCCCGGAAAGTGCTTGCCGCAGGCGGCCATTCCCGACAGCATCAGGCCTTGTATCAAGGCCCTGGCCAACATGGCCACCACGCGGGGATCCCGATGAAAAGACCGGTTCCCGATGACTTTGCTGACGCCATAGTCCAAGTCGAGCACCGGCGTGAAGCTCAGGTCCACCCCGCAGGCGCGCAGCTCGGCACCCAGCACATAACCGGCTTCGGAAGCCAGGCGCATGGCGGCCAGCGAGTCTTGCGACCAGAGCTCGCCGAATACGCTCATGGCTGGTATGGAGGTAAAGCCGTCAGTGCGAAAACGCTGCACGCGGCCGCCTTCATGGTCCACGGCGATCAACAGCGGCTCGTTGCGCTCGGCATGTATGGCTTGGCACAAGGCGGCCAACTGTTCGCGATGATCGAAATTGCGCGCAAAAAGAATGACGCCGCCCACCAGCGGATCGCGCAGGCGCTCGCGCTCGTGATGAGTCAATGCCGTGCCTTCCACGTCTACCATGACGGGGCCGGGAGGCAGGCTCGCGCTCGTGTTGTAGTCTGTCATAAGGTGGTTTCCGTTGAATCCCTGGGTGCCGGTGCCAATGCTTCGACGACCACGAAAGCCGCCACTGTATCAGTTTCGTCCGTCACTGAAATATGAGCCCTGCCAAAGCGCTGGCTGTACCAGCCGGCCAGGGGCTCGGACAGTTGGATGCGGGGCTTGCCGCCTGGTTCGTTCAGGGTTTGCATGCGCGACCATGTCATGGGGCTGTGCATGCCCAGGCCGATGGCCTTGGAGAATGCTTCCTTGGCGGCAAAGCGGGTGGCCAGAAAACGTATACCCCGGCGCGGGTCGCGCTGGTGCCGGAGCCGGAATTTTTCGATTTCCTGGGGGCCCAGGATGCGGTGGACGAATTTTTCGCCATGGCGCGCGTACACGCGCTCGATGCGATCCAGCCGCAGCAGATCCACGCCGATTCCCGCTATGCCCGCTTGTCCTGCATCCGTCATCATTACCCTGTTCGCATACTGCCTGAACATGAAATGATACCTTGTCGGGGCATTAGCGTTTTTATCATCCCGATTCGCGGCGCTGTCTTCGGATTGTCTGCTGATGTTTCATTATTCTGGATGTTGACGCGGGTAGCCGTTGGGAGTTTTCGTTCTTAACCGACGCCGTGCCTGGCGCTGGATGCCGCTCGGATCGCACGATCCCGGCTACGCCGGGATTTCCCGCCGTGCCTGGCCCCAGCGAGGCGGCCGCGGAACGCGCCCGAATGGACAGCCCCCGGCTGTCCATAGGCCCGGGCTCAAACAGCCGCGACCTTGCATCCCTGATTGCCTGGCTTGAACCAGCTTGCACGAGGCGCCTGCGCAGCGCCCACCACGCCCGCCTTTTAGCGCCGGTATGGACACAACATTCTTTTATTT
The DNA here is from genome assembly GCA_049672825.1 of Pusillimonas sp. GTDB lineage: Bacteria > Pseudomonadota > Gammaproteobacteria > Burkholderiales > Burkholderiaceae_B > Pusillimonas_C > Pusillimonas_C harenae_A. The sequence goes on from JBATWU010000021.1 coordinate 15,310, forward strand.
TTTTATATTGATTAAATTTGGTATGCGTGAAGAGGCCCCGGCCTGCGCATGCTGAATGGCCCGCATTCTCATTGCTTCAAGACGCCGTGCCTGGCACTGGATAGAGCGAGGGTTGAGCACGCCGCTGTTCCTGGTTCCAGCGGGGATTCAAGGCCGCGGCCGTTCAAGCCCGGCGCTTATGGACAGCCGGGGGCTGTCCATTCGGGCGCGTTCCGCGGCCGCCTCGCTGGGGCCGGGGACGCCGGGAAATCCCGGCGCAGCCGGGATCGTGCGATCCGGGCGGCATCCAGTGCCAGGCACGGCGTCT
>JBATWU010000022.1:0-7858 GCA_049672825.1 Pusillimonas sp.
CGCAGTTGTGTGAGCCCGACGATTGTCGGGCCACTGGCCCGACCGGGCGAGTTCTGCGGCCGCCTCGATGGCGCGGCGCAAAACGGGCAGCCCAGGCAGAGCCTGGGCCGTAGCGCGCGAAGCCGGAACAGCCCCTGCCACACCAGCCTTGCTTAAGAACAGGGAAAAAAATAGCAAACAACGCCAACAGTGCTCAAGAACCGAAGCAGAACAGCAAGCAACATCAGCAGTGCCTAAGCACGAAGAACACAAACGCGCCCGAACAGCATCAGCCTCAGTCAAGAAACCTGAACAGCGTCCTTCTTGGCATTCCCCAACCCCAGATAACTCTCAATCACCCGCGGATTGCCGGCCAGATCCCTGGCCTTGCCTTCCAGAATCACCTCGCCGGTTTCCAGCACATAACCGTAGTCGGCCACCTGCAAGGCCGCGCGGGCGTTCTGCTCCACCAAAAGAATAGCCACGCCCGTGCTGCGCAGACGCGCAATAATCTGGAAAATCTCGCGCACAATGCGTGGCGCCAAACCCAGACTGGGCTCATCCAGCATCAACAACTGAGGCTGCGCCATCAGGGCCCGCCCCACCGCCAGCATCTGGCGCTCGCCGCCCGACAAGGTGCCGGCATGCTGCGCCTTGCGCTCCCGCAGACGCGGAAACAAATCGTAGACCTCGTCGATGGTTGCTTTCCAGCCATGCTTGCCGGCACGGTACAGGCGGAAGCCGCCCAGCAGCAGATTGTCTTCCACCGTCATGCTGCCGAACAGCTCGCGCCGCTCGGGCACCAGCGAGATCCCGTCGGAAACACGCCGCTCCACCTGCCACGACCCGATCTCGGAGCCCAAATACTGCACCGATCCCGAACAATTACCCGTGGACGGCAAGGCGCCCATGATGGCATTGAGCAGCGTGGACTTGCCCGCGCCATTGCCGCCAATCACGGTAACAATGCTGCCCCGGGTCACGGCAATATTGGCCCCCGCCACCGCAGTGACCTTGCCGTAGCGGGCCGTCAGGTCGGTAACCTGCAAAATGGGATGCCGCGGCTTGTTCGTGCTCATGCCGTTCCTCCCGCGCCGACGGCATTCCCGGCCGCCAGCTGGCCGGTGTCCTCGTCAAAATCAAAACCCTCGTCTATCCCGCCCAGATAAGCCTCGAGCACAGCCGGATGCTTCTGTATGTCGGCCGGCATGCCTTCGGCAATCATGGTGCCGAAATCCATGACGACCAGGTGATCGGTCAGGTTCATGACAAAATCCATATCGTGCTCGACAAGCAGAATACTCATGCCTTCCTGGCGCAGTTGATCAAGCACTTTGGCCAATTCCTGTTTTTCTTTGTAGCGCAGGCCCGCCGCCGGCTCGTCCAGCAGCAGCAGAACCGGATCAGCGGCAAGCGCGCGCGCTATTTCCAGAATACGCTGCTGGCCCAGCGCCAGATTGCCGGCCTGCTCGTATAGATAATCGCCCAGTCCGACACGTTGCAGTTGTGTAGCGGCTTCGTGCAGCAACCGGGCTTCGTCGCGCCGCTCGACATGCAGCGCCGCCGCCAGCACACCCACCCTGCTGCGCAAGTGCGCGCCCAGCGCCACGTTTTCAAGCACCGTCATGGTGGGCAGCAACTGCACATGCTGGAACGTGCGGCCCACACCCAGCCTGGCGATCTCACGCGAGGGCAAGGCATCGAGCCGCTCACCCAGAAAACGGACCTTGCCCCGTGTTGCCGGCAAGACGCCGGTGATCAAATTGAATGTGGTGCTTTTGCCCGCGCCATTGGGGCCGATCAGGCCCATGATCTCACCGGCTTTCAGCGAAAAGCTGATATCGTTGACCGCGACCAGCCCGCCGAACTCCTTGCGAATGGCATCCACTTCCAGCACCAGCGAGCCTTTTTCGGGACGCCGGCGCTGCGGCAGCGCCGCGGCCTGGGGCGGAGGCGCCAAGCGCCGGCGCTCGGTGCCTCCGGCCAGGGCCGACCACCACGACGCCAGTATCGGCCAAACACCGTCACGCGCATATTGCAGGACCAGTATCATCAGCACGCCGAATACGATGAGCTCGAAATTGGCCGTGGTATCGAGAATCTTGGGCAGCACATTCTGCAACTGGTCTTTCAGCGTAAGGATCAGACCCGAACCAATGACGGCGCCCCATACACTGCCCGCGCCGCCCACCACCGCCATGAACAAATACTCGATGCCATAGTTCAGGCCGAAGGGGCTGGGGCTGACGGCGCGCTGCATGTGCGCATACAGCCAGCCCGACATGCAAGCCAGCAATGCGGCATAGACAAAGATAATGACTTTGTAGCTGGCCATGTTGATGCCAAAGGACTCGGCCATGCCGCCGCCGTTCTTCAGGGCGCGTATGGCTCGGCCCGGCCGGGAGTCGAGCAGGTTGTGCGTCGCCCACATCGACAGCAGCACGAACGCCCAGATCAGATAGTAAATATTGCGCCCCCGGCCCAGCGACAGGCCGAAGATTTCAATGGGCGCAATACCGGCAATGCCGTCGTACTGGCCCAAAAAGCCCAGATTACCGAATAAATAATATAGTGACAGGCACCAGGCGATGGTGCCCAGCGGCAGATAGTGGCCCGACAGCCGCAGGGTGATCGCCCCCAGAATATAGGCCACGAGGAAGGTGATCAACAGCCCGATGAACAATGCCACCCAGGGCGACCAACCCACATCGGTGGTCAGCCAGGCGGTGGCATAGGCGCCTATTCCCACAAATGCGGCCTGGCCGAACGACGTCAGCCCGCCTATTCCGGTCAGCAGGATCAGGCCCAGCACGACCAGGCTGGCCAGGCCGACATAATTGAGATGCGTGATCCAGAACTCAGGCGTGGCAGGCAGTAAAGGCAACACCGCCAGCAGCAGGACGACAGCAATCAACAGAATACGATTCATGCGATTACTCCTCGTCTTCGATATGGTGTGCGCCGAACGACCGCCACAGCAGCACGGGGATGATCAGCGTGAACACAATGACTTCTTTGTACGCGCTTGCCCAGAACGAAGAAAATGCTTCGAGGATACCGACGAACAAGGCGCCGCCCGCCGCGATGGGGTAACTGACGAGCCCGCCGAAAATAGCAGCGACAAACCCTTTCAGGCCGATCAGAAAGCCCGTGTCGTAATAAATGGTGGTAACGGGCGCGATCAGCATCCCCGACAGGGCGCCAATGGCGGCGGCCAGCGTGAAGGTCAGGCTGCCCGACATATTGGTGCTGATCCCCACCAGGCGCGCGCCGCGCCGATTGACCGCTGTGGCCCGCAAGGCGCGCCCATAAAGGGTCTTGCCGAAGAACACCCATAGGCCCAGGATCAGTGCCACGCAAGTGCCCAGCACAAAAAAGGTTTGCGCAGACCAGCTGACGGCGCCCATTTGCACCTCGCCTTCCATGAAGGGCGGGGTGCGCCAGCCTTCGGCGCCAAAGAATACCAGCGCCAGGCCGGTCAAGGCGAAATGCACCGCTACCGAGATGATCAGCAGGACCAGCACGCTGGCCTCGGCCACCGGCTGATAAGCCAGGCGATACAGCATGGGCCCCAACGGAACGACCAGCGCCATCGAAAACAGCACATTGATCCACAAGGAAGTGTCTTTGCTGACAACATACGGTGCCAGCAGGTACAAGCCCAAAGGCAGGAGCATTGTCCAGGAGAACGTCTTGCCCATGCCGTTCCAGCTGCGATTGCGCGCGGCCGCCATGCACTCGACGGCAAACACCAGGACGCCAATGATGAGCAGCAGGTTGACGGTTCCGGGCATGCGCCCGTTGACCATGAAGGCCAGCGTCAGCGCGCCGAACGCCACGAATTCACCCTGAGGAATGAAAATCACGCGGGTCACGACAAACACCAGTACCAGGGCGAGCCCCAGCAAGGCATAGATGGCGCCGTTCATGACGCCATCCTGCAGCAGGATCAGTACTATCGTTGAATCCATTTCGGATAAGCCATCACGTTGGGGAAAAGAAACGCCTGGCGCTTCTACCCGAAATACCAGCCCGGCCTACGGGATGCGCAGGCCGGGCTGAAGGCAGGGAAAATTTACAGATCGGGCTGATGCGTCCATACGCCGTCGACAACCTTGACGATGACGCGGGCGCGCTGATCGAAGCCGGCGTGATCGGTTGCGCTCATGCTGAAGACACCCTGCGATGCGGGCAAGTCCTTGATTTGCTCGATGGCGTCGCGCAACGCTTTGCGGAACTCGGCCGTGCCTGGCTTGGCGCCGGTTCTGAGGGCATTGGGGATAGCCGTTGAAATAAGCAGGCCCGCATCCCACATGTGGCCGCCGAACGTGTTGATGGTGCCCTCGCCGTACTTGGCTTCGTATTTGGTTTTGTACTCGAGCGCGCTCTTCTTGACAGGGTTGCTGTCGGGCAGCTGATCGGCCACCAGCAGCGGTCCGGCGGGCAGAATCATATCGTTGCAGTCTTTGCCGCAAACCCGCAGCACGTCGTTGTTGGCCGCACCATGCGTTTGATACATGATTCCCTTGTAACCGCGGCTTTTCAATTCACGCTGTGGCAGGGCCACCGGCGTGCCCGAACCGGCTACCAGGATGCCGTCAGGCTTGGCGGCTACCAGCTTCAGGGTCTGGCCCGTTACGCTGGTGTCGGTGCGGCCGTAGCGTTCCACCGCCACCATTTCTATGCCCTTGGCCTTGGCGGCCTCGGTCATGACGTTGAGCCAGCCCTCGCCGTAGGCGTCGCTATAGCCAATGAAACCCAGGGTCTTGATACCCTGCTTTTCCATGGCATCGGCCAGCGCGCCAGCCATGAGCTGGTCGTTCTGGGGGGTCTTGAAGACCCATTCGCGCGCGCCTTCGACAGGCTCGACGATTTTGGCATTGGCCGCCACGCTGATCATGGGCGTCTTGGTTTCGCCCGCCACATCGACCATGGCCAGGGACCCCGGCGTGACGGAAGTGCCGACGACGATATCCACATTGTCATCGGTAATCAGTTTGCGCATGTTCTTGACGGCCACTGTGGTGTCGGTGCCGTCGTCGAGCACGATATATTCGATTTTCTGGCCCGCGACCTCGGTGGGCAGCAGCGAAACCGTATTGCGCTCGGGGATGCCCAAGGAGGCAGCCGGACCGGTGCTGGCCACCGTGATGCCGACTTTGATTTGCGCCGAGGCAAGCATGGGCATGGCCAGCGCCACTGCGCCGGCCACTACCGAAAGCCGAATTGACTGATTGATATTCATTGTTTGTCTCCAGGGTAGACGCGGTAGCTGCCGTCCAATGCGGAAGCAGGCTTGAAAGTTATACAGAATCCGGTCCGTTAATCAAAATAGAGTATCACTTTAAACCAGCAAAAAACAAGCGTGTTTTCCAGGGATAGTTTAGGGTTCTAAGGATTTCGGCGGATGCCCCGGCATTATCGACAAAAACAGATACAAAGTCTTTTAGGGGATTCCCTGCATAGACAAGGCCCACGCAAAATAAAATAAGATTACTTGCAACTTCTTGGCCTGATCAAAGTCGATTAACATGGAAGGTGGCAATAACAATGCTTTAATAGGTAGGCTGTGAAGAAAATCACCAAGACCGACGCGCAATGGCGCGCCGAACTGACCCCCGAAGAATATACCGTTGCACGCCAGAAAGGCACTGAACGGCCGTTTACCGGACGCTACTGGAATAGCACCGGGCATGGCATCTACCGCTGCGTGGGCTGCGGCACCGCGCTGTTTGCGTCAGACACCAAGTTCGATGCCGGCTGTGGCTGGCCCAGCTATTTCGAAGCGCTGGACCCCGCCAATGTACGCGAAGAAACCGACACCAGCCATGGCATGGTCCGCACAGAAGTCGTGTGCAATGTGTGCGATTCCCACCTGGGCCATGTTTTCCCCGATGGCCCGCCCCCCACCGGCCTGCGCTACTGCATCAACTCTGTTTCGCTCAAGTTCGAGCCCGCTCAATGAAGAAATTCCTGTTCGACTTATTCCCGCTGATCCTGTTTTTTCTGGCGTTCAAGTTTTCCGATATTTTTACCGCAACGGCAGTAGCCATTGCCGCCGGCATCGGGCAATTCATCTGGCTCAAGGCCACTGGCAAAGCCATTGAAGCCACGCACTGGATCAACCTGACGGTCATTGTCGTCTTTGGCGGCGCAACCCTGCTGTTTCACAACGACGCATTCATCAAATGGAAGCCCACCGTCCTGTACTGGCTTTTCGCGGCAATTCTGGTTGGCGGCAAAGTGCTGTTCGGACGCAATCTCATGCATAAGCTCATGGGCACCAAAATCGATATGCCCTCCGCCATCTGGGACAAGCTGAACTACAGCTGGGCGGCCTTCTTTGTGCTGTCGGGCGGCCTGAATCTGTATGTCGCTTTCTCGGGCCATTTCACCGAATCCCAATGGGTCAACTTCAAAGTGTTCGGCCTGATGGCATTGCTGCTGCTTTTCGTGATTCTGCAATCGCTCTGGCTCGGAAAGCACATGAAAGAAGAACCCGCCAAGGCGCTGCCCGGCGCCACGGAATCCAAGGAGCAGCCCTGATGTCCACCGAACGCCAGAAGCTGCTTGAAGAGCGCCTGCAGCCCCTGCAGCCCACCCACCTGGACATCATCGATGAATCCCATCTGCATGCCGGGCACGAGGGCAGCAAGAGCGGTGCCAGCCATTTCCGGCTGCATATCTGGACACCGCAATTTACCGGCCTTTCCACCGTGGCGCGGCACAGACTTGTGTATGATCGCGTTCACGACTTGATGCCCTATCCGATTCACGCTTTGGCCATTGTCGCCAAAGAAAATTTTCCAAGCTAAAGGACCTACATGAAACGACTCGCCGTACTGGCCGCAGCATGCGCCATTGCCATACCTGCCTACGCACAAACCGTCGCCACCGTCAACGGCCAGGCCATCACGCAAGACAAGCTTGATCAGTTCGTCGCGCTGCTGATCGAGCAAGGCGCGCAAGACACGCCCGAGCTGCGTACCCAGGTCAAGCAGGAAATGGTCAACCGCCTGGTCGCCGTCCAGGCCGCCGAGAAAGCCGGCATCGACAAGCAAGCCGCCGTCAAGCAGGAAGTCGAGCTGGCGCGCCAGGGCATACTGGTGCGCGCCCTCATGGCCGACCACCTGAAGAAGAATCCGGTCACCGATGCCAAGATCCAGGCCGAGTACGACAAGATCAAAGGCCTCCAGGCCGGCAAGCAGGAATACAAGGTGCGCCACATCCTGGTCAAGGAGCAGAAAGCCGCCGATGATTTGACGGCTGCCATCAAGGCCAAGAAGGTAAGCTTCGACGCCGCCGCCAAGAAGGATTCCATCGATCCGGGCAGCGGCCAGAACGGTGGCGACCTGGGCTGGGCGCCTTCAACGAATTACGTGCCCGAGTTCGCCGAGGCCGTCGAGAAGTTGAAGAAAGGTCAAATGACCGATAAGCCGGTGCAGACTCAATTCGGCTGGCACATCATCCAGGTCGAGGACACCCGCGACGTCAAATTCCCCGAGCTGGCTGAGGTGAAGCCGCAAATCGAGGAAATGATGCGTCAGCAGCAGTTGGCCGAATATCAGGACAGCCTGATCAAGAACGCCACGATCAAGTAAGCAGGTGGCGCGGGCGGGCATCGATGCCCAGGCCCGCTTCGCCCGTATCCAAAGCTTCGCAGGCACCCCAGGCGCCTCACATAGACGCACTCCGCAGTCTCGCAGCATACCTCACACAAGAGCCACCTAAGCAACACGCCGTCGATGCGGGGTGGGGTGCATGAGCCGGCCTTTCGGCCAGCGCCGCATGCTGACGAAGGGAAGCCGGGGGATGTCGTCGGCCGTTGTCTGACCGGAGCGAAGCGCAGGGAGTTCGGCCGACGCCCGGCTGGACGAGG
>JBATWU010000023.1:0-20870 GCA_049672825.1 Pusillimonas sp.
GCCATTCGTACACGCCCTTGGCATTGCCGGGACATTCACTGGCGGCACCTGGGCCTTTCTGGCCGATGGGGCGCTGGTCAAGCGCTTCCATCCGGGAAAGGCCGCCGAAACCGGCGTCAGCGCGGCGCTGCTGGCGCAGGCCGGCCTGACCGGCCCGTCCCAGGTGCTGGACGCCGAATGGGGCGGGTTTTACAACACCTATGCCCCGGGCGTGTCCACGCCAGAACGCGCAGTGGACGGTCTGGGCGAGCAGTTTCATATCCTGCGTTCGGGGATCAAACCCTATGCCTGCTGCCGCACCATTCATTCGGCGCTCGATGGCCTGCTGGACATCCTGTCGGGCGCCGCGCAAGGCAGCCGCGCCATAGCGCGGCTGATTGTGCATGGCAATATGCAGACCCGCCGCCAGTTCGAGCGCATCGACGTACGCAACTTGCTGGAGGCGCAATTCAGCATGCCGTATTGCCTGGCAGTGACGGCCGATAGTGGCCAGGCGACCATAGAACAGTTCCAGCCGTTGCGCGTGTCCGACCCCGAAATCCAGCGGCTGATGGCACTGACCGAGATTCGCACTGACCGCGTGTTGGGGCCGACGGATTATCCATCGATCGAGGTGGTGTTCAACGATGGCCGTCGCGAGTACCGCGATGTCCCTTTTGCCAAAGGCGCGCCGGAAGCGCCGATCAGCGACGGGGAACTGAACGATAAAGCCATGGCTTTGCTGGGGCCTGCGCTGGGTGCGGCCGCTGCGCAGTCATGGGTCGACGCGGTGTGGTCTCTTGAGGATTGTCTTGATTTCAGCGTTCTCGTGGCCGGACTGGCAACTCCGTAAGAAAGGAACAACAACAGATGTTTCGCTATGTCCTATCTCGGCTTGGGTGGGGGGCGTTGATCGTCCTGGCTATCCTGGTGCTCAATTTCATCATCATCCACATGGTGCCGGGCGATCCGCTCGACGCGCTGCTGGGCGATTTTCCGGTTCCGCCCGGCTATGCCGACCAGATACGCATCGACTTTGGCCTGGACCAGCCATTGGCCAATCAGCTGGGGCTGTATCTCTGGAACTTGCTGCAGGGTAACCTGGGCTTCTCGTTTGCCAACCGTATGCCGGTGATCGATCTGATCCTGGCACGCCTGGGCCCGACTGTGCTGCTGATGATCCCGGCGTTATTCTGCGCCGCCCTGATCGGTGTGGTGCTGGGGGTGGTGGCGGCCCCGCGCGCGGGGTCGGTGCAGGACAGCGCCATTACGGCCCTGTCGCTTTTCGGCTACTCGGTGCCGGTATTCTGGCTGGGGCAGATGCTGGTGATTGTGTTCGCCATCTACCTGGGGTGGCTGCCGGTGCAAGGCATGCGCAGCATGCGCGAGGAACTGACAGGGATGGACGCGGTGCTCAATGTCATGCGCCATCTGATCCTGCCTGCATTCTGCGTGATGATTTTCTATATTGCCATTGTGGCGCGGGTGGCCCGGGCCAGCGTCTCGGAGGCCTTGCACCACGATTATGTCCTGACGGCCAAAGCCAAGGGACTGTCGCGCCGCACCATCATGTGGCGGCACGTGCTGCCCAATGCCATGATCCCGGTGATCACGGTGATTGGCTACAACTTCGGGCACTCGCTGACAGGCGCCATTCTTGTGGAAACCGTATTTGCCTGGCCGGGTATCGGCAGCCTGTTCATCACTTCCATCACCAACCGGGACTATCCGGTGCTGCAGGGTATTTTCCTGCTGGCGGCTGTATCCGTGGTGCTGATCAATATTTTTACAGACCTCTTGTATGCACTGCTTGACCCACGCGTGAGGACCAGCCATGAAGCACGGTAATCGGTTCATTCAGGGCATGGCCCGTCATCCGAGCGGTGTGGCCGCCGGCATATTCATTATTCTCTTGATCCTGGTGGCGATGGGAGTGGGGTTCATTCCCGCGCTGGATCCCCATGTATTGAGCGATACCGCGTTCGTGGAGCCATCAGTCGAGTTCCTGCTGGGCTCGGACGAACTGGGCCGCAGTGTGGCTGCCGGCGTGCTGCACGGCACCCGGGTATCGCTCACGGTGGGCTTCTTCGCCGCGCTGATGGCCACCGGACTCGGCATTCTGATCGGCGCGGCCGCCGGGTTCTACGGCGGCTGGTTCGATACCCTGGTGATGCGCATCTCCGAATTTTTCCAGGTCATTCCCAGCTTCGTGCTTGCCGCGGTCATTGTGGCAATGACCGGCACCGGCCTGGGCCAGATCATTGCCGTGGTTGGCCTGCTGGCCTGGCCGCAGGTGGCGCGGGTCATGCGCGGCGAAGTGATGCGGGTCAAAGAGCTGGAGTTCGTCGATGCCGTGCGCTGCCTGGGCGTCAGCGAGTGGCGCGTGCTCTCCGGCGAAGTCATTCCCAACGCGGTGGCGCCGGTGCTGGCGGTCGGCACCCTGATTGTCGGCCAGGCCATCCTGCTGGAAGCGGCTCTCAGCTTCTTGGGCCTGTCCAGCGCGGAACTGGTCAGTTGGGGCCGCATGCTCAATAGCGGCCAGCGATTCCTGTTCAACGCCTGGTGGCTGTCGCTGTTCCCTGGCGCCGCCATCTTCGTGACGGTGCTGGCGTTCAACCTGTTCGGCGATGCCGTGGCCGCCGTGCTCAACCCCCGCAATGTGAGGTAATCCATGAACGAACTGTATCAACCCGATCATGGCATTGCCCGCGACGGTGCCCAATCCTTGCTCGAAGCGGACCGGCTGTGCGTGGAGTATCGCACGCGCAGCGAGTCGGTCATGGCGGTGCAGGACATGTCCCTGATCGTGCGGGAGGGCGAGTCGGTGGCGCTGGTGGGTGAATCGGGGTCGGGCAAATCCACTGTGGCGCGGGCCATGCTTGGCCTGCTGCCCGAGCGCATTGCGCATATCGCGGGCGGCCGCATCGTGCTGGCGGGGCAGGACATCACGCACTATACCAATGCCCAGTGGGAAGAGGTCAGGGGCCATCCGGTCGCCATGGTGTTCCAGGACCCGCTGAGTTATCTCAATCCGGTGATGCGGGTAGGCCGCCAGATTGCTGAAAGTGTCGAGCGTCACGACCGCGGTACGCGCGACGTGCGAGCCCGGGTTGCGGAGTTGTTGGAATTGGTGCGCCTGCCCGCGCCTGCGGCGCGGGCGTATCCGCACGAGCTGTCGGGCGGCATGCGCCAGCGGGTCCTGCTGGCCATTGCACTGGGCTGCCGGCCCCGCCTGCTGATCGCCGACGAGCCCACCACGGCGCTCGATGTCACCACGCAGGCGGAAATCCTGGCGTTGCTGCGCGATTTACGGGAAAAACTGGGTATGGCCATGCTGCTCATCAGCCATGACCTGGGGGTGGTATGGGAAGAGTGTGAACGCGTCTATGTCATGTTCCGCAGCCGGCTGGTGGAGTCGGGCCAGACTCGCGACGTTTTTGCCAATCCAGCCCATCCTTACACCGTCGGCCTGATCAAGGCGGCCAAGGCGGCGCGCAACAGCGAGGGCCGGTTCGAGACCATCGAAGGCGAGTACTCCACCACTACGGACTGATCATAGCCATGACGACGCATTCTTCTTTTTCTCCGTCTTCCGACACAGCCCAGCCGCTGCTGGTGCTCGACCGGATCAGCAAGCATTTCCGCGTGGCCGGCGGCGGGCTGTTTCACGCCGTGAAGTCGGTCAGCCTGACGGTGTACGCGGGCGAGATCGTGGCGCTGGTCGGCGAAAGCGGCTCCGGCAAGTCCACCCTGGGCCGCATCGCGCTGGGGCTGATGAAGCCCGACGGCGGCAGCGTAACCTTCGACGGCCAGTGCCTGACCGATATGCCCTCCGAGCAGTTCCGGACTCTGCGCACGGGCATGCAGCCTATTTTCCAGGATCCGACAGCTTCGCTGAATCCGCGCCGCACGGTGCGCGAACTGCTGGAGCAGGCGTTGTGGAAACAGCCGGGCGATCACGCGTCGCGCTGCCTGCGCCTGCTGGAGGATGTCGGGCTGCGGCCCGCCGCGCGGTTCATCGACCGCTATCCGCACGAGCTCAGCGGCGGCCAGCGCCAGCGGGTGTCCATCGCCCGGTCGCTGGCGATGGAGCCGCGGCTGATCATTGCGGACGAACCCTTGTCGGGTGCGGATGTGTCCATTCGCGGACAAGTGCTCAACTTGCTGCTGGACATCCAGCGCAGCCGCGATGTTGCCTACTTGATGATTACGCACGATATTTCCATTGCGCGCGCGTTTGCCGACCGGGTGGCCGTGATGATGCAGGGCGATCTGGTAGAGGTGGGCCCCGCCGAGGCGGTGCTGACCACGCCGCAGCATGAATATACCCGCCGGCTGGTCGGCGCGGTGCCTGTGCTGGGTTGAGGCTGGATCTGCCCGTATGAAGGCGGGCGGCTTGCCGCTAGGGGCCGAAATCGCCTTCCAGGCAATGGCGTGAACCCGGATGGAGCAGCCTGGCATAGGTCACTATCTGCTTGCCCGACCAGGTGCGGCGCCGGATCAGCAAACACGGCTCGGTTCGCGCAATGCGCAGCAGCCGCGCTTCTTCCGGCGTGGGCAGCACCGCCTCGACAATATGCACGCCCGAGGTCAGGGGCGCGACGTCGCGTAGGTAGACGTTGGGCGTTTTCTTGCTGAAGTCCTGCTTCAGGTAGCCGGGTGCCAGCGCGGGGTTGACGTAGCGATCCTCGATCTGGATCGGCACATCGTCCTGGTAGTGCACTATCACGGAATGAAACAGCCGCTCGGCCTCGCGGCATTCCATGCTTGCCGCCCGCTCCGGGCCGGCCCGCTCTTCCCGCAACAGCACTACTTTGGCGCGATGCACATGACCCAGCCCGGCAATTTCTTCGGCGATGTTGTTGATGGCCAGCAGCGGCGAATGGGATTTGGGTTCGGTCACGAAGGTGCCCACGCCCCGCCTCCGCACGAGCCGGCCTTCGTCCGTCAGCTCCCGCAATGCCCGGTTGATAGTCATGCGGCTGGCACCCAGTTGCTCGACCAGGGTATGTTCCGAGGGGACTCTGTGGTGGGGAGGCCATGCTCCTGTTTCGATCTGCCGGATGATCATCTGCTTCAATTGCTGATAGATGGGCACGGACGAATTGGTGGCAAGCGCCTGGATGGCATCTGAGGGTTGGGCATGGGGCAGTGCTTTTTTTACCATGGCGGTTCATTCCTGGCGGCGCATCGGGTCTGTTGGCGGCACTGCGGCGTGCCGGCGCGTGCGTGCGCGCAGGGTTGGCCGGTACTTCCGTTGACTTAAGGGTTGATGATACAAGAACTCCCGAACGGGTACACTAGTTTGCGCTGCCAGCCTTGCCCAGGGGAAGGGCCGGCAGCGCAGGATGCCTGGTTTCCCCTTTTTCACAAGATATGCAAGAACGATAGGAGCAAGCAATGAGCAACAAAAATCGACTGCGAAATATTCTTCTGGTCCTTGGCGCGGCAGCGCTTGTGGCCGGCTGCGCTACATCATCCGTTCCGAAAGAGTCTGGTTTTTTGCCTGATTACTCGCGCTTGCACCAAGAGTCTACCGCCGCAGGGGGAAGCCGGCTGGTCTATGCGAATCCTGAATTCACGCCAGCCCGCTATAACGCCATAAAGCTTGACCCGGTCGTGTACTACCCTGAGCCTCAGCCCACCGCCGATATATCGATGGACACATTAACGCAGATCCGTAAAGAAATGGATCAATCGCTGCGCAAGAAACTGGGGGAAAAGGTCAGGATGGTCGACCGCGCCGGGCCGGGCGTGGCCCATGTGCGTATTGCAATCACAGCTATTGGCGCTGAAACACGGGCATTGAAAGTCTATCAATTCATACCTGTTGCGCTGGCTGTGACAGGAGCCAAGGCCGTGGCGCAAGGCGGCTTGCCGCGCGATGCCACCATTGCGATCGAGTCGCATGTCACTGACAGCGTGTCAGGCGAATTGTTATACGCCGCCGTGCGCGGAGGGACTGGCGAGCGTGTGGTCGACGAGGCGCAAGGGCAGGTCGGTGTCCAACCGGCCAGTCTGCAGCCCTTGATCGACGAGTGGAGCACGGCCGCAGCCAATACAGTCCAGAAATTCGTCAAAGGCAAATAAGTCAGCGGATCATAGCGGGCTGGAACAGCCCGACGATTCCGGGGACAAGGGCGTTGTCGCCCGGAACTGCTGGTGGAAGTCGCAAGGAGTGCTTGACTATCGACGCTCGGAATTTGGGACGAAAGCATCCGAGAAACAGAACTCTTCGGCCAGGCCGTGCGCCAGAAAATCGGGCACTGCGGCCTCCACCATATGCACCGAACCGCAAACATAGAGTTCATGGCCGCTCAGATCTGGATGGTCAGAGAGCAAGGCCTGGTGCACGAAACCGCGCCGCCCGCTCCAAGGACTATCATCGGCAAGCCCCGAGAGCACCGGCACATATGTGAAATTATCATGTCCGGCCTGCCAACGCCTGAGCTGATCCTGGAGATAGAGCTCGCCTTCTGTGCGTACCCCCCAGTACAGCTTGATGGGCCGGCGCACACCGCGCCGGAAGGCATCTTCAAGAATGCTCTTGATTGGCGCAAAACCCGTGGCGCCTGCAATCATCAGAATGGGACGCTCGCTGTCGCGTAGCGTGAAGCGGCCGATCGGTCCTTCGAAGTTGACCTCATCGCCAACCTGCATGCGCTCGAACACGTGCGTGGTGAAACGCCCGCCTTCGACCAGACGCACGTGCAGCTCAATGATGCTGTCCTCAGGTGAGGGAAAGGGCTGCATCGGGTCGGCCGGTGCCTTGGCGAAGGAAAAAGAACGCCTGGCGCCATCATCGAGGATGATATTGATGTATTGCCCGGCCCGATAGCGCAAGACCTTGCCCGATGGCAGCGCGATGAACAGGCGCATCAACTCTGGCGTGAGTCGCTCCATGCGCTGCACCCGGCCTTGCCAGTGCTGCTGCACCTGCGCTTGATCGGGCGCCAGCGAGGCCACGCCTTCAACTTCGAATTCGACATCTTCCAGCGCAACGGCACAACACATCAGGGCTTGGCCACGCGCACGCATCGCCGCTGTCAGTGCCGCCTCCTGGTACAGCCCCAGATCAACGCGTCCATTGAGCACCGTGCAGACACAGACTCCGCAACCACCCGAGCGGCAGTCATAGGGTAACGCCAGTTCGGCGCGCAGGCCGGCCTCGAGCAGGGTTTCATCAGGGCGTGCCACGGCGCGCGCCGGCCCGGGATGAATAGTCAGGCTGTATGCCGCTTCGGAACCGCGGCGCAGCTTCAGCCACGGCAGCGCAATGCCCGCCAGCGTCAGCCCAATGGCCAGCGCCCAGACCAGACCCAAATATCCTTCTTGTATGAGCGGAAAAACAGGTAGCAGGAACCAGTCCAGGGAAAGTTTCAGTGGCGTGGTGTGCAGGTCCGCCGGGCCCTGGCTGGATACCGGCACGACGATGGACACCACCACCAGCGTCAGCATCATTGCCAGCGCCATGGCGCGTGGCGGCTGTGTGCTGGCCTTGGGCACGCGCTGCACATGTATCCACATCATCAACAACAGCAACAGGGGAACGCCTATGTGCATGAATACCAGCAGCGAGAAAAGACGATTGGTGACGTGCTCTGGAAGAATGAAGTTGCGAATCAGCCGGCCGCCGAAGCCGGGCAGCCAGTCCAGCCATTCGAAGCTGGCCTGCGTGACGAACTGCGCCAGGCGGTCCCAGGGCAGCATGAAGCCATTGACGCCCGAAACATAGGTCAGCCACAGCAGGCCCACGCCGGTGACCCAGGCAAACGCCCGAAAACCACGCAGGCGATCGAAGGCGAAGTAGCGCAGCATATGCAACAGCATGGTCAGCACCATGGCGTCGGAACCATAGCGGTGCAGTCCGCGCATCAGCTTGCCCAGACCCCATGCGCCGTGGGAGACCGCTTCCACCGATCGATAAGCGCCTTCCACGCTGGTGTCGAAAAAAATATAAAGCACCAGGCCGGTGATGGCGATCACCCAGAACAGGAAAAAGGTGATTTTTCCCAGATGATATAAGGGATTCATGCGGTCGCCGAAAGCACGGTTGAATATTGCTTCGACAGCCATGAATACGGCACGCAGCGCGCGCTGCAAAAGGGTTATCATGCCGCGCCGTCCCTTTGTTTCGTGGGCGTGGCTGCCAGGCCTCGCATGGAACGGATGACCACCAGGGCAAACAGCAGGCCTCCGGCAATGGCCAACAGCCCGCCCAGGCCCATCAGGCCCATGCCGGCGATTTCACCGCCGGTGCGCAGCACCTGCTGCGCACCGGCCACCTTGCGCTGTACGCCATAGCCGCCCGACCACATCAGGCCGATAATGTGCAGCAACTGGCCGCCACCGTACAACCAGGGCTGCAGCAGCGCCATGCGACCCGAGGGCGCGGCATAGCCAAGCCTGGGCAGCAGCCAGTAGATCATTCCCATCAGGGCCAGCGTGACGCCCACTATGCTGCCGTGGTAGTGCGCGGGAATGCGCACGTTGCTGCCGGCTATGCTCAGCCCTATCAGGCCTCCCGCCACAAACAGCAGCAGCGACGCCAAGACCGCGGCGCGCAGCGGCTGCAGGGCCGGCGCCAGACGCCGTAGCGGCGCAAGGCCCAGCAGCACCGCCAGTATCAGTGGAGCAATGGCCATTCCGCCGCCCAGGCGCATGGCCCAGGTGTGCATGCCGCGGTGTTCGACGCTGCCGATGTCGTGCACCAGATAGGCCAGCGGCGTAACGAAAACACCCGCCAGCGCCAGGGTGAACAACAGCAATACGATGCGCGGACTGAGCGGCACCTGGCCGCCGCACGCCTGCACCAGAACCAGCCACGACACCAGCATGAGCAGCGTCCAGGTGAATTGCAATGCGTGGCCGCCGCCCCAGTAAAGAATTTCATAATAGGCATCGGCCGGCAGGCCTGCAGGCATCACCGCCATGGACCATCCGAAGGCCAGCAGCGCCACTGCCGCTGCCACTGCACTGGCGTGCAGACCGAAACGCAGGGCGCCTGTGCCATTGACTGCCGGCCCGATGGGAACTGTGCAGATCATGGTCAGCAACACGAGCAGAAGGCCGCCGGCGGCAAAAACCAGCAATGCGATGCGAAAGGTGTTGCTGTCTATCATGGGAATGTAGTTAGCCATGATGGCTGCGCCTGAATCGACGAAGGGCGCCAGGGCCATGCCCAGCGCCCCCGCCGCACATAGCGCCAATGCCAGCTGCGCGGCCAAGCGGTTCCCGGGCGTGAGCGCAGGCCTCAGATTGAGGCTCCACAGCATACCGGCAATGGCGGTAAACCAGACCAGAACCGACAGGTCAACGTGCACCACCAGTGCCACGCGAAAGAAATCACCCGCGGGCAGCAGTGTGTGGATTCCCGGTGTGCGTGCCAGCACCAGCAATACAGAAAACAGGCCCGATCCAAGCAGGGCTGCCAGCGCCAGCCACAGCCAGGCGCGCGCCAGCCGGCGACTGCTGGACGTTGTTTCGGGCAGCACATAACGCGCAGGGGTGGAAGCCGTCACGCGGCCCACGTTGTCGCGAGTCGATACCGTATGTGTATTCATTGCAGTGCTATGCCGCCTTTTTCAGCGTCAAAGTCAATGACCAGAACCTGGCCGGGTGCGAGCGCCACACTGGCCTCGTGTTCGTAGACGCGCGCTCCGGGTCGCACATCATCGTTGAAGCGCACGCTAATGCGCTGTTTGCCGGCGGACACCGCCAGCCGCTCGTAAATGGCCGCAGTGCCGTCCCTGGACAGGCCGCCGGGCTCGGCCACGCGCTTGAGCATCCTGGCGCCGTTGATATTGACTTCCATGCTCAACGGTGAGCGTTCACGTGGACACTGCACAGGGTCGCGCATGTTGGGCGGCAGTTTGGCCAACTCTTCGTTGGTCAGCCGTCGGCATTCGCCAACCGGCTGGCCCAGGCGTGCGACGCTGACTTTGATCAGCGCCTGGTCCTCGCCAAGCGGATGGTAGGGCGGCCATTGCGTGAACACGCCAATGACCAGCGCAAACAGGCTGTAAAGAAGGAATTGCCCCAGCCAGCGGACAGGGCCGGCAGGGCTGTTGCGCTGAGTTTCGACAACGATGGGCTCAGTGGACGATTTCATCGGCATTCATACTCATAGTTGGCGACATGGCCCGCACCCGTTCCCGCCAGCCCTTCAGGCCTCTTTGCCGGAAACCGCGGGCGCTGTGGCTGGACATGGAAAACCCGTTTGACGACGCTGGCGTCTTTGACGGCGCCACTCGCCAAACAGCCAGATGAACATGGTCAGAAAAAACAGCACACCGCTGGCCATTTGCAGAATCAGTTTCCAGTCGTAGCGGTATTCGCCTGTCCTGGCGTCATAGACCGTGCACAGAATGCGCACGCGTTCGATCAGGTGATCGACGGTGCTGGATACGAGTTGCGGCTGCTCGTAGAGCAGCAGACGACGCAGGGGTGTGCCCAGGTGTTCGGCGCTCATCGCGTCGCCCAGCACCTGGCTGTGGATGCGCCCGTCGGCGTCGACCACGGTGACGCCCAGCACATGGTCGAAACCCGCAGGCGTGGCGACCCAGCTGAAACCGAAGGCACGCGTCAAGGCCTCGACATCATTGAGTCTGGGGCTCAGGAACGCCCAGTTGCGATGCTTGATACGGTGCTGCGCAGCGAACGCACGCATGGCGTCGGGATCGTCAAAGGGCTGGTTGAAGCCGATGCTGACGACGTTGAACTGGTTTTCACCCAGCATGTTGTCCAGACCCTCGACCGCTTCATTCAAGGCGCGCGTTTGCGCGGGGCAGACTTCAAAACAGCCGGTGTAGATGAAACTGACCAGCAACGGTTTGCCCCGATAATTGCCCAGCCGCACCGATTTGCCGTTGCTGTCGCGCAGCTCGAAGTCAGGAGTCATACGGCCCACTGCGCCTTCGGCCAGGCGAATGGCCTGGGCTTCATCGATAGCCGGAAGTTCGCCCGGCGCACGCGTTGCCGCGGCAACGCCGGTGACGGCCAGGGCGCCGCCCGCAAACAAAACCAGCATGCCGGCGCACAGCAGAGTTCGCCAGCGCGTCAAACCCCGTGGCGCGGCCGCCTCAACGTAATGCCGCATCAAGCCAGACCCCCAGAATGAGCGCACTCAGTTGCATCATGGATGCAAAGAATGCCGCCATCGCCCGCGCGTGTACCGGCTCACGTGCCAGGACGGATGTCTTGCGCAGAAAATGCGCGCCGCCAAGCACCGCCCCCAGCCCATAGGCCCAGCCGGCACCAAAACCCAGCGGCAACAGGGAAACGGCCACCAAAGCGACCGTGTTCCAGTGCACGATGCGTGCGGCAGGCCCGGGCCCCACGACCACTGGCAGCATAGGCACACCGGCAGCGGCATATTGATCGTGGTTGGCGATGGCCAGACTCCAGAAATGGGGTGGCGTCCACAGCAGCAGCGCCAGCGCCAGCAACCACGCCAGGGGTCCTATCTGGGGGCTGACCGCGGCGGCACCGGCCAGCACGGAAAAACTGCCGGCGGCCCCGCCTATGACGATGTTCCACGGCGTGCGCCGCTTGAGTCCGATGGTATAGATAAATGCATAAGTTACGGCGCCCAGCAGGACAAACAGCGCAGCGATCCAGTTTGTGACCAGGCCGGCCACCGTCACCGCCCCGGCCAGCATGCCCAACATGAGCACCAGCCAGCGCGGGCCCCGCCGCAGTGCGCCGCTGGCAAAAGCACGCCCTTTTGTGCGCGCCATGAGGCGGTCGCTGTCAGCTTCCACATATTGATTGAAGGCGCCCGCGCCGGCTGAGGCCAGCAACACGCTGAGCGCCAGCGCCAGCGTCTGCCAGGGAGTCGCCGACCCGTGGGGGACGATGGCCATTCCTGCGAGCGCTGTGAACATGATCAGCACGCCGATGCGCAGTTTGAAGACGCTGAGCACCAGCCGCCAGTGTGGGTGCACGGGGCAGGCAACCGGCGCCGGTGTGATCAGCGGCGACGACGCAAGAGAGCTTTCGACGTGATTCATGCGTGACTCCAGCACTCACGCTCGCCGGGCCCCGGCGAGCGTGACGGGGTGTTGATCAGCTCAAGCCCCACAGGGTGGACAAATACTTCCAGTTGATGAAGTAATAGACGACGAAAGCCACCAAAAAGACCATGGCCAGCACGAAGGTACCCGGGGCGGTAAAGCCGATCGAGCCGTAGGTCTGGACCGCCGCGCCAGGGAACGCACGCCCTACAGGCGTGAACGTCGGGCTGGATGTGCCTGCGTCGAGCTTGCGACCCCAGAGCAGTGAGCCCAGCATGATGTAGACGAAGGCCACGCCACCAATGATGGCGGCCACACCGCCAACGCCCACCAGCGCCATCATCAGATAGGCGGCGCCCGGCCATTCATAGGCCATTGCGGCGCCCTGGAAGGCCATGTCCCAGTGCCGGCGCGAAACCCCCAGCGTGCCCGCCCCCATCATCACCAGGCAGAGAAAGTACATTGACAGGCCAAAGAGATAAGGTTGCCACCTGGCGAGCGTGGGCGCGATCAGTTCGCGCCTGAACAATACCGGGATCAGGTAGTAGATCACGGCCATGAAAGTCAGCGTCGTGCCTACTACCACGGTGGCGTGGAAGTGCCCTGGTACATAAATGGTGTTATGGATGATCAGGTTGAGCTGTTCGGTGCCCATCATGACGCCAGTGATGCCGCCTAGAAAGCCGAAGCCGATCAAAGAAATGAACACGGCCGAGAAAGCGGGATTGCTCCAGGGCGCTTTGCGCAACCACTCGAACAAGCCTTTTGTGAAACCTTTCTGGCGCTGCGCAACTTCCATGGCACCAGGCACTGTCAGCCCATGCACCATGGAGGCCAGCACGGCAAGATACATGAAATAGCTGGTGTTGGTGATTTTCCAGGCTGTGGACAGGCCGGGGTCGCCAAGCAGGTGGTGCGCGGCGGCCAACTGCAGAAAAAGGATGTAAAGGAAGAAGGCCATGCGGCTGACGCGTTCGCTCATGGGTTTGGCGCCCAGCAGCACGGCAGCGATGAAATACCAGATCGTGACGTGCATGGCAACGTTGACCTGCTGCGATGAATGCCCCAGGGCCCACCATACGGTACGGTAGATCAAGGGGTCAACATGCATCAGACCCATCGACATCAGCCAGGCCGGGATGATGATGAATGCGCCCGACAGCAGCGTGAACACCATGATAATGGCAGCCGTCAAACCGCCGAACGTGACCAGCGGCATTGATCCTTCATAGGTTTTTTCGCGCCGGGCCACCACCAGCGTGCCGAAGAACACGGCGCAGCCAACCAGGGCGCCAACGGCAAACAGGATGATACCCAAATAAAAAACCGGCTCGGCCATCATGGGTACGTAGCTGGTCATCATGACGCTGGAGCCGCCGCGGAACACGGCGACATTGTTGACCACGGAGCCGATCACCATCAGCGCAAAACTCAGCCAGGCGAGCTTTGGTGTCGCGATGCGGCATCGCAGCAGCACCGAGGCGCAGAAATACATGAATGCGACCTCGAAGAACATGAGCCAGAAAATCAGCATGTCGAGGCCATGGGCGGTAAGCACCATGTAGAAGGTATGGGCCTCCAGCCAGCGGATTGCCGGCCAGCGCGTGAGCACCACACCGATGGCCAGGATGCCGCCAAACGCCAGCCACAGCACGCCGGCGACAATATTGAACTTGATAAGCTGTTCAGCTTGGCGCTCGAATTGCAAGCCTGAGCGCGGGCAGGTGCGGTAAGTGGTTGCCATGGCGGTTACCCCTTTTTTCTTTTTATTTAACGTACAGGCGGCTGACCATACGGTGATGGCCGATGCCGCAATATTCGTTGCACACCAGCGAGTAGG
This sequence comes from Pusillimonas sp., assembly GCA_049672825.1. GTDB lineage: Bacteria > Pseudomonadota > Gammaproteobacteria > Burkholderiales > Burkholderiaceae_B > Pusillimonas_C > Pusillimonas_C harenae_A. Next base: position 13,834 of record JBATWU010000023.1, read on the forward strand.
TTCCCGATTCGTTGGGTGTTACGGTAACGACGTGCTCGAAGCCCGGCACCAACTGGATGTTGATGTTGGCCGGCTGCAGGGAAAAACCGTGGTTGTAGTCCAGCGCCGTGAGATGCAGGCGGTAGGTCTTGTCTTTTTCCAGCTCGAGGATAGGCCAGAAATTCCACAGACGCGCCAGCAGATAGACGTCGCTTCCGGCGGGTGGCGCGACTACGGGAATGTTTTGTTCGGTTTCAGTGCGCACGGTGTATTTGTCCACCATGGCCTGTGTTTTTTCCATGAACTGTGTCGGTGTGCTGCGGTAGGTTTCTGTAGACAGGTTCTGCTTGCCCCAGATGTGCCAGCCCGTCATCATGGCGAATAAAATGATGCACCAGAGCAAGGCGATGGCAATCCAGGTCGCTTCAACTCTGTCGATCGGGTGTTTGTACCAGAGGCGGTCAGCCGGCGGAAGGATAGCGCTCATTTTGCTGTACTCCAGGTATTCCGGATCATTGGACGGCGGGCAGAAACAGGATCTCGACGACGCCCCACAGGTTGTAGACGACCATCGGGATCATCACTCCCAGAGCGAGCAGGATGAACGGGCTGTCCAGCAGCTGCTGCATCCGCGGTATGGGCGCATTGTGGTCGTTCAGGTGATCGTGATCAGGCGTTGGCATGATGATTCTCCATCTATCGGCGCGCACTGTCAGCGCGCGGGGATGAGCGCCATTGCACGTTAGCGATCGATGAAAAGCATGTCAATAATTCGGGCCTGCAATCTGCCATATTGCAAACATAGATCAAGAGCAGGGCAGCTTGAGGGCGGTTCTCTGCGGTTGAAAGGTCCAGTTCGGCTGCTTTTATTCCTGACATGACGTGCACGGAAGATGCCAGGGCCAGCGCTGTGATTGCATGGCCGAAAAGCTTGATATACTGTTTTTAAATACAGTTATCCATCAGCGCAGATGAACCCAATGCTCGAAAACCGCTATTACTATCTCGACAATTTCGAGATGGTCCTGCGCTGGGTCCAGCAGCGCTACGACGACCTGCTGTTGGGCGCCGAGCGTGATTTCATCATCCGTTTCCAGGCCCTGCCGCAGGCATCCCGCGCGCTGCTGGTCAGGATGATCATGCGCAAGGGCACGCTGTTCAGAAGCAGCAAGCTGCGCTACGACGAAATCGGCAGCGTGCCCTCGGCGGCGCAGGCCCTGATCGAGCAGGGCTGGCTCAACGACAGGCCAGCGCTCACGCTGGAGCAATTGTTCGGCCTGCTGACCAAGGCGGAGCTGGCCGACGCTTTCGGCGCGGAACTGTTCGACAGACACGCCCGCAAAGCCGACCAGTTCCAGGCTCTGAAGGATCGCCACACCGAAGCCCTGCCTTTCGAAGCCTGGTATCCCATGGCTGCGGGATGCGTTTATGAGTTGCTCGTGATGCCGGTATGCGAATCCCTCCGCCTGATGTTCTTCGGCAATCTGCGCCAGGACTGGTCCGAGTTCGTCCTTGCCGACCTGGGTCTGTACGTCTATGAAAAAGTGGAATTCCCCGCCTCTTCGCGGATTTTTCACAGCCGCCGGGATATCGACGACTACTCGCACCTGCACGATTGCCGCGAACGACTCCGTGCGGGCGCCGACGCGCAGCTTATCCTGCGGGACATTCCTTCGGAGCCTTACCCGAACGAATGGCTGGAACGGCGCCGCGCCAAGCTGCTGTTCCAGCTTGGCCGCCACTATGAAAAAAACCGTGACTGGACTCGCGCGCACGCCTTGTATACGCAATGTTCGTATGCCGGCGCGCGCAGCCGCGGCGTACGCGTCCTGGAACGCAGCGAACAATTCGAGCTGGCGCTGCAGCTGGCGCAGACGGCGCAGCAGCAGCCGGAAAGCGAAGCGGAAAAGCAGCAAATCGGCCGCATGATGCCGCGCCTGCTGCGCAAACTGGGCCGTCCCTGCCCATCGCGCCCAGACGCTCCGCCCTTGACCAAGCTGACGCTGACCCTGCCTCGGCCGCAAATACCCCTGGCCGTGGAAGAACTGGCCCAGGGTTATTTTCAACAGCCGCAGGGCCCGGTCTATTACGTGGAGAATACGCTGGCCAATTCACTGTTTGGCCTGCTGTGCTGGAACGCCATTTTCGCCGCGCTTCCCGGCGCCTTCTTCCATCCCTTTCAGCGCGCCCCGGCCGACCTGCACAGCGCCGACTTTTATCTGCGGCGTCAGAATCTCTTCAATTCCTGTCTGGCTCAACTCGATTCGGGCGCATACAGGCAAACCATCGTACAAAATTACGAAAGCAAAGCCGGCATCCAGTCCGAGTTCGTGGCTTGGGGAATATTGAACGACGAAATACTGGGCCATGCACTGGCCTGCATTCCCGCCCTGCATCTTAAGAAATGGTTCGAGCGGATATTGCTCGACATCCCCGCTCATCGCTCCGGATTCCCCGACCTGATTCAGTTCTGGCCACTGGAAAAACGCTACCGGATGATAGAGGTCAAAGGCCCCGGCGATCGCCTGCAGGACAATCAACTGCGATGGTTCGACTACTGCGCCGCGCACGATATGCCGGTGGCGGTATGCTATGTGCGGTGGGCGGAATGCCCGACATGAAATATACCGTCGCGGTGCGTACCCTGTGCGAATTCACGGCCAAGCAGGGCGATCTCGATCTGCGCTTCACCCCTGCGCCCACCGCTCAGGAAGGCATCGCCGGCCATGCCCTGGTGGCCTCGCGGCGCGGCGCCGGCTATCAATCCGAGATCAGCCTGGCGGGGGAATTCCAGCATCTTCTGGTCCGCGGCCGCGCTGACGGCTGGGATCCTGCGCAGAACCAGCTCGAGGAAATCAAGACATTCCGCGGCGACCTGGCCCGGATGCCGGCCAATCACCGTCATTTGCACTGGGCGCAGGTCAAGGTCTATGGCCATCTGCTTTGCCAGAAGCTGGGCTTGCCCGAACTCAGGCTGGCATTGATCTATTTTGACATCGTCGGCCAGCGGGAAACCGTAATAAGCGAGCTGCATGATGCGGAAGCGCTCAGGCAAGGCTTCGAGGGCCTGTGCCGGCAATTTCTGGACTGGGCCGACCAAGAGCTGGCGCATCGTCAAAGCCGCGATCGCGCCCTGGACAGCCTGCGCTTTCCACACGCGGAGTTCCGGACCGGCCAGCGGCCTCTGGCGGAAGCGGTGTATAAAGCGGCGCGCGGCGGCCGCTGCCTGGCGGCCCAGGCCCCAACCGGCATAGGCAAGACCATAGGCACTCTGTTTCCGCTGCTGAAAGCCGCCCCCGCCGCGAAGCTGGACAAGCTCTTCTTCCTGACCGCAAAGACATCCGGTCGCGGCGTCGCGCTGCATGCCTTGGCGCAAATCCGCGGCATGGGCTCCAGCATGCCTTTGCGCATCATCGAGCTGGTGGCCCGGGACAAGGCCTGCGAACATCCGGACAAAGCATGCCACGGCGAGTCCTGCCCCCTGGCCCAAGGTTTCTACGACCGACTGCCGCGAGCCCGTAAGGCCGCGCTCGGCTGCGAATTCCTGGACAAACAGGCGCTGCGGCGGGTCGCTGCGGAGCACCAGGTATGCCCTTACTATCTGGGCCATGAACTGCTGCGTTGGTGCGATGTGGCGGTCGGCGACTTCAATTATTATTTTGATTCCAGCGCCATGCTGCATGGCCTGACCGTCGCCAACCAGTGGCGGGCGGGCGTACTGGTCGACGAAGCGCACAATCTGCTCGAGCGCGCCCGCAAGATGTACACCGCCGAACTGGAGCGGGCAGCCTTCAATGCACTGCGCCGCTCGGCGCCGGCCGTGCTGAAGAAAACCCTGGACGGCGTCAACCGCTGCTGGAACGAACTGCTGAAGAATCAGTCCGCCCCTTACCAGGCCTATGACAGCGTGCCGGCGAAATTCACCGCCGCGCTGCAACGCGCCGTCACGGCCATCATTGATTTCCAGGCGGAAAACCCGACTCACGTCGACAGCATCTTGCAGCGTTTTTACTTCGATGCGATGCATTTCCTGCACATCGCCGAGCTGTTCGACAGCCACTCCCTGTTCGATATCACCGTACCGGCCATTGTCGCCGGCGGGTCCGGCAAGCAATCGGCCTTGTGCCTGCGCAACATCATCCCCGCTCCGTTTCTCGCACCACGGTTCAGCGACGCACATTCCACGACATTGTTCTCAGCCACGTTGACACCATCGCATTTCTATAGCGACACGCTGGGACTGCCGGCCGACAGTGCCTGGATAGACGTGGAATCACCCTTCAAGCCCGAGCAGCTTGAAGTCCAGGTGGCGCGCCGCATTTCCACCCGCTATCAGCACCGCGGGGCATCCTTGCAGCCCATGGTCGATCTGATGGCCAGGCAATACGGCAGCCGGCCCGGTAATTATCTCGCCTTTCTCAGCAGCTTCGATTACATGCAGCAATTGGCGTCCCTGTTCAAATCCCGCCATCCAGGAATTCCGATGTGGGAGCAGTCGCGGCAGATGGACGAAGCCGAGCGCGAGGCGTTTCTGCAGCGCTTCACGGAAACAGGCCGCGGCTTCGGCTTTGCGGTCCTGGGCGGCGCCTTCGCCGAAGGCATCGACCTTCCAGGACAGCGGCTGATAGGCGCCTTCATCGCCACCCTCGGCCTGCCGCAGATCAATCCGGCCAACGAACAGATCAGGCAACGCATGGGCGCGGCTTTCGGCGGCGGCTATGAATACGCCTATCTGTATCCCGGCATCCGCAAAGTGGTGCAGGCCGCCGGCCGCGTGATTCGCACTCAGGACGACCGGGGCGTGGTGTATCTCATGGACGACCGCTACAACCGGCCGCAGGTGCGCAGCCTCCTGCCGAAATGGTGGCGGGTGACCTCCCTGGAAGCTGGCTGAGTCGAATTGTCGAGTGGAACGCGCCGTTCTTGCGCTTGCTGAAAGATCACCAGGATTCTGGCCCTGCCGTGTATTTCAGCGTCTGAGAGATCTGCCCTCAATGCTGCCAAGGTAGGCGCAGAGCATATCGGCCAAGGCGTCGGCGTAGTATTCGATCTCTCTTGCGGTTCGCGGCGTTTCCGAAAACTGCTTGCCCACGGTGCTGAGCGTCGTCATGATCAGATCGCCCGCCAATGCGCGGGTTTCATGCGACGCCTTGGGAAGGGCTTCTTGCATAAAGGCCTGAATGATCCGGTCTCCCGCTGTCCGCGCCTCCTGCGCCTCGGGCGCATCGCGATAGAGCGGCGCCGCGTCATTGAGCGCCACCCGCATCCGGGCCTCCTCGCACTCTGAGCGGATGAAGGCGTGGACGAGCGTGCGCAGCCGTTCGAGCGGTGGGTTTCCGGTGTCCTCGAGGATGCCGCGCAGCATCTCGGCCGTCTGCCTCCACTCGTCCGTCTGTAGTCGAAAGAGGATCGCCGCTTTGTTCGGGAAGTATTGATACACCGAGCCGACGCTGACGCCGGCTTTTTCGGCGACCCGCGCCGTGGTGAAGCGTGCCGCGCCTTCCTTGGCCAAAACCTGAACAGCCGCTTGCAGAATGGCTTCGACGAGGGCGGTCGAACGCGCTTGTTGGGGCTGCTTTCGCGAGGAAACACGCGGGGTTCTGCGAGTGGTCATGGAAATAGGGCGGTGTGAAAGCCAATGCGAATAGAAAATGCGACGACTCAGTCGTATTATTAATGTGACGTATTGATCGCATTCTAGCCGAGTGCCCACTGGCACTCAACTAAACCCCCACCGGAGATTTATCTATATGACTACCCTTGACACTTTTCCGCTTGCGCCCCTGCTGGAGCGCCTGTTCAATGAAGCCGACCAGGCTACCAGCCCTGCAATGGCTGAGTTTTCCGATGAGGAGAGCGCCCGTCTGCTGCATAGCAAAACCGAGTACCGCGATTTCTACAGCCGTCTGAAAGATCTATGGCTGCCGGTCTCGCGAGAGACCGGCGTGCTGCTCTATATGTTGGCGCGCAGCACCAACGCACGCACAATCATCGAGTTCGGGACCTCTTTTGGTATCTCGACCCTGCATTTGGCGGCAGCCCTGCGAGACAACGCGGGCGGGCGCCTGATAACCACCGAATTCGAACCCTCCAAGGTGGCGCGGGCGCGGGAACATTTGACGGCGGGCGGACTTGCCGATTTGGTGGAGATCCGAGAGGGCGACGCCCTGGAGACGCTGAGCGTCGATCTTCCCGCAACGGTCGACTTCCTGCTGCTCGATGGCGCCAAGGCGCTCTACGGCGACGTTCTGGATCGGGTTCAAAGCCGCCTCAGACCGGGCGCGCTGATCCTCGCCGACAACGCCGATCTCAGTCCCGATTACCTGGAGCGGGTGCGCTCGCCCGATGCAGGCTACTTGTCCACGCCATTTGGGCAGGATGTGGAGGTCTCGATGCGACTCGGCTAACGGGCCGCGTTCTTCTTTCCATTTTCAATACCAGGAGTTCACCCAATGAATGTATTCGTAACCGGCGCCACAGGCTGGGTCGGATCGGCCATAGTGCGGGAGTTGATCGCCGCCGGCCACCAGGTGAGGGGCTTGGCCCGTTCCGACGGCAAGGCGGCCGCGCTGGCCGTGGTGGGCGGGATGGGGATTGGACGTGTCACCGTCACGCCTGAAGGCGGGACGCCTGGCAGTGACGTGGAGCCGTTGCAGATCGAGTCCTTGCTCAAGGCCGATAACACCACAGCGCATTTCGCCAGCTTGGTGCGCCGATATGCCCGAGCATCCATTTCCGGCATGGTGCCCAAGTTCATTGCGCCGGAAGAGAGGGCGGATGAGCCTGCTCAGGCCTTGGGCAAACCGACACTGCGTACCAGCCGACACATCATCAAAGGCTCGGACGACAGAACGCCTCAACGAGTTCTATACCATGCGGGTACTGGAACGCTTGAACGTCGTGCCCGTGGCCAAGACGCGGATGTCGGAAGATGGGCGTGTTCTGGTCGTGGACCGGTTCGACGTGGATGCGCAGGGTGTTGTCACGCATGGGGTCGAAGATGCCTGCGGTTTGCTGGGCCTGCCGCCGCACGAGAAATATGCAACGACGACCGAGCG
>JBATWU010000024.1:0-39802 GCA_049672825.1 Pusillimonas sp.
GCCAAGCGTCGATGCCCTCTTTCCCCAGCCTTTCCAGCCAGGCATGCGCAACCGTGCCGATCACGCTTTCGTCGCCCGCCTCGGGCCGCCATTGCCAGGGCGTGCCCTGCCCGGTGGCCACAGGGGCGGGCCGGACTTCGGGCAGGGTGTCGCGTGTCATCCGCGCCAGCAAGCGCCCGACGGGCGCGCTTGCTGCCAGGCCGGCATCGCCGCCCAGCTCGGATGCCTCGGGTACGTCGGGCGTCTTCATATAGTCCCATAAACGTCCCAGCAGCGAGGCGCCCGCCGGGCGCTTGACGTCCATCTTGGCGTCCACGCCCACGATGCCGATCAGATGCAGTTGCTGCTTGGCGCGTGTCAGCGCCACGTATAACAAACGGTCGGTTTCATAGGCCGCCCGCTTTTTTTCACGCTCGGCCAGATACGCTGAAACGGGATCGTGCTCTTCGGACGCTTTATGCTTGATGGGCCCCAGCAACAGCCGGCCCCCGCCCTGCTCGAAGCGCATCAACGGCGGCGTATCGCCGCGCGGCCGCTTATGCAAGCCCGCCAGGATGACAGTATCGAATTCCAGGCCCTTGGACTTATGTATGGTCATGACTTCGACAGCACGGCCGCTGCCGCTGGGCGCGGCGTACAGCTTGGCCAGCCTGTCGTCCAGGTCCACCGGATTCAAGCGTCCGTAGGGGGCAAGCTCTTCGATCAGGCGCAACAGGCGTTCAGCATCGGTACGGTCGCTGACGCCATGATAGATATCGGCACCGCCCAGGCGTCGCCAGCAAGCTTCCAGCCAAGCGGCAAAAGGTATCGTGCCCGACGCATTGCCGGTATCCAGCAAGACGCCCGCCGCGTGGCGCAGGCGCCGGGCTTCCTCTTCGTCGATCCCGGCCTGGCCCGCCGCATCGCGCGCAAGCCAGGCCGACAGCAAGGCCGGTATCGTGGTGGCCAGATCGGCGCCGAACAGCGCATGCAGGCTATTGAGCGTCAAGCCGCACAGCGGCGAACGCAAGACCGACAGCCAGGCCAGACGGTCGCCGGCGTGCGACAGGGCTCGCGCCAGTTGCGCCAGGTCGATCACCACCTGGCGCGACTGCAGGGAGACCAGCTCCACCGCGCGGCACGGAATATTCTGCTGCGCCAGGCGGTGCACAATGCCATCCAGGTGGGTACGCGCCCTGACCAGAATGGCCACCGGATGCTCGCTATCCGGGTATTGCAGCAACGCCTCTTTGGCCAACTGTATGGCGATGGACTCCGCTGCCGCCACCGAGTCGTCATCGCTATCGTCCGCGCTGTCCTTGCGCAGCCATACCGGATGGAATTCGGCGCTCACACCCTTCACGCCATCCTTGAAAGGAACCGAGGGTGTGTAGGTGATCGCTCCCAGGCCACCATGATTCTCTTTGGGAAAAACCGGGCCGCAGGTGGCGTTGACCCACTCGACCAGATTGGCCTGCGAGCGGAAATTGTCCTTGAGTTCCAGCGCCGTCAGCGCGATGCCGCCCAGGCCTTCTTCCTTCACTTTCAGGAAACAACCCACATCCGCCTTGCGGAATCGATAAATGGACTGCATGGGGTCGCCCACCAGGAACAGCGTCCGGCCGTCACCCGATTGCCAGCCGGAGGTCAGCCGCTCCAGCAGATCGATCTGCGACTGACTGGTGTCCTGGAACTCGTCGACCAGAATGTGCCTGATGACGGTGTCCAGCGCCAGCAGCAGGTCGGTCGGCTCGTGGGCATGCCCCAGGGCTTGCAGGGCTCGCTGCGATATCTCGGCAAAATCGACTTCGGCCGCTTCGGTAAACCGCAGATTCAATTGCGCGGCCGCCAGCCAAAGCACTTCGATCAGCAAGCGCAGGACTTCGTGCTGCTCGTCGGTATAGCCCTCGCGCGGCGCCAGACGTATGCCGGCCAGCATGGATACCCATGCGTCCGACTCGGAGGCGGCATTCAGCCAGCGCAGGAAGTCGTCTTTGTAGACAGCCTTGGCTTCAAAACCCTCTTTGATGGTGACCCGGCGCCGCAAGGCTCCCTTGCCCGTCAACAGGATATTGGCCAGCGCCTGCCATTGCGGCAGACTGGCGACATCATCGCCAAAAGGCGCGCCGTCCCAATCCCGCAGGACGTCAAGACCCAGAGGGTCGCCGCTGGCGGCGAGCACATTGGCGGCAATGGATACCGATGGCGCCAGCGCTTCCGCCCAGCCCATGGGCATCGTCCGCGCCAGACCGGCGAGATCAGCCTCGATGGCGTTGTCCAGATTGTCCAGCAGCGCATCGACAACCGCCCCCTGCCCCAGCAACGGCAGCCACTGATCCCGGCTGGCCAGCATATCGGCCAACAGACCCCGCGCAGCGCGGATGTCCACGTCCATATGCGCAATCAGTCCCGCCACCGAAGCATTATCATCCGCCATCGCCAAAGTCGCCTGTGCGGCCGCCTCGTAGTGTTCGCGGGCGTTGTCCGTGACCGATGGCAAACCGCCCAGCGAGCTGAGCCAGGGCATGGCGCGTACCAGCCAGGTGCAGAACGAATCGATGGTGCGGATACTGAGCCTGGCGGGGTAATCCAGCAGATTCCAGCCCAGCTCCCGGTCGCGCCGCAAGACATCTTGCGCAAGCTGCCAGCCACGCAACTTGTAGGGCTCTTCGGGCTGCGGCGCCTGGCCCGCCCGCAGCTTTGCCAGGACACGCGCATGCATTTCCGAAGCCGCCTTGCGGGTAAAGGTGATGGCCACGATTTCCTCGGGCCGGTTCACGGTGGCCAGCAAGGCGAGGATCCGGTCGGTCAGCAGTTCGGTCTTGCCCGAGCCGGCAGGCGCCTGGATCAGGAAGGAGCGTTCCGGATCGATGGCCGCGGCGCGTACGGCACTATCGCTGGGTTGCTTGATCGACACGGGGGTACTCCTCGTTCAGGCGCAGAAAGGGCAGGACATCGCAATACTGAATATCGTCCGGGCGCAGGCTTTGGTTGCGGGCCACGCCGGCGACATATTCATCCGCCATTTGGCAGATGACCTGGCGCCAGGCATGCATCAACTGGTCCCAGGTGTACTCGGCAAAAGCGGGCCAATCGGCCAATGCCGACAGGCCATCGAAGCCGTAGTCCGCATCGGCCAGGCCTTTTACCTCCACCTCCCGGGCATGCAGGCGCGCCAGCACCAGTGCGGCCACGCGCGCGTCCTTTTGTGCCAGGACCGAAGCATAGAAAGGCAACTGCAGGCCCACCGGGCGCTCGCGCATCCAGTCGGGCTTGGGGTCGATGCGCCCGCCGCCCGATTTGTAATCAATGACGGCCAGCCGGCCGTCGCCAAGTTCATCAATACGATCCAGACGCAAACTAAGCCGCAGGGCGCCATGCGACCAGGCATAGGTTTGTTCCACATCACGCACACGAAATGGTTCACGAGCCCGTTCCAGCTGCAGCCATTGATCCAGAATGATGATGGCTCGATCGATTTCCAGCTGCCGGACCACCGCGGCGTAATCCTGCAGGCACTCATCCGCCGCCTGTTGCACGGATTGCTCCAGCAAGGCAGGCAAGCCGCCCTGCTCATGCCGGTCGCGCAGCGCCTGCTGATCCGGCAGCATCCTCCACACCAGCTCTATCGCCTTGTGCAGCAGCAGCCCACGGGCATTCTGGTCGGCAAGCTCGGCATAAGCGGCCAACTCACTTGCTCCCAGCCTGTATTTGGCAAATGCCCACAAAGGATTGCGTGCCTGGGTATCGATCACGGCAATCCCTCCGCGCGTGATCTCGCCCTCCCGCAATGGCGGGCCCTGTTCGTCACGGATGTATTCCAGCACGCAAGGGCGGGAAGCCTGAGGCTCAGGCGTCTGCTGAACCGCCTCGAGCGAGGCCATGCACGGACTGGGCCGCAGCTCGCGCTCACCTTCATATTCGGCATGACTCAACCAGACCTGGGGCGCGCTGCCCAACAGGCTTTCGTAGAGCGTCCTGGCCCAATGCAGCTCGCGCTCCGGCGTGGCGCGCGGGGCACGCGCCTGGCGTTGGGCGGCAAGCGGGATAAAAGGATTGGGCTTGGGGACGGCGGGCAGCACTTCGTCGGTCAGGCCCAGCACCCATACGCCATCCCAGCGCCCGCCTTCGGACTCCAGCAAGCCCAGGACATCCAGCCGCGCCGCCGGGTCGCGCTGAGGCTGGTAGGGAGTTTCGCGGGCAAGCCGCCGCAGCATGCTTACCGCCGTCGAAAACCCCACCTTGCCCATCACAACCGCTTGCCTGGACAAACTGTCCATCAGTCCATCAAAGGCTTCAAGCTGCTGGTAGGCATGGCTGTCCAGCACCGACTGTCCCGGGAAGCCCAGCGCCCGCAGCCATCCGCGGAAGCGCTGCATCCAGACATCGGCAGTGGCGCTTCCGGCCTGTCCCGACGCCTCCTCGCAAGCCTCGCGCCAGGCTTGGGCGAGCTGCGGCGCGTGCTGCTCCAGCAAACGAGCGAACGCGGGCTCCGAAACAGTAATCGTGGCCCGCTTGCGCCACAGCGCGTCGATGCCCGCCCGGCCCGAGGCCTCTTGCCTGTCGGCTGCACATGCGCCTGCCAGCAAGGCCCGCCCCAGATCGGCCGGCACGCAGGTTTTATTGACGCTAAACCCGGCCAGCACGCGCAGCCATGACAACGCGGCCCCCACCAGGGGCCAGTCACCCATGGGGCGTGCCACCGCCACGTTGTAGGGCAGCACATGGCCCTGCCCATCATCCAGGGCCGTTCGTAAACAACGGTGTGCCAGCACCACATCAGCCTCGAGCCTGGCCGCCACTACTGCATAGCGGCCTTTTGGATCCGCCCGCAGCTGTTCGGCCGCCCACTGGGCAGCCAGGCGCCATTCGCCGTCGGGGTCGGGTGCGACAACGCGCCGCACAACCCCGGCGGCTTGCGACGTCCGATCCAGAACGGTCAGGTGAACACCCTGCTCCTGAAAGGCCAGAAGCATGCCGGACAGGCGCGGCGACAATTCATTGAACCCTGCCAATACCAGCGTACCGGCCGGCGCCTCCAACAGGCCGCAGCGCACGGCCTGGTGAATCCGCCCGTAGGCAAGATTGCTGTCTTCCATATCCAACTGCGCCAACAATGCTCTGTAGCGTCGGCGCCACTCCAGGAAGTGTTGATAGTCGACCGTCTCCAGTTCGGGGGAAACCTGTATATGCCAATCATCGATCAGCCGGTCGGCCTCCGCGGCCAGCTTTGCCGCCTGAGCCACATCCAGCAAAGCGCGATCGGATTCCGCGTCATTGACCACCTGCTGCCAGAGCCACTGCGCGCCAAAGGCATCCACCGCATGCGAGGCCAGCCCGGAATCGGGAATGAAAGAAAGCTGGTCGGCCGCCCTTCTGAGCCAGGCGGACAGGGGCACGATGTCGGGCACCGCCATCGTGCTGCGAACCTCATCGAGCGAAGCCGACAGTTCGGCAAGAACGCGGCGCGCATGGCGATTGTTCACGGTCAGCACTAGCACATCCTGGGCGTCCAGCCTGGCCAGCGCGTCTAGCGTGATGGGGGGAAAGGTGTCTATCATTCGTCTGTGAGTGCCCGGCCAGTTTTGCAATGAGCCTATTCTAACGACTCGGCTTATTTCCAAGAAAGGGAATTACACTACCGCCATGTCTGAACAGAACACCAACGATACCGGCGCGCCCCCGTCCGTGGAACTCGGCGGCTCCATCTGGTTCCGCTCGGGCCAGCAGAATTGGGGCAGCCAGAAACGCATGGCCCTGCTTGATGCCATCGGCCAAGAGGGTTCCATCACGGCGGCCGCAAAAAAAATCGGGCTGAGCTACAAGGCGGCGTGGGATGCGGTCGATACCATGAACAACCTGGCCGGCGAACCCCTGGTGCTGCGCACAACGGGCGGCCAGCGCGGCGGCGGCGCAAGCCTGACCGGGCGCGCGCAAGAGCTGATACGCGTTTATCATTTACTGCATGCCGAGCACGAACGCTTCATGGCGCGGCTGGCAGCCGTCGGCGAGCATGCAAACCATAACCTGGAGCTCATACAGCACATGATGATCGAAACCTCGGCTCGAAACAAACTCATCGGTATCATCCGGCAGATCACGCCGGGCGCCGTCAACGACGAAGTCACGCTTGAGCTGAACGCCGATACCGTCATCGTCGCGTCCATCACCCGCGAAAGCGTACAAAACCTTGGACTGCATCCCGGAAAGCGCGCACTGGCCTTTATCAAGGCATCGTCGGTGCTCGTCGGCCTGCCGGGCGGCGATATGACACTGTCGGCCCGCAATCAACTGCGGGGGAAAATCAACCGCGTTGCCGAAGGCGCGGTCAATTCCGAAGTCTGCATAGAGCTGCCCACGGGGCACGTGATTGCCGCCGTCATCACCAAACAAAGCCAGATTTCAATGGGCCTGGAAGCAGGCCAAGAGGCTTATGCGATCTTCAAGGCATCCAGCGTCATGCTGGGCGTGCTGGACTGATGCCGCAATAGTTCCGAGGGGTGGCAGGAACCCACAATGCGGCCATCCAGGATCTGGTGCACTTCGTCGGCCAGCACAATGGCGTCTTCCGGGTCGTGGGTAATAAGAATGGTCGGAATCTGCAGCGTGGCCTGCAGTGCGGCCAGTTCTTCGCGCATTTTGTGCCTGAGCCCCGCATCCAGCGCCGACAGCGGCTCATCGAGCAGCAACAGCCTGGGCCGCACCGACAGTGCCCGCGCCAGCGCCGTTCGCTGCTTCTGGCCGCCCGATATTTCCCGCGGATAGCTTTGCAGCACATTTTGCAGTTCAAAAGCCTCGACCCAGCGTTGCGCCGTGGCGGGCAAAGTATGGCGCCGGGGGTTGAGCAGCCCCTTTTTCAGGCCAAAGCCAATGTTCTGCTGAACCGTCAGGTGCGGAAACAAGCCGTAGTCCTGTTGCAGATAACCGAGTTTTCGCTCTTGAGGCGCCAGAAAGATGCCCTGCTGGCTGTCGTACAGCGTCAGGCCATTGACCCGGATCACGCCGCTGTCCGGGCGCATCAGGCCGGAAAGGGCCTGCACCGTCAAGGTTTTCCCCGACCCGGAGGGACCGAACAGAGCGATGCGGGTCGCGCTGGATTGCAGCTGGATATCCAGTGTGAATTCCCGTTTGCCCGAGAAGACCCGCCGCATGATGTTGACATCTATCATCGCAAAGCTCCGCCCACGCCCATCATCCGCGTACGATCCGGCGCCAGCCGGCTGGCTATCAGCAGCACCGCTATGCATGTCAGCGCCGTCACGAGCACCAGGATATTGGCAGTATCATCATTTCCCGCCTGCACCGCCTCGTAGATGGCGATGGACAGGGTTTGCGTACGCCCGGGAATGCTGCCGGCAATCATCAGCGTGGCGCCGAATTCGCCCAGTGCGCGGGCAAAGGCCAACAGCACCCCCGCCAGAATGCCACGCATGGCCAGGGGCAGCGTGATCCTGAAAAAAATGCCCAGCGAGCCAATGCCCAGCACCCGCGCGCCATCTTCCAGGGCGTGGTCCACATCTTCGAAAGCCGCCCGCGCGGCTTTCAGGACCATGGGAAACGCCACCACCGTGGCGGCAATGACCGCGCCCTGCCAGGTAAACACCAGTTCGATGCCCACGTCGGACAAGGCCTGGCCCAGCCAGCCCCGGCGCCCCAGCAGCACCAGCAAGTAATAGCCAATGACCGTGGGCGGCAGCACCATGGGCAGGGTCAGTATGGAATCCACCACATCCGACCAGGAAGAACGCCACCGCGACAGGCCGTAGGCAATGCTGATGCCCAGCAACGCCGCAAAAAAAGTGGCCCAACCGGCCACTTTCAGGGACAGCAGCAGCGGAACACCGACATCAGACATGGCGTTTCAGTTCAGGGTTTTGAGAAGCCATATTTGCTCAACACCGCTTCGCCCTCGGCCGAGCCGATGAAATCCAGAAAATCCTTGGCCTGGGGGTGCAGTCCGTCGCGCTGGACCAGGGCAATCGGATACAGTACCGGCGTCGGGGACGGCAGCTTGGCAACGACCTTTACCTTGTCGGGCATGATGGCGGCATCGGTGGCAAATACAAAGCCTGCGTCGACCTCGCCCCGCGCGACGTAATCCAGCACCTGGCGCACATTCTGGCCGAGGACTTCGCTTTTCTTGACGGTGTCCCAATCACCGGTATGCTCGAGCGAACCCTGGGTATAACGCCCCACCGGCACGGTGGCCGGATTACCCAGCGCGATGCGCTTGACGCTGTCCGCCTTCAGGTCGGCCACCGACTGGATGTTGTTGGGGTCGTTGGCCGGCACGATAAGCACAACCTCGTTGCGAACAAAATCGCGCCGTGTGTCGGTTTGAATACTGCCCGCCGCCACAGCCTTGTCCATGGCCTTCTGGTCGGCAGAGGCGAAAATGTCCATGGGGGCGCCCTGTATGACCTGGGCCGCCACGGCATCGGAGCCGGCAAAGCTCATCAGCACCTTGGTGTCGGGATGTTTCTGCTGGAACTGCGTCGCAAGCTCGGCAAAAGCGTTCGTGAGGCTGGCCGCCGCCCCCACCAGCATATCGGCGGCCGACGCATGCGCATGCCAGCCCATGGCGGCGAATACTGTCGCCGCGATAAATTTTTTCAGTCTCATGAATAGCCCTTTTGCGAAGTGATCTTGAGTAACAGCCAGTTTGGTACAACTCGTAATATATATACCTATATAACGATATGTCAAACGATAAGCGACTAATGTGGACGTCGATAGCTTGCGCTAAGATGCCAGAGCGGCGCCACGTCATGGCAGTCCTGAACAATCAACCTGCGGCACAAGCACATTGGCTTACACCTCCCCTCCTTCCATCGATACTTTTCTGGATGCCATCTGGCTGGAAGACGGCCTGGCCCAGAATACGCTGTCGGCCTACCGCCGGGACCTCTCGGCCTTCGCGCAGTGGCTGCATGCCAAACCTGGAAAAACACTGGAACAGGCCGATGCCGCGGACATCCAGGATTGGTTCGTGGCAAGACATGCCCACACCAAAGCCACCACGGCCAATCGGCGCCTGGCGGCGCTGAAGCGCTATTACCTATGGGCAATGCGGCAGGGGCGGATCGCCAAAGACCCCTGCCTGACCCTGCGCGCCGCCAAGCAGGCCGCCCGCTTTCCCAAGACATTGTCGGAAGACCAGGTGGATGCGCTGCTGCAGGCGCCCGACCATCGCAGCACCCTGGGGCTGCGCGACCGCGCCATGCTGGAAACCCTTTACGCCACCGGGTTGCGCGTCAGCGAGCTGACCAGCCTGGGCATGCTGGATGTCAGCCTGACCGAAGGCATTGCAAGAATCAACCAGGGCAAAGGCGGCAAGGATCGCCTGGTACCGCTGGGCGACGAGGCACTGCATTGGATAGACCTGTACATCAAGCAGGCGCGCCCCAGCCTGCTGGGCCAGCGCCGTTGCGACGCTTTGTTCATCACTGCGCGGGCCGCCGCCATGACCCGGCAGTCCTTCTGGCTGATCGTCAAGAAATACGCGGCGCTGGCCGATATCCATACACCGCTCTCTCCGCACGTCCTGCGCCACGCTTTTGCCACGCACCTGCTGAATCACGGCGCCGACCTGCGCGTCGTACAGATGCTGCTGGGCCATGCCGACATTTCCACGACCCAGATTTATACTCATGTGGCGCGCGAGCGGCTCAAAACCATGCATGCCAAACACCATCCGCGCGCCTGAAAACGGAATACCGTACCCCCTCCTGTCCAGCGCTTCGCCCATTCGAACCATCATGTCCAAAGAAAAACACGTCTCGGAAACACCGGCCACCCAATTCCTGAAGCAACACAAAATCCACTACACCGAGCACCCGTACAACTACGTCGACCACGGCGGCGCAGCCGAAGCCGCCCGCCAGCTTGGACTGGACTTGCACCAGGTCGCCAAGACGCTGATCATGGAAGATGAGAACGCGGGGCCCCTGATCGTGGTGATGCATGGCGATTGCGAAGTGTCGACAAAGAATCTGGCCCGCCAGACCGGCGCCAAGAAAATCAGTCCCTGCTCGCCTGAGTCGGCGCAGAAAAATTCGGGATACCTGGTGGGCGGCACATCGCCCTTTGCCACACGCAAGAAAATGCCGGTCTGGGTGGAAGAGGATTTGCTGGCGTATCCGGTGATCTACCTGAACGGCGGACGGCGCGGCTATCTGATAGGCGTGGCGCCATCAGTGCTGCTGGATCTGCTTGGCGCCAAGCCTGTGGCAGCCGGCCTGTCCAAACATTCGGTTTGACCCCTGCTTAAACACTATCGGAAAAGCTGCTCCATCAGTACCCGGCGGCCATTCGTCCATTCAGGACACCACATTTGAATGCCGCATGGCGCAATCCAGGTATCGCTGCACATTTTGACAGATCGCGCTCTCTTGATGATCTTGCCAAATTCCCGAGTCAAACAACAATGACCGGCTCACTGCAACGATGCCGTCCATCACCGCTTTTTCCATTGCACCAATATTGCGATGGGTGGCCACAGCAAACTGCACACTGTATACAAATGAGGGGTCGGCCAAGGGGCGAACCTGAAGCTGCCCATCGCAAATCTCGTCAATAATTGCCCCGATTGGCGTAACCGTCGCCAGGCCCTTGCGGAGCAGTAGACGCCTGATCAACGAAAGCGATTGGACTTGATGGCGCACATCCAGCTGGAGCCCCTGCTCCCTGGCCTTTTTGGTCAGCAGCCGCCCCACCCCTTCCTCATTGGAAAGCGTCGCCAGGAACAAGGGAAGACGGGAAATTTCCTCAATGCTGACAGTTGTGCTGTCGGGTAGTTGGGCCAGCAACTCTGGTTTACCAACCAGGCAAAAGGGTTCATAGCCAATTGACCAGGTACGCATCGACTGATCGGCCTCGCCAATCCCGTATGTCACCGCGCAATCAACACGCTCTTCAATCAAAAGCTCGCGAAGACGAGCCATGAAAGCTTCCACAATGATGATGTCCAGCCCGGGCGCGATCTGGCGCATGTGACGTAATAAATGCTCCCCAATGAGGTTGCTTACGCCCGGGGTAAGGCCCAATACTATCTGGCCGGAATTCCCTATTTGGAACTGCCGTATCCTCTCGCGGCTTTCCGAGACTTTCCGGGCAATCTCAGCCGCTTCATTCGCAAAAACAAGACCCGCGGCTGTCGGGGTGCATTTTCTCGAATTCCGATCAAAAAGCCGCACACCCAATTCTTCTTCCAGGATTGCTACCGACTGGCTAACGGCTGGCTGCGCCACACCAAGCGCTCTGGCCGCCGCAGAAAAGGATCCATACCGTACGACCGCGCCAAAATGCTGCAACTGAATCAGTGTAAATGCCATAACCCCTACCTATCACAATCATAAGCCAAACTTCTAGATGGCTCGTTAGCATGAACGAATACAGCACGGTGAGTAAAGAAAGTTCGATCTTAATCGCTTTGTTTATCTATTAGTTATTTCAACAGATCAACCCATCAAGCATTTGAGAGAAACACATGACGACACCGGTTCGATCCTTCTTGTTTGTTCCAGGCGACAGTGAGCGGAAACTTGCCAAGGCGGGTTCAGTGCCGGCCGACGCGCTCATTCTGGACTTGGAAGATTCAGTCAGCGCATCCAATGCTCAGGCTGCGCGCGCCCTGACGCGGGAGTATCTGGATCAACACAAACCCGGTAGCCGATCTCAACAAATATGGGTGCGTTGCAAGCCCATACAAGACTCGGGCGCACTTGCTGATATCGCCGCTGTTGTCGGCGGCTGCCCCGATGGCATCGTGGTCCCCAAAGTGCGCTCAGGCAATGACTTGCTGGCGCTTGACCATTACCTGAGTGCCTTGGAGACCCAAGCTGCCATCGAGTGCGGCTCGGTGCAAGTTCTTCCTACACTCACCGAAACTGCGGAGTCTATCTTGAAAGCCCACACGTTCATGGGAGCAACTTCAAGACTCGTTGGTTTTTCCTGGGGGCCGATCGATCTGATGGCGGCCCTTGGAGCGAGCACCAACCGTGGACCTGATGGCACCTTCGAAACCTTGTATGCCTACGCTCGCGGTGTTTGCCTTCTTGCCTCAAGCGCCTCCGAAGTCAGCCCGATCGATACGATATGCGGTGATTATCTGGATCCCGCCACCCTGCGTGAAGAGTGTGTGTTTGCCCGCAAAGCCGGTTTCACTGGAAAGCTGGCCATTCACCCCGATCAGGTAGACGTCATCAACGATCTGTTTACGCCAACCCGCGAAGAAATCGAACACGCGCAGCGCGTCGTTAACAGCTTCGAGGATGACACGCTGGGAGTCGTTGGACTGGATGGAAAGATGCTTGATATGCCTCACTTGCGTCAGGCCAGAACGATTCTGGAACGCGCAAATAGCCTAAAACCAAGGAAATAGCCATGTCAGTCGATATAGAAATTGCGGACGGCATCTGTACCATCACGATCAACCGCCCAGAAAAACATAACGCAATGGACGGCGAGCACTACGCAGCGCTCTCGCAAGCCTGGACGCGGGTTCGAGACGACCCCAAGATCCTGGCAGCCATCATCACCGGCGCAGGCGAGAAAACATTTTCCGCGGGCGCAGACCTAAAGAACATGGAGTCGGTCTTTGATGGGATGGGCGATATGTTCCTGACGCAAAAAGATCAGCTTTTAAATCGTGGGCTGGAGGTCTGGAAGCCCGTAATCGCCGCGGTTAATGGAAATTGCTTTGCCGGCGGCATCACGCTTTTGTTCGCCACCGACATACGCGTGGCCGTCGATACCGCCACATTCGCCATTACCGAAGTCAAACGCGGCTTACTCGCCGCCAATGGCGGCACCCAGCGGCCACTGCGCCAGCTGCCTTACGCGATCGCCATGGAAATGCTGCTGACGGGCGACCCGATTTCAGCCCATGAAGCCCATAAATGGGGACTGGTCAACGCCGTTGTGCCTCGAGACGAGTTGATGGAAAAAGCACGCGAGTACGCCCATCGAATCATTCGAAATGGACCCCTCGCCGTACAAGCGACAAAGGAACTTGCCGTGAGAAGCCTGGATGTCGATATGGCAACCGGCCTTCGAATGGAGCAAGTCATGATTCGGCACCTTCTGGCAACCGAGGACGTCAAAGAGGGCCGAGCCGCCTTCGCCGAAAAACGCGAACCAAGCTTTAAGGGGGCCTAATTTAAATGACCCGCAATATCGACGCATTGACAAGAGAACCTATACAAGCAACGGATGAAGCATGAGCGCGCAAACCAACGATTGGCTGCAAGGCATCCGGGTCATTGAGCTGGGCCAGTTCCTGTCAGCGCCTTACGGCGGCATGATCCTGTCTGATCTCGGCGCGCAAGTCATCAAAATCGAAGAGCCGGCCCATGGCGACGCGGCGCGCCGCATGGGCCAACCTTTTGAGGACGGCGACGCATTGCTTTTTCGCGACCTTAACCGGGGCAAGCGATCTGTAGCCTTGGACTTCAAGTCCGAGTCCGGGCGAGCGGCACTCTTGAAATTGGTCGCGACTGCCGATATTGTCATCAGTAATCTGCGCCCAGGCATTGTGGCCCAATACGGCATCGACGGCCCTACCCTTACCGCACGATTCCCCCGCCTTGTTTACTGCGATCTATCCGCCTTTGGCCAGAACGGGCCCCTGAGTGCCTTGCCTGGGTTCGAGCCTTTGGCACAAGCATACAGCGGGCTGGCCAGTGTCAACGGCACGCCCGATGGCCCCCCGCTAAGAACGGGACCATCGATTGTGGATATGGGCTCGGGCATGTGGATCGTTATTTCCGCTCTGGCCGCATTACGCAAGCGCGATCAAACAGGCTGCGGCGCAGTCATCAATCTTTCGCTACTTGATACCGCCCTCGCATGGATTTCGATGGATGTCAGTGGCTATCTGAATGAGGGGCGCACGCCTGAGCGCCGGGCAAATGGCCATCCATTACTCATCCCTTACGATGCATTCCCGGCCCAAGATGGCCCGCTTGTCATTGCCGCCGGCAACGACGCACAGTTTTCTCGTTTAGCCAAGGCACTGGGCCATTCGGAATGGGCAACAATGCCTGAGTATGCAACCAACGCATCCCGGATGAAAAACAAACAAGCTTTGGTAGAAACCCTATCAGCCATCCTCAACAAAAAACCACGCGCACATTGGACGGCGCTGCTTCAAGAGGCTGGCGTCCCTTGCTCCGGCTACAACACGATTCCGGAAGCCGTAGCCTCCGAGCAAGTCAAACAGCAAGCCATCATCAATATCTCGACCAAAACGTCTCGCCTAACGGTTGGCTTGCCATTTACCATCAGCGGTCACCGGCCTGGTTCGCATGAGGAAGCGCCCCGGCTGGGGCAAGACAACGGCCTAATAACCCTGTAACCAGAACCGCAATCACCAAAACCATTAAAAGCACCCAAAGGAGACAGCAAATGAAGTACTTGATTAGAGTGTTACTCACACTATTATTATCTGGCTTGGCGCCAGCGCTGGCCCAACCATCCTGGACGCCTGGCCACGCCGTAAATGTAATCGTCCCCTTTTCACCGGGCGCGGCAGCCGACACAACCATTCGCATTGTCAGCGAAGAACTGGCAGCCGCGCTTGGCCAACCGGTAATTGTGGAAAACCGCGGCGGTGCGGCAGGCGTCATCGGCGCGCGTGCCGGCGCTGCGGCCACTCCTGATGGCTATACCTTGATCGGCGGTTCTGATCCGCCATTTACCATCATTCCTCACCTCCAGAATGTTCCGTATGATCCAGCGACAGCTTTTAATCATGTTGCCCTGATCGCCGACGTTCCCTTATTCCTGGTCACGAGAAAAGACCTGGGAGCCAGCAACGTCCAGGAACTCATCGATCTGGCGCGGAAATCCCCAGATTCCCTGACGATTGCGTCCTCCGGCAACGGCTCTTCAGGGCATTTGGCTGCTGAGTTATTCAAGATCATGGCGGATGCACCCATGCTGCACGTACCCTATAAAGGCCAGGTGGCCGCCGTATCAGATGTGCTTGCGGGCCGAGTTGATGCAACCTTTAGTTCATTGGGACCCGTTCGCCAGCATGTCGAGGCTGGCAACCTCAAGATGCTGGCTGTTTCTACTGCCAAACGATTTGTCGGGCTGCCGGACGTGCCGACCGTTGATGAAGCAGGTGTTGGTGGCTTTGATATCGCTGTATGGATTGGTTTTTCCGCGCCCGCTGCAACGCCTCCCGAGGCCATTGAACGTTTCAACACAGAGGTGAATGAAATTCTGAAATCGCCAAAGATTAGCCAGAAATTGACGGAAATGGGGTATGTACCCGCAGCAGGCTCCGCTGCGGACATGACGGAAAGGCTTGAGCAAGATTACCAGCGCTTTGGCAAGTTAATCCAAGACGCAAAAATCTCATTCGAATGAGCTAGTCTCGGAAATCCGCAGGGCAGGTGAAACGCTGCCCTGCGGATTTGGCGCCGAAAGCCGTTACTGCCCATGCGTCAAGCCGCGACCCGCCGAACATAGGCGCTGGGCGCCCGCCCCGTCGCCTTCCTGAACATGACGGAAAATGCCGAGGGGCTCTCGTAGCCCATATCGAGCGCTATGCGGGTTACGCTATCGCCGCGCGACAGGCGCGATATCGCCACGAATACGCAAGCCTGGCGCCGCCACGCTATGAAGCTTATGCCTGTTCCGGCCGTGAAACGGCGATAAAAAGTACGCTCGCTGACATGCAGCGCCGCCGCCCACCGGGCGGGGGTGGCCGTCTGCGTGGGTGCGGCAAAGAAGGCATTGCACAGGGCCGCCAGCGCGGGATCGCGCGGCATCGGCAAATGGAAGGACACGGCGGGCGCCTGGCTGGCTTCGAGCACAAGCAGACGCATCAGGGCGCCATCACGCTGGCGAACATCGTACAGGACGGGCAGTTGCGCCGCGGCATCGATAAGCTGGCGCAACAACGGAGATACCTCGATGACCTGGCAGGCCCGGGGGGCCGGGTGTAAGGCCTGCGAGCGAAAGTACAGGCTGCGCGTGGTCACACGTGTAGTGCGCAGCAGATGATGCACGCCGGCGGGAATCCACAGAGCGAAACCCGGGGGCACAATCCATGAGCCTTCATCGGTCTCCAGCTGCATGATGCCGCTGATGGCATGCAGCAATTGCACGCGCTGATGGCTATGGCTGGCCCCGACATATCCGTCCGGATACTCGGACTGTGCGACGACCACGTCGCGATCCGCTTTTTCAAGTAATTTGATGATGGGGTTCATGGCTTGGCCGAAACTCAACAGTGAATGTCTAATATTCTAATGACAGTCAGCCACACCCCCTCTATATTTCGGAATCCAGTGGTTGAAAGCAGACACTCAACCCGGGTTTCATTGCCACGTCTCCTATATATAGCCCAAACCATGAGCCAAGCCTCCGCGATTCCCTCTACTGAATCCAGCACCGCGGCCGAACAGCCCGCTCACGTCACCGGCGCGAGCGCCGAGCCCGCGACAACGTCCGGAAAAGATAGCGGCGTTGCCTACCGCATCCTCGGAGCCATCAGCATTTCCCACCTGCTCAACGACATGATGCAGTCGGTGCTGCTGGCCCTGTACCCGGTGCTCAAAGGCAACTTCTCACTCAGCTTTGCGCAGATCGGCATCATCACCCTGGCGTTCCAGTTTTCATCGTCGCTGCTGCAGCCCCTGATAGGCGCCTTCACCGACCGGCGGCCCAAGCCCTATTCGCTGCCCATCGGCATGGGGTTCACGCTGGCCGGCCTGCTGCTGCTCTCGCAGGCCTGGAACTTTGGCAGCGTCGTGGCGGCGGCAACCCTGATCGGCATGGGTTCATCTGTCTTTCACCCCGAATCATCCCGCGTGGCCCGTATGGCGTCGGCCGGCCAGCACGGCCTGGCGCAGTCCATTTTTCAGGTCGGCGGCAACCTTGGATCGTCGCTGGGCCCTTTATTGGCCGCACTCGTCATTGTTCCATTCGGCCAGCGCAGCGTTGCGTGGGTATCGCTGGCCGCGCTGACTGCCATGCTGATCCTGACACGAGTAAGCCGCTGGTACGCCGCCAACTTGAATACCGTGCGCGGCCGCGCCTCGCTGGCCCGAACCGAAACAGGCCTGAGCCGCCGCCAGGTTCAAGGCGCGCTGCTCATCCTGCTTGTCCTGATCTTCTCGAAGTACTTCTATCTGGCAGGGCTGAACAGCTACCTGACTTTTTATCTGATGCACCGTTTCGAACTGTCCATCCAGAACGCCCAGTACTGCCTGTTTGTCTTTCTGTTCGCCGTCGCCGTCGGCACGGTGGTGGGCGGCCCGGTCGGCGACCGCATTGGCCGCAAACGCGTCATTTGGGGCTCCATCGTGGGCACGGCGCCATTTGCGATGCTGCTGCCCTACGCCAATTTGTTCTGGACGGTCGCGCTGACTTTTGTCATCGGCCTGATCATCGCCTCGGCATTTTCCGCCATCCTGGTTTATGCTCAAGAGCTGGTTCCAGGCAAAACCGGCATGATCTCGGGCCTGTTCTTTGGCCTGGCCTTTGGCATGGCCGGCATCGGGGCCGCCGCCCTGGGCAGCCTGGCCGATGCCACCAGCATCGAGTTCGTGTTCAAAGTATGCTCGTTCCTGCCCCTGTTGGGGTTGGCCGCGTTCATGCTGCCGGAAAGACGGCATAAGAACACAACGCGGGCTGCGTGATGCCATGCGTATAGCCTCTTCGCGGCTCGAAAGCCGCGAAGAGGCTTACAGGGACACCTTTATTTCTTATCCTTCAGCGCATCGCGAACCTGGTCCTTGGCCTCGCCGATATTGCGCTGGACGCTGCCAATGGTTTTTTCCGCTTTGCCTTCGGCTTCAGTCTGGCGGCTTCCCGTCACCTTACCCGCGGCTTCCTTGATGGTGCCCTTGACTTCTTTAGCTGCGCCCTTGATTCGATCGTTGTCCATAGCAGACTCCCTTCTTCGTTCGTTAAAAAGTGTCCTGTCCAATCGGTCCTGGATGACTATCCTGAGCGATGCGGGACACCTGCACTATAGGCAAGGACAAAGGCTGCGAAAAAGCGAAGGCAGTACTAATTCGATTAGTACAACATTACCGTTTCGACCGCCTCGAGCGCGCTGATTCCTCGTAGCCCACAATGCCTCGCTGACGCGCCCAAATGATGGCATCGCTACGCCGGTGCACGTCTAGCTTGCTATACAGCGAGGCCACATGATTGCGCACCGTATGGCGCGACACATGCAGATGATGGGCAATATCGGGATCGCTCAAGCCCTGGCAAATCAGACCCAGGATTTCACGTTCCCGCGGCGTAAGGTCAGCCAATTCGGGGTCCGCCTTGGCTGCGGCCCGCGGCTCGCGGATCTGCGCCAGCTTCTCTATGACAGACTGGCTGAACCACGAAGTATCCTGCATGACAGCCTCTATCGCGGACATCAACTCGCCTTCGCTGCGCTTGCGCTCCGTGACGTCTTGTATTACACCCAGGATACATCGCTGCTCTTGAATGACCACCGGTTCA
This sequence comes from Pusillimonas sp., assembly GCA_049672825.1. Taxonomy (GTDB): domain Bacteria; phylum Pseudomonadota; class Gammaproteobacteria; order Burkholderiales; family Burkholderiaceae_B; genus Pusillimonas_C; species Pusillimonas_C harenae_A. The sequence goes on from JBATWU010000024.1 coordinate 18,457, forward strand.
GCCGAAACAAGGCAATCGAGCAGCGATCCGTCGTGCGTACGCAGCTGGAAGTCCAGGCTGCGAATACCAACGCCTTCCTGCAGCTTCGCCATTGCCCGCTCGTAATCCAGGGGCTCGGTGCAGAGCTTGGCCAACGACCCATGCTCTTGGCTGAGCATTTCAAAATGGTAGCCTGTCGCTTCAACGAAAGCGTCATTGACCTCCAGCACTTTTCCATCCGGCGTAGTCAATACCATGGGGACAGGTGCCAGCCGGAAGGCTTTGGAGAAACGCTCCTCGCTGTATCGCAAGGCATTTTCAGCCTTGCGCCGCGGTTCCAGATCGTTGAAGGTAAACAGCATGCAAAGCTCTTCGCCCATTTCTATGGGCTGCCCGGCCACGACGACCAGCTTGTCGCCGCCTTCGGGCAAAGGGATGCTTGTTTCCATTTGCGGAATGGTCCGGCCATCCTTGAGGCGGCGCTCCGCATCCTCTCGCTGCGGCGTGTCTCCCAGCACATCCACCTCATTGACATGATGGCCGAGTACGTCTTGTCGCGCATATCCGGTCATCTGGAGAAAACCCTGGTTCACCTTGACATAACGCATATCCGCCAGTGTGCAGATCAATGCCGGCGCGGGATTGGCATTGAAGGTTTTTTCGAAGCGTTCTTCGGCGCTATAGCGTTCCGTAACATCCATAAGCACCAGGACCATTCCCTCAGACCCTCCTTCGGCGTCATTAAGAACGAGGCTCCGGATCTGGTGGACACGATAAAAATCGGGGTCCCGCTTGCTGCTGACTTCGACAACCATGTCCTTGAACGGTTCTCCGGCAAGAGCCCGGTCCATCGGATACTGTTTCGCCAATAATTTGCGCTGGTTCCTGAAACGCAAGCTATAGCATTTCCGGTAGCCGGCCGCCGTTCCGCCCAGGTCCGATAATTGCTTGGCCCCATGCATGGTCAAGGCAGTGTCATTGGCCCAGGCAATATGGCGGTTGACGTCCAGAAGGACGATCCCCTCTATCAGGCCGTCAATGATCTCCAGCAAATGTCTGCGTTCCGTGGTGAATACTGTGGATACTGGCGTCATGGCACTCCCCTCGTAAATTATCGATGGCGTCGAGCAAACCTCGTGCCTGGTTTGAAAGCACTAGAAGAAACCCCTAGAGCATCGAACTTCCACATCAGTTTTAACAAAGTCCGGATACCTGCGCATGAACGCTCCACAATCTCCATCTTCAGGCAGTGATTTTGCAGTCTTGCTATCCGTCCTGGAACAAGCGGCGGGACAACATCATGCGTTAGCGACGCTGCAGCGTTTGATTCACGCCAATGATGCGGCGCCGCCCCTGCCCGGGTCGGGATCAACGCTCGACCGCTGGCGCTTGTTTGCCGCGATCGCCGGGCATGACCTCTGCTGCGCCAAGCTGTATGAAAGCCACGCGGATGCATTGGCAATACTGCATGAGTTGGGCCATACCGGCCTGCATGCTCAGCCACACATTTGGGCAGTCTGGTGCGCCGAGCCGCCGGATAAAAGAATCAGCATCTCTTCTTCCGGCCTGCCCGGAGCGGCTGCCGTGCTCAGCGGCACCAAGGCCTGGTGCTCCGGCGCGACGCTGGCCAGCCATGCCTTGATCAGCGGCTGGGATGAAGAAGGTAAGCAGCGTCTTGTCGCTGTTGATATGAAGCAGCCCGGTATCAAGGTAAGCACAGACGGATGGCATGCTGTAGGCATGGCCGAGACGGGCAGCGTGAACGTTGTATTCAACGATGCGCACGGTACGCTCGTCGGCCCCGCCGGCAGCTATGTCGACAGACCCGGATTCCATCACGGCGGAGCCGGCATTGCGGCCTGCTGGTATGGCGCGGCACAAGCCATCGTTTCACACGCCCATTGCCATGCCCGGAAAAAACCGGACGATCCACACGCCATGGCCCACTTGGGGGCGATGGATGTCGCGCTTGCCCAAGCTGCCAGCCTGCTGCGGGACGCGGCAACAGAAATAGATGCAAATCCCCACGACCCGTGCGCGCTGGCCGTAGGGCGAGCGCGATTGGCGGTGGAGTCCGCTGCGGAAACCATTCTTTACCGAACTCCCAGAGCCCTTGGGGCCGGCCCCATGTGCAAGAACTTGAGTCTGGCGCGCGCGCTTGCGGATCTGCCTGTATTCATCCGCCAAAGCCACGCCGAGCGTGATCAGGCAGCCCATGGGCGGAAAATAATGAAGCTGCAAGAGGCCACGCTTTGGGCACTTTGAATTCGCAACGCCTCATCAAAGGGGAAGGCACTTCCGAACGCATCTGGCAGGCGCTGTTCGAGCACCGCCCCCTGAAGCGGCAAAAGATAGACAACCTTCTGGGTGGCAGTGGGGTTGTGCACATTGTTGCGCCGCATCCGGACGACGAAATCCTGGGCTGCGCGGGCATCATCAGGCAGCTATCGCTTCTGGGTATCGCGATTCATGTTTGGGCGGTGACGGACGGCGAGGCGAGCCACCCGGACTCCCCACATTGGGCACGGGACGTGCTGGCAACGGTCCGTACGGAGGAAAGTGAACGAGCCATGGCGCTGATCTGCCCGACCTGCCTGCGAAAACGCCTGGCCATGCCGGATGGCGCCGTCGCGCGCCACGAACAGGAGCTCGCCATGATGCTGGCCGAGTCGTTCGCGCCCGGCGATACCGTCTTTGCGCCCTGGCGTCTGGATGGCCATCCGGATCATGAAGCGTCCGCCCGCGCCAGCCATTATGCCGCCCGCCTGAAACAATGCCGCTTCCTGGAAGTGCCAATCTGGGGATGGCACTGGGCCGACCCCTACGCCGGCGATTTTCCGAGCCGCCGCGCCGTGGCGATCATGCTCGACCCTGAAACGCAGCGCCTCAAAGCCCACGCCATACAGTCGTTTCAAAGCCAGTTGCAACCCGACCCGGATACGGGTTCGCCCGCCATCCTGCCTGATTATGCATTGGCCAGATTGCAGCGACCCTATGAAGTGGTATTCCAATGACCGATTTCGAGGCCTTATATAAGCAACATTCCGATCCCTGGGCGCTGGGAACCGCCTGGTACGAGCGACGCAAGCGATCGTTGCTTCTGGCCTGCCTGCCATGTGAACGCTATCAGTGTGCGCTCGAACTCGGCTGCGGAACAGGCGACACCACGATGCTTCTGGCGGCCAGGTGTCAAACCGTTCAGTCGGTCGATCTCTCCGAAACCGCTATCGCGCGTTGCCGCCAGCGCCTGACCGATGACGGCATATCGAACGTGCACGCTCAGATAATGCGTATCCCGGCCGCGTGGCCAGACATGCCCATAAAGCAAGCCGACCTGATCGTCGTCTCGGAGCTTGCCTATTATCTGGACGATCCGGATCTGGACGAGTTGTTGATTCAGTGTCTGCAGTCTTTGGCGCCCGGTGGCGACTGGCTCATGTGCCACTATACCGACGAATTCCACGATCGCTGCCAAAACACCGACAAGATGCATGCGATGGTGGATGGGCATCCCGGACTGAAGCGCCTCGTGTCGCATGGCGACGAACATTTTCGGCTGGACATATGGCGCAAGCATGAGCGGGGCGACGCATGATCGGCATCTGCATACCCGCGCATGATGAGGAACAACATATCGATCGTTGCCTTGCCTCCGTAATTTGCGCAGCCGGACACAGCGGTCTGGACAACGAAACCGTGACTGTCGTCGTGGTTCTTGACGCCTGCACAGATCGTACGGCATTGCGCGCGCAGGCCTGGCCGGTGACCCGGCTTGCCGGGGCGTATCGCAATGTCGGGCTGGCGCGGGCCGCCGGCGCCAGGCATTTACTCGAAGCCGGTGCACGGTGGCTGGCATTTACTGACGCCGACACGGTCGTATCCGAGGCCTGGCTATACCACCAGCTCTCGCTGCGCACCCAGGTGGTGTGCGGCACCGTCGAAGTGTCCGGGTGGTCCAGCCACGGCCACTATGCCGAACTGGCGCGGACCGCTTTCCTGGCCCAGTATCAGGACAAAGAGGGTCACCGGCATGTGCACGGCGCCAACCTGGGTATCGACGCCAATGTATATCAACAAGCCGGGGGCTTCGAAGCCCTGGCCTGCAGCGAAGATCAAGCCCTGGTAGACAAGCTGGTGCAAACAGGCGCTTCTATAGCCTGGACCTCCCTGCCACGCGTAAGCACCAGCGCACGCCCCGTTTCCCGAGTAGCCGACGGATTCGCCGCCGCACTTCGCCGCGCCTGGCCACAAGCCGAACCGGCAACAACCTTTGAAGCTCGTACCGACCCACCCTGAAAGGAGAGTGACATGGCAACACGCAAGACCCAGAAACCCAGGGAACCGCAACAGTCCGCATTGGACAGCGCCTACCTGAACTCGGACAGCGGACCCGCGCTGCCCCCCTCGTCCGGCGCCAAACATCCCGCCTTGAAACAGTCGCGAACGGTGGGCGATATGGTGAAAGGGATGCCCGCCAATGCGAACAAAGCCGCCGAATATGGAGAACTGGCCTCCCGGCCTCCCGAGGGCGCAACAGCCGCTCCGGCTAACGAAACGGCCTCGGCCAGCACACTATCGGAAAATAATAGCTCCGACAAGACCGGCGCCAAGGCAAAGGCCGGAATCAACGCCGCCGGCGGTGAGTTGCCGCGTGTACGCGCCGATAGCGGCGGCCAGGCCATGACGACCAACCAAGGCGTACCCGTCGCGGACAACCAAAGCTCGCTCAAGGCCGGCCTGCGCGGACCGGCGCTGCTGAAGGATTTCATCCTGCGCGAGAAAATCACGCATTTCGACCACGAGCGCATTCCTGAACGCATCGTCCACGCACGCGGATCGGCGGCGCATGGCTACTTCGAGTGCTATAAACCGCTGACGGATCTGACCTGTGCCTCGCTGTTTGCCGAAGCGGGCAAGCGTACGCCAGTTTTCGTGCGATTCTCGACCGTGGCGGGAGAGCGCGGCTCCAAGGATACGGCGCGCGACGTACGCGGCTTCGCGGTCAAGTTCTACACCGATCAGGGCAACTGGGACCTGGTCGGCAACAATATACCGGTATTCTTCATCCAGGACGCGATGAAGTTCCCGGACCTGGTGCATTCGGTCAAGCCGGAACCGCATCACGGCATGCCCCAGGCGGCCTCGGCTCACGACACGTTCTGGGATTTCATTTCGTTGATGCCGGAGTCGACTCACACCATCATGTGGGTGATGTCCGATCGCGGCATACCTCGCAGCTATCGCATGATGCAGGGATTCGGCGTTCACACGTTCCGATTCGTGAATGACGATGGCGTTTCAAAGCTCGTCAAGTTTCACTGGAATCCCAAGCTGGGAACGCACTCGCATGTGTGGGACGAGGCGGTCAAGATCTCCGGCGCGGACCCCGACTACCACCGGCGCGATCTCTGGGAAGCGATTGAAGCGGGGGAGTACCCGGAATGGGAGCTTGGTGTCCAGGTCTTTGACGAAGAGCTGGCGGAGTCGTTTTCTTTCGACGTACTGGACGCCACCAAAATCATCCCCGAGGAACTCGTGCCGGTCACGCCCATCGGCCGGATGGTGCTTGATCGCAACCCGGACAACTTCTTCGCCGAAACCGAACAGGTCGCCTTCTGTACGGCCCACGTCGTGCCCGGCGTCGACTTCACCAACGACCCACTGCTCGCCGGCCGCATCCATTCCTATGTGGACACCCAGATATCCCGCCTGGGCGGGCCCAACTTTCACGAACTGCCCATCAATGCGCCGCTGGCTCCCGTGCACAACAACCAGCGCGACGGCATGCACCGCCAGGCCATACATCGCGGACGCGTGGCCTACGAGCCCAACTCCCTGGCGGGCGGCTGCCCGTTCCAGGCTGGCACTGCCGGCTTCATGCCCTTTCCAGAACCCATAGCCGCCGATGAGCTGCGCGGCAAACCCGAGAAGTTTGCCGAGCACTATAACCAGGCCACTCTTTTCTATGACAGCCAGGCAGAGCATGAAAAACAGCACATCATCGACGCCTTCTCTTTTGAACTGAGCAAACTGACGGTGCCGGGCATCCGGCACCGCATGGTCGCATCGCTGCGCAACGTCTCGGAAGAACTGGCGCAAGCGGTCGCCGCCAACCTGGGCATGCCGGCATTGCCCGAGCCGCTGCCCCGCGCCAACAAACAAACCATCAAGCCTGAAGTGGAACACTCTGAGGCGCTGTCACTGCTGGCCCGGCCCGGCGAAGGAAAAATACGAACCCGTAAGATCGCCATCATGGTCGCCGACGGCGTCAATGCCGATACCGTCCGGCAGATCGCCGAACAACTGATCAGGGAAGGCGCTGTAGTCCGGCTGGTGGGCGGGCACGTCGGGCTGATTCAGGCTGAGCGGGCTGTGCCTTTGGACGTGGATGCCTCATTCAAGAACAGCCCATCCGTGCTGTTCGATGCCGCCGTGGTTCCGGATGGAGAGGCCGCGGTGCAGGCCCTGTGCGCCGATGGGCTGGCCCATGAGTTCATCCGGGACCTGTTCCGTCACGGCAAGGCCGTGCTGGCTGTTGGCCAGGGGGCCGACTTGTTGACCCAGGCCGGCATACCGATCGAGGAGCCTGACGGTGGCCTGACCCTTTCCAAGAGCACGAGCAAAAAAGCGGTCTCAGCCTTTATTGCATCGTTGGCAAAACATCGCCATCCTGAACGGGAGACCGATCCGCCATTAGTGTAACTAGCCGGCCGCTTTGGATATCGGTATTACACTAAAGTCCACGCAGGCCGATCCAAGCGAACGGCTCGGGCGCCGGAGCACGGCGCCCCAGGCACTTTCCTTGCGTCCCACGAAGGAGAAGCACGATGGCCGACACGATATGGACAATCCAAGAGATCGAAGAGGTGATCAATCGGCTGCGCGTCAAGTCGCCCAGCGACGGCGTGAGTCTGGCTCCCGAGCTGGTCACGCTGGGAGATCTTTACGGCCGAATGATCTATCGTGGATTAGCCCGTGTTGCGGCCAGCGAACTCTCGCAAGCTGAAGCCACGATACTTTCGGCAAATTTTCGCTAATGCCCGGCGTAAGTGGCGTCCCCATCGCCCCTTAGAACTGCCAACTGGCTTTCAAGGATCCTGAATGGCTGCGGACTTGATTGGACAGCAGCCCGTCGTATTGAAGCCTGATGTCCATGCCATTCTTGCTCAGCACCTGAACGCCCCCCGATACCTGGCCAAAGACTCTCCCGGTTTCCAGCGTGGACCTGAAGGGGTCCGTGCCGGCCGGCGCATTCGCAAAGCGGGCGCGTGTATCCCACTTATCGGTGCTGGAGAGCGATACCCCAATGCTGGCATAAGGACGAACGGTGTAGCCATTGTCCAGATCGAAGCGGCCGCCCACTTCCACGCCGGGCGAGATGATTGCCGACCACTTGCTGACGCCCTCCACATGCAGATTCAATGGACCCGCGCCGCGTTCATCGAACGAAGACATGCGCGTGTGAATCACATCCAGGTCGACGAATGGTTTGATGTAGGAGTTGGGCATGGCGTGGGTATAGGCAGCGCGCAGGCGCTGACCGATGGAGGTGACGCGCGAATCGCTCCTGGCCTGTGCGCCCATCAATGCGGCGCTGCGGGTGTTGTCGAAGGAGCCGACACTGCCGGTCAATGCCCCGGCGAAGGTCCAGGGACCATGCTCATACTTTAGGGAAACGCCCAGATAGCCCGTGTCGCCCTTTATGTGTTGACGCCGCTCATCGGACCGTATCGTCCTGTTTTCATAAGCGCCCGCCACACCAACAAACCAGTTTGGCTTGATGCCGCGTTGCACACCCATCTGATACGACACCCCTTCGGACTTCAACCCCGGCGTGCCGCGGCTGCCATCCATCCGCGTCGTGTTGCCAGCGATTCGACCCCAGACGCAGTCACGTTCGCCCATCTGTGTGCCTGTTTCAGCATAGCTGGGGCAGCTCATCAGGGAGTTGGAAAATGACACCATGTCGGCTTGCTTCAGCGCTGCGGGCGCGGCCAGCACACCAGGCGAAAGATCATTCAGCGCGCTGGCATAACTTGCGCCGTCTTGACCGGCGGACCGGTTCAGAGCGGCGTACATGGCGCCGAATTCTTCGCTGCTGCCACGGTCCCATATGTCCTGCAGGTGTTGCCCAACAGCATGGAGGTTGCTTCCGACGCCATAAGAGGTGGAAATCTCGTTGAACTTTGCGGCGTCAACCGATAAAGCGAGCGAATTGCCGGCCTGATGAGTCCGATACGTAAACAGCTCGGACTCGCCTTGCATGGCGGCGTTTGGCGTAAGGGCGCCTGCCTGCAGGAAGGTGAGCTCGCGATTGGGCATCAGCGTGCTGGCGATCACCTTGACTTTGCCGGCCAGCCTGGCATGCCCGTCCACAGTCAAAAGGTCGGCGCTCTTCGCCACGAAGTCAGTCGCCACCTGCAGCACGCCTTGACTACCCTGCGTGAAGTCGCCTGTAACGCGCATGGCGTCGCCGCCGGCAGTTTTACCGATAAGCACCTGGCCCTGGTTGACGATATGGCCTTGCACGAGATCGGCGCCGGAGAAAGTGCCGAAGTTCGATAGCGATACTGCTGGCTCAGTATCAGTGGCATCGCCCACTAAATTACCGTTAAGGTTGCCGGAGTTGACGACTATGGTCGAACCGCCTCCGGTTTGCTGGACGGCAGCGTGGCTCAGAAGACCGTCCACCATGCCGTTGGGTTTGATGGTAACGGTGCTGGCGGCAGGACTGTCTATCCAGATGGCGCCACCTGTTTGCTGGTTGTTCGTTCTACTACTGCCTGATACATTGCCCGTCCCCGATACAGTGATGTCCACGGGTTTGGGCGTGCTCGATTGGGTATCGTAAGTCTGGGCAAACAGGCCCCAGGCGTTTTTGCCCTGAACCTGAACGGTTCCATTTATTGCCATGGTGATGCCTCCGGAAACACCGCCATCGCCGCCTTTTGATTGGGTCAGCGTACCCGCGAAGCTGCCTGCGCTATTGCCGCCAAGTCCGCCGGGCGCGCTCAAAGACTGTGCTATCACCCCGTGGGCGCCGTCACCCGTCGTTGTGATGTTTCCGCCCAAAGTCAAAGAGATGTCGCCACTGACCTGTCCAGATGATGGCGCCGCATCGCCGTCCTTCCATCCTAAAGCCAACGGACTGTTGGCGGTGTCGCCTCCGATGCCACCACCGCCGGCTATGGACTGCAGCACGATGCCGTGCGAGCCACGCCCCGTGGTGGAAATGGAGCTCAATTGTTTGCTTGTATTATCGGAACGGAAATCGATGTTCAGGTTGCCGCCGTGCAGGGAGTTTCCGGTGGAGGGGGCCGCCAGGTTGACAGACTGGATGTTGGCACCGGGGCCGGCGGATGCAATGCCGCCTCCGCCGCCTATGGACTGTGCTACGAAGCCAAAGGCATGGTCACCTGCGGTGGTGATGCGCACCCAAGAGTTCACATCGATGTCGCCGCCACTGCTGTTTCCCATGCGACCGCCACCGCCCATTTGCAAGTTCAGCTGCGGATTGTTCGTCGTGCCGCTAAGGCTCGCGCCGCTGATCGCCGCCGTGCCGCCTCCGCCGCCTATGGACTGCAAGACAATGCCGTGCGAGTCGTAGCCCGACGTTGCCACCGAAACCCCGCTATTGGCTGCGTTCATGGCAACGGTACCACCGTCGCCGCCATTGCCGCCCGATCCGCCCCATCCCAGGACAATGGATGGGTTCTCGACGGTAGACTTCGTGATAATGTCCGAGCCGACGGCGCCTTGCCCGCCTCCGCCGCCTATGGATTGCGCAAGCAGGCCATAACTTACGTCTCCCGATGTGTCCAAGATGCCTTGGTCATTGGATGGATCGCTGGTCATGTTCAATGTGATGGTGCCCCCATTGCCGGCGGCACCGCCGCTGCCGCCCACCGCGATGTTGGCCTGGGAACTGCCTTTGGCGCCTTTTGCCGAAGACGCGCCGCCCACACCGCCTCCGCCTCCGACGGACTGCACCACCATGCCATCTGCATGGGCACCCTGTGTGACGATCCAGCCAGAATAGTCAACTTCAGCGGCGCCGCCTTTGCCGGACGCGCCACCCGAACCGCCGACTCCCACCGCTAGTGAGTAGCTGCCCAGGTCTGTGTCGTCAGGAGGGGGCGGGTCGTCGTTGGGCGGATCATCGCTGGGCGTATCCGGGATATTGTAAGTGGACGGCCCCGCGGATGCGTCTGAACCCGCATTGCCGCCGAGCCCACCGCCACCGCCTATGCTTTGAATGAGCACGCCATCAGCGTCGTCGCCAGTTGTATTGATACGGCCCTGGGAGATGAGCTTTACTTTCCCTCCATTGCCGCCACGTCCACCTGTTGCGCCCACCGAAACGGCGACATCGGCACTGAACTTGGTGCTACCCTGCGCGGGCTGATCTTGTGACGCACCGCCACCAACGGATATCGGGCCACCAAGATCAACGGTGGTGCCCTGCGCCGCACCGCCGCCGCCGCCGACGGAGTGCAGCACCACGCCACGCGATCCGGAACCATAGGTCCAGATGGCTGAACCTGATTCCATGGTGGCGGTGACAGCGCCACCGGTATTACCCGCGCCGGCACTACCGCCCACACCCACACTGACTTTGTAGGTTTTGCCTTGCGCCAAGCCGCCGGAACTGCTGCTTCCGGCACCCGCGTTACCGCCGCCGCCGCCGATAGACTGGACAAGCACGCCATTGGACGTATCGTCGAAGGTCATTATCAATGCAGATGGCCCCATGTCCAGGTTGACAGCGCCTCCGGTTCCGCCGGATCCGCCGGAACCGCCTACGGCGACATCGACATTGACGCTGACGCTTTGCCCGGGAACGGATACGTCGGTGCTCATGGCGTTGGACGCGCCGCCATTGCCACCACCGCCGCCAATGGATTGCGCAACCACCCCGTGCGATCCCTGGCCCCCCGTAAAGATGGCAGTCGCATCGAGCAGACTGATGTCGATCTCTCCGCCATAGCCGCCATCGCCTCCGCTGCCGCCTACCGAGACATTAGCCGCAATCGCAAAACTGGCGTCGGGGTCAGGCGCGGAAAAGACGATGCTTTTGGCGGCAGAGCTGCCGCCATTCCCGCCGCCGCCGCCAATAGACTGCGCCACCACGCCATAAGAATCCGAGCGACTGATCGAGGCGCCGTTGGCTGCGCCATTGCTGCCGTCTGACCCAACGCCAGCCGTGCTGATTGTCATGTCGTCCAGCTTGATATTCACTTCATTGCCGTTTCCGCCATTTCCTCCCGAGCCGCCCACGGCAACGCCCAGGTTGGCGCCTACATTGGCGACCGCATTATGCGCGGCGCCGCCGTTGCCGCCGCCGCCACCGATGGATTGCGCAATGAGGCCGGCCGCCGAAATGCCCTGGGTTTCCACTATGTGGTGGCTTAAGTCCGCATCGACTTCACCACCATCGCCGCCGCCACCCGCGGTACCACCTATGGCTACCGTAACAAGTGCTTGAACACCGTCCAGCGTGGCGGACCCCCCATTGCCGCCGCCGCCGCCCAGGGATTGGGCCAGTATCGCAGTTGAGCCGTCACCAAAGGTGCTTATATCGCCATCAACCGAGCTTTGGACAGTGACCTTGTCGCCGGAGCTGCCGGCTCCAGCGCTGCCGCCTATGGACGCAGTGGGCATGTTGGCTGAAATCGCCAGAGACTTGCCTCCGTTGCCGCCACCTCCGCCTATGGATTGGGCGACGACGCCCAGCGCATACTTGCCCTGGGTGCTGATACTTGTGCCGACATCAACTGTGACCTCGCCGCCGGAGCCGCCCGAGGTCCCCGATCCGCCTACCGCCGTGATGCCGCCTGCTGAGCCGCCGTTGCCGCCACTGCCCCCGACAGACTGGGCCAGTATGCCGATTGCACCATCCCCCGTTGTATCAACAGTGCCGACGGCAACGGATACCGTGCCTGCGTCATTGCTTTGCGAGCTGTTGACGGATCCGCCCACCGAAAACAGGCCGGAAGCCGAGCCCGCTGTGCCGCCCCCGCCGCCTATGGACTGCCCGATGACGCCGATGGCTGAATCACCACTTGTCGACACATTCGACGTCCCGCTAATGGTCACATTTCCGCCTGACCCGCCTGCACCCCCGGCGCCGCCCAGCGCCACGACAGAGTCTGCGATGGCGCCCGCGCCGCCGCTCCCGCCAATGGACTGCGCCACCATGCCATGGGCATATTGACCCTGGGTCTTGACGGTTCCGGAGGCGTCAATGGTGGCAGTGGCGCCATTGCCGCCATTGCCGCCTTTCCCGCTGCCCCCCGGCAAGCTGCTCGTGAAGTCTTGACCCGTGCCGCCACCGCCGCCAATGGATTGCGCAAGCATACCCATGGAATTCGCGCCGAGCGTAGACACAACGCTGTTTGCATCAGCCGTGATCTGGGCTGACGCTCCGTCATGCCCCACCCCGGCTTGTTTTACAGCCGAGCCGCCATAGCCGCCAATACTTTGCGCCGACACGCCAATGGCTTCGGCACCGCTGGTGGATATGCTGGTCTGTTGGCCGTCTTGGCCCCCCTTGGAGTTGAGCGTAACGGTTACGTCGTGGGACATGCCGCCATTGCCGCCATTGGCGCGGTAGCTATCCATGCTATCGGAACCGCCGTTGCCCCCGCCAGAGTAGGCCGTCACCCCCGCAACCTTGTCGCCCGCAGCCGTAAGGTTGACCCAGTAAAGGTCTGCGGTAACCTCCCCGGCGTTGCCGCCATTGCCGCCATAGCCGCCATTTGAGTTCTGCTGGCCGCCGTCTCCGCCTATGGACTGAGCCAATATCCCCGCGCTTGTGCCGGACACTGCTTGATTTACACCGACATTGACGTTCGTCACCGCACTCAAATCCTTGAGGCCTGCGGTCAGCGTTATCGCTCCCCCATCCCCGCCAGCCCCGCCGTCGTCGTCCGTCCAAGTGGTCCAACCGCCCTGGCCGCCAATACTTCTGGCCAGCAGGCCTACCAAGCCGTCAGGTACATCCGTTGTGCTCGTCAGGAATACGTCGACATTCCCGGTGCTCAAGAGGGTGACATCAGCAGCGCTTCCCCCTTCGCCCCTGGGCGTCTGGCCCTTTGCATGGTAAATACCATCTCCGCCGACACTTTGAGCCGCAACACCCCAAGCCCGGGTGCCGCCTTGCAAATTATTTGATGCGCTTCCCATTGAAATATCGGCATAATTGTCCATTTCTACGGTCCAGGCATTGCCGCCATTTCCCCCGTAATAATCAAAGATGGACGAACCGTCCATGCCACCCTGGCCGCCACGGCTTTCCACCAATGCACCCACCACGCCAGCATTCAGGCTACCGCCGGTAATGGTTACCGCAGATGAATTAAAGAGAGTTGTGGAAGCGCTGTCTCCACCGTTGCCGCCGTCATTGTTGCTATCGTCTTCCGCGTTGTAGCCATCACCGCCCACGCTGCTCACACCCACCCCAACCACCATGCTGGATGGTGTTGTGCCTGCCAGTGAAAGGTTGACTGAGCCACTTGTGGTGAGCATGGCCCCCAGACCCGCTCCGCCATCGTGGCTATCACCATTGCCATTGGATCCCCGGCTCACCACCATGATGCCGCTTACGGGCTCTCCGCCAAAGGTCATTTCTGCACTACCACCACTGCCATTTGGATAGATCTTCTGGATCGTCACAGGGCCATTTGCACCCACTATGTCGAAACTGGCGGTATTCGTCATTTGTTGAGCCCGCACAGTATCGGTTATGGTGAGCGGAGCCCACATCGCGCGCTGGGTATCCGTCGAAGTATTGCAAATTAATATGCTGGAGGTGCTGGAACCGCAATTGACGGCCAGGTCCGCCTGGGCGGCCGCCAGCGGCAATAGCGAACCGGATACGCACAATAGTATTTGGCCGCTGTATCCCAGGGCGAGGCTGAGCGGCCGCAGCAGCAGGGCGGGACGAACAGGGCACAATTCGGATTGCTGTTGTTCGTGTGTTCGCTTCATGGTTATTTCCAATATAGAGGGGCGATCGGTTCTTCCGGCTTGGCGAATCGGCACTATTGGCTTTCACGCCTTTCCACCGCCGTCTCGAATACCCAGTACCGTCGCGGCCGGCGAGTGTGTTATCGTCACCCCAGCTTCCCTGGTCGTCTATCGGTTTCACGCCATCGGCTATCGGAAAAACGCTTTTTAATTCCAGTAACATGTGTCTATCCAACACAGATGGAATCAGATGATCGCCTCCCTGTTTGCCAGCGTGCCGTTCGAACAGCATCGAGTCGTGGACACCGCCGACCTCGATGAGGCGCGACAGCAGATAGGTCAGATACTCAATCCGTATAGACTGCAAGTCGTTCGCGGGCGGATCCTCCACACCCGCCTGGATATTCTTCCCTGTGGGCGCCTGTCTCTGCTCAAGCTCAGGCACGGATATGGGGCGGATGTCAGCATCGACCCCGACTGCCAGGGTCTGGATGGCTATTACCTGCTGGTGCTGCCCACGCAGGGGCAGGCGGTGTTTCATTTCGATGGGCGCAACATCGAGGTGTCGCCGAAAGAGGCCGTTCTTATCAGTCCCGACAGGCGGTTTCACTTCAAGGTCAGCCACGACTATGAACAGATTCTGCTGCGCCTGGACCGGCCGGCCATCGCCGATGCCTGGTGCCGCCTGACGGCACAAGAGCACGCACCCGACATCTGCTTCGATCCGGTCATCCCCTTGAATACGGCTGGCTGGCAAGCGCTGCTTCCCATGCTGCAATGGGTGGTGCGATGCTCGGGCCTGGGCCAGGGCCAGGACACCGCCCAGGCAGCCTTGCTGGCCCAAACCGAGATGCTGGTCGCCACAACCCTGCTGCTGCACCAACCGCACAATATGGCAGCGCGCTTATGGCCGGCGCCACCGCCCTCCGCGCCGCGGGCCATCCGGCGCGCGCAAGCCTATATGCTCGAACATCTGAGCGAACCTCTGCCGATTGCCATGGTCGCCAGCCATTGCGGCCTGTCGGTCAGGCGCTTGCAAGCCTTGTTCCAGGATGAATGCAGGCAGTCGCCGCTGCAATGGCTGCGCCTGCAGCGCCTGCAAGCGGTCCGGCAAGCCTTGTCGCAGGCCGGCGACGCGGGTAAGGTCAGCGAAACCGCGGCACGTTTCGGCTTCACCCACCTGGGCGAATTTTCGCAGGCCTACCGCCAGGCTTTCGGCGAAACACCGCGGCAAACGCGCGGCAAGTAATACTGGCGCGCGGCAGTGCCGCGAACAGCCGCTGCGATTGGCGTTCCCGGCGGACAAAAAAATAGACGCCAGCGAGCGTCTATGTGGAATACCTCTGGCGTCCCCGGCAGGAATCGAACCTGCAATCTTCCCTTAGGAGGGGAAAGTTATATCCATTTAACTACAGGGACGCGGTGCGGGCCTGAGATTATAAAGCAGACTGGACGAAGGCGGATTTCGCCACAAAAAAACCGGAGCCTTGAACATCGCTCCGGTTTTTTTCAACGACGGCACGCCTGCGCAAGCGCGTGCCTTCAGATGGCCAAAGGCCCAAGCCTATTCGAGCTTGATGTTGCCCTTGGCCACGACGTCTTTGGCCCAATCGTATTGCTCTTTGATTTCTTTGGCGAACTCTTCCGGCGTGTTGCCCGAAGGCGCAGCGCCCTGCTTCTCGAGCGTATCGATGACCTTGGGGTCCTGCAACGCCACAACGGCGGCGTCGCGCAGCTTCTGGATGATTTCATCTGGCGTGCCAGCGGGCGCCAGCAAGCCGTACCAGGCGGGCTGGTTCAGTTCCGGGTAGCCTTCTTCAGCCAGCGTGGGGACATCGGGCAATGTTTTCAGACGCTCGGGCCACGCAACAGCCAGCGCGCGCAGATTGCCCGCCTGAATCTGGCCCATGGACGATGGCAGGTTATCGAACATGCTGTCGATCTGGCCGCCGACGGCGTCGGTTACAGCGGGCCCCGACCCTTTGTAGGGAACGTGAATGGCGTCGGTGCCGGTGGCTTGCTTGAAGGCTTCGCCAAACAAATGCAGCACCGAACATGTGCCCGAGCTGCCGTGAGTATGCTTGCCGGGATTGTCTTTAAGAACCTTGACGAATTCCTTGAAATCCTTGGCCGGGAATTTGGGGTTGACTTCGATGACATTCGGCACGTTGGCGAAATTGGTGACCGGCATGAAATCTTTCAGGGGATCGTAGGGCAGATCGTTGGGGCGGCAGGCCGAATTGACGGCCATGGTGGATACCGTCGCAATCGACAGTGTGTAGCCGTCTGGCTTGGCGCGAGCCGCTTCGGATGCGCCGATGGCGCCGCCTGCGCCGCCTTTGTTCTCGACCACCATGGTTTGGCCCAATTCCTGGCCCATGCGCTGCGTCACGATGCGGGCAACGATATCAGTGGAGCCGCCGGGAGCGAAGGGAACAATAACGCGGATGGGCTGCGATGGGTAATCGGCAGCTTGCGCGGCGCCAGCGCCGAACAAGGACGCCACGCCTGCAGCGAGGGTAATCGCTGCGAACTTTTTATGAAGTGTAGCCATGAATTGGTCTCTCCGTGATTTGAATAAAAGCTGAAAAACAAGCCTTTGATTTTGCGTTAAGCTCGTCTATTCGAAGGCAGAATAACAGTAATCCAGCATCCTTGTCTTGGCCGGTTACAGTTCAACGATTTTTTTGCAAGTTACTGAAAACCGCCTGTAATAACCTTCTTTATTTTTCCATCACACATCGATGTCTGTATTCCAGCTCGTATTACCGGACTTCCTGCTTATTGGGCTGGGGTGGCTGCTGTTTCACAGGCTGCGCTTTTCCGGCGAATTCTTTCACGGTGCCGAACAGCTGGTGTACTTTGTGCTGTTTCCGGCACTGCTGTTCCACTCCATTACGCAAACTCCCCTGAGCCTTGCCGGCGCCTACACTCTGCTGCAGGCCTCCACGGGCGTCATGCTGTTCGGGATCATGATGGCATGGCTGGCGGTACCCGTTTTGCGCCCCGATCCGCTTGCGCACGCATCGATCGCCCAGTGCGGCTATCGCTTCAACACCTATATGGGCCTATCGCTGGCCGGTGGCCTGGCCGGCTCGACCGGCCAGACCATCATGGCCGTCATAGTGGGTTTTGCGGTTCCCATTTCCAATGTGGCGGCCGTGCATGCGCTGGCGCGGCAGAATGGAGGCAAGGCGCTGCGTGAAATCCTGCGCAATCCTTTAATTATCGCTACGGTGCTGGCGCTGTTATGCAACTTTTTGCAAATACCCATTCCAGCGCCCGTAGACACAGCCCTGGGCCGCCTGGGCGCGTGTGCAATCGCCATCGGCCTGATGTGCGTGGGCGCCACGCTATCATTGCGGGGCGCCCAGAACGCTGGACTACTCATGGGCTGGATGCTGACGCTGCGCTTGCTCATAACCCCGCTGGCCGCCCTGTTCATAGGCTGGATTCTCGAACTGAGCCTGGTGGAACGCCAAATACTGTTGTTATTTGGCGCCCTGCCCACGGCTTCGTCGGCCTATGTACTGGCCGCCAGAATGGGAGGCAATGGGCAGCTCGTGGCCTTCACCATGTCGCTCGGCACCTTGCTGTCGGCGCTGACCATACCTCTCTGGCTGATGTGGTCGCCAGTTTTCTGACAAACCATCATGAACGGATCAAACCAAGACATAAGCGCAATAAACGTGTATTTAAAAGACGAAGACGACACGTTAGCGCTGGCTGCGCAGTTCGCGCCATTATTGTGCGGAACACATCCCGCCATCGGCCCGGCCCGGCGAGGCGGCCGCATCCACCTGCGCGGCGACCTGGGCGCCGGCAAAACCAGCTTTGCCCGAGCGCTGCTCAGGGCCTCCGGAATCACCGGAAGAATCAAAAGTCCCAGCTACGCTTTACTTGAAAGCTATAATCTTTCTAACTTATACTTCTATCATCTTGATTTTTATAGATTTAGCGATTCGCGCGAATGGTTAGACGCTGGCTTTCGAGATATTCTGCAAAAAGAAGCGATCGTTTTGATTGAATGGCCGGAGCAGGCAGGCGATTTATTGCCCCCCCCCGACCTTGATATCCACTTCGACTATGCAGATATCGGGCGGTGCGCCAGCCTTACAGCCCACAGCGACAAAGGAAAATTATGGCTGACGACACTTGCCCTTCCCCCGCAGGAATCTCCTCGACAGGCGCCTCGCGCCGCCGGCTGATCACCACCGCCGGCGCATTATTCATTCTGCCGGTCATCCCCACCCTGACCAATGCCGCCACCATCGTCGCCGTCCGTACCTGGCCCGCCGATGAATACACGCGGGTCACGCTTGAAATGGACAGCGAACTCAAGGCCGAACATTTCACACTCGAAAACCCCGACAGGCTGGTGGTCGATATTCAGGGTCTGAGCATCAATACCACCATCAGCGACCTGGTGTCCAAGATCAAGCCCAATGATCCTTATATCGACACAGTGCGGGTCGGCCAAAACCGCCCCGACGTAGTCCGGCTGGTGATCGACCTGAAGCAACCCATCGCGCCGCAGGTTTTCACCTTGAAGCCCATCGGTGAATACAAATACCGTTTGGTGCTGGATCTGTATCCGAAAATTGCCCAGGACCCACTGATGGCAATCATGGACAACGCCGACACCGACCCCTTGGCCGAAGTGCTTGAAGACCTCGCGCGCAACGCGCCGGACGAAGCTCCGGTACCGTCTGTTCCCGGGCAAAAACTGCCTCCGGTCGCCCAGAAACCCAAATCGCCACCGCCGCCGCCCCGGGCAACGCCGCCGCGCAGCGACCAGCCCGTTCTGGTTGCGCTGGACCCCGGCCATGGCGGCGAGGACCCAGGAGCCATAGGCCCCAGGGGCACGCGCGAAAAAGACATTGTGCTCAGCATCGCGCGCCGGCTGAAAAAGCTGATTGATGCGCAGCCCAATATGCGCGCCTATCTGACTCGCGACAATGATTACTTCGTGCCCTTGCATGTGCGGGTCCAGAAAGCCCGCCGGGTCAAGGCGGATCTATTCATTTCCATCCATGCCGATGCATGGATCAAGCCCAGCGCGCGCGGCTCATCGGTATTTGCCCTGTCGCAGAATGGCGCCACCAGCGCGGCGGCGCGCATGATGGCCCAGCGCGAGAACGATGCCGACCTGATCGGCGGCGTAAACCTGGGGTCTCACAACAAGCAAGTGGCGCAAGTACTGCTGGATCTATCCACCGCTGCGCAGATCAACGACTCCATGCGTGTCGGCGACCGCGTCCTGAGCGAAATAGGCAAGATCAACCGCCTGCATAAAAAACGGGTGGAGCGCGCCGGCTTTGCTGTGCTGAAGGCGCCCGATATCCCGTCCATCCTGGTCGAAACCGCGTTTATCAGCAACCCCGAAGAAGAGCGCCTGTTGCGCAGTCCCGCCCACCAGGACCGCATTGCCCAGGCGATGCTGACCGGCGTCACCGGCTATTTTGCATCGAACCCCACTTTGGCCCGCCGCAGTTGAACCGGCCGAGCTGAAGCGTTGAGCCTTGTGGGCAAGGGCCGCGGCACCGAACTGGGCATTGCGCCGGGCTAGTCCCGCGGCTCCGTCCGCTTGAACAGCTTCCACAGGGCGCCGAACAGCACCGGCACGGCTGCGGCGCTGACACCCACCAGAACGATGGTATTCAGGTGCTCCTTGATGATGGGCACGTTGCCAAAAAAATAACCCAGGGTCACCAGGCTGCCCACCCACAATATCGCGCCCGAGATATTGAACAACTGGAAACGCGCCACATTCATGCTGGCAACGCCCGCGACAAATGGCGCAAAGGTGCGGAAAATGGGCAGGAACCGGGACAGCACGATGGTTTTTCCGCCATGCTTCTCGTAGAAGGCATGGGTTCTCATCAGGGCCTTGCGATCCAGGAATCGGAAATTGCTGGAAAAGACGCGAGGACCAATGTATCGGCCTATGGAATAATTGACGGTATTGCCCAGGATGGCCGCCACGATCAGCAGGCCGGCCAGCAGGACCGGGTCCAGCAACCCCGAGGCCCCAAAGGCGCCCGCAATGAAAATCAGCGAATCTCCCGGCAGGAAAGGCAGAACGACCAAGCCTGTTTCACCGAAAATGATCAGGAACAGCACCAGGTATATCCATTCCCCATACTGCGCCACCCACGTGCCCAGCGTCTGGTCGATATGGAGAATCATGTGGAATAGGTCAAGCATAATCGCCGCCGGCAACAAGTTAGTGCAATATAGCCTGTTCGGCCCCGCAACAAAAGAACCGGACGGCGCGACCAGCTAAAATCAACTCGTCATATTGCAGTCCGAACGCTCAAGGAAACATCGCCATGCCTGAACGCCGCTCCATCGCTCCGCTTCCCGACCTGTTGATCAGCCAGATCGCGGCCGGCGAGGTCATCGAGCGCCCGGCGTCCGTGCTGAAGGAGTTGCTGGAAAATGCCATCGATGCCGGCGCGCGGGCAATCGAGGTGCGCCTGGACGGCGGCGGCATCCGCCGCATCTCGGTCAGCGACGACGGTTACGGCATTCCCAGACAAGAACTGAAACTGGCACTGACGCGCCACGCCACTAATAAAATCACCTCGCTCGGCGAACTGGAGGCGGTCAGCTCCATGGGGTTTCGCGGCGAGGCGCTGGCATCCGTGGCCTCGGTCGCGCGGCTGGTGCTGACCTCCCGCACGGCCACGGAGCCCCACGCATGGCAAATTGACGCCGCCCGGGACGAACCCGTGGCCGCTTCCGGCTCTGTGGGCACCACCATCGACGTGCGTCAACTGTTCGACGACGTTCCGGCCCGCCGTAAATTCCTGCGGGCCGAAGCCACCGAATACGGGCATTGCGTAGACGCACTCGAACGCATCGCGCTGGCGCAACCTCATATTGCGTTTCGCCTGTTCCATAACGACAAGGCGCAGCGCAACTGGCGGGCAACCGAAGTCGGACAGCGGGTGCGCGACGTGCTGGGGCACGAATTTACCGATCATGGCCTGTATGTACAGCATGAGCAAGGCCTGATTTCATTGCAAGGCATCATTACCCGGCCCACCTACGCGCGCAACCGCGCCGACAGGCAATATCTGTATGTCAACGGACGGTATGTCAAAGACCGCACGGTGGCCCATGCGGTGCGCCAGGCCTACGCCGATGTCCTGCACGGCGAACGCCAGCCGGCTTTTGTGCTGTTCCTGTCGGTCGATCCGGCTGCGGTCGACGTCAACGTGCACCCGGCCAAGCACGAAGTCCGTTTTCGCGACAGCGGCGCCATACACCGCTTTGTGGGCCAGGCGCTGGCGCAAGTGCTGTCGGCGGCCGGCGGCCAGGCGCTGGCATCCCCCCTGTCGTCCACCGGCGATCAGCCCGTCCAGGCAGGCCAGTCCGCTTCGGGCGACAGCGC
>JBATWU010000025.1:0-84005 GCA_049672825.1 Pusillimonas sp.
CGCGCACTCAGACAGCCGCGGCCTTGCACCCCTGGCTGCGGGCAAAACCCGGCGCATCCGAAAACCGCCCTCCACCCCTGTCAGCCGGACAGCCCTGCATAGGGTCTGGTTGGACGCAAAGCCCGTCCACTTCTACTCACTGCGAGGCCTGCCTGGTGCTGGCGGGGAGAGAGGGCGACTTCGGGACACGCCGCGTCGAGCCGGGCTGGCCGGGATGCAAGGGCGCAGCTGTTTGAGCGCCGGCTTTCGGGCCACCCGCCCGATGGCGCGAGTTCTGCGCCCGCCCGGCCAGCCAGGCTTGGCGCGGGAAGTCCTGCGCAGCAGGACCGGGGCACGGAAGCCCGACCGCTCCGCCAGCACCAGGCAGGCCGCCTTGAAGAATCAGGAATGCCTGCCATACGTATCTCAGCTTTCGCCAGTAACAGGCAGGCCGGCGGCCTACCTTGGGCTCACCGACTATAATGCAAGGCTTGGCCCGATTCGGGGCCAAGCCTTTTTTTATTATCTATGTCAGCCCTTGTCCTAGAACATATTTCAAAAGTCTATGCGCCACGCAGCCGAAGCTGGAAAGAACGGCTGACGGCCGCGCCGGCCCGGCCCGGTTTCCAGGCTTTGGACGATGTCAGCTTTACCGTCGAGCACGGCGAATTCTTCGGACTGCTCGGCCCCAACGGGGCCGGCAAGACCACGCTGATTTCCATCCTGGCGGGCCTGGCCCATGCAACGGCCGGCAAAGCCAGCGTCTGTGGTCATGACGTGGTCGACGACTTTCGCCAGTCGCGCCGCGCGCTGGGCGTCGTACCCCAGGAAATCGTTTACGACCCTTTCTTCACGGTGCGCGAAACCTTGCGGATACAGTCGGGCTACTTCGGACTGCGCAACAATGACGACTGGATAGACGAAATCCTGAGCAACCTGGGCCTGGCCGACAAGGCCCAGACCAATATGCGCGCCCTGTCGGGCGGCATGAAACGCCGCGTGCTGGTGGCGCAGGCCCTGGTGCACCGCCCGCCGGTGATCATCCTTGACGAACCCACCGCCGGCGTCGACGTCGACTTGCGCCGCGGGCTGTGGGAATTCATTGCGCGCCTGAACAAGGAAGGCCACACTATTTTGCTGACCACGCACTATCTCGAAGAGGCCGAAGCGCTGTGCGGACGCATCGCCATGCTGAAGAACGGCCGGGTCGTGGCGCTGGACACCACGCAGGCCCTGCTGGCCCGCGTGGGCGGATCGCACCTGGAGGAAGCCTTTGTGCGCATCATGCGCGACGACCAACACCTGGAGGCCATCGCATGAGCGCGGCACCGATCATCCAGCCGCGCGACGACATGGGCTCGGGCTTTCCCACCCTGCTGCGCAAAGAACTGTCGCGCTTCTGGAAGGTGGCCTTCCAGACCATTGCCGCGCCCGTCCTGACGGCGCTGCTGTATCTGCTGATCTTCGCGCATGTGCTGGAAGGCCGGGTGCAGGTATACGGCACCGTGCCCTACACCACTTTCCTGATCCCCGGCCTGATGATGATGAGCATGCTGCAAAATGCCTTCGCCAACCCGTCGTCATCGCTGATTCAAAGCCGCATCACCGGCAACCTGGTATTCATTCTGCTGCCCCCGCTTTCGCATCGCGAAATCTTCAGCGCCTATCTGCTGGCCTCCATCGCCCGCGGCCTGTGCGTGGGCGCCTGCGTGTGGCTGGTGGCCCTGTTCTTCGTGCGCCTGCCCGTCGCCAATATACTGTGGGTGCTGGTCTTTGCCGTGCTGTCTTGCGGCATCATGGGCACGCTGGGGCTGATCGCCGGCCTGTGGTCGGAAAAATTCGATCAGTTGGCGGCCTTCCAGAACTTCCTGATCATGCCGGCCACCTTTCTGTCGGGCGTGTTCTATTCCATACACAGCCTGCCGCCGTTCTGGCAGGCCGTGTCGCACTGGAACCCGGTTTTTTATACGATAGACGGCTTCCGCTACGGCTTTTTCGCCGTTTCCGACGTCTCGCCATGGCACAGCCTGGCGGTCGTTGCCGCCGTTTTCGTGGTGCTTTGTCTTTTTGCCCTGCGCCTGCTGGCCAGCGGCTATAAACTTCGGAATTGATATCTATGTTGCCTACCCCTGAACAAGTTCGTCAGTACATTGCCGACCACCTGGACTGCGAGCAGCTCGAGGTCCAGGGCGACGGCGCGCACTTCGAAGCCCTGATCGTCAGCAGCGCCTTCGAAGGCAAGCGTCTGATCGCCCGCCACCAGTTGGTGTACTCGGCGCTGGGCGAGCGCATGAAGGCCGAAATCCACGCACTGTCCATGCGCACGCTGACACCGGACGAATACAAGGCAAACCCGAATGGATAAACTCCACATCACCGGGGGCAACCGCCTGAATGGTGAAATCACCGTGTCGGGCGCCAAGAACGCGGCCCTGCCCATTTTGTGCGCCAGCCTGCTGACGGCCGATACCATCACGCTGCACAACGTGCCGGCGCTGAACGACATCAGCACGACGCTGCGCCTGCTCAAGCAGCTGGGCGTACAGTCCGACCACAGCCGCGACGGCATCGTGCACCTGAGTGCCTCGCAGGTCGATAACCTGGAAGCTCCCTACGAGCTGGTCAAGACCATGCGCGCCTCCATCCTGGTCCTGGGGCCGCTGCTGACCCGCTTCGGTGAAGCCCGCGTCAGCCTGCCTGGCGGCTGCGCCATCGGCCAGCGCCCGGTCGACCAGCACATCAAGGGCCTGGAAGCCATGGGGGCCGACATCAAGATCGAGCACGGCTTCGTGGTGGCACGGGCCAAGCGCCTGAAGGGCGCGTCCATACGCACCGACATGGTCACCGTGACCGGCACTGAAAACCTGATGATGGCCGCCGTACTGGCCGAAGGCCGCACCACACTGGAAAATGCCGCGCGCGAGCCTGAAATCACCGACCTGGCCGAGCTGCTGAACAAAATGGGCGCCCGCATCCAGGGCCACGGCACCGACCGCATCGTTATCGACGGCGTCGAGCGCCTGCATGGCGCCAGCCATCAGGTGGTGGCCGATCGCATCGAAACCGGTACGTTTCTATGCGCGGTGGGCGCGGCGGGCGGCGAGATCATGCTGCGCCGCGCCGCGCCGCACACCATGGGCGCCGTCATCGACAAACTGCGCGAGGCCGGCCTGACCATAGAGTGCGGCGACGACTGGATACGCGGCGCCATGAACCGGCGCCCGCGCGCCACCGGCTTTCGCACGCGCGAATATCCCGGCTTCCCCACCGACATGCAGGCGCAACTGATGGCCCTGAACACCATCGCCGACGGCACGGCCGTCATCGTCGAGAACATCTTCGAGAACCGCTACATGCATGTGCAGGAATTGGGCCGCATGGGTGCACAGATCGACATCGACGGGCACACGGCCGTCGTCACGGGCGTGGAGCGGCTGTCGGGCGCCACTGTCATGGCAACCGACCTGCGCGCCTCGGCCAGCCTGGTCATCGCCGGCCTGGCCGCCTTCGGCGACACGATGGTCGAACGTATTTACCATCTGGACCGCGGCTACGAGCGCATGGAAGAAAAACTGCGCTCGGTCGGCGCCCAGATTCAACGTCTAACCCGGGAAGCCGCATGAGCCCTGCCAGCCTTGAACGCCCCCTGACCCTTGCCTTGTCGAAAGGGCGGATCTTCGACGAAACCATGCCCTTGCTGGCCGCCGCCGGCATCCAGGTCGGCGAAAACCCCGAAACCTCGCGCAAACTCATTCTGCCCACCAGCAGCCCCGACCTGCAGCTGATTATCGTGCGCGCCTCCGATGTGCCCACCTACGTGCAATACGGCGCCGCCGATTTCGGCATTGCCGGCAAGGACGTCCTGGTGGAGCACGCCGCCCAGCATCCCGGCGGCCTGTACCAGCCCATAGACCTGAACATTGCGCGCTGCCGCCTGTGCGTGGCGGTGCGCGACGGCTTTGATTACGAAGCGGCCGTGCGCCAGGGCTCGCGCCTGCGCATCGCCACCAAGTACGTACAGGCCGCGCGCGAGCATTTCGCCCGCAAAGGTGTGTACGTGGACATCATCAAGCTGTACGGTTCCATGGAACTGGCGCCCCTGGTGGGCCTGGCCGACGCCATTGTCGACCTGGTGTCCACCGGCGGCACGCTCAAGGCCAACAACCTGGTCGCCGTGGAGGAAATCGTGCAAATCTCGTCAAGGCTGATCGTGAACCAGGCTTCGCTGAAAACGCGCGCCCAGAAGCTCCAGCCGCTGATCGATGCCTTCGCCCGCGCGTCGGCCAAGCTGCCGGATTCCAGCCAGTAAAACACCCTGCCGGGCGTCGGCCCGCCCGGCCAGGACCCCCAGCCCGGTTACGGTATACACTCATTGAACCGACTATCGCCCGTTTCCTGAATCATGTCTTCCATAAAACGCCTGAGCACCCAGTCCGAGCAGTTCAAGCCTACCCTGCGCACCTTGCTGGCTTTCGACGCCTCGCAGGACGAGTCCATTGAACAGGCCACCGCCAGCATACTGAAAAACGTGCGGACGCAAGGCGATCAGGCGCTGCTGGACTACACGCAGCGCTTCGACCGCGTATCGGCCGAGTCGGTGGCTGCCCTGGAAATCGAACGCCACGAATGGCAGTCGGCGCTGGCCGCGCTGCCTGCCGATCAGCGCGCGGCACTGGAATCCGCCGCCGAGCGTGTACGCCGCTATCACGAGCATCAGCGCGCGCAAAGCTGGTCGTACACCGAAGAAGACGGCACCGTGCTGGGCCAGAAGATCACCCCGCTGGACCGCGTGGGCCTGTACGTGCCGGGCGGCAAGGCCGCCTACCCTTCGTCGGTACTCATGAACGCCATTCCCGCCAAGGTGGCCGGCGTGCCCGAAGTCGTCATGGTAACGCCCACGCCCGACGGCGTGCGCAACCCCATCGTGCTGGCGGCGGCCGCACTTGGCGGCGTGGATCGCGTCTGGGGCATAGGCGGCGCGCAAGCCGTGGCCGCCCTGGCCTACGGCACCGACACCATTGCGCCTGTCGATAAAATCGTGGGCCCCGGCAACGCCTATGTGGCGGCCGCCAAGCGCCGTGTCTACGGCACCGTGGGCATCGACATGATCGCCGGCCCCAGCGAAATCCTGATCATCGCCGACGGTTCGACGCCGGCCGACTGGATCGCCATGGATCTCTTCTCGCAGGCCGAGCACGACGAGCTTGCGCAGGCCATATTGCTGTGCCCCAACCTTGAGTACCTGGACCAGGTCGATGCCGCCATCGACCGCCTGCTGCCGGGCATGCCGCGCGCCGACATCATCCGCGCCAGCCTGAGCCAGCGCGGCGCGCTGATCCATGTGCGCGACCTGGACGAGGCCTGTGCCATCGCCAACGATATCGCACCCGAGCACCTGGAAATTTCCACCCGGAACCCCCAGCAGTGGGCCGACCAGATCCGTCACGCCGGCGCCATATTCCTGGGCCCGTACAGCTCGGAAGCCCTGGGCGACTACTGCGCCGGCCCCAATCACGTTTTACCCACTTCGCGTACCGCCCGATTTTCGTCTCCGCTGGGCGTGTATGATTTCCAGAAACGCTCCAGCCTGATCCAGGTCTCGCAAGAAGGCGCACAGACCCTGGGGCGCGTGGCGGCCACGCTGGCCTACGGCGAAGGGCTGCAAGCCCATGCCGCCAGCGCCGAATACCGCCTCAATCCAACTCATACCGAATCCTGAACATGCGTACTGCCGATATCACCCGAAACACCAACGAAACGCGTGTGCGCGTTTCCATCAACCTGGACGGCACCGGCCGGCAAGCCCTGAATACCGGCGTGCCTTTCCTGGACCACATGCTGGACCAGATCGCCCGCCACGGCCTGATCGACCTCGACATCCATTGCGACGGCGACACGCACATCGACGACCACCATACGGTGGAAGACGTGGGCATCACGCTGGGGCAGGCTTTTGCCGCCGCCGTGGGCGACAAGGCGGGCCTGCGC
Organism: Pusillimonas sp.; assembly: GCA_049672825.1. GTDB lineage: Bacteria > Pseudomonadota > Gammaproteobacteria > Burkholderiales > Burkholderiaceae_B > Pusillimonas_C > Pusillimonas_C harenae_A. The sequence goes on from JBATWU010000025.1 coordinate 5,968, forward strand.
CGCTACGGCCATTCCTATGTGCCGCTCGACGAAGCGCTGTCGCGCGTGGTCATCGATTTTTCGGGCCGTCCGGGCCTTTACTACCATATTCCCTTTACACGCTCGCATATTGGCCGCTTCGACGTCGACCTGGCCCGCGAGTTTTTCCAGGGTTTCGTCAATCACGCCCTGGTCACCCTGCATATCGACAATCTGCGCGGCGAAAATTCGCACCACCAGTGCGAAACGGTGTTCAAGGCCTTTGGCCGCGCGCTGCGCATGGCCGTCGAGCCCGATCCGCGCAATGCCGGCGTGGTGCCATCCACCAAGGGTGTCCTGTAAACCTGGCGATTCCCTTTTTAACGGCTGATTACCGTGAATACTATTGCGATTGTTGATTACGGCATGGGCAATTTCCATTCGGTGGCCCGCGCCCTGCAGGCGGCCGCGCCCCATGCCGACATAAAAGTATGCAACACGGCGCAAGGCATAGCTGCGGCCTCGCGTGTGGTGTTCCCCGGTCAGGGCGCCATGCCCGACTGCATGCGCACCCTGAACACGTCGGGCCTGCGCGACGCCGTGTTGCGGGCCGCGCGCAGCAAGCCGCTGCTGGGCGTGTGCGTGGGCGAACAGATGCTGTTCAGCGCCAGCGAAGAGGGCAATGTGGCCTGCCTGGATATTTTTCCAGGGCAGGTCAGGCGCTTTGCCGGGCCCCAGTTCGCGCAAGCCGGCGCCATGCCCGGCGGGCCAGAGCTGCTGAAGGTGCCGCACATGGGCTGGAGCCCGGTCGAACAGGTCAAGCCCCATGCCCTGTGGGACGGCATTCCCGACCGCACGCATTTTTATTTTGTGCACAGCTACTACGCCGCACCCGACGATCCCACCCTGACTGTTGGGGTAAGCCACTACGGCACACGCTTTACCTGCGCAATCGCAGCGGCTAACATTTTTGCAGTGCAGTTCCATCCCGAGAAGAGCGCCAGCCATGGTTTGCGCCTATACCGGAATTTTGTTGATTGGAATCCATAACATCATGCTACTCATACCCGCCATCGACCTCAAAGACGGGCGTTGCGTGCGCCTGCGCCAGGGCGACCTGGACGACGCGACGATTTTTTCCGATGATCCCGGCGCCATGGCCACGCAATGGCTGGACCAGGGCGCGCGGCGCCTGCATCTGGTCGACCTGAACGGCGCCGTGGCCGGCAAGCCCAAGAACGAAGCCGCCATCAAGTCCATCATCCAGGCCATCGACGACGAGATTCCGGTGCAGATCGGCGGCGGCATACGCGATCTGGACACCATCGAGCGTTATCTGGATGCCGGAATTTCTTATGTCATCATCGGCACCGCGGCCGTCAAAGACCCGGGCTTCCTGCGCGATGCCTGCAGCGCCTTCCCGGGCAACATCATTGTCGGCCTCGACGCCCGCGACGGCAAAGTCGCCACCGACGGCTGGAGCAAGCTCACTCGCCACGATGTGTTCGACCTTGCCAGCAAGTTCGAAGACTACGGCTGCGAAGCCATCATCTACACCGATATCGGCCGCGACGGCATGCTGTCGGGGGTCAACATCGAAGCCACCGTCAAGCTGGCCCAGCACGTGAGCATCCCCATCATTGCCTCGGGCGGCGTCACCGACCTGAAAGACATCGAGGCGCTGTGCGCCGTCGAAGACGAAGGCGTCGAGGGTGCCATTCTTGGGCGCAGCCTGTACGAAGGCACGCTGGATTTCGCCGCCGCGCAGGAACTGGCCGACGAATTGGGCGCGTCATGACCCAGGCTCCCGACACTCCCATCGACACCGCCCTGACCCGCCGCATCATCCCCTGCCTGGATGTCACGGCGGGGCGAGTCGTCAAGGGCGTGAACTTCGTCGACCTGATCGACGCCGGCGATCCTATCGAAATTGCCCGCAAGTACAACGAGCAGGGGGCCGACGAACTCACCTTTCTGGACATTACCGCCACCAGCGATGACCGCGACCTGATTCTGCCCATCATCGAATCGGTGGCCAGCCAGGTGTTCATCCCCCTGACAGTGGGCGGCGGCGTGCGGCAGGTGTCCGATATCCAACGGCTGCTGAACGCCGGGGCCGACAAGGTTTCCATCAATAGCGCCGCTGTCGCCAACCCCGAACTGGTGCGCGCCGCGTCCGACTACCACGGCTCGCAGTGCATCGTCGTGGCCATAGACGCGCGCCGCGTCTCGGCCCCCGAGGCGCCCGCGCGCTGGGAAATCTTCACCCATGGCGGACGCAAGGCCACCGGCATCGACGTGCTCGAGTGGGCCCGCAAAATGGCCGATTACGGCGCGGGCGAGCTGCTGCTGACCAGCATGGACCGCGATGGCACCAAATCGGGCTTCGACCTGGCGCTGACGCGCGCCGTCTCCGACGCTGTGCCCGTGCCCGTCATCGCCTCGGGCGGCGTAGGCAATTTGCAGCACCTGGCCGACGGCGTGACCACCGGCCGGGCCAGTGCGGTACTGGCAGCCAGCATCTTTCACTATGGCGAATACACGGTGCAGCAAGCCAAGGAATTCATGGCGGCGCAAGGTATTAAGGTACGATTATCCGCATGACACAAGACGCTTCCTGGCTCAACGCCATCGCTTTCGACGACAGCGGCCTGATCCCGGCCATTGCGCAAGACGCGGACACCGGCACCATACTGATGGTGGCATGGATGAATGCCGAATCGCTGGCCGAAACCGCGGTCAGCGGCCGCGCCGTGTATTGGTCGCGCTCGCGCAAGCGGCTGTGGCGCAAGGGCGAAGAATCCGGCCATGTGCAGATCGTGCATGAAATCCGCCTTGACTGCGACGGCGATGTCGTCCTGCTCAAGGTCGAGCAGCAGGGCGGTATTGCCTGCCACACGGGCCGGGCAAGCTGCTTTTTCCGGCGCCTGGACGGCTCGCCCGGCGACGCCGCCTGGACCGTCGTCGACCCCGTCCTGAAAGACCCCGAGCTGATCTACAAATGAACGTAGCCGACACCACCTTTCTGGCCCGCCTGGCCGACACGCTGGAATCCCGCCTGCCGGCCAACGGCGGCGACCCGGCCAGTTCTTACACAGCCAAGCTGCTGGCCAAAGGGCCCGACGCCTTCCTGAAGAAAATCGGCGAAGAAGCCACCGAGCTGGTCATGGCGGCCAAAGACAACACGCCCGAGCGCATCGTCAGCGAAACGGCCGACCTGTGGTATCACAGCCTGGTGGCGCTGGCCTATTATGGCCTGCGGCCCGAGCAGGTCCTGGCCGAGCTGGCGCGCCGCGAAGGCACCTCGGGGCTGGCCGAAAAAGCCAGCCGACCCAACACTGATTAAGCGGAAAAAAGCCATCATGAGCGACAACTGCCTGTTCTGCAAAATTGCCCAAGGTCAGATTCCTTCAAAAAAGGTCTACGAAGACGAAGATTTTTTCGTATTCCATGACATAAATCCCGCCGCTCCCGTACACTTGCTGGTGATACCGAAACAGCACATTGTTTCCATGCAGGCGGTTCAGGCCGACGATGCGCAATGGTTAGGTAGAATGATGACCCTGGCGCCCAAACTGGCACACGAAAACGGCTGCACGCCGGGCCACGACGGCGGCTTCAGGCTCGTTATAAACACAGGTATTGAAGGCGGCCAGGAAGTTGGCCACCTGCATATGCATATTATTGGGGGCCCGCGCCCCTGGGACAAACGTGCAGCCCCCGCTGCGTAGGAGAAATCATGGGTAGTTTCAGCATTTGGCACTGGCTTATCGTTCTGGTCATCGTTGCCCTGGTGTTCGGCACCAAAAAAATCCGCAACATGGGCGAAGACCTGGGTGGCGCGGTCAAAGGCTTCAAGAAAGGCATGCGCGACGCCAACGAAGAAAAAACGCCTGAAGAGCTCACGCAGCAACGCGTTCAAAGCGAAGACACCATCGACGTCCAGGCCAAGGAAAAAACCGACGCCTGATACAAGCGCGGCTTTCCTTTTCCTGTCTTTTCTTTAAGCGAGCCGGTTATTCATGTTTGACGTCAGCTTTAGTGAACTTATGCTGATCGGCGTTATTGCGCTGATCGTCATCGGGCCCGAGCGCCTGCCCAAGGTGGCCCGCACCATCGGCCACCTGGTGGGCCGCGCGCAGCGCTATGTCAGCGACGTCAAAACCGATATCCAGCGCGAAATGGATCTGGACGAGCTCAACAATCTGAAAGGCCAGATGGAAGAGGCGGCCAGGTCGGTCAAGTCATCCATGCAGGATGCCACCAATTCGCTGAAGGCGCCCCTGGACGAAGCCCAGAAGGCGCTCAAAGACGCCTCCGCGTCGGTCGAATCCCTGGTCGACAGTGCCAAGGCCGAAGCGAACGACGCCAAGGAAAGCAAACCGGCGCCCTATATACCCCAGCCGCTGTCCGAGCCCCCTGCCGATGACGGCACTCAGGCGACCGATGCCGCCGCCACAACCGCCGCGGGTGCAGTGCCGGCCGACGCAGGCACGCCTGAACCTGGCGCCACGGCCGATACCGACACGCTGCCGCTGCCCGGCTTCGATGACACCACCCAGACAAAAACAGGGACGCCAACGTGACTCAGGACGCTTCCCCGTCGCAAGACACTTTCATTTCCCACCTGGTTGAACTGCGCACCCGTCTATTGCGGGCGGTGGGCGCCGTGCTGGCCTTTTTTATCGTCCTGTTCATTTACCCGGGCCCGTCGGCCATCTACGACGTGCTGGCCCAGCCCATGCTGGCCTCGCTGCCCGAAGGCACGCGCATGATCGCCACCGGCGTGATCACCCCCTTCATGGTGCCCATCAAGGTCACCATGCTGGCCGCGTTCGTGCTGGCCCTGCCCATTGTGCTGTACCAGGCCTGGGCCTTTGTGGCGCCTGGCCTGTACAAGCACGAACAACGGCTTGCCCTGCCGCTGATCGCCTCCAGCACCATGCTGTTCCTGATGGGCATGGCGTTCTGCTACTTCTTCGTGTTCCGCACGGTGTTCCACTTTATTGCCGGCTTCGCGCCCGCATCCATCACGCCCGCGCCCGATATCGAAGCCTATGTCAGTTTTGTGCTGACTATGTTCATTGCCTTCGGGGTTACCTTCGAAGTGCCGGTGGCGGTCATTCTGCTGGTCATGAGCGGGATGGTCACGGTGGAAAAACTGCGCGCGGCACGCGGCTACGTGATCGTGGGCGCCTTTGTCATCGCGGCGGTCGTCACACCACCCGACGTCGTCAGCCAGTTCATGCTGGCGGTGCCTTTGTGCCTGCTGTTCGAGGTGGGGGTGATACTGGCGAGCGGGATCAAGAAAAAACGCGCGCCCGCATCGGATGATGCCGAACCGGCCACCGAAGACGTCGCCGCGCGCAACGACTGAACCGATCCGGGTCAGGGCCGCCTGATCTGCGGCCGCGTCCCGATTTCCACTTCCATATTCCGCAGCCTGCCGTCGCGCACCAGGGCCAGCATGACCTTCTGGCCGGGCGACAGGGGCGCAATCTGGTTCAGGAAGCCGATAGAGTCCAGGACGGGCTGATCGTTGATTTTCAGCACGATATCGCCCACTCTGATGCCCGCGCGCGCGGCCGGGCCGTTGCGCAGCACGCTGGCCACAATCACGCCATCGTCCTCTTCGAGCTTGAAGGCCCGGGCGAGGTCGGGAGTAATGTCCTGCGGCTCGATGCCCAGCCAGCCGCGCGTCACGGTTCCCGTCTTGATGATCTGGTCCATGATGATCTGCGCCGCCTGGGCGGGGATGGCAAAACCTATGCCCAGCGAGCCGCCCGTCTCGGAATAGATTGCCGTGTTGATGCCCACCAGCCTGCCGGCGGTGTCTATCAGCGCGCCGCCCGAGTTGCCCGGGTTGATGGCCGCGTCTGTCTGGATGAAGTTTTCGTAGATATTGATGCCCAGCCGATTGCGCCCCAGCGCCGATACAATGCCCATGGTGGTGGTTTGTCCAACGCCAAAGGGGTTGCCAATGGCCAGCACCACATCGCCTATGCGCACCGGCCGTTCGCCATTGAACGCGATGGCAAGCAGATCGGGCAAGTCGATCTTCAGCACGGCCAGATCGCTTTCAGGGTCGGCGCCAACCAATTCGGCCCGGCTTTCCCGGCCGTCGCTCAGGGCGACCTGAATCGCGTCCGCGGCCTCGACCACATGGTAATTGGTCAGAATATAGCCATCGTTGCGCACGATAACACCCGAACCCAGGCTGGTAGACTCCTTGCGCCGGCTGAAACCCGGAATCTCGCGAAACAGGCGTTCGAGTTCGGGGTCGGCAGGCGCCGGAATCAGCGGTACATTGATATGCTTGCTGGTGTATATATTGACGACGGATGGCGCGGCCTGTGCAACGGCGGCGGCATAGGACGACACCGGTTGCGGGCCGGCCGCCGCCTGCGGAGCCGGAACCGGCGCCGGCGCCCTTGGCGAGGAGGCCAGCCAGTCTGGGCGCAGGGTTGTCACGATGAATAAAATGCCCAGGCACACCGTGACCGTTTGGGCAAACAGCAACCACAATCGACGCATAAGGCTATAAGGAAAAAGCAATCAATGAATCAGGTTTCCACGCAACAACTGAACAGCTGGCTTGACGCCACCTTGCAAACGCCGCGCTTCAGGGATTATTGCCCCAATGGGCTGCAAGTGGAAGGCAAAGCCGCCATCAGCCACATTATCACCGGAGTTACGGCGTCTCAGGCCTTGATTGCGTCCGCCATCGAAAGAAATGCCGACGCCATCCTGGTGCACCATGGCTGGTTCTGGAAAAACGAGAATCCGGTCGTGCGCGGCCCCAAGCGCGAACGGCTGGCGCTGGCGCTGCGCCACAACCTGAATGTGTTCGCCTACCATCTGCCGCTGGATGCCCACCCCACACTGGGCAATAACGCCCAACTGGCCAGGGTGCTGGGCTTCGAGCCGGAACTCGACAGCGACGGCAATCCGCGGCGCTGCGGACCCGACGACCTGGTCTGGCTGGGCCGCTGCCCCGGCGCAAAAACGCTGGAAGAACTTGGAAACGATATTTGCAATGCTTTACGGCGCCCCCCACTACTTGTGGGGAATCCGCAACAAAAAATCCATCGCATCGCCTGGTGCACCGGTGGCGCGCAAAGCATGATGGAGGCCGCCGTCGCCGCCGGCGTCGATGCCTACCTGACCGGCGAAGCGTCGGAACCGACTTTTCATTTGGCCCGGGAAACCGGCACGGCGTTCATCGGGGCCGGCCATCATGCCACCGAACGCTACGGCGTGCAGGCGCTGGGGCAGGCCATTGCCGCCGAGTTCGATATACGGGTCGATTTCGTCGACATCGACAACCCGATCTGAAATCGGGTCGAGTAGAAGGCAGCGGCGGGATTATCACGGCGCCCCCGGAGGGGCGGCCGCGTGAGTCACGATGTTATTTTTGCAGGAGGTCGCGAATCTCGCGCAGCAGCGCGACATCTTCGGGGGTGGCTTCCGGTTCCGCCGCTTCTTCCAGCTGTTCCTGGCGGGCCACGCGGTTACGCGCCGAATTCACGGCCTTGACCAGGCAGAACACCACGAATGCCAGCAGGATGAAGTTGATGAGGATAGTAATGAAATTGCCCCACGACAGCAGCACCGCGCCGGCCTTGCTCAGGGCGTCGTAGGTTTCGGGTCCGACATAACCGTCGGGCATGCGCAACACCCAGAAATTATTGGTGAAGTCGACGTCGCCGCCCAGGATGAACGAGACAATCGGCATGATGATGTCAGAGACCAGCGAATCGATAATCTTGCCGAACGCGGCGCCAATAATGACACCGACAGCCAGGTCGATCATGTTGCCCTTGACCGCGAACTCCTGGAATTCTTGAAGAAAACCCCGTGCTTTACTCATATCGTGTTCCTTTGACGTTACACCCGACAGCGGGCTAACGCTATAATACGCGGTTGATAAGATAGTACACAGCTAAAAATAGTGAATGGTATGCCCCGCGCGGGCATGAATAAGGATACAAGAATGAGTCAGATTACGACAACGCTCGATGATTCCGGCGCCGTTGATCCCAACCTGCCGCCCGACCCATCGCGCCGTTTCTGGGTAGCTTCCGCCTGTGCCGTCGGCGGCGCCGCGGGCGTCGCCACGGCGGTTCCCTTCGTCAGCTCCTTTGCGCCGTCGGAAAAAGCGCGCGCGGCCGGAGCCCCTGTCGAAGTCGATGTCTCTAATATCGCTCCTGGCGAAATGCGCACGGTCGAATGGCGCGGCAAGCCGGTGTGGATCATGCACCGCACCGACGCCCAGCTGGCCGGCCTCAAGGCCCTCGATGGAGAGTTGGCCGACCCCCACTCCGATCGCCCCGGCTATACCCCCGATTACGCCAAAAACGAATACCGTTCACGCGAGCCCGAGCTCTTCGTCTGCGTCGGCATTTGCACCCACCTGGGCTGCTCGCCTTCGCCGGCCTTTGAAACCGGCCCGCAACCTGGCCTGCCCTCCGACTGGGCAGGCGGTTTCTTCTGCCCTTGCCACGGTTCCTACTTCGATCTGGCCGGGCGCGTGTACAGCAACAAGCCCGCGCCCGACAACCTCGAAGTCCCGCCGTACTCGTACTCCGCCGATGGCTCGCACATCACCATCGGCGTCGACGAGAACAACCAGGCTTGATGCCCAGGTGGGCGCCCCGCGCCCGCGAACCGAACCCGTAATACGCCTCGTAAGATAGAAAAAGGAGCCGTTTCATGGCTGGCGAGAAAACCGTCGACACGACAGGACTTTTGGGATGGATAGATAGGCGCTTCCCGCTTACTACCATGATCAAAGAGCATATGTCGGAATACTATGCGCCCAAAAATTTCAATTTTTGGTATTTCTTTGGCTCCCTGGCCATGCTGGTGCTGGTCATCCAGATCGTCACCGGCATCTTCCTGGTCATGAACTACAAGCCCGATGCCAAGCTGGCGTTCGAGTCTGTTGAATACATCATGCGCGAAGTACCCTGGGGCTGGCTGATCCGCTACATGCACTCCACCGGCGCCTCCATGTTCTTCGTGGTGGTGTACCTGCACATGCTGCGCGGCCTGTTCTATGGCTCGTACCGCAAGCCGCGCGAACTGGTCTGGATCTTCGGCGTCGCCATCTTCCTGTGCCTGATGGGCGAAGCCTTCATGGGCTATCTGCTGCCCTGGGGCCAAATGTCGTACTGGGGCGCCCAAGTTATTGTCAACCTGTTCTCGGCCATTCCTTTCATCGGCCCTGAGCTGGCCATCTGGATCCGCGGCGACTACGTTGTGTCCGACGCCACCCTGAACCGCTTTTTCGCTTTCCACGTCATTGCCATTCCGCTGGTGCTGATCGGCCTGGTCGTTGCGCACATCATTGCCCTGCATGAAGTGGGCTCCAACAACCCCGACGGCGTTGAAATCAAGCAAGGTCCCAAAGACCGCTACGGCCGCCCCCTGGACGGCATCCCTTTCCACCCCTACTACTCGGTGCATGACCTCGTGGGCGTGGCGGGCTTTCTTATTGTCTTTGCCGCCATCATTTTCTTCGCCCCGGCAATGGGCGGGTACTTCCTTGAGTACAACAACTTCATTCCGGCCGATCCGCTGAAAACACCGCCGCATATTGCGCCGGTCTGGTATTTCACACCCTTCTATTCCATGCTGCGCGCCATCACCGCCGACTTCACCTGGGTGCTGGCAGCCGCCACCGTCCTTGCAGCCATTGCCCTGTTCATCAAGGGCAACCTGAAAGGCATCTGGCGCATCGCCGTGCCGGTCGTGCTGATCCTGGTTGCCGTGCTGCTGCGCACCATCGACGCCAAGTTCTGGGGTGTGGTGGCCATGGGCGGCGCGGTCGTCATCCTGTTCTTCCTGCCGTGGCTCGACCACTCGCCGGTCAAGTCCATACGATACCGTCCTACCTGGCATAAGTACCTATACGGCATCTTTATCGTCAACTTCCTGGTGTTGGGCTACCTGGGCACGCAAGCGCCCAATCCGACCTTCAACCTCATGAGCCAAATCGGAACGCTGATCTATCTGGGCTTCTTCCTGCTGATGCCCGTCTGGAGCCGTCTGGGTACCTTCAAGCAAGTTCCCGACCGCGTCACGTTTCACGCTCATTAAGGCCACCAATACGTTACGGAATGATCATGATTAAAAAGCTGCTAGGCACCATTGCTTTGTCTCTGACCTGCGCGATTGCTTTCGCCGCCGAAGGTGGGCACAAGCTTGACCACACGCCCGACCGCATCAACAATATGGCCGCGCTGCAGAACGGCGCCAAGCTGTTCGTCAATTACTGTCTGGGCTGTCATAGCGCCAACTCCATGCGCTATAACAAACTCACCGAAATCGGCCTGACCGACGAGCAGATCAAGAAGAACCTGCTGTTCACCACCGACAAGGTCGGCGACCTCATGCACATTGCCATGACGCCCGCCGACGCCAAGAAATGGTTCGGCGCGGCACCGCCCGACCTGTCCGTCATCGCGCGCGCCAAGTCCACCACCATGGGTCCTTCGGGCGTCGACTACGTCTACACCTTCCTGCGCACCTTCTACCGCGACACGTCCAAGGCCACCGGCTGGAACAATCTGGTATTTCCCAGCGTGGGCATGCCCAATGTGCTCTGGGAGCTCCAGGGCCCCCGCGCCCTCGAGCGCGTAGCCATCCACGAGGCCGAGAAAGAAGACGGCACCAAGCAATGGGAGCGCGTCACGGCAAAGTACGACGACCAGGGGTTCTCTGAAATCAAGACCGAAGCGCTGCAGAACTACAACGGCAGCGCCTCCACCAAGACGGTGCTGTCGTCGCCCAACCCTAAAATGGCGGCCGATTTCGACAACCAGGTTGCCGACCTCAGCAACTTCCTGGGCTGGATGGCCGAACCCATGCAGCTTCAGCGCCAACAGATGGGGGTGTGGGTGCTTCTGTTCCTGGCCCTCTTCATGGTTGTCGCATGGCGCCTGAATTCGGCATACTGGAAGCATGTCAAGTAAAATGGCATGAGAAAGCCCGGTAGCGCCTGAAGGCGCCACCTTCGGACTACCGTCAGAGGCGTAGTATTTACGCCTCTGCTTTTTGCGGAGCCGCACTTGCCGTGCGCGCTCTTGTATTTATTTCTACGATTGGAATCCACGACATGATGGTGCTCTATTCTGGAACAACCTGCCCATTCTCCCAACGCTGCCGTTTTGTGTTGTTTGAAAAAGGCATGGATTTTGAAATCCGCGATATCGACCTGTACAACAAGCCTGAAGACATCGCGGTCATGAATCCTTATGGGCAGGTACCTATTCTGGTCGAGCGCGACCTGGTGCTGTACGAGTCCAACATCATCAACGAATACATCGACGAACGTTTTCCGCATCCACAGCTCATGCCGGCGGACCCCGTCATGCGGGCACGCACCCGCCTGTTCCTGTACAACTTCGAAAAAGAGCTGTTCGTGCATGTGTCGGCCCTTGAAGACCGCAGCGCCACCGACACCAAGGCGCAAGACATCGCGCGCCAGAACATCCGCGACCGCCTTGCGCAACTGGCGCCCCTGCTGTTAAAAAACAAGTACATGCTGGGCGAAGAATTCTCGATGCTGGACGTGGCCGTGGCCCCCTTGCTATGGCGCCTAGACCACTATGGCATCGAACTGCCCAAGAATGCGGCCCCTATCCAGAAATATGCCGAGCGGATTTTCTCGCGCCCGGCCTACATCGAAGCGCTGACTCCCTCAGAAAAAGTCATGCGCCGCTGAACGCCCTATGCAAGAGTCATCGACCAAGCCTTACCTGATACGCGCCCTGCACGAGTGGTGCACCGACAACGGTTACACCCCTCATATTGTCGTCACGGTCGACGCCAATACCGTCGTGCCGCTGGCACATATCCACGATGGTCAAATTACGCTGAATATCGGTACCTTGGCCACCAACCGCCTTACCCTGGGCAACGACTATATTGAATTCCAAACCCGCTTCGGCGGCGTGACCGAACAGATATTCGTGCCCGTGGGGGCGGTATCGGCCATTTACGCGCGCGAAACCGGGGCAGGCATGGGTTTTGACGTGATGGAGTCGCAGCCCTACCCTGGCGGCGAAACCTCCACCCACACCGGTCCAGCTCCCGGCCCCAAGGCCGTATCAGACAGCGGCCCCGCCGATGCCGGCGCCGCCACGGGCACCCCGCCCGATGACACGCCCAAGCCACCCAAGCTGACCGTGGTCAAGTAGCCCTGAAGCGCGTCGCCAGTTGTTCGGTGGCGCGTGCCAATATGGCCAGGTCCATGCCCACGGCGGTAAATAGCGTGCCTACCTCTATATAACGCCGAGCCAAGGCTTCATCGAAAGTCAGAATGCCGGGCGCCTTGCCGCAAGCCTTGACTCGGCGAATGGCATCTTCAATGGCGTCCTGAACCTGAGGATGCTTCAGCTGGCCCGGATACCCCATGCTGGCCGACAGGTCGGCGGGGCCAATGAAAACTCCGTCGACGCCATCCACCGCGGCGATCTCTTCCAGATTGTCCAGGCCCTGCACCGTTTCCACCTGCACCAGCAGGCACAGCTCGTCTTGGCAGGCCTGCGTATAGTCGGTCATACGGCCAAAACCACTGGCGCGCATGGTACCGCCGGCACCCCGTATGCCGTTGGGCGGGTAACGCATGCCCGCGACCGCCTGCGCCGCTTCTTCGGCGGTCTGCACATAAGGGATCAGTAGTGTCTGCGCGCCGATATCCAGGTAGCGCTTTTGCTGCACCGGGTCGTTCCAGCTGGGCCGTACCAGACATGAAACCGGATAAGGCGCCGCCGCCTGCAACTGCCCCAGGACGGACGTGACCTCATTGGGCGCATGCTCGGTATCGAGCAGCAGCCAATCGAAACCCGAGCCCGCCACGACCTCGGTGCTGTAGGCATTGGCCAACGAAACCCACAAACCCAGCTGGTGCTGGCCTGCCTGGATGGCGCGCTTGAAGCGATTGACCGGTAGCTGCATGAATAGCCCTTGATATGTTGTCGTTGAAAGGCGCCGTGCAGGCGGAACACCCACCGCAGGGCACGGCTTGCGCGGCCCGCCGGCGGCGCAGGCTCGAGCATAGCAAACTGAGGCGGCTTGGGCGAGCGGGTTATCGCTTGCAACAGCCCGGGGGCCTATAAAGGCTCAATCTCCGCTTCCTCAGTCGCTATGCAACACGATACTGTCTCAAGGCTTCATAGTTGGGCTTAATGCCTATGCCCGCTGCTGCCGGCGGACTAACCGTGCCGTCGGCATTGAGCCGCAGCGTCTCTTCGTAGATTTTGCCCCACATTGGGTCAAAATTGTCTCGGTAGAACTCCAGAATCAAGCCATTAGAAATTGCAGCTACCAGATGCACATGGATATCCTGTGATCCGTGCGGCGCAATATCAAGGTCGTGCGCTTGGGCCAGGGCCGCCACCTTCATAAACTCCGTCACACCTCCAAGCACTTTCGCATCTGCATTGAATATCGCCGCGGCATCGTGACGAATCAGGTCACGGAAACCATAACGGGTATATTCATTCTCGCCCGTTGCAATGGGTATGCTCGTCGCCTGGGCAAGCTTGCGGTGGCCATCGTAGTCGTCGGGCCCCACGGGCTCCTCAAACCAGAAGATATCGTATTGCTCAATCTGGCGGGCAAACTGCACAGCGCTATACCAGCGATAGGCACAATTGGCGTCGACCAGCAGCTTGACATCCGGGCCTATTGCATCCCGCACCACACGCACCCTTTCCACATCCTGCGCAATAGGCACTGCGCCAACCTTCATCTTGATGGCCTGCGCCCCCATCCGGACGTTTTCCTCCATCTCGGCAGCGAGCTCCTTCAGCCCCTTTCCTTCTTCGTAATAGCCGCCGGCAATGTAGGTCGGGACCTTATCGCGAAATCCGCCCAGAAGCTTGTAAAGAGGCATGCCGGCCACCTTGGCGCGCAGATCCCACAAACCGATGTCAATCGAGGAAATGGCCCGCGTCGTCAGGCCCCGCCGCCCGATCAGCTTGGGCACCCACATTTTGGACCATAAGCGCTCGGTATTGATTGGGTCCTCGCCGATCAGCAAAGGCGCCAAGCGCTCTATCGTCGAACGCCAAATGGCGCCACCACTACCCAGGCCAATTCCCTCGACGCCCTCGTCCGTTTGAATGCGTACCAGGGCCATCTCCACGTCATTGTAAGTATGCAACCCATTGGTAATCGGCCTGGCGCGAGACCAACGATACTCTTCTGTGTTGATTGCAGTGATCTTCATCTCATGTTCCTCCCATATCGAAAAAAAGCGCACGCGCCTACCTCACGCATGCGCACTTCCATCACCCAAAGGCTGCGCTCTTAGCCTGCAATACGCTGCCGTGCGCGACTGGCGGCCTCAAGAGACATCTCGGCACAAAGGCCTATATATTTTTCGGGCTCGATCAGGCTCTTGATCTCGGACTCAGTCAAATGTTGATTGACTCGCGTATCGGCTGCCAACAGCTCGATGAACGACTTGTTTTTAATGACCGTATCCTGCGCTGCATCGTAGACAACGTCATGAGCATGCTGGCGACCAATCGTCTTGCCAAGCTCCAGCATCACTGCCTCCGCCATGATCAGGCCGCCGCTCAGATCCAGGTTGCGGCGCATTCTGCCTGGGTGCAATGTCAAGCCACGCATTATTTCAACCAGGCGAACAAGCATGTCGCCGACGGCGATGCTGGCCTGCTCTTCGGCTGTCTGCATCATCAGGCTGGTAGTACGATCTGCTTCATGCTCGGTTTGCATCGCTTCCAATGCCAAAGGCACTTGAGCTCGAGCCTCTGCGGCCAGCGCCACCACATCTTGGGCCAACTTCGGATTACGTTTTTGCGGCATCGTCGAGCTTCCCACTGTACCGGGAGGAACCGGTTCTTCGATTTCACCGAATTCGGTCTTCATCAGCTCGTAAACCTCGCGTCCGATACGACTGCAGGTCGCGGCCAACAGCCCCATCAACGCTACATTCTCGGCCAAGGTATCGATGATCGCGCGCGATGGGTTCGTAACTTCGCCCATACCGAGCTGCTGCGCGAGTTTTTTCTGTACCAGGCGCCCCTCTTTGCCAAATGAAGCAAAGGTGCCTGCTGCACCACCCAGCACAGCGCAAAACAAGCGTGGCTTGGCCTCGTCCATGCGGTCGAGATGGCGCACGAGCTGGTCTATCCATGTGGCGACCTTGTAGCCGAAGGTGATGGGAACGGCGTGCTGGCCGTGCGTGCGGCCGGGCATCGGCATGTCGGCGCCTTTCTCGGCCAGATCGGCCAGAGCCGTCAAGAGTTCGGAGATCAACTTGCGTATCACCTGATGGACCTGGCCGATGACCAACAAATCACCGCTTTCCATAATGTTCTGGGTGGTGGCGCCCCAGTGAACCCAGCCGCCGTGCTTTTCACCCACCAGCCGTGATAGCTCCCATACCAGAGGCACCAGAGTGTGACTGGTGCGCTCGAATCCTTCAGCAATACGGGCGCGATCCATCAGGTCCAGCCTGGCCTTGGCCGTGATCACCTCGGCCGCCTCGGCGGGAATCATGCCGATTTCGGCCTGGGCGCGCGCCAAAGCAGCCTCTACATCCAGCCATGCCTGCCACCGGCTGGAAAGGGCATAAAGACCACGAATTCCTGGGTCTGATATACGGCCGGCTGTCGGGACATCATCTCTCATTGCTGACTCCTTGATTGTGGCAAATCATTGCCTGTACTTGCATTCCCCTCTGTTGAGGGGGACTGTTTATTGATCGACAACGGAACCGTCCCTGTGCAGGCGGGTTATCACGTCACGACGCCGATAGGGGAACTTTTCAGCGGCATCCGGCCGAAGCTCGACACCGATGCCCGGCTCATCGCCGATGATCAGGAAACCCGCTCCATCGTGCTTCGGGCTGCCTGATACGAGCGCCTCGGAAGGCGGACGCACATCGGAATGGCTGCTCCAGGTATCGCTTGGAAACTCCTGCAGGACGAAGCTTGGCGATGTCGCCGCAATCTGCAGGCAGGCAGCAGTCGAGACAGCGCTCAAAGGATTGTGCGGAACAACACCGACATGGGACGCTTCAGCCAATGCGGCCACTTTCCGTCCACCCGAAATACCGCCAACCAGGCAAATGTCGGGACGAACAAGCTGCACGGCTCTACGCGCCAGCAGCATCTGGAACTCCCAGAGCGTAGTCATGCGCTCACCCGTCGCCAGCGGTATGCTGATTTTGTCGGCGATGTAAGCCATGTCATCCAAGTTGTCTGGTGGCGCAGGATCTTCAATGAACAAGGGATAGTACGGTTCGATCGCACGGCCCAGCTGCACCGCCTCGTATGGCTTGAGACGCCGGTGGATTTCAATACAGAGATCGACCTCTCTACCGGCTATTTCACGATACTGCGCAACAGTTTCAACCGCATCGGAAATCAAGTCCACATGGCTTTTGTAGAACGGCTCTTCCCGCGGCGAATCGAGGAATGGCGTGAGATGTCCGACTGCGGTAAAGCCCATTTCCTTTGCATGCCGGACACCATCGAACAGCTCTTGCTTGGTTTTGCCGAAGACGTGGTAGTAGCACCGTGCCTTATCGCGCACCTTGCCACCCAGCAATACATGAACGGGCGCCTGGAAATGCTTGCCTGCGATATCCCACAGTGCAATATCTATCGCGCTAATCGCAGCCATGACCGCTGAGCCGCGGAAATGCGTCCAGCGATACATGTACTGCCAATGATGCTCGATTCTCAATGGGTCTTTGCCGATCAGGTAGTCCCGGAATGTGTCAATGGCTCCGATTGTTGCCTCATGAAACCCCCAGGCACCGCCTTCTCCCAATCCTACCAACCCGTTTTCCGTAATAACCTCGACGAATAGATAGCGGTCAACTAAAATAGTGCGAATTGCCTCTATGCGCATACTTTCTCCCATGACAGATAAAAACAAACAATCAGGACGTGTGACTATCAAGGATCTCGCCCGCGATCTGGGCTTGTCCGTCTCTACCATCAGCCGCGCCTTTCAAGCCAACTCCAATATTGCCGACGACTCGCGCGCGCTTGTACTCAAGCACGCCGCAAAGCGAGGCTACAAAGCCAATCCATTCGCTCGCAGCCTGGTTGGCAAAAAAAATAAAATGGTCGGCGCATTTGTATCCCGCATCAGTTCCCCTTTCTATTCGGAAGTAGTAAGCAAACTGTCTGAACAGCTCAGCAAAAACGACATGGCGCTGATACTGGTCGCCGGCGACCACTTCAATGAAATCAGAGATGGTCTTGATATGCTCCTGGCATACGAGCCAATTGCCCTGGTGGTGATTTCCAGCTACGCCTCTGTCGACTCCATCGCCGAAGCGTTGATCCCGCACGACAAAGTCGTCTATTTCAACCGTCCGCCAAAACGCAAAGGTTCGCTCGGCGTACTCTATGACAATGTGGTCGCAGGCGAACGTATCGCCCAATATCTGGTCGAGCTCGGACACCGCCAGCTCGCTTACCTGTCGTCGGGGCTCGACTCCTATACCGACCAGCAACGAGAAAAAGGCTTTACAGACTATTGCGTATCCCACGGCATTCCACCGCCCCACATCATCAAAGCCAGCGACTTCACTTATGAAGCCGGCGTGGCGTCCGCAAAGCAGGTGGCTGCCGCCCTGACAAAAATCGATGCTATCTTTTGCGCGACAGACATGATGGGGATCGGGCTCTTGGACGGCATGCGCTATGACTACGGCATCGAAGTTCCCGAGCAATTGTCGATCATCGGCTGCGACGACATTGCCATGTGCAGCTGGCGGTCGCACTCGCTGACCACCTTGCGCCTGCCTCGGGAAACCATCATCAACGAAACGGTCCGCCTGATTGAAAGCATTGCCGAAGACCAACGGCCGGAAGCCAGGCTGATCCGCGTGCCCCCCGGCGAAATAATCTCCAGGGAATCGACCGCCCCAAAATAGCGGCTCTACCAGAAAACGGGAGTTTGCCTCGGTAAAGTGCGTCACGGCCCCTCCCATTACTCCCCTGCGGCCGATTGCAGGCGATCGGGCACGATTAGAATCTTGCCAAGGTGCCTGGCCTGCTCCATAAGCTCATGAGCAGCCGCTGCTTGCGAAAACGGAAATACTCGTCCCACAAGCGCCCTAATTCCGCCTGACGCGAAATGAGGCCAGACCTTGGTTTCAAGTTCGGCAGCGATCGCCGCCTTGAAATCCGGCGATCGGCTGCGCAACGTAGAACCCGTGTAAGTAAGCCGCTTCAACATAACCGGCATCAAATCGACTTCCAGGCGGGATCCAAGCGCAAAGGCTATCTGAACGATGCGGCCGCCAGGTGCTGAAGCCTTGATATTTTTTGGAATGTTGGGCCCACCCACGATATCCAGGATAATGTTGGCTCCACCCGCCTCTTGCCTGACGATCTCGACGAAATCTTCCCGGGTATAGTCGATGACCCGATCAGCGCCCAGCTCCTGACAAAATGCACAGCGCGATTCGGATCCTTCCGTCGTAAAAACCTTGGCTCCGAATATCTTTCCGAGCTGAATCGCCGTGGAACCGATGCCTCCGGCACCGCCATGCACAAGAAACGTGGTCCCTTGCGCCAGCTCGCCTTGGGTAAAAATGTTGGACCAGACCGTGAAAAAAGTCTCAGGTAGCGCAGCCGCATGCCGGATGGAAACACCATCGGGAATCGGCAGGCAATGGCGTGCGTCCACAGCACAATATTCCGCATAGCCTCCGCCATTGGTCAAGGCCGTTACCGCATCGCCAACCTGCCAATTCGTCACCGAAGAACCTTTTGCCACCACTGTGCCGGAAACCTCGAGCCCCAACAGATCCGAAGCTCCGGGCGGCGGCGGATAAAGTCCTTTGCGCTGCATCAGGTCCGGCCCATTGACACCGGCGGCGGCCACTTCAATCAGCACCTCTCCCGCGGCTATGGTTGGAACAGGACGCCGACCGACAGTCAACACGTTCGGTCCGCCGGGCTCCTGCATTTCAATTACTGACATATCCTGCGGCAACGAAAAGGCATTCAATCCCATTTTCCTCGACTCCTTATTCCCGGTTCGATATCCGGCCAGTCAAATTCGACCGCTACTCAAAAATCACCACTACGGAAAACACGATCCAATCGCTCGGCCTCCTCTCCGGTCGGCTCTTCCCAAGGCTCGCCTCGACGACGCAACCCGCCTGTAAAGTTGGGCTCACGCTTCTCGTTGAAAGCGCGGCGACCTTCTTCGCCATCCGTCGTTGCATGAATCAAAAAGGCATTCATCATCGTTTGAACCTGCCAGGCCTGGTCGGTCGGCACATCGCCAAAACGAATGACGAATTCCTTCATCATGCGAACGGCCGCCGGAGGAAGCGCGACAATGCGTCGGGCAATTGCTTCAGCGCGCGCCATCAGCTCTTCATGCGGCACGACTTCGTTCACCAGGCCGATCCTGAGCGCCTCGTTCGCATCGAACGGCTCATCGGTCAGCAGGATGCGCATCGCATCGGCATATCGTATTTGGCGAGTGAGCAGTGTTGCTCCCGGCCCATGCCCCAGCCAGCCTTGCGAGAGCAGTGCAAATTTGAAACGGGCATGCTCTGCGCTGGCGATTCGAATGTCAGTGGATGCCAGCAGCGTATAAAAGCCAGCACCTGCCGCCCAACCATTGACTGCGGCAATCACCGGCTTCCACACGCGCGGATAGTGATCGCCCATGCGGCCATCGACGCCCATTTTCTCGCCATTGATCGTACGGCCCAGCGGCCAGAAAGCTCGACGCGTCTGTAAATACTCCCTGTCCTCCTCGGTGATCCCGGGGGCCAACGTCAGCCGGTGCCCCCCGCAAAAGTGACGATCACCCGCCCCGGTCAGAATGGCGCAACGGATATCTCTGTCTTCCCACATATCAATCCATACCTCCGCCAAGGCGTCGGAGTGCTGACGGTCCATCACATTGGCTTTGGCGGGATTATTAAGCGTGATGTAGGCAATGCCTTCATGTTTTTCGTAGTCAATCGGCACTAGCTTCTCCTTTCGAGCGATTCATCAATACCTGTCTTCTGAAGCAGACAATTCATTTCACGGCGATCATGCAATCACCGCTTCTTTCACCAGTCTGTCGTACTCCGCATCGGACAGCGCCAGCAGTTCTTTAAATACGTATTCATTGTGGGCGCCCAACTCGGGGGTCGGCTCCAGATCTCCGCGCCAGCCGGTATCGGCGTCACGCCAAGGCAAGGTGTAGTGTTGCGAGCCATCGGCAAGCGTGGTGAAAACACCGCGCTTCACCACGCTCTCATCGGTAACCACCTGATCGAAAGAACGGGTCTGTGCTGCGGGAACACCCGCCGCCTGGAGCCCTGCGGTCGCCTCCGCGGCTGATAAATGCCGACACCATGCCGCAACCGCCTCATTGAGCAGCGCCCTATCGATCATGCGATCAGCCTGTGTGGGATAGCGCGCCAGAAGATCATCTCTGGCTATAGCGCGGCACAAAGCCGACCATTCCTTATCATCGCGAACGGCGATTGCAATCCATGCATCGGGCCCTTCACAGCGGAAGCAACCTCCAGGGGAGGACTCTCCGTCGTGGTCGCCTCCCGGCCCCTGGCCCCCTTCTTTCATGGAAAGACGCAGCAATGCTTCCGGCAACAACGCCACCGTCGCCTCCAGCATCGAGAGATCCACATAACTGCCTTGGCCGACTCGTCGCCGATGATAGACCGCTGAAAGTACCGCGAAGGTCTCCCACATGGCCGTGACTGGGTCCGTCCAGATCGGTAGAATTCCCATTGCCTCGATCCGTTCATTCGGCTGGCCAATAAGCCCTGAGCGGCCGCTATAGGCCTGAAGCAAAGTCCCATATGCCAACGCATCTTTCTCGGGCCCGGTGCGCCCTACTCCCGATGCGGACACGTAGATCAAATCCGGTCGAACCTGGCGTAGATCTTCGTAGCCCAGGCGGTATTTTTTCAGTACTCGCGCAGAAAAATTTTCGATGACAATGTCGCTGGTGGAAACGAGACGCCGCAATAGCTCTTGCCCCTCGTCTTTGCGAATATCAATGGTGCAGCTACGTTTGTTGCTGTTGAGTACGCGAAATATGCCGCTGCGTTTCTTGTGCTCGGGCCGAGTACTCGATTCAATCTTGATAACCTCGGCCCCCATTGCGGCCAGCATCTTGGTTGTCATCGGCCCGGCTACAACCCAGCTGAAATCAATGATTCTTATGCCCTGTAGCGGCTTTTTGTTCATATGGTTTTTTTCAGACATTGCACTACCCTTGAATTCTAGTCAGGACTCACCCGTGAAACGTGAACGCCGGTCTTCCGCGCCCGGACCAAAAAGGACGCGCTCGCGCTTGAGTTGACGGCCAGATGTATCAGTGACCTGAAATGGCAAGCCCGGAATACGAATCCGCTCCTCGGCAGGACCAACCAGGAAATCGAAGAAGCGTCGGGCATGCAATTGGGCGTTGGTCAGCAGTTCAGCCGGGGTGCTCACAGGAAAGCAGGCCACTTTTTCCTGCTGCGCTTTTGCCGCCAGATCAGCCGCCGCCCACTGCTGGCTCCACTCGGCCATCAACTCCCGCAACCGCCCCCAATTCTGTTTACGCAAGGCAACAGAGCCACACAGCTCAGTGTCCTGCGACCATGCGGGGTGGCCCAGTACAGCAATCCAGCGCTGCCATTGATGCTCTTCGCGCGGCGAAACCATGATGAAGCCGTCTCGTGCTGGCAGCAGCCAGCTGATGCCACCTGCCGGAGCAATGCTTGGACTATCTTTACGATCCCGTGAAAAATGCCTTTTTCCGTCGCCCCACTGAACGAAATCGTCGATCAGCGCCTGGGCATAAAAATCCTGGACGGCGAGATCTATCTCCGGCGCTTGCTCGCCCAAATCGGCCAACAGCAAGCCCCAGACCGCTGATAGTGCTCCAGTAACGCCGACAGCAAGCGGCCCTTCGTGATCGGCGCCAGCCAAAGGCGGCTGCGCTTCAGGGTCGCTCACCGGCCTGGCCGTGGCATGGGCAAGGCCTGCGTGATGCTGAAGGACATAATCGGAGACCTGGTCGGCCTGGACGTCCAGGCCAAATGGCGTAATGGAAAGCACAACCAACTGCGGAAATTGCTGCCTGAGGCTCGCAATCGAAAGCCCCGCTCCCGAAAACGCCGCATCGAAGTTCGACTGAACAAAAACCGCCGCCTTGCCAATAGCCTGTTTTATGGCTTCGACATCTTCGGCGCAGTCGGGGTCAATTTGTCGACAAACCTTGCCCGCATTGAGAAAGTCAAATAACGCGCCAGCATTCGAGTCGACTCCCGACGTGGACCAAAATGGCGGGCGACGACGGAAAGCATCTCCCCCAACAGGCTCGAACTTCACGACGCCAGCCCCCAGGTCACCAAGCAGCCGAGCGGAAAACTGAGATGCAATGTCGTTACTCCACTCTACGACATCAACACTTTCGAGTAACATGAATTCGTTCCTTTTATTCGCAAGGGTCCAACGGCATCAGATACTTACCTCTTGCCGTATCGCTCAAAGCAATTTTTGAAATCAGGGGCTGGACCGACTACGACCGACCTTAGTTCGTGGTGGGATCAAGTGCATCCCTCAGCGCATCGCCCAAAAGATTCAGCGCCAATACGGTGACGAAAATCGCCAAGCCTGGGAACACACTCATCCACCAACTGTCGCCATAACGCATCGCAGTCGATAACATGGAGCCCCAGGTCGGCTGCGGCGGCTGCACCCCCAGCCCTAGAAATGACAGGGCGCTTTCCGTGATGATCGCTTGGGCTGCCTTCAGCGTCGAATAGATGATCACGCTGCCGCGTATGCTCGGCCAAACGTGTCCCCACATCAGCCGTGTCGACGTCATGCCAATGGCATGAGCTGCCTGTACGTACTCATAGCGTCGTATGGCAACAACCTGTCCACGCACCAAGCGGGCAAAGTCCGGCACGTTAACGATGGCGATGGCAATAATCGCATTCATCAGACTCGGCCCCAACGCCGCGACAATGGCCAGAGCCAGCACAATGGCGGGAAAACTCAGCAATCCGTCGACGATACGCATCACGATTTCGTCCACCCAGCCTCCCAAATAACCCGCGACCAAGCCCAGCGTGGAACCAATTATCAAAGCGCCGATGATGGACATGGCCATGACTTGCAATGATGCTTGGCTGCCGTAGAGGATGCGCGTCAATATGTCCCGTCCCAGCTCGTCGGTACCGAACCAGTGCGCCGCATCGGGCGGTTTCAGGAAAGCGACATAGTCAATCTCAAACGGTGCGTACGGCGCGATGAGAGGCGCCAGCAGAGCGCTGAGCAATAGCAAGCACAGTACAGTGCCGCCGATCATGCCGAGTCGATGACGAAAGACCGCGGATATCGTTACGGCGATACGGCTGCGGGGTCGCTTCGCCACCGCTTCACCAGCAGCGACAGAGCCGGAAGAAGTCATATTCATTGCTGAGTCCTCGGATCAAGCAAACGGTAAGCCATATCCGTGAGCAGATTGACAAGAATGACACTGATCACAACTACCAGAACACCACCCTGCAGCAGGCCGTAATCCCGATCGAAGATCGCGTTGGTAATCATTCGGCCCAGACCAGGCAGTTGAAATACTGTTTCAGTCACCACGGCTCCCCCCATCATGCCTGCGAACTGCAGCCCCACGATGGTGACGATGGCCACAAGCGCATTCCGAAAGGCATGTATTGTCACGACACGCAGCTCGCTTGCCCCTTTTGCTCTTGCTGTGCGCACATAATCCGCAGACAGCACCTGGATCATTGCCGCGCGTGTCTGCCGGGCGACTAATGCGACATAGGCGGAGCCAAGGGTCAATACCGGCATGATCATCAGCCGCAGATTCTGCACGGGGTTCTCAAATATGGGAACAAAACCCGAAGGAGGCAAGACTTTCAGCTTCAGCGTAAAAAACATGATGAGCAGGATGCCTACCCAGAAAAAAGGCATGGCCAAAGCCGACACAGAGAAAACACTGACTACCGCATCGATCCATGTGTTGCGCTTGATTGCCGCGATCATGCCCAGCGGTACACCGACAAGCACGGCAAAAAGCAACGACATCGAGGCCAGTTGCAAAGTCACGGGTACACGTGCTTTCAGTACGCTCACCACGGGCTCGCCGGTTTTGTATGACTTGCCAAGGTCTCCATGCACCGCCTTGACCATCCAGTCGCCGAATTGCACAGGAATCGGTCGATTCAGGCCCAACTCTTCACGAACTTGCTCTCGAGCCTGTGGAGGGGCATTCTCGCCCAAGATGATAAGGCTGGGATCTCCAGGCAGCGTTACGGCGACACTGAAGATGACGGCCCCCACGATCACCAGGACTGGTATCGACTGTATAAGCCGTAGAAATAATAGTTTCAGCATAAGAACCTCTTACCTGCCTTTTACTCGTTCCCCGTCTGCCCCGGTCGCATGCGCCTTGAAGCGCATCGAACTCAAAACATCGGTACGGATACAAGCCGTTGCTCTCGTCGGAGTCTTCTGTTCCAGTAAGGGCACAGTGCGGGAGCACTCCTCGATAGCATAGGGACAGCGAGTACGGAACACACAGCCCGACGGCGGCGCTATCGGGGATGCAATCTCCCCCGCCAATACCTTTTTTTCTCTTGCATACGAGAGATCGGGCACAGGAACCGCCGACAGCAAAGCCTCACTGTATGGGTGCCAGGGTTGCTCGAAAAATTCTTCAGTATCGGCAATCTCCATTACCCGGCCGAGATACATGACAGCCACCCGGTCGGCGATGTGTCGCACCACGGCCAGATCATGGGAGATGAACACCATGGTCAATCCCATGCCGGCGCGCAGGTCGGCAATCAAATTGAGAATTTGTGCCTGCACGGACACGTCCAGGGCCGAAACCGGCTCGTCGGCAATGATAAATTCCGGGCTGGCAGCGATCGCTCGCGCAATGCCGATACGTTGACGCTGCCCACCTGAAAACTCATGGGGGTAGCGGACGGCAGCCGTTGGCCTGAGCCCTACCGTCTCCAGGAGTTGCCCCACGCGTTGATTCCGTTCCTCCTTGCTGGCGCAGATGCCATGTACGTCCAAAACCTCGCCTATAGCATGGCCAATCGTCATGTAAGGATTCAAGGACGAGTAGGGATCCTGAAAAATGATCTGCATCCGTTTACGCATCTTGCGCAACTGCTGATCATCCAGACCCATGAGGCTGACCCCGTCGAACAGGACGTCTCCCTGGGTTGGTTCAATCAGACGAATCAACATGCGCCCAAGCGTAGTCTTGCCGGAACCACTCTCCCCCACGACCGAGAAAACCTCTCCACGGCGCACATTAAAGCTCACATCATTAACCGCCTGAACGTGCTTTACCGAAGGGAGAATGGATTTACCGCGCACCGGATAGAATTTTCTTATGTTTCTTACTTCAAGCATTACATCGTCGCCAACTCGATTAGACACGATCCGCCCCCTCCAACTCTTGCCAGCGCACGCAACGTACACTCCGGCCTTGATCTACGATCTCAAGCCTGGGCACCGCTTCAGTACATCGGCCTGGCTCTGCAAACCGGCACCTCTCTGCAAAGCGGCACCCTTTCGGCAGCGCTTGCAGATCGGGAACAGTCCCCTCGATAGAGGTGAGCCGCTCGACGCGCTTGTCCATCCGCGGCATGGCGGCAAGCAACGCCCTGGTATAAGGATGCAAAGGACGATCAAGAATTTCCCGGGTCGACCCCTGCTCAACGATTTGCCCCGCGTACATAACCGCGATACGCTCAGCAATTTCCGCGACAACACCAAAGTCATGGGTGATGAACAACATGGACATGCCGAGCTCCTCCTGCAACCGTCGCAGGAGATCAAGGATCTGAGCCTGGATAGTTACATCAAGGGCGGTTGTCGGCTCATCCGCGATGAGAAGGGACGGTCTACAGACCAGACTCATTGCGATCATCACGCGCTGGCGCATACCCCCCGACATTTCATAAGGATATGTGTCGAGCCGGCTGCGCGGCTCCGGAATACCCACCAGGCGCAACGCATCCTCGGCAAGCTGACGAGCCTCGCGTTTGCTGACGGCCCGATGCAGCCGCGCCGCCTCGGCGATTTGAGCGCCCACCTTGAACAGCGGGTTCAGCGATGTCATCGGCTCTTGAAAGATCATGCCGATGGCACCACCACGTAAAGAACGCAGCTCTTTTGCGGAAGGCTCCAGGAGGTCCTTTACGCCTTCACCGCCGTGCCACAGAATGCGACCGCCGATCTC
This sequence comes from Pusillimonas sp., assembly GCA_049672825.1. Lineage (GTDB taxonomy): Bacteria > Pseudomonadota > Gammaproteobacteria > Burkholderiales > Burkholderiaceae_B > Pusillimonas_C > Pusillimonas_C harenae_A. The sequence goes on from JBATWU010000025.1 coordinate 32,182, forward strand.
CGCTTTCGCCAGTAGTCGCATAATGGCCAGACTCGTGACCGACTTGCCTGATCCCGACTCTCCAACCAAGGCAACCGTTTCGCCCTTTCCAATGGTCAGGCTAACGTTATCCACCACCTGAACGTAGTCGTTTCCTTTGGGAAAGCGAACACTTATCTCCTGGAGATCAATAAGCACCGATTTGGTCATAGCACCAACCTTCTACTTATTTTTCCAACCAGGCGGATGAGAGAATCCAGTTCCCATTCAGCTCTTGCACCAAGCCTTTGACATGCTTGTTGGTGACGCGATGCACTCGCTGGCCAACCAGTGGCATCTGAATGACATTATCGACAATCTTCTGCTGCAGCTCACGATAGTAGGCATTGCGCTTATCGTCGTCGATCGTCCTGCGAATTCCATCGACCAAGTCAAACAGCACAACTTGACCTGTATGATCGGCTCCGCCCTCGCGGCCATAGCGATTCGGAATGTCGGTATTGGCACGAGGACCGCCGAGTCGATGCAGCGCGACCTGATAATGGTGGCCATACACCTTGTCCGTCCAGGCAAGCCGCTCCAACAGCTCGACCTTCACGGGAATCCCCGCCGCCTGCCACTGAGCCTGAAGAATCTGCGCAATCGTCGTGTCGGGATCGCGTTGAACCAAGGTCAAAGTGATCGGAGGGCCGGAATAGCCGGACTCTTTATAGAGCTGTGCGGCACGCTCGGTGTTGTATTCGTAATCCTTCAAGTCGGGATTGAATTCCTGGGCATACGGAGGAAAAATTCCCTTCATGACCATTCCGGTCCCCGGAAAAATCACTTTCAGCATCGATTCCCGGTCAACGGCGCTCGTGAAGGCCTGCCTCAGCTTCTGGTTATCCTTGAAAGGCGGCTCAGTCAGATTGAACGACAGCAGGTTGTAGTTCGTTAACTGATCCGGAGCAAGGTTGAGCTCCGGGTTCGCTTCTATCTTCTTGTAGTCGCGCGGCTGAATCGAATCGATAACAAGCTGCACAGTGCCTGCTTCAGCTTCAATTACCTTGGTCACTGCATCAACGATGATGCGCACTTCCACTCGATCTAGATAAGGGAGCTGCCCGCCATTCTTGTCTTTATCCCAATAGTCATCGAAACGCGAGAATCTAAGCCGGTCCCCGCTCACCCAGCTATCAAATTTGAAGGGCCCGGTACCAACCGGTTTTCGAGCAAAATCCTTCCCCAGCTTTTTCATTGCCGTTGGAGAGGCGATCATGCCCATCTCGTTCGCAATGCTCGACATCATGATGGACGACGGCTGCTTCAGAATCAGCTTCACCGTATGCTCATCGACCACCTCCGCCTTTTCCAGGTCAATGAGAAAGATTCCATTACGAACCTTGGCATCAGGGTCGATCATGCGATTGAAATTGTATGCAACCGCTTCGGCATCGAGAGGAGTGCCGTCATGAAAATGCACTCCTTGCCGAATATGGAAGACGATGGACAAACCATCCTCAGCTATAGTCCAATCGGTCGCCAACTGAGGAACGTATTCTCCATTTTCGTTCTGAAAAAAAAGATTCTCGTATACCAGCCTAAATACCCTTATGTCGACGCCTGGAGCATTACCGAAACCCGGATCCATGCTTGCGGGCTCAACATCAGTGGAAGCCACAACCGTCCCACCTCGCACTGGCGTCAACGCATCTTCCGCAGAAGCAGTCAATGGCATCAAAACAAAACTTAAAACGGCCGCAGCCGCGATTACCGAACGACGTACAAGCATTCTTTTGTCTCCTGTTGTCTTACCCGCAATATTGGAAGCTCGTCATATTTATCCTGCATCCAACTTCAGCGGAAATGTTCCCTATCCATGGGCTCTTTTGTTACATTGGGAACGTTACCAAAAATACTATCAAAGAAAAAACGCATTGTCAAAGGTTACCTTCCGCAGCGCGGATCTCGCATGCCACACGCGCATGCCACATCCGCAAGTTTTGCTGTGCAGGCAACACATGGGCAGGCGCAAATGCGACTCTTGGACGGTGGACAACTTGAAACTTTCGTCATGCCTCGCCATGAAAAACACCCCAAAGATTGGATTGATGTCCAACCTTTGGGGTGTTTTCACCCATAAAGCATAAGCGGTCTATTTGGCCATTTATGTTTTACGGCACAGCGGCCAGTGGAAGAAAAGCGCTACTTACAAATCCGGAAAGCGATCCGACACGTCAAGATTGAATACGCGCTTGGCGTTCAGGCCGAGGATTTGCCGCTTGGCCTGCTCGGACAGGAAGGGAAGATCCCAGATCACCGCCGGTAGATCCATATCCCAGTGCGGGTAATCGGACGAGTACAGCAACTGCGTTTCGGCATTGATCATCTTGAAAGTCAGCTCCAGGGCCTCTCGGTTGTTGACCATTTCCATGGGCTGGCTGGTATAGAACATCTCGCGCATATATTCGCTGGGCAGCCGCTTCAGCGCGGGACACTCCGACTGCCGCATGCGGTAGTCGTGGTCCAGGCGTTGCATCAGCCAGGGTATCCATGCGAGTCCCGACTCGATCCAGATGACCTTGAGCTTGGGAAAGCGTTCCGGCAGCCCATTGGTCACCCAGTTGGCGCAATGCACCGCGTTGAAAAAGGTGAAGCCCAGGGCGTGCGCGGCTATGAATCGATTGGTCGTGGAGACCAACTGGTCATTCCAGTGATAGGACGCATGAAACGAAATTGGCAGCCCCATCTCTTCGAGCAGCGCATAGGTCTTCATATAGTCATTGTGATGCACGGGCTTGTAGCGCGTGGAAACCACCATGAATCCGATGACGCCCGGGGTTCCGCCGTACTTCTTGACGATCTCGTAGCACGCCTCCGGGTCGTTGAAAGGAAGGTACAACATGCTGCGCATGCGCTTGTTCGCGCTGAGGACATGATCGACCATCCACCGGTTGTAGGCTTTGGCCATATTGACTTCGACTTCCACCTGCGGGTGCAGGCCCAGGAACAGCATGGGCGTGGGGAAGATACAAGCGTAATCAACACCCAGCGCGTCCATCCACCTCAGGGCCTGTGCCACGTCGCGCTCCGAGCCTGTCTTGTTGTCGATCTTCTCGCCCTTTCGAGTCATGTAGCGCGTTACCCGTCCACCCACGTCCTGATAGCCGGGCTGGTCGAACAGCACCGCGTTCGAGCCTTTGTATTGGTAGGTGTTATAGGCGATCTGCCTGAGCGACGGATCCTCGATGTACTCGATGATGGGCAGCAGGTTGTCCGTCTCGTAGTGGTGGGCGTCCACATCAATGATAAGCACATCGTCGAATCCGCGCTTTTTTGCCTGCTTGCTGGCGTTTTCAAGATGCTGGCCTGTATGGTAGTTGTCGATCTGCCGATGATAAGTGGCTTCACTAGATTGAATAAGCATTTAAATTCCTTCTCACTTCATGCCGGACCATGATTGCCACATGCCCAGCTCGAACAATTCAAGATTCGCACCACGCAGCAAAGCCGATGTGGTCATGAGGATGGCGGTTGCATTGGCGCAGTCGTCCAGCCTCAGCGGTGTCAGTGCCTCCTGCTCCTCGGCATGGCCGGCATACAGGGCGAACAGGGCGCCAAGCATGTCCTGCAGCGCCTCCAGGGTCATGATCTCTTTATTGCCAGACGCCATTTCGGCGCGGATGCGGCCTGCCAGCGCTTTCACGGCGGCATCCACGGCAAGATCCGGGCCATGCGTTTCAGGGTTGGCTGTCGTTACAGGCATATCGAGCAGCTCAGCATTTGACATAGATTTGCCCCTCCCGCTCGATCACGTCGAAATGCCGCAGATGCCACTGACCGTCTCCCGCGCTCGCGCCCGTCACCGCGTTGAACTCCCAGCCGTGCCATGGGCAAACGATATGCAGCGTGTCGGTATCAAAACGCATGCCGCGGTAGCACTTGTTCTCGTCAATGATTTCCTCGACGCGATGCACCAGCATGCCGTCGCAGACAGGGCCGCCCTGATGAGGACAGACGTTCAGGTAAGCAACCAGCTTGCCTTGTACCCGCATCACGCCGATTTGCTCATCATTGTGCTCGACGAAGCGCCGTTCGCCCTCGGCAAGCTCATCCGAATTGGCGACAAATAACTCGGTCATTCGCTACTCCTGATTTCAAATTGGACAGCGCCATTTGAAAGGAGTGGGGAAGCTGCGGCAAATGATATTCTTTGTTCTCTTCATGATCGAAATTCATATCTGTACCAGAAGGCATGAACAATAAACGTCATGAGCACAGCCTTAAGCACCGCGATGTCGGTACGATTGCAGATAGATGCGCGCGAGGCGAATTACTGTATAATGCCAGCCTTCGCCGGTTTAGCTCAGTTGGTAGAGCAGCGCACTTGTAATGCGAAGGTCAGGAGTTCGACTCTTCTAACCGGCACCAGAATTCCAGGCTCGTCCCCATAAACGGGGCTCTTCCCCATAAACAATGGAATGGACGCCCCTACCCGAAGACTCCCGCATCGGAGTGCCTTAAAGTGAGGGTGTCAACACTCACTGCATCTCAGGAGGGGGATGGGTACTCATCAAACATTATTCATGCGTCAGAGACTTTACCGAGGCCTCTAGGAAGCGCACCAGAGTTTCTCTGCTTTTATCCCGCCTGAGATTCTTGCGCCATACCGCCCCCACATCCATTGTGGGGATGGCCTCGCTGACATCGCAGCGCACAATGCGCCGACCCTCCAAAGACCATGGCCGGTAAACCAAGTCGGACAGAATAGCCACACCCTTTTGAAAAGCGATCAGGCTCCGGACGGCTTCCAGCGATTTACTTTGGAAACGAATATTATTGGGCTGCCACTGATGCAGGCGCCAACACTTTTCCATAGTGTGTATATGCTCGTCCATATCCAGCAATATATAGTCGAATCTGGCGAGGTCCCGCAAATTGACTTTGGTTTTTTGCTGCAAGGGATGGTCGGAGGGTACCCAGAGACGGCGCGGCGACTTCAGCATGACGTGGTATGCCAGTTCATGAACTTGCGTCAGATTCGAGACAAGTAACAAGGCAAGGTCAAGATCTCCATTCATAAGGCCTTGCTCAATGCTTGAGCGATCGCTTTCTATTATCTGAATCTTGAGCTCTGGAAATCGTTGCTCTACTGTGGAAAGCAGCCTGGGCACGAGGTAGGCCGAGATGGTTTCAGTCACGCCAATACGCAACAAACCACGCACATGACTAGGCGTGGTTTGTATATCCTCTATGGCTCTTGATGCCGCGCGGGTCACATTCCGGGCATGGTGGACAAAACGCTCACCCGCTTCGGTCAAGCGCAATCCTCTCGAATGGCGAATGAACAGGGGCACACCCAGGGCCTGCTCCATACCGCGCAGGGCTATGGTTACGGAGGACTGGGAAACATTGCATCGCAAAGCTGCTTTCGACACTTGCCCTGTTTCGGCCAATGCAAGAAAGTACTCAAATTGCCTGAGTGTCAGTTGCATGACTTATTTTGTGTAGTGTTATGCATAATATCTATATTATGATTTGCCAAATATATATTAGCAATAACATGGAAAAACTTTTAGGATAAGCAATACAGATAACCAGATGCAAAGAAGGGAATTGTCACGATGTTGACGCAAAAAAGTGGCTATTGCACCTTGTGCCGTTCACGTTGTGGAACCCTCAACACGATTCGCGACGATGCTTTGATTCGCGTCCACCCCGACACCAGCCATCCTACAGGCCAGGCCATGTGTCCAAAAGGTCGGGCGGCTCCCGAACTGGTACATAGCCCGCACCGTATTCTGCACCCCATGCGGCGCACTACGCCCAAGAGCAACCCGGATCCAGGCTGGGAAGCCATTACTTGGGACCAGGCACTAGAAGATATTGCCGCCAAATTCAACCAAATACGCAACGAAAACGGCGCCGAGGCGGTTGCATTCGGGGTCACGACACCCAGCGGAACGCCGTTGTCCGACAGCATTGACTGGATCGAGCGGTTTATACGCGCTTTCGGTAGTCCGAACATTGCGTATGGGACGGAAGTCTGTAACTGGCACAAAGACCATGCGCATGCTTTCACATTCGGTTGCGGCATGCCCGTTGCCGATTACCCCAATGCTGATCTGATTTTGCTATGGGGGCACAATCCAACCAATACGTGGCTGGCACAAGCCAACGCCATCGCCGAAGGACGGCGTGCCGGGGCTCGTTTGCTGGTGGTTGATCCGCTCCGAACCGCTTTGGCCGCCGAAGCGGATGTATGGCTGCAGGTAAAGCCAGGAACAGATGCCGCCCTGGCCTTGGGATTAGTCCACTTGCTTCTGGCGACTGGACAGTATGACCATGAGTTTGTTCGCAACTGGACGAATGCTCCTTTGCTGGTACGCATGGACACAGGCCGATTCTTGCGTGCGGGCGATGTGCAGATAGACTCCCCGGATCCAGATGCCTGGGTCGTCTGGGATCAGGCATCCATGAAACCTGTCCCCTACAACACACACTACCGGGTCAGCACACAAGACGCGGCGAGGTTTGCTTTACGCGGCGAGTATGCCGTATTGATCGACGGTCAGGCAACAGCCTGCCAGCCCGCTTTCGAAAAGCTCGCGCAATGTTGCGACGCTTACTCTCCCGCCTATGTTGAATCGATCACTGATGTGCCGGCGTCCAGCCTGCGCGCAGCAGCCTGCTTGATTGCACAAAGCCCGGCTGTTGCCTATCACGCCTGGTCGGGGGTTGCACAAAGCACCAACGCCACCCAGACAGAACGGGCCATCGCCATTCTGTATGCCTTGACGGGTAGCTTTGATATACCGGGAGGCAACCGCTTATACGCCAAGCAACCGGCAAACCCGGTCAATGGGCTGGATCTCATTCCCAAGGCGCAACGCGCAAAGGCTCTAGGCCTGAAAGAGCGACCGCTGGGTCCTCCCGCCATGGGCTGGATAACTGCGCGTGATCTTTACCAGACGATACTCACGGCTACACCCTACCCAGTACGGGCCTTCATGGGCTTCGGCACCAATCAGCTCGCCTCCCAGGGCGACGTGGACATGGCACAAGCCGCATATCAACAGCTCGAGTTCCATGTGCATTGTGATCTGTTTGAAACACCCGCCGCAAAGTACGCCGATATTTTTCTGCCTGTTAACACACCATGGGAACGAGAAGGCCTGCGCATCGGTTTTGAAATTACCCAGTCGGCCCAAGAGCGGGTGCAACTGCGTCCACAGATGGTCACACCTCGTGGCGAATCACGATCCGACAACGACATCGTGTTTGATCTTGCGTGTCGCCTGGGCATGCAAGACGTATTCTTCGATGGACAATTAGAACAGGGCTGGAATTACCAGCTCGCACCGCTGGGGATAACGGTTGCCGATCTGCGGCGGCGCCCTGACGGCAGCATACATCTTCCGCTGCTCCATCATGACAAAAAATATGGCCTGCCCACCAATTCCCATGGTGACGACGGCAGTGAAAACCGTGCCGTCAATGGCTTCGAGACGGAAACCAGGCGGGTTGAGCTTTATTCAGAACTGCTGCTACGCCATGGCTACAACCCACTTCCCAGCCACGATGCAGCAGAACCAGGAACCGGACCGGGCGATAAGAATAACTATCCGCTCACCCTGACATCGGGGAAAAGCGGGTATTTCTGTCATAGTCAGCATCGCGCGCTGGTTTCGCTGCGCAAACGGTCCCGAGTGCCCCAGGTAACCATCAATACCACCCTGGCAGCCCAGAAAGGCATAGAGCCTGGCGATTGGGTCCGCATCACAACTCCAGAGGGTTCCGTACGGTTGGTCGCCACGCTTGACGCGCACATCCAACACAACGTCATCTACGCAGATTACGGATGGTGGCAAGCTTGCTCGGAACTTGGCGAGCCTGGGTATCCCACTCACGGAGTACTCAGCAGCAATTACAACAGCTTGATTTCCGCCGACAAAGCAGATCCGATCAGCGGTTCGGTGCCCATGCGCCATTTTCCATGCAATATTCAGCGCGACGCGATGGTCGATCCCGCGCAACGCCCATGGCCCGGCCTGCGCGACTTCCATATCGCTGCCACGCATCAAGTCGCCGCCGGAGTACTCGAACTGGAGCTGGCGCCTGATGACGCCGGCGTATTGCCTGATTATCGGCCAGGGCAACACATCACACTTGAGGCCATGCAAGACGACAACACCCCTGTCGCACGCAGCTACTCGCTGATTGGTGCTGCCAAGAGCCAGGGAAGGCAAGCCTACCGGATTGCGGTACGCCACCAACACGGCTTCGATGAGCGCGGCAAAGCGTGGGAAGGGATGATGTCAGGTTACCTGCATCGAGGCAGCGGCATCGGATCAGCAGTAAGGGTGGGCCCCCCTGGCGGAACATTCATTATTCCGGAGCGCTCTGTGCAACCTATTGTCTTGTTTGCGGGCGGCATTGGCATTACGCCTTTCCTGTCGTACCTTGAGTCATTGATGGTGGCAGACGGCATGCCCGAGGTTTGGCTGCATTATGCGAACAGAAACAGTCAAACCCGGGCATACGGGGATCGTTTACAACAACTGCACAAGCAACTGCCTCGATTAACCGTCAGAAACTACTACAGCCATCCATTGGATACCGACCCTGCACCACCTGAGACACTCGATGCATATGTTGTGCCGGATGCCTTGATCGAAGCACGGGCACGGTTTTACATGTGCGGCCCACCCATGATGATGGACAACATACGCGACGGTCTCTGTACCAGAGGGGTACCCGCGTTCGACATCTTCAGTGAAATTTTTCGCTCGCCCCCTGTCGTGGATACTGACAATGCCGGGCGCTTTGACGTATGTTTTGAAAAGTCCAATGGCGTCAGGGCGCAATGGACAGCCGACCGCGGAACCTTGTTGAGCTTTGCCGAGGGGCTGGGGCTGTCCATGCCCAGTGGTTGCCGCGTCGGACAATGTGAAAGCTGCGCCGTCAGAGTCATCTCGGGGCAAGTCCGCCATTTGCACGGCGTCGAACCTGATGACCCGTCAGTGTGCTTAACCTGCCAGGCCATCCCTACAACCGATGTCGTGCTAGAGGCTTGATAAAACCATCCGGACAAAGCAAATGAAAATATTTGACCAAGTAAAAACGCGTGAGGCACTATCGTTCAAGCGCCTTGTTCCTGCGCTCCGCGAGGCCTTTATCAACCCATGCCAGGTTCCATTGCGCCACGTACATCGCATAGGCAATGGCCCAAACACCATCACCAGCCTCATCATGCCGGCGTGGGTAGAGGGTGGCTTTATGGGCATCAAGACCGTCAACATCGCCCCGGGCAACAGCAGGCTTGGCAAACCAGGATTGCACTCCACTTACCTGTTGTACGACGCCCCCACCGGGGAACCGCTTGCGCTGATGGACGGCGACGAAATTACTTCAAGAAGAACAGCTGCCGCATCAGCCTTGGCCGCCTCTTTTCTGGCTCGAGAAAACTCTGCGCGTATATTGATCGTGGGAACTGGACGTGTCGCAAGCCTCTTGGCTGATGCCTATGCAGTCGTTCGTCCCGATTGCGAAATACTGGTCTGGAACCGGCATGAAAGCTCGGCGACCCGTTTAGTGCAAGACCTGAAGGGCCGAGGTTTCCAAGCCTCTGTCGCGCCAGACTTGCCCGAAGCTGTCGCGGCCGCCGACATCATCACTTGCGCAACGCTGGCCACGGCACCCATTGTTCAAGGCCAATGGCTGCGGCCGGGCTCTCATCTTGATTTGATCGGAAGCTTCGCACCCGAAATGCGCGAAGCTGATGACCAGGCTTTCAAGGATGCGCGCATTTACGTCGATACCCAGGAAGCCCTGATCAAGGCCGGAGAATTGCTTGAGCCCATGTCTCGCAAGGTGTTCAAGGCGGAAGACATTGCCGGAACCCTGACCGATCTGTGCCAGGGTGGTTCAATAGGCCGCCAGTCGCAGCAGGAACGTACCGTTTTCAAATCAGTCGGAACAGCGCTGGAGGATTTGGCGGCTGCAACACTGGTCTATGAGCATGTGCAATAAAGTCAATGTTGATCTAGCAGGTGGATTTCTCAATTCTTTTTTACTTATAAGGCACGCCAATGTCCAAGCAAAACAACCTTGCCGGTAACACGTCATCCGGGTTCATGAGTCCCATCAATCACTTTCTTGAACAGTGGATCCCGTCGGCCATGACTTTCGCCCTGGCCTTGACCATTATCGTGGCCTTGATGGCACTGCTGTTTACAGACTCAAGCCCTATCGATATCGTCGAACAATGGGGCATGGGCCTGTCGGGCATCCTTGCCTTCATGACACAGATGTGCCTGATTCTCTTGCTCGGCCATATACTGGCCAATACGGGTCCGATACGAAAAGCCTTGATTGCTCTGGCTCGCGTCCCATCCAATGCGACAGCGGCCTATGTGTTTCTGTTCGTCGTCAGTGCGGTCCTGTGTTTCTTCATCTGGGGCCTGGGACTGATTGCCGGCGCGGTGCTGGCGCGTGAAATCGCCGTCCAAGGCCGGCAAAGAGGCCTGAAGCTGCACTTTCCCTTGTTGGTTGCCGCGGGCTACTCCGGTTTCATCGTCTGGCACATGGGTTATTCCGGATCGGGACCCTTGACTGCCGCCACCGCGGGCTCATTCCTGTCCACTGCGCTGGGCGGGGAAACCATTCCAGTATCAGATACTATTTTCACGTCGTGGAACCTTATCGCGACCGTGCTGGTGATTGTGGTGTGCGCCGCGCTTTTCTGGATAGTGGCGCCCAAGGACGGCGCCAATATCTATGAACTCCCCGCTGATGTCGGCTCCGAACAGGAAAACGTTCTGGAATACGAGATCGTCACTCCCGGCGACAAGATGGACGGCTCCAGAATTCTTGTGTTTATTTTTGGCCTGGCACTTCTAGCGTACTTGATCGTGCATTTTTCCAAGGGTGGCAGCATTACCCTGGACATCGTCAACTGGTCGCTGCTCACTCTGGTGCTGCTTTTCTCAAAGAATGTGTTCGAGCTTATACACCTGACCCGAAATGCCGCCTCAAGTGTGGGCGAAATTCTTCTCCAGTTTCCGCTCTATGCGGGAATACTTGGCATCATGGAGGCGTCGGGGTTGATTGCCTTGTTTTCTGATGCCTTCGTTTCCATTGCCAGTCCTCAGTCCTTCGGAGTACTGGCATTTCTGTCGGCAGGCATTGTCAATTTCTTCGTCCCTTCGGGCGGCGGGCAGTTTGCGGTTCAAGGCCCCATCATGCTGGATGCCGCACAAAAGCTTGGTGTGGACCCGGCTATTGCCATTATGGCGGTGTCGTACGGAGACCAGTGGACCAACATGCTCCAGCCGTTCTGGGCACTTCCCATTCTTGCGATTGCAGGCTTGAAAATGCGGGATATTCTTGGCTACACCACGGTGACACTAATAGGTTCAGGCGTGGTAATGGGCGGAACACTCTGGTTCGTTTCATTATGAGCTGACTTGGGCCTCGGCCCCCTTCAATCCCGGCAAGGAAGCGGGCGCCAAGGTTCAAGCGTGTAATGGCTGACGATAATACTGCCCGCGAAAGTGAAGTGCGGACTTAATCCTTTCCCGCGGCGTTGCCTTGATTGCGGGCCTTGGCCAAGTCTGCCATATAGCCAGCCAGGACTTTATCTGCCTTGCTTACTGCGGAGATAAAGGCTTTGCCCGCCGAGGCCGCGCGTGATCGAGCGGAATGACCATATGCGGCCCTGGAAGCGACCGAGCTGACCGGGGCGTCGCCTGCGAGTGCCAGTTTGACGTTTGCCATGTTCAGAACCTATGCATTGTGTGGATTGATATGGCAATTATAGGGTAAACCCTAGCTCTATTACAAGGGTTTACCCTAATAAAACTGCAGTCTGGTCAACATGTGGTTTTACGGCACATCTTCACTGCCGAACCAACGGAGCGACCGCCACACACACTGGCAAGCCGCTGCCCTTTGTTCTTCTCGCACTGCATTTTCTCAGCCAATAGCCACCCTCCATAAAACAACTTGCGTCCCTATCTGCATACCTATATACTTGTATACAAGTACACAGGCTGAGGTTTTTATGATTGCGACCTATGAAGGCGAATTCGACCCGCTTTGGGTAAAGGTGGTCAATTCCCTGCGCGAACAGATTCTGCGCGGCGAATTACGGCATGGCGAGGTCTTGTCAGAGAACAAACTCGCCGCCGAATTCGACGTCAGCCGCACCCCAGTGCGCGAAGCGCTGCGTATCTTGATGGAAGAAGGGCTGGTCGAGATGTTGCCAGGCCGGAAAGTCAGGGTTGTCATTCCCCGCCTCGAGGACATCACCGAAATCTATCAAATACGCTGGGTATTGGAATCGGCCGCTTTGCGAGAGCTTGGCGAAAACCCCGTCCTGGCCAAGAAAGTCTGCAAGGAAATGAAGGCCTGTCTGGCGCGCGCCAGGCTTGCGCTGGCTGACGAAGACACGCATCAGCTGGCCCTGGCCAACGAGAACTTTCACGGCGTCCTGATTTCAGCATTGCGAAACCAGCGCATCAGCGCCCAGTTCAAGGCGATTCACAATCTGATCACCCTGTACCGAAGCCACACCCTGAAAAGCAACAACTGGGCGGTTGCCGGCGATGAGGAACACATCCAGCTGGTTGCATTGATAGAAGCGGAAAAAATCGATGAAGCCATGGCGCTTCTGAAACAACACTTGTGCAAGGCCAAGAAGATATTGCGCGAGTACCTGGAGCATTAAAAATCGATGAGGAGACAAACTATGAGTACGCTCACAAAATCCCTGCCCGCCCTTTTATTGAGCTTGATGGCCTTTGCGCCGCAAGCTTCGTGGGCCAACAGCTTTCCCGACCGTCCCGTCACATTCCTGGTTCCCTTTCCCGCTGGGACGGCAACGGACGTCGTCGCGCGTATTGTCGGTGAGCGGCTGGGCGAAAAATGGGGGCAGTCGGTTATCGTGGACAATCGGCCGGGGGCGGGCGGCAATATCGGCAGCGAATACGCCTCGAAAGCGAAGCCGGACGGCTACACCGTGCTATGGAGTACCGTTGCCAATTCCATCAGCGCCACGCTGTACAAGAATCTGCAATACGATTTTGTAAAGGATTTCGACCCGGTTACGCTGGTCACCAAGATGCCGCTGGTGCTGGTTGCAAACAAAGCCCATGAGTACGATACGCTCGCCCAGTTGGTGGATTATGCCAAGACACACAAAGGCGGCTTGACATTCGGCTCCGGCGGCGTGGGCACCAGCAATCACCTGGCGGGCGAAATGCTCAACAGCCTGACCGGCATTGAAATGGTGCATGTGCCTTACAAAGGCACACCGAACGCCTACTCCGACTTGATCGCCGACCGGATCTCGATCATGTTCGACAATATTGTGCCAGCCATGGCCCAGATCAAATCAGGCAGCCTCAAGCCCTTGGCCGTGGCGAGCCTGCAGCGCAGCCCAGCGCTGCCCGATGTGCCGACCGTCGATGAATCAGGCTATCCCGGCTTCGAAGCCGTATCGTGGCTGGCCATGGTGGTACCGGCCGGTACGCCGGAAGACGTGATCAAGAAAATCAATACCGACACCGTTGCCGTGCTCAGCGACCCTGGCATCCAGGAGAAGCTGTCCGTTTTTGGCGCACAGACAGACCCGGGCACCCCAGAACAGCTAGAGGCGTTCGTCGACAACGAGATCAAGAAATGGGCGAAGGTAATCAACACCGCCAATATCAGCATTGAATAAATGCGCTTTCCTACTATTGAAGAGTTTTTGAGGTCCAGATGAGTTCTACATACAGTGAAAATGATTACATCGAGCCCAGTGTCCGCATTCCCGTGCTGATGTCCGCCGACGTCGTGGTCGTGGGTGGGGGAACCACCGGCCCGTTCGCCGCAATTTCGGCAGCCAGGCAAGGTAAAAAAGTCGTGATGATAGAAAGGTTTGGCTCGCTGGGCGGCAACTTGACCCTGGGCCTGAACACCAAGCCATCCGGAGCCCTGGTCGGCGGCTTGCCGCTCGAAGTCTGGAATCTCGCAAGAACAGAGGGCGGCGCGGGCGATGACTACATGGCGCTTACCAAAACGGGCGGCATGAAAATAGCTTCGCCCTGCGACCCGGAAATCATGAAGATCCTGCTGACGCGCCTATGTGTCGATGCGGGCGTGCAGATTCTATTCGAGACTTTCGCCTCTTCACCTATTGTGGAGGACGGAACGGTTACGGGTGTGATCATCGAGAGCAAGTCCGGACGCCAGTGCATAAGGTCGAAAGTTGTCATCGATTGCTCCGCCGATGCGGATATCGCATTCCGGGCTGGCGCACCGTTCGTCATGGGATCGGGTGGCGAAGACACCAAGATGCAGCCGGTATCCATGTATTTCACCATGTCCAACGTCGATCTGGAGCAACTGGCCGAATGGGCCAGGACCACCGACGATGTGCCCGCCCGCGCTATTCCGGATACAGTGGAAGGGCTGGCCTATGGCTTGTGGCTGACCGGCTTCAACAAGTCGCTGATCAAGTTCCAGCAAGAGTCCGGCATCACTCTGCAACGCGAGAATATTACGCTCAAGACCGCCAACGGCGTAATGTACGTGAACGGCACGCGCGTACTGGGAACCGATGTTTTCTCGCCCAAGGAATTCAGCGACGCGCTGGTCGAATGCTATCGGCAAATCGAAGGAGTCGCCAAGTTTCTGAAAGAGCGCATCCCGGGCTTCGAGCAAGCCGGCATAGGCCAGATAGCGCCCGTGCTGGGCGTCCGGGAAACCCGCCATATCGTGGGCGAATATACTTTGACCGGCGAAGACTCCATACAAGGCACTCGCTTTGAGGACAGCGTTGGCGCGGACGCCTCGGCGCTGGATATTCATGACCCCAAGGGCGGCGACGTCGACTTCCAGGGGCTCAAGCCATATGAAATACCATACCGCAGCCTGGTACCGCTCGCTGTGGAACAATTGCTGGTTGCCGGCAGAGCCATTTCCGCCGACCACGATGCCCACGCGCGCTCCCGCAATATGCCGGCATGCATGGCCATGGGCCAGGCAGCCGGCATCGCCGCGGCCGTCGCCATCGATGATGGCGTTCAGGTACGGAACGTAGACGTTTCCAAAGTCCAGGCCATTCTTGCGGGCATGAATATGCCACTGCACGCGGAAGACATTGCCCCCTGAGCAGAGACGCCTATTTTGAAAAAGACTCTGGATTATTATTTCAGCGTTGCGAGCCCCTGGACTTATCTGGGGCACGCCCGCCTGGCCGCGCTGGCGAAATTGCACTCGATCAACGTCAATTTTTATCCGGTGGATTTTTCCCTGGTATTGGATGCCACGGGCGGCACCCTGTACCAGCACCGTTCCGAACAGCGCAAGCAGTACCGGCAGGTGGATCTTGCCCGGTGGCAACGCCGCCTGGGCATTCCCCTGACGCTGGAGCCCCGCTACTACCCTGTGGATCGCGGTCCGGCCAGCTTTGTCATGATTGCGGCAAGGCTGCTTCCGCAGGACGATCGTTTTGCCATCCTGCAAGCGATACTCAAGGGGATCTGGCATGATGAGCAGAACATTGCGGACTGGGATTTCCTGAAGAAAGTGCTGGATGAGCTGGGCTTGAACAGCCCTGCCATTCTTGCCAGCGCCCAATCGCAAGAAACCACAGCCCAACATACACGGGATAGTCGGCGCGCGATCGAGGCTGGTGTTTTTGGCGTTCCCTCGTATGTCGTGGATGGGGAAATATTCTGGGGACAGGACAGGCTGGATTTCCTAGAAGAGCGGCTCGCGGAAACAGGCCACTAAACAAGCGCCCAGGCCCTCGTGCCCGCTTCGTGCGCTACTCGCCTTTGTATGGTTCCGACGAGGTGGATTGTGCAGCGCCACATCGGCCTGGTGATTGACGAAAAGCGATGATTCCGTTATCACAGCCATCAAGAGTGCTTTGCTGCATAACGCCAGCACCATGACTGCCAAGCTGAAGGCGCGGATACATAGCTCATGAAATACGACATACAAACCCTGAAGATATTTCTTGCCGTCGCTCGTGAAGGCTCGATCGCCCACGCCGCGGCCAAGGAGCACACGGTCGCATCCGCCGTCAGCAAGCGCATATCCGACCTTGAAAAGAGTATAGGGGCGACACTGCTGTACCGCCACCGGCGCGGCGTGAAGCTTACGCTCGCCGGCAGCGAATTACACCAGTACGCAGCGCGCATCATGGCCGAAATGACCAACCTTGACAACGCGCTGGGCAACTATGCCAATGGCGTCAAAGGCCAGGTAAGGCTGGTGGCGAATACGTCCGCCATCGTCCAGTTCCTTCCCCACGACTTGTCCAGCTTCCTGAAGCTGCATCCCACGGTCAAGATCGATCTGGAGGAACACACCAGCGACGCCGTCCACAAGATGGTCGGAAGCGGTTCAGCGGATCTTGGCATCATGGTCCCGCAGCGCCCCCTGGATGGCCTGCACGCCTGTCTTTACCGAGCCGATCAGCTTATGGTGTTGATGCCGCCCGATCACCCTTTGAGCAAACACTGCTCACTGCGCTTCTCGGAAACGCTCAGCTACGATTATGTGGGATTGCCGCGCGGCACTTCCTTGTGCAACGCCATGGTCAACGCCGCGCAGGAGCTGAACCTCCCCCTGCGCCTGCGCATACAGGCCACAAGCTTTGACGGCTTGCGGCGGATGGCTGCGCTGGGCCTGGGCATAGGCATACTGCCACGCGGCAGCGTCGAACCGTTCCTGCAAACAGAAGGCTTGGTTGCCCTGCCCCTTGATGAACCCTGGGCCCGCCGCGAGCTTATGCTGGTGCGCAAGTCCCAGGACGCCTGGCCTGTGTTGCCGCGCCTATTGCACGAGCATTTGCGTCTCGCTGGCCAACAGCAATAGCAAAACCCGGCCGGATCCACACATTCTGTCATCGCCAACCACGATGGCTTGGGTTCCAAAGTATCGCTTCACAGGGCCATTACGGGTTCTTATCATGGCATCCAGGTGCTACAGCCCCACATCAGGCCAGGCACGCAATATTTTTCCTGATTTTTTACCGGATCATCAACCCATGAATCAACGACCCCTGGACGGCATACGCGTTATCGAGATGGGCAGCCTGATCGCAGGCCCGTTTGCCGGCAAAACCCTGGGCGATTTTGGCGCCGACGTCATCAAGATAGAACCCCCCAGCCATGGCGACCCGCTGCGATCCTGGCGGACACAAGAGGGTGAAACCTCCATGTGGTGGCATGTGCAGGCCAGAAACAAGAAATCCGTGGCCATAGACCTGCGCAAGAAGGAAGGCCAGGCCCTGGCGCGCAAGCTGATACTGGAAGCGGACGTGGTGATCGAGAACTTCCGGCCGGGCACGCTCGAAAAGTGGGGACTGGACTATGAGTCGCTCAGTAAAGAGAACCCCGGACTGATCATGCTGCGCATCTCCGGTTATGGCCAAAGCGGCCCGCTGCGCGATCTGACCGGCTACGGTGTGGTCGCCGAAGCCATGGGTGGGTTCCGCTATATAACCGGGGTGCCGGGCGAGGCGCCGGTGCGCCCGGGCATCAGCATTGGCGACTCACTCTCCGCCCTGCATGGCGTAATAGGCATCATGATGGCGCTCTACCACAGACTGGCCAGCTCGGGCAAAGGCCAAGTCATCGACGTGGCCCTGTACGAATCGGTCTTCAACATGATGGAAGGCGCGATACCTGAGTACGACCGCTTGGGAACCCTGCGCGAGCCCGCCGGCAGCGCCCTGCAAGGCGTCGCCCCCACCAATGCCTACCCCGACAAGGATGGACGGTATTTCCTGATAGCGGGAAATGGCGACAGCATCTTTCCACGCCTGATGTCACTGATCGGCAACGAGGCCCTGGGCAGCGACCCCGTGCTTGCCCGCAACCCTGGACGCGTGGCCAACATGGCGCGTATTGACGAGGCGATTGCCGCCTGGAGCAGCCAGCGCAGCATGGACGAGGCGCTGGACGCACTGGCCAAGGCGGGCGTGCCGGCCGGCAAGATCTTTACCGTCAAGGATATCGTCGAGGACGAACAATATCGCGCCCGCGAGATGATACGCGAGATCACGCTTAATGATGGCTCCAGACTGAAAGTACCCGGCGTGGTGCCCAAACTGAGCGCAACGCCCGGGGCGTTCGACGGCGGCGGACCACAGCTTGGCCAGCACACAGAGGAAGTGCTGCGCAAACATGGCCTGGGGGCCGCCGATATCGATCGGCTCAAAAACCTGGAGGTGATCTGATGCTTCAGCAACGGCCCCGCCGCATCCATATACATGACGTCGCCATGCGGGATGGCCTGCAGATCGAACCAAGCTTCGTGCCCACCGAGCAGAAGATCGCGCTGATCAACGCCCTCTCGCGCACAGGGGTTTCCAAGATCGAAGCCACTTCATTCACCTCGCCCAAGGCAATTCCCGCGCTGCGCGATGCGGAAGAGGTCATGATGGGCATAGAACGCGCGCCCGGCGTGAAATACGTTTGCCTGGTGCCCAACATGCGGGGCGCGCAGCGCGCCATGCAGTGCGGGGTGGATGAAATCAACCTGGTGATGTCGGCCAGCGAAACCCACAACCTGGCAAACCTGCGCATGACGCGCGGACAATCAGTGCGTGTGCTATCGCAGATCATCGACGAGCTGCAGGGGAAAATCGATATCAACATCTCGATTTCGACCGCGTTCGGGTGCCCGATGGAAGGCGCCGTGCCGCCAGAAGAGGTGCTCCGCATCGGTGACCAGTTTGCCGCCGATGGCGCACAGGGCATCACGCTATGCGACACGACCGGAATGGCAAATCCAGCCCAGGTCGAAGCACTGTGCACAGGTCTGGCGCAGCGCTGGCCAGGCCTGGAGCTCACCCTTCATTTTCATAACACTCGGGGAATGGGGCTGGCCAATGTGATCGCAGGCCTGGCCGCCGGCATCGACCGCTACGACAGCTCATTGGCCGGCCTGGGCGGCTGTCCGTATGCCCCCGGCGCAACCGGCAATATTTGCACCGAAGACCTTGTCCACATGCTGGATAGCATGGGGCTGCGCACGGGCGTCGATCTGGACCGCCTGGTATTTTGCGCAAGGCAAATGGCCGAAATGGTTGGGCACGATGTACCGGGCCAGGTCATGAAAGCCGGCCGCTGGGATAAACGCTTCCCTCCGCCACCGGACATTGAACTGACCCGCGAGCGGGCGCTGGCGCGCGGCGCCCACTAAGCAACAACGCAGCATCATCCTCAAGAATCGCAGCAAAAAACCGCAACTGGAGTTGTAGATACACATTACACAACAGCAATCACAAACTGCAATGGCAAAGCAGGCCACATACCTTTCAAACAATATGCCACAGGAGAAGACATGCTTACCAAACGCGTTACCAAAATACTGGCCCTCACTCTTACTACTATCGCCTATACGTCCGCCCATGCGGCCTACCCGGACAAGCCCGTAACCATGATTGTTGGCTTTAGTCCCGGAGGCTTTACCGACGTGGTGGCGCGGTTGGTCAGCAAAGAGCTGGAACAGCGCCTGGGGCAAAGTTTCGTGGTCGAAAACAAGCCCGGTGCCGCAGGCACAATCGCCGCCGACATGGTGGCACGGGCACAGTCCGACGGCTATACCTTGCTCATGGGGCACTCCAATTCCAATGCCACCGCTCCCGCCTTGTATAAGAACTTGCCTTACGACGTAAACACCAGTTTCACACCGATCGCCATGGTGGCAAGCACACCGCTGATACTCACCGCCTCGACCAAGCTCAATGTGAACAACATGCAAGAGCTCATGGAGCTTGCCAAGAAAAAGCCTCTTAACTATGCGTCATCGGGCGTCGGCAGTTCCCAGCACCTGGCGGCTGCGCAGTTCTCGAAGGCGACTGGCGTTCAGATGATGCATATTCCCTATAAAGGCAGTGCCCAGGCACTCAATGACCTGCTATCCGGCGAAGTGGACTTCAACGTGGACTCTCCGCCGCTGATGGTGCCCAACATCAAGGCGGGAAAGCTGGTGGGTATTGCAACCGTCAGTCCTGAGCGCCTGCCACTGCTTCCGGATGTCCCCACAATGAGCGAGGTGGGCTATCCTGAAGTGACGATGGGTCAATGGTTCGGCATCCTCGGGCCGGCGGGCATGCCTGAGGACGTCACCCAGGCCTTGAACAAGAATATCAACGAAATCCTGCAGATGCCGGAAGTGAAAAAAGTGCTCGAGGACAAAGGCGCCGTCGCGGGCGGCGGTTCGCCTTCGGACTTCGCCAAGCAAATCAGCGAAGACACCGTCACCATCCAGAAGGTGGTGGATGACGCCGGCATCAAGATTGAGTAAGTGTTTTTCCTCTAATAGCGGGCGGCAGAACCCGTAAGCAGAAAGGCCACGAGACAGTGGCCTTTTTGTTTATGGGCGCATCAACTCAGCTGGGTGCGGCTCATAAGGCTGGCGTGTCATCCAATCGTGATCTGAGTGTCATGGAAACGACATGTGCGCTTCCTATACTTTCTTGCTTTCAACCGCCGCAACCGTGCGGCGCAACGCAGGAACACCTCTCATCATGAAACTAAGCCGCCGCGAAATGCTGGGCTTCTCGGCCAGCCTGCTCACCACCATGATTTCACCCGCATGGGCTCAAGCCGCCGGGAACACTGGAGGAAAGCGCATTATCCGCATTGCCGCCTCCGCCCTGAGCAACAATGGCACCTTGTCCACCCTGCGCGAACAAAGCAATGTCGGTCGCCGCATCCTGCCGTCCTTCCTCGAGCCCGTCATCGCCACCGATGTACTGGGCGACCTGAGCCTGCAGCCCGGCATTGCGGACTCCTGGAAAAGGATCAACGATCGTGTACTGGAAGTCACGCTGCGCCAGGGCGTGATCTTTCATAACGGCGACGAGATGACCGCCGAAGATGTTGCATTCAGCTTCGGTCCGGAAGTGATGTTCGGCGACACCCAGCCCAATCGCGGGGATGGCGTCAAGACCATCCGCACCGATACCAGCGACGCCGGCAAGGCCCGTGGCACACAATGCCCGGCGGAAGTGGCCGCCGTGGGCAGGCGCCTGTGGCCCTCGCTTGAAGAAGTCAAAGTCGTGGACAAGTACACCGTACAGTTCGTGAATGCCATCCCCGACTCCACGCTGGAGGGCCGCTTGACGCGCATGGGTTGCGACGTGATCAGCAAGCGCCACTATGAAGAAGCGGGCGACTGGCAAGTCTGGGCGGCCGCCCCCGTGGGCACCGGCCCCTACAAGATCAAGGAATACAAGAAGGATCAGTTCCTGATTCTTGAGCGTCATGATCAGTACTGGGGCGGCCCCGCGGAATTGGACGAGGTGCATTTCTTCGATGTGCCCGAACTGGCATCGCGCATCAACGGCATGCTGGCGGGCGAATTCGATTTCGCCACCGACATCCCCACCGACCAGATCAAGACAGTGGAAGGTTCCGGCAAGCTGGAGTTCGTGGGCGGCCCCATCATCAATCACCAGATCACCTGCTTCGACAAGGCCCACCCCGCCCTGAAAGATCCCCGCGTGCGCCTGGCCATGTCGCATGCCATCGATCGGCAGATGATCGTCGACATGATGTGGGACGGCCGCACCGTAGTGCCCAAAGGCCTGCAGTTCGAGTTCTATGGCCCCATGCTGGTCCAGGAGCACAATGCTCCCGCTTACGACCCGGAGAAAGCCAAACAGCTGCTGAAAGAGGCCGGCTACAAGGGCGAGACCATCCCCTACCGTGTCCTGAACAACTACTACACGGGTCAGGTCCAGAAAGCGCAGATCATGGCCGAGATGTGGCGTGCCGTGGGTGTGAACGTAGAGATCCAGATGGTCGAGAACTGGTCTCAAATCTATGACCCATCGAGCCCGCGCGGCATACGCGACTGGTCGAACTCGGCCGGTTTCAACGACCCGGTCAGCTCATTGGTCCAGCAACATGGTCCCAATGGCCAGCAGCAGCAAAAGGGCGAGTGGAGCAACGAAGAGTTCAACCGCCTGTCGGCTGTCCTGGAAAACTCGACGGACCCTGCCGAGCGCAAAAGCAGCTTCGCACGCATGCTGGAAATTGCCGAGTATGAAGATCCCGCCTTCATGGTCGTTCACCAGACCGCCGCCTTCTATGCCAAGCGCAAGGACATCAAATGGGAATGGTCGCCGACCTTCTATATGGACTTCCGCAAAGGCAACACGACCCAGGTGAAGGCGTGACGGGAGCGGTCCTGACACCATTCGTGGCCCAGGGTCCCTGGAGGCCATCTGCCCGGCAGGCAAGCCAGCCTGTGCAGGCCGTCGTGCCTGCCGGGCACAGAAACGAAGCCCCTTTGCTGCGCATCCGCGACCTGAAGGTCTCCTTCGACAACGGCACCCACCTGGTGCCCGTGCTGCATGGCGTCGACATGGAGCTGGGGCGCGGCGAGACATTGGGTGTAGTTGGCGAATCGGGTTGCGGAAAAAGCGTCACGTGGATGGCAGTGATGCAGCTGCTGGGATCGCGCGCACGGATAGAAGGTGAAATCTCCCTGGCTGGCCAGAACATTGCCAATCTGCCGCAAAAAGCAATGACCGGCATCCGCGGACGCCGCATCGCCATGATTTTCCAGGACCCTTCATCCAGCCTGAATCCGGTCAAGACTGTAGGCAAACAGTTGATGGAATCGGTGACACTGCATCGCGGCTTGAAAGGGGATGCGGCACGTGCCGAAGCCATCCGCTTGCTGGACAGAGTGCATATTCCAAGTGCCGCGCAACGCATGCGGTCCTGGCCCCATGAGTTGTCGGGAGGCATGAACCAACGCGTCATGATTGCCATGGCTCTGGCCGGGCAGCCGGAACTGCTGGTCGCCGACGAACCCACGACCGCACTGGACGTCACCATACAAGCGCAGATCCTGGACTTGCTGCAAGATCTGCAGCGGGATACGGGCATGGGCATGGTCGTCATTTCACATGATCTGGGCGTCATCGCAGAAGTCTGCGATCGCGTCATGGTGATGTATGCGGGGCGCGTGGTTGAAAAGGCAGCATCCGAGGCACTGTTCAAAGACGCCCGGCATCCCTATACGCAAGGCCTGATCGGCGCCTTGCCAGACCTTGATGGGCCCATCAAGCGTCTTGAAGCCATTCCGGGCACCGTTCCTTCACCTATGGCCATGCCGATGGGCTGCAGTTTCGCCCCCCGTTGCGGCCATCGCATGGCGCGCTGCGAATACGAACAGCCTCCCCTGGCGGCCACGCAAGGCCATCATCTCACTGCCTGCTGGAAGAATCCCTCATGAACCCGCCGCTTCTGGACGTTCGTTCACTGGCACGCCATTACCGGGTACGCCCCCAACGCAGCCTGCTCGGGCGCCCGCTGACTTTACGGGCGGTCAGCGATGTGTCCTTCACTGTTCATGCCGGCAAGACATTGGGTCTGGTCGGTGAGTCGGGCTGCGGAAAGTCCACCACCGCCAAGCTGAGCCTGGGATTGACCGCCGCCACGTCGGGCCAGATACATTTCGACGGCGAACCCGTCTCAGGCCGGCGCAACGCCCGCTGGCGCGAAATGCGCCAGCACATGCAAATGGTGTATCAGGACCCCTTGAGCGTGCTCGACAAGCGATTGCCAGCGTTAAGCCAAGTCACTGAGCCCCTGGATATTTTCTCGGTGGGACAGCCGGCGGAGCGCCGGGAGCGCGCGCAGGCCATGCTTGGTGAAGTCGGCTTGAACCAGTCGCTATGGAGCCGTTATCCGCACGAGCTGTCGGGCGGACAGCGCCAGCGGGTGGTGCTGGCACGCGCGCTTATATTGCGCCCTCGGCTGCTGGTTTGCGATGAGCCGATTTCCGCGCTCGACGTTTCGATACAGGCGCAGGTCATCAACTTGCTTCAAGACTTGCAACAGCAACACAAGCTAGGCATGCTGTTCATCAGCCACGACCTGAAGGTCGTACGCCAGATCTGCGACGAAGTGGCCGTGATGTATCTGGGCCGCATTGTTGAACAGGGCAAGCCGCAAGACCTGTTTGCCAGCCCCGCACACCCCTATACTCAGGCACTGGTTTCGGCCATTCCCACACTGTCCCGCGACAAGGGGCGCAAACGCATACTGCTGGAAGGCGATCCACCCAACCCCATCAACCTGCCATCCGGTTGCGCCTTCCACCCGCGCTGCCCACAGGCCAGCGCCAATTGCCGTGAGCAGGTCCCCCCCCTGCAGACCCTGGCCAGCGGACGCAAAGTCGCCTGCCTGCGCATTGTTTCCTGAGCTCTGACACATCATGCTGCACTACCTGTCTGAACGTATCCTCAGGCTGCTCATCACCCTTTTCCTGGTGCTGAGCTTCGCCTTTGTCATCCTGCGCCTGTCGGGCGATCCCGCGCTCATCATCATGTCGCCCGACGCGCCGCCCGAGGCCGTCGAAGCCTTCCGCAAAGCCTGGGGCCTGGATGCCTCGCTATGGCAACAATACGCCGGCTACTTCGTCAATCTCTTTCAAGGCAATTTCGGTGTGTCCATGAAAGACGGGACGCCCGCCATGCAAACAGTGCTCGATCGCATTCCCGCCACCCTGGCCATCACGATTCCAGCCCTGGTCCTGCAACTGCTGATCGGCGTGCCGGCCGGTGTCTACGCGGCCCTGCACCACAACTCCCGCATCGATCGCCTGCTGATGGGGTTTTCAATTGCCGGACACACCTGCCCAAGCTTCGTGCTGGCCCTGCTTCTGGTGATGATGTTTTCGGTAAGCCTCGGCTGGCTGCCCACGGGCGGCTATGGCAGCGTCCAGCACGCACTGCTGCCCATCCTGACCTTGTCGCTGGGCGGCGCCGCCGTCCTGGCCAGATTCACCCGATCCGCCATGGTGGAAGTCATGGGCCAGCCTTATATACGGGCCGCTCTGGCCAAGGGGCTAAGTTGGCGCCAGGTTGTGTTTCGCCATGCGCTTCCCAACGCCGCCATTCCCACTGTCACCCTGATTGGCATGATGGTGGGCGGCCTGATCGCGGGCGCGGTCGTGGTGGAAAGCGTGTTTTCCTGGCCCGGAGAGGGACGCCTGCTGGTGACCTCTGTCGCCAGCCGTGATCTGTCGGTGGTGCAGGCGATTCTGCTGGTGGTCGCCGCCTGCATGGTCCTGGCCAATCTGGTCGTCGACGCGCTTTATGTCATTCTGGACCCCCGCCTGCGGGCCGGCCACCATGGAGCCAGGGC
Organism: Pusillimonas sp.; assembly: GCA_049672825.1. Lineage (GTDB taxonomy): Bacteria > Pseudomonadota > Gammaproteobacteria > Burkholderiales > Burkholderiaceae_B > Pusillimonas_C > Pusillimonas_C harenae_A. Next base: position 57,318 of record JBATWU010000025.1, read on the forward strand.
ATGAGTACTTTGCCGGCAAGCCTGCCTTCCCACTTCCAGCGATCCCGCGGCAACCTCCAGGCTTTCTTCAAGTCGTGGCCGCCCTTCGTCCTGCTCAGCCTGGGCTGGCTGCTCATCATGGTGATCGCCGCCCTGTTGGCCCAATGGCTCATGCCTTATGAATTCAGCCAAATGAACTTGCGGGCCCGCCTTCAGCCTCCAGTCGGGTTCGGCGGCTCCTGGGCCCATGCCCTGGGCACGGACGAATTGGGTCGCGACGTGCTCTCCCGTGTCATTTCAGCTATCCAGATCAGCCTGCTGATCGCGTTTGCCTCGACGGCGATCTCGACCATGCTGGGCGTCTTGCTTGGCGTGCTGGCCGCGCATTTCCGTGGCTGGGTCGAGAACCTGGTGCTGGTGCTGATCGACTTCCAGGCATCCATGCCTTTCATGATTATCGCGTTGGCGGTGCTGGCCTTCTTCGGCAACTCATTACCCCTGTTCATCTGCTTGATGGGTTTCTATGGATGGGAGCGCACCGCAAGAATCTCGCGCAGCCTTACCATTGCCGCAAATGAACAGGGCTATGCGGCCGCCAGTCACGATCTGGGCGCCTCGGCCGGACGCGTGTACGGCAAGCACGTACTGCCCAATATCGCCAGCACCATCATCGTCAATATCACCGTGACCTTTCCCGGCGTAGTACTGCTGGAATCGGGCCTGTCTTTCCTGGGGCTGGGCATCCAGCCTCCTATGGCCAGCCTGGGCAATATGGTGGGCTACGGCCGGGAATACCTGCAGTCCGCTCCCTGGATTCTGCTGTGCCCCAGTTTCGTGATCGTCATGACCACATTTTCCATCAGCCTGGTCGGAGACTGGCTGCGCGACCGTCTCGACCCTTCGGTGAGTTAGGCGCCGTCAACCCGACGCACGAAACCGCGCAGTGTCGACGGGGCCGGCCCCCCCACATCAACAGGAATCTTCATGAAACAGAGAAAGAACGTATTGCTGATCGTCGTGGATCAATGGCGGGGCGATACCCTGCCTATGCTCGGCCACCCCGTACAACTGCCCAATGTGTCCCGCCTTGCGGATGAGGGCGTCACGTTTGCCCATCATTACACCCAGGCGGTTCCTTGCGGCCCGGGCCGGGCCAGCCTGCTGACCGGCATGTATATGATGAACCACCGGGCCACGCAAAACACCATTCCCCTGGATGCCCGCCATACCAATGTTGCCTGGGAATCTCGCAAGGGCGGCTACGAGCCTGCACTGGTCGGCTACACAACCACTACGCCGGATCCGCGCCACACCGACCATGAAGACCCGCGCTTTCGCGTGCTGGGCGGAGAAATGGACGGCTGGAAACTGGTGGGCTCCATGGGCCTGAAAATGGAATCCTACTTTGCCTGGGCTGCGCATCGTTGGTCCGACATGCCCGCCACCCCGGAAGACATGTGGCTGCCCCGCGACGCCGGGCCCGATGAAATCGGCGCCACCGCCAGCCCATCGCGTGTTCCCGCCGAGTTTTCCGATACGTCCTTCTTCACAGAAAAGGCCTTGGAATACTTGCATGGCGTACGCCACAAGCCCTGGTTTCTGCACCTGGGTTATTGGCGCCCGCATCCGCCCTTCATCGCTCCGGAACCCTGGAACGCCATGTACGACCCCAAGGACAGCCCGGCTCCGGTCCGAGCCGGCAATCCGGAGCGGGAAGCCGCACAACACCCTTTGGTCGAGTACTACCTGAATACCGTGGGCCGCGAGAAATTCTTCCGACACGGACAAGGCCTGGCCAGGGACATGTCCATCGCCGAAATCAAGCAAATGCGGGCCACCTATTACGGCCTGATGAGCGAAGTTGATGCACAGCTGGGCCGGATCTTTGACTTCCTGAAGGAGACCGGACAATGGGAAGACACGCTGATCATCTTCACCAGCGATCACGCGGAACAGCTGGGCGACCATCACATGCTGGGCAAGCTGGGCTACTTCGATCAGAGCTATCACATCCCCATGATCATCCGGGATCCCCGGCCCGAGTCGGACGCCGGCCGCGGCATGATCGTGCGCGAGTTCACGGAAACCATCGACACCATGCCCACCATTCTCGAATGGATGGACCTGCCCATTCCCCGCAGTTGCGACGGCGAGTCCCTGCTGCCCTTCCTGGCCGAGGGCAAGGCGCCGGAAGGGTGGCGTACGGAAGTGCATTATGAATTCGACTTCCACAACATCTTCTACTCCAAGCCTGAAGAGCATATGGGCACCGGCCTGGACGATAGCTCGCTGTCAGTCGTGCAAGACCACGACTACAAGTACGTACACTTTACCAATGCCGCCCCGCTGTTCTTTGACCTGAAGGCGGACCCTGCCCAGCTGAACAATCTGGCGAACGACCCGGCCCATCAGCTTACAATGCTGCGCTATACGCAAAAGATGCTGTCCTGGCGCATGCGCTACATGGACCGCACATTGACCGCTTATGCCGCCAGCCCCGAAGGACTCCTGAAACGTGCCTGATTCAATACAACAAGACCGCGCCCTGCACCCCCTGCTCGGGCAGGACGACGTGCACGGCCTGGTGTTCGACCTGGACGGCACCCTCATCGACAGCGCCAGGGACATCATCCACGGCATGCGCGTGACATTCGAGCAGGCCGGGCTGGGAAAACTTCCCCAGGACTACTTCCCCGATAACCTGCATGGCACCGGCGAAGGGATCATGCGTTCCATCCTGGCCGATATGGGGTGGCCGGCGCCCGCCGACTTTGCGCCTCTAAAGGCCCGGTACATCGAAAACTACGCCACCCTGGGCCAGGGCACCACCCGGCTGTACGCCGGGGCCCAAGAAGTATTGAGCGCCTGCCGTAACGCCTCGCTGCCCATGGGGATCTGCACCAACAAAGTCCATGCCAGCGCGCTTTCCGCCACTCACAAACTCGGCATTCATGGGCTGTTCGACTTCATCAGCGGCTCCGACACCTGGGCGCAAGCCAAGCCATCGCCGCTTCCGCTTCTGGAGACCATCCGCATGCTGGGGCTGGCGCCCGAGCAATGCCTGTATTTCGGAGACACCTCGGTCGATGCCGAATGCGCGCACGAAGCTGGCGTACGCTTCGTGCTGCATGAGTCAGGATATGGAGACCAGGCACTCAAAGGCATGTCGCGGCACTTCGCCTTTCTTCAGTGGGATGAACTGCTGGGCACCGGCATGGTTTGAATGGACGGATGCCTTCGCCGAAATTTCGGTCTCGCTGCAACTGTCGCCCTCTTCCCCGGCATCCTGGATGACTGACTGTAAGCCCGGCGGAAATGGCACGACCAGCGTGACGGGTCGAGTGGGGAAGCCGCGGCGCGAAAGACGCAGTTATAGTGTGCGATACAGCTTGGGCGCCCCCCAAGCTTCGCAACAATCATCCTCCTCAGAAAAATGACATTTTTCAGTAAAACGAAAGGCATCGAATGACCCCGCCTGATAGCCGGCTAACTATTCAAACGTCCCTGCTCACCTGCCTGTCCATGCTGGCCTTTGCCGGCAACTCCATACTGTGCCGGCTGGCGCTTGTGCAGCGCCACATCGACCCCTTGAGCTTTACTGTGCTCAGGCTTGCAAGCGGCGCGCTGGTTCTGTATGTACTGGTCAAGTTGTCGGCCAGATCCTCAGCCGCGCCGTCGGCACGGCAGCCAGCGTCGGCTCGACAAGCCGGCAGTTGGGCCGGCGCCATTGCCCTGACCCTGTACGCCGTCGCCTTCTCGCTTGCCTATGTGAATATGGAATCGGGTGCCGGGGCGCTGATTCTTTTCGGCGCCGTACAGCTCAGCATGTTCCTGTATGGCCTGTTCAGGGGCGAACGGTTGGGGCGCTTATCCATGGCGGGACTGTTCGTCAGCATTATCGGCCTTGTATTCCTGCTGCTGCCTGGCAGCAGCACGCCGCCGCTGGGCGCGGCCGCGCTCATGGCCGTGGCCGGCGCAGCCTGGGGCTGGTATTCCATACTGGGCAAAAGCGCCGCCAACCCACTTGTTGCGACGGCCGGCAATTTTGTCCGGGCGGTCCCTCTGGGACTGTTCGCCGCCCTGCCTTTCTTTGCCACGCTGCACTGGGATGCGCCCGGGGTGCTTTACGCCATACTGTCAGGCGCTGGGGCATCGGGCCTGGGCTATGTGGTCTGGTATGGCGTCATGAATCACCTATCCGTGATGAAAGCCAGCGCGGTACAGTTGTCCGTACCCATCATCACCGCCTTGATCGGCGCCGCGCTGCTCGATGAAGTCCTGACGTTGCAAGTGGTCTCGGCGTGCGTCATGGTGCTTGGCGGGATAGCATTGGTATTGATGGGCAAGCGACGGCGGGCAAAATAGCGTCCAGGCGGCGTTTCTCGTAAAATGCGCGGGTATCCTCCTGCAGCATGTACGCATCCGCGCTCGAAATCGCCCCCTTATCCAGCAAACCCGGGCTTGCGCCCGCTGCCGGCATACCCGCCGGCCCTCCGGAGGCAGACACTGATGAAGACCGCAAAACAACTCGCCGCTCTTGTCGTGGCGGCTACGCTATCCATCCCGTTCGCAGGCACGGCCGCGGCCGCCGAATGGCCCGACGCCAAACCCATCACCTTGATCATTCCTTATGCCGCCGGCGGTTTCGCGGACACTCGCATGCGCATGCTGGGCGAAGAGTTGGGCAAGGAACTCGGCACCACGGTTGTGGTGGAAAACAAAGCGGGCGCAGGCGGCGTCATCGGCACCGCCGATCTGGTGCGCGCCCAACCCGATGGCTACAGGATAGGCAGCGGGCATTTGGCGCCGCTGTCCGTCAACCCCACGCTCATGCCCGACAACGTGCGTTACGACGTCAGCAAGGACATCATCCCGGTCATCCTCATCGAAGAGGCGCCGCTTATCCTGAACGTAAACAAAAAGGTGCAGGCCCAGTCAGTGTCCGAATTAGTCGCCCTGGCAAAGAAGGAGCCTGGCGCACTGACATTCGGCTCATCGGGCGTAGGCGGGGCGCACCACCTGTCGGGCGAGCTGTTCGCACAGGATGCCGACATAAAGATGACACATGTGCCTTACAAAGGAGGCGCGCCCGCAGCCACGGATCTGATGGCCGGCCACATCGATATGATGTTTGAAATGGGCTATGCGGCGATGCCGGCGATACAGGCCGACAAGGTCCACCCGCTGGCGGTCACAAGCAGCCAGCGCCTCGCCTTGCTGCCGGATGTGCCCACCATGGCCGAATCAGGACTGCCGGGCTTCGAATCGTACAATTGGCAGGGGATCATCGTTCCCGCAGGCACACCCAGGCCTATCGTCGACAAGCTGAATGCAGCATTCAACCGTATTCTGCAAAAGCCCGAGGTCAAAAAAGCTTTTGATGCGACCGGCGGACAGACCGTTGGCGGCACTCCCGAAGAATTCGCCGAATTCATCCAGAGCGAAACCCGGAAGTGGGCCGACTTGATCAAGTCGGCAAACATCACGGTGAACTGACACGCTGGCGCGGCTCACGCTCCCAGGCGGCATGGCACCAGGGCTCAGATCACGCCGCGCGCCTTCAGATCGGCCAGCTCGGCCGCCGACAAGCCCAGGCCTTCCTGGTAAACGTCGCTATTATGGGCGCCCAGCAAAGGCGCCGCCTCGATAGGTGGCGCCGGCGTGCCTACCAGCCGAGGCAGTGCCGCGGGCATCTTCAGATCGCCGATACGTTCATTTTTTACAGTGACGATGGAGTCGCGAGCCATATAGTGCTCGTTGTTCACGATGTCCTCCACCCCCAGAATGGGCGCCACCGGCAAACCGTTGTCCGTCATGATTTGAACCAGGTCGTCTGTGTTCTTCGTTGCAATCCAGTCGGCCAGCCATTGATTCACCTTCACGATATTGCGCCAGCGGGCATCGTGCGAGCAAAAGTCCGGATGCTCGGCCGTTTCGGGCGTGCCCATGGCCGTGCATAGTCGGCGGAATAGGGAATCGTTGGAAATGGTAATGGCTACATACCGCCCATCCGCCGTCTTGAAATGATCGCCAGGCGCGGCGGCAAAGTGCATATTTCCGCTTCGATCGCGCTTCAGGCCCAGCTTGTCGTAGGCAGTCGTCATGATATCGGTGAATCTGAACACGGACTCATACAGCGATACATCCGCGTGCTGTCCTGTTCCACCCTGTACATCACGCTGATACAAGGCCAGCATGACGGCAAAGGCGCCGAACAAGGCCGACTGGTAATCGGCCATGGCGACACCGGGCCGCACTGGCGGGCGATCGGGAAAACCTGTCATGTTCAGCAATCCCGCGAAGGCCAGCGCACTGCGGTCGAACGCGGCATTCCTGGAGTACGGACCGGTCTGGCCATAGCCGGATACGCTCAGATAAACCAGCCTGGGATTGCAGGCCGAGAGCGACTCGTATCCCAAGCCCCATTTGTCCATTGTGCCGGGGCGGAAGTTCTCGACCAGCACATCGGCATCCTGAACGAGCCGCTTGAGCAATTCCTGGCCCTCCTGTTCGCGCAAGTTCAGCGTGATGGATTTTTTATTGCGGCCTTCAACATTCCACCACAGACCTTCGCCCTCGACGAAAGGGCCTATCTTGCGTATGGGATCTCCACCTTGCGGCTGCTCTACCTTGATGACCTCGGCGCCAAAATCGGACAGCAGCGTCGCCGCCACCGGGCCCGCGATCATCGTTCCCAGATCCAGCACGCGCACGCCGTGCAAAGGCCCCAACGTATTCTGCCTGTCCGTCATGCCTTTTCCTTCTGCGATGCAATGGGTATGAATCGCGGGATCTGCTGCCCCTGGGCGGTGGCATCCCACTGCAGTTGCACCGGCATACCGATGTAGACCTGCCTGACGTCAGGCGTCACGATATTGCTCACCAGGCGCAACCCGGGCAGACTCTCGAAGGCCACAGTGGCCACCACATAGGGCAGCATCTCTTTGACCGCTTCGTGGCTGGCGTGATGAATGACCGTAAAGGAATACACCGCAGCTTGCGGCGGCGCCTTGGTCCATTTCTGGTCGGTCGACAGGCATTTCGGGCAAACCGGCACGGGGGGGTGGCGCGGCACGCCGCAAGCGCCGCAAGCCTGGAAGCGCAACTCATGCTGGTTGCAGTGGTCCCAGAATTGTCGATCCACAAAATCCGGCTCGACGCCCGGCATGGTGTCAGGAAAAAATCCCATGTCAGCTCCTTCCAAGAATCAGCGCGCTGGTAGGCGACACACCCAGACCACCGCTGACAAAGCAGGTTTGCGCGTTCTGGACCTGGCTGGTCGAGGTATCGCGCAATTGGCGCACCCCCTCGGTAACCAGATTCAATCCGTGCACATAAGCCTCGGACAGCTGCCCGCCCGAGGTGTTGATGGGCAAGCCGCCATTTGGCCAGCGGATATTGCCGTCCGCGATGAAGTCGCCCGATTCCCCCACTTCGCAGAATCCATAGTCCTCCAGCGCAAGCAGGACCAGGCCGCTGAAATGGTCGTATATCTGCGCCACATCGATGTCTTGCCGGCTGACGCCGGCGCGCGCGAACAGCTCATCGGCCAGGTGCTTGCCATTGGTCGAGGCGTAGTCTTCGTCCGGCATGTTCTGGCTTCCCAGCGGGCCGCTGCCCCAATTAGGGCCGCTGCCATGAATGCTGGAAAGAATATCCACGGGCTGACAGTCCAGGTCGCGGGCCCGCTCCCGCGTGGTGACGATCACCGCGCATGCGCCATCCGACTCCAGGCAGCAGTCGTACAGCTTGAACGGCGTGGCGATGTCCCGGGACGCGTAGTACTCGTCTATGGTCAAGGAGCGTCCATGCATGATGGCCCGGGGATTGCGATTGGCATTGGCACGGGCATTCAGCGCAATCTCGGCCATGTGCTCCTGGCCTAGCGGGTACTTGTGCATGTGCCGCTGCATCAGCATGGCCAGCATCTGGGCAGGCGCGAACAGACCAAATGGATGAACAAAGTTGCCATGGGTGCGGCCCGCCCCGAAGCGCCCAAACCGCCGGGTCTGCCCTTGGCACAGTCCGCGATAAACCACCACGGCGTTCGCGTGGCCGGCCTCCACCGCGGCGACCGCCTGGGACACCGCCCCGCAACTGCCGCCACCGCCACCGCCCCAAAGCATCGACGACCATCGCATGATGGGGACGCCCAGCGCCACCTGCATCAGCGGCGCCTCGTTGCCGTCATTGGAGTAGGACGCAAAGCCGTCGATATCCGCCGGCCGCAAGTTGGCATCTTTCATGGCGGCGATGATCGCCTCTGCGGCCACCTGGAACTGGCTTCTGTCCATGATGCCGCCATGCTTGGTGAACTCTGTTTCGCCTATGCCGACGATGCAGGCGCGCTTTCCCGGATCCATCACATGTCTCCTTCTAGTTATATCATTTAAGCATAATACATATCTTGCTTTGAGATTACAAGAAAAGCGCATGTTCCGTTAGAATACAAACAACCGCCGGCGGCACCCCGCCGGCCCGCCTTTAATCCTGTCCTGAAGCCTTACATGTGAACAGCCCAAATACAGATGTTTCCTTGCGCACCGCCCACGGCCTGATCGACTCAAGGCGCCTGCTTTACTTCTATCACGTCGCCAAGGCCGGCCGGTTTACCGTCGCCGAAGCAACGCTCAATGTTGCGCAGTCGGCCCTGAGCCGCCAGCTGCAGCAACTGGAAGAAGACCTGGGCGTACGGCTGTTCGATCGAACAGGCCACGGCGTGCGCCTGACCCAATTCGGCCACATCCTGCTCAAGCATGCCGAAACCATCCTGCAGGGCATGGCAACCACCATCGACGAGATCGACGAGGCCCGCCATCAGCCACAAGTCAATGTAGGCATTGCCGCGCCGCCAAGCTTCATGTCGACCTATATGGCCGACGTCATTCTGGCGTTCAATGAAATGCGCCCTGAAGCGCGGATACGCTCTGTCGAGGCTTCCACCGGCGGCGTCTATACGCTGCTGGCCAACGAAGAAGTCGATCTTGCCATCGTGCTCGAATCGGTCAACCGCGCAAAGCTGACGCTGCGCAAGCTGATCAAGGAAACGCTGTACGTCATGGCCGCGCCCGATCACCCCATCGCGCAACAAGAGTTCGTATCCCGGCGGCAGCTAAAAGACCTGTCCCTGGTACTGCCGGCCTCTCTTTACGGCAGTCGCGCCATACTCAGCCAGTACCTGGAAGCGGCCGGCATGCAGTTGCGCTCGCAGTTTGAAGTGGACAGCCTGCCGCTGATGCGGCAACTTCTGCTCAGGCGCCCCGTTTGCACTATTCTTCCCGCCATTACTTGCCAGGAAGAGCTGGAAAAAGGCACCCTGATCGCGCGCCCCTTGCGCCCGGCACTGACACGCACACTGTATATCGCCAGCCTGAAAGACCGGCCCATTTCCGACAGCATGCGCGTCGTGATCGACAGCATCATCAAAGTGGTCAAGTCCGACCGCTAAAGCGATGAGCCGGGCGCCAGCCGGACCACCAGGCCATCCAGGGCCGGGCTGGCATTGACCTGGCACGAAAGCCGCGACTCGGGCCGCCATTCCATTGCCAGCTCCAGCATGGCGGATTCGTCCTCGGACGGGGGCGGCAATCTGTTCATCCACGTTTCATCCACATAAACATGACAGGTTGCACAGGAGCAGCAACCGCCGCACTGCGCGGCAATATCCACCCCCGCGTCTCGTATCGCCTGCATGACGCTTTCGCCTTCCTGCACGGCCAGCTCATGCGCCGCCCCGCCTTCGTCGATCACCGTTATCCGCATATGCTCCCTTTATCTTAATCGCGCGCCACTCAAGCCGTTGGCACGCCTTGACCATTTATTCTTTCGTTTGCCAGCGCCTTGATATCCACGCCTTCGTCACCGGCCTCCTGCGCCGTCACCGCGTGCGGATGGGCCAGAAGCCTTCTGGCGAGCACATGATCGGCGGGGCAGTTCACCGACTCCACACCCTGCAGCTCACCACCCAGGAAAGAAAAGACGGAGAACCGTCCAGTATTCATGTCGCCGCGGACAATACGCTCGTCGGCATCCTGGACCAGGCCGGCTATCTGCAGCCTGGTGCCGAATTGATCACTCCAGAACCAGGGCACGGCGCCGTAAGGCGCCATGTCGCCGCCAATCACGCGGGCCACGTGCTTGCCCTGGTCGACGGCATTCTGCACCGACTCCAGGCGTTGATGCCGGCCACGGTGCGGATAGGCGGCGCAATCGCCAATGGCAAAGACACGGCTGTCGGCGGTGCGCAAGAAATCGTCCACCTGTACCGCCCCGGGCGCCGACAATCCGCACGATTGCGCCAGTTCGCTATTCGGCACCGCCCCCGCGCCTATCACCACCATCTGCGCAGGCACCCTGCCGCAGTCCCGCAGCCGCACCCCCTCCACATGAGCATCTTCGCCCTCGATCTGTTCGACCTTTGCCTCCAGCCGCACATCCACACCATGGCGGGCATGCAGGTCCAGAAAATACCCCGACAGGACGGGGGACACGATGCGCCCCATAAGACGCGCGCCCGCCTCAAGCACGGTGACCTGCAATCCGCGCTCCCGGGCAACGGCGGCAAATTCCAGGCCGATGAATCCCCCGCCCACCACCACAACGTTTTCAACCTGCTCGATTCGCCGCCGCAGAGCCTGCGCGTCGGCAAGATCGCGCAGATAATGCACCCCCTTCAGACCCTCTCCTTCTATGCCGAGCCTCCGGCTGCGCGCGCCCGTGGCAAGCACCAAGTATTCGTACGGCAGACTCGCTCCGTCGGACAGGACCACCTGGCGCCGCCCGCGGTCTATGGCATCAACCGTCGTTCCGGTGAGAAGCCGTATGCGCTTGGCCTGGTAGAAATCGGGACGCTGCAATGCCAGCCCCGGCTCGTCCAGCTTTCCAAGCAGATAGGCCTTCGAAAGCGGCGGCCGCTGATAAGGCGGCTGCGGCTCCGCACCCACCAGGGTAATGGCGCCGTCGTAGCCAAATGCCCGTGCCGATACCGCCGCCTGAAATCCCGCCTGGCCCGCGCCGACTATCACCAATCCGGATGCATCCATATCACGCTCCGCGATCAAGCGGCCTTGGCTCGAAGCAACAACTGCCGCTGGACACGGTTGATCAAGGTCGGCAGCCAGGTGCTGTCCGGGTCGACCAGCTCCAGGCCCGGCAACACATCGAGCATCTCGGCAAACACGGTGCGCAACTCCAGGCGCGCCAATGACATGCCCAGGCAAAGATGCACACCGGTACCGAAAGACAAATGCCTCCCCGCATTGGCCCTGCGGACGTCGAAACGCGTCGGATCCTCGAACATGGCGTCATCATGATTGGCCGCCAGCGGCGACAGGAAGATGCGCTGCCCGGCCTTGATCTGCTGGCCTTGCCATTCGAAGTCTTCGCCCGCGATACGCACCGTGAACTTGGTATGCGGCTCCCATCGCATGATCTCTTCGACCGCCTTGTTCAGCAGTTGGGGATCGGCGCGAAGCAGCTCCTGCTGGTCAGGATGCAGCATCAAAGCGCGAATACCATTTGCGATCATGCAGGAAGTCGTGCGATTGCCGCCAAAAAGCATCAGGATGCCCGTGGCAATCGCCTCGTCGCGGGTCAGCTTCTGGCCATCGGCCTCCGCGGCCACAAGCCGGCCCATCAGGTTATCTTCGCTATCCTTGGTGTTTTCAATCACGCCGGTCAGATACTCCTCGAGGGAAGAGACGGCCGCGTGCGCCTTGTCGTAGCGATCGTTATCGTCCACAAAGCCGCCAATCACGGCCGATATTTGCTCGGACCAATCGATGAAGCGATGCCTGTCTTCAGCGGGCACGCCCAGCATCTTGCAGATAATGGGCCCTGGTATCTCGTAGGCAATTTCATTCAGGAAATCCACCGGCGCGTCCGGATCGGCAGCGAGCCGCTCGTTCAGCTCGGCGATTTGCCGGCGGACCAGCAGCCTGATGTCTTCCTCGAGGCTGGCCACCACCTGCGGTGTAAACGCCTTGTGGACAATGCTTCTCAAGCGGCGGTGTTCCGGCTCGTCCTGGAACACCATCCAGGACTCCAGGATACGCAAGGTACGACCTATGGTGGCTTGCTGATCCGGCCTGATGCGCTTCTCGCGATAGTGCTTCAGGCGGTTGGACAGCAGGCGCGCATCGCGAAAGCCATCTGTGACATCGGCATAGCGCGTCACGATCCAGCCGCGATGGCGTTCGTTCCAATGAACCGGGGACGTCTGGCGAAGATGCCCCAGGTACGCGTAGGGCGACTGGGTCAACTCGGGCGAAAGCAGATCTGTTGCATCCTTCTCGATGGTGGTCGACATGCCTTTCTCCTTAGATCACTTTGATATATTAGCTATATCATATCAATATTTATATCCGTGTAAAAGGCCACGGCCGAAATAGTCTATCCATTTTGAGATATGAGAAATGCTATTTCTGCATAATTACTTGCTTCAAGTAAATCTTCTTGGTATTCTAATTTCACATCGGGACAGCAACCCGGTTGACTACAACAGACAAAAATTCCACCCAAAAGGAAGAGACATGGCCCTAGAGAACCGAGCAGATTCCCGTTCATTCCGCCGCCGCATCACGTGGGCGACGGCCGCCGTGCTGGCGGTGACCCTCTGTGCCCCCGCTTCGGCAAAAACACTGCGGGTTTCGTATTACATCGGCGAATCCCATCCCTTGGTTTCCGATGGTATCGGCCCCTTCATGGAAGAAATCAAGAAGGCTGGCATAGATCTGGATTTCCGTGTCTTCCCGGCGGGCCAACTCGGCAAGCCAGGCGATTCCATCAAGAATCTGCAGAACGGCCTGGCTGATATCGGCCTTATCGTCATGACTTACCACCGGGAAGAAATGCCGCTGTCGCAGGTGGTGAATCTGCCATGGGAAGCCAGTGCCTGGGCAAATACCAATGCCTTCATACAGGCCACCAGCAAACCGGGCGCCATTGCCGACGAATGGAAACAACAAGGCATGGTGCCGCTCATCGTGGCTGCCAACCCGCCTTACGAAATTCATACCGCCAATAAGCCTCTGCCCAGCCTGGCTTCCGCCAGCGGCATCAAGCTGCGCTCGCCGGGCGGGTCTTACGATGAAGTCCTGCAGGCAGTGGGTGCAAGCCCGGTTGCCATCCCAACCCCCGAAGCCTACGAGTCGATCTCGCGCGGGACGGTGGACGGCACCGTATACGCCTTCTCCAACTGGGGCAGCCTCAGGCTGGGCGAAATCCTCAAGCACACCACCACCAACGTGCAACTGCCCTCCCCGGGCGGGCTGACTTACGCCATTTCCCGCAAGACATTCGACGGCCTGAACGCGGATCAACAGAAGAAACTCCTCGAGGCGGGACACGCGGCATCCATCCGGGCCCAGAGGGCGCTGCTGAGTGAAAACGAGAAAGCGCTCGAAGCCTATAAGAAAGATGGCCTGAACACCTACGATTGGCCCAAGGAAGATCTGGCCGTGCTGGCCGAAAAATACGCCGGCATCCGGGACAACTGGGTCAAGAACGTGGACGCGAGCGGCCGGCCAGGCACGGCCACAGTCGAAGCATTCCAGACGCTGATCGACGGCGCCAAAGAAAAGCCCGAAGACCTGCCGCAGCCGCAGTTCAACTGAAGCCTGGCCAACATCGGGAGCAACGTTCATGCAGAACTGCAACATGACGGGTCGGGTGGTACGGGTGGTGGACACCCTCATCCGCCTGTCCGCCTGGGTGGCAACCATAGCGCTGATTCTTATCATGACTGGCATATGTCTGGAGGTTGTCGCGCGCTACGGATTTTCATCCTCCATACATGGAATGCACGCCATCGTCGAAGGATTGCTCCTTCCCACGGCCATCTTCCTGGGCGCGCCGCTGGTCGGACGCATGGACGGACACATGAAGGTGGAGATTCTTGACCTGAGCAGCCGGCCACGGCTGCGGGCGGCACGAAAAACCATCTTCGCCGTGCTCATCAGCGTTTTCTGGCTGGTTTGCGGCTGGCAGGCGGCGCTTCGCGCCCATGAGGCCTATGTACTGAAGCAATGGCCCATCGGAGAAATCGCCGCGCCCATTGTGTTCTGCTTTGGCATCACTGCCCTGGGCTGCCTGCTGGCGGCCTGCGCCCACCTGCTTCCTGGCGGAAACAAAGACGAAGCCAAGCCGGCCGAATCCACTGCCACTCATAATCATTAACAGATCACGCCTGATCCCAAGGCAAATAAGGGCTTTGCATGACCCTGGTCGACCTTCTTCCCCTTCTCGTCTTTTTTATACTGTTGCTTGCCGGCATGGCGGTCGCATTTTCCCTTGCGATATCGGGCACCCTGGGCATTTACCTGCTTATCGGGCCAAGCGGCACGCTGGGCATGCTGCAATCCATTCCCTATCGCACAACCGCCAGCTTTACATTGGTCGCCATCGCCCTTTTCATCATGATGGCGGAGTTCAGTAACGAAAGCGGCATCACCCGCAGGCTTTTCGCGGCCGCCAACGCGTGGGTCGGCCACATGAAAGGCGGCCTGGCACTGGCCACCGTGCTGGCTTCCGCGGCCTTCGGTGCGCTGTCGGGGTCCAGTGTCGCCGCCGCGGCCACCATGTCGCGGGTTGCCGTGCCCCAGATGCTCAGCCACGGATACAGCAAGGTGTTTGCGGCTGGCACCGCCAGCATATCGGGTACGCTGGCCATCCTCATTCCGCCCAGCATTCCCTTGATCATCTATGGCGTCCTGACCGAAACCTCCATCAGCAAACTGCTGATGGCCGGCGTCGTGCCCGGCATTATCACGGTACTGCTTTATTTTGCCGTCATTGCCATCTGGACACGCGTACAGCCCAGCGTCGCGCCGACACGCACATCGCGGGCGGACGGCGGGGAGCGCCTGGGGGCAACCAAATACCTGTGGCCCTTCATGCTGATCGTGCTGCTGGTTTTTGGCGCCATGTACACCGGCGCCGTCACCGCCACCGAGGCAAGCGCCGTCGGCGCCGCGGCTGTGCTCTTCATGTGGCTGATCCTGGGCCGGATGCCCGCGTCAGGCATGACGCCCATCAGCCGCGTGGCCTTGCGGCGCGCTTTCGACCGCAGCTTGCGCTCCACGGTCATGATCGTTGCCCTGCTGATCGGCGCCTACATCTTTTCTTTCTATCTGATCAACAGCGGCGCCACGCAAGTGGTCCTGCAGTATGTGGACAATCTGGATGTCCCGCCCAGCGTTATCCTGCTCCTTATTATCGTGGTTTACCTGATTCTTGGCTGCTTCATGAGCCAGCTGGAGATCATGGTCCTGACCTTGCCATTTGTCTTTCCCATGATCACCTCCATGGGCTATGACGGTATATGGTTCGGCATTATCGTCGTCAAGACCATAGAGATCGGACTGGTGACCCCGCCCGTCGGCATGAACGTATTCGTTGTATCCAGCACCTCTTCCATGGTCAGCCCGGCCGATGGCTTCAAGGGCGTTGTTCCATTCCTTGTCGCGGAATTGATCGCACTCGTGCTCTTCGTGACATTTCCGGAAATCGTGCTGTTCGTACCGAATGCCATGTAGGGCGAGAGCCGCTCAACCGCCCGGGCGCGCCGGCAGTTGAGCGGCGCCACCTTTTGATATACTGAATTCAAATCATTCTTATTACCCGCTTAATGAGAATGATGAATGCTCATATCCGGAGGACGCCATGCAAGCCATCACGCATCACGGTGCCAGCCTGCCCATCAGCAATGCTCCAGGCCTTGCGCAATGGCGATCAGCCATTACGCAAGGCAATCATGCCTTCGACGCCGCCGACTACGTCCGCGCCGCCCGGTATTACCGCCAGGCGCGCGCTGTCGCCGAAGCCTTGTTCGGCTGTAGCGACAATGCCGACGCCGGCGTGGCGGCGCTGGTTATTGCCCATCACAACCTGGCCGATGCCTGCGAGCACCTGCACGACTCCGCCGAACAGGCCCTGCAGTTGTGCGCCGTGCATGAAATACTGTGCACGGCGGTGGACGACACCAGCCTGGACGAGCCCTGGCGCCAGGCGGCCTGGCGCCATAGCCAGCGCACCTATGCCGAACTTACACGCTTCGCGGGCCGCCATCCGGAACATGCACAGGCACGCGCCTTGCTTGCCCTGGGTGCCGCGGGGCCGGCCTCGGCACTGCGGCCACAGTGACGCTGGACGCGCTGGCCGTGCCCGATGCCCCGCGACCGCCTTCCACCATGTATTCTTATCGGTTCACAAGAGCCACTAACAGGAGTCGTCCATGTCTTATACATTGCCCCCGCTACCTTACGCTTATGATGCCCTGGAGCCGCATATTGATGCGCAGACCATGGAAATCCACTACACCAAGCACCACCAGACCTACATCAACAATGTAAATGCCGCGCTGGAAGGCGCGGGGCTTGATTTCCCCCCAGTGGAAACGCTGGTCGCCGGCATCGACAAGCTACCCGAATCGGTGCGCGGCGCCGTGCGCAACAACGGCGGCGGCCATGCCAACCACAGCCTGTTCTGGACCGTGATGTCGCCCGACGGTGGCGGCAAGCCCGACGGAGACCTGGCCGCGGCCATCGACGCCGACCTGGGCGGCCTGGATCAGTTCAAAGAGGCCTTCACCAAAGCGGCGCTGACACGCTTCGGCAGCGGCTGGGCCTGGCTCAGCGTCACGCCGCAGAAGAAGCTGGTCGTCGAAAGCAGCGGCAACCAGGACAGCCCGCTGATGACCGGCAACACGCCCATTCTTGGCCTGGATGTCTGGGAGCACGCCTATTACCTGAAGTACCAGAACCGCCGCCCGGACTACATCGCCGCGTTTTACAACGTGGTCAACTGGCCCGAGGTGGCGCGCCGCTACAAGGAAGCCCTGGCCTGATCGCAGTCCGGACGCGTGGGCTCTGCCGCCCGCGCGCCCGGCCCAAGGCTCCCACCCCCATCGGCGCGAACACTCGGAACAGGCGCCGATAGACTGACAAAGACGCCGCTGGCACGCCGCCAGCGGCGTCTTTTTTCGTATGCCATCCGTCCTGGCCGGCATGGGCCTGACGTAGTCGCCGCCATCAAGCCACATCTTCCGGAGGCGCTTTGCCCCCGATTCATCCCTCTGCACGATACAGTACAAACCCTTATTGCTTACCGCGTAGCGCGTGACTAGACTGAGCTGAGTTCATTGTATTAAACACGTTCAACATATTGAACAACATCAAAGTCGATATGGTCAAAGATGCCTCAGGCAGCCGCGGTTACGAGCGGGTGCTGCAGCTCATAGAGTGGCTATCCGCCCAACCCGAGCCGGTGACCCTGGCTCAGGTGGTGCAGGATTTGGGCTGGCCCAAAAGCAGCGCCCTGCTGCTTTTGCGCTCGCTGGTCGACAACGCCTACGTGGTCCGCCGGCCCGATCACCGCTACCAGCTTGTGCGGCTTCCTGGCGAGCCCTCGCTGCACAACACGGCGTGGGGCACGATTGTCAGGGTCAGCGAACCCATCCTGCGCGAGATCGTCGACTCAGTCAAAGAAACCGGTTTCGTCGCTGTGCTGACGCCCGATCACCGCTTGCGCTACCTGAACAAATTATTGCCGCCGCGCGAAATCCGCTATGACCGCGATATCAGCAAACTGCGCATACCTCACCACGTCGCCAGCGGCCTGATGCTGCTGGCCGGCATGAGCGAGCCCGAGTTCAATGCCTATCTGTCGCAGATAGACCCGGCGCTGGGCGACGACATCGGCCAGATCCGTGCACTGGTCGACACCACACGGCGCAACGGATATGCCGTGAACCTGCAGGGCCGCGTGGAAGGCGCGGCCGGCGTGGCCGCGCCCATCACCGGCTCGAACGGACGCTTCATCGCCGCCATCAATATTTCGGGACCGCGCGAACGTATCACCAACCACCTCGACGAGATCCTTTCAGGAGCCATCGAGGCAGCCCAGCGGGCAAGCGAGACGCTTGACCGCCTTATTTCCACCCCTTAAACCAGCTCTCGGAGGAGAACTCGATGAATATAAGAAACACCCTCGCGGCCCTGACGCTTACCGCCGCTGCCATACCGGCCGCCAACGTTCTGGCGCAAGCCAGCAGCGTGCCCGATTACTATCCGGCCGATTATTCCGAACTGGTCGAAGCCTCGCGCAGCGAGAAAGGGCTGGTCATCTATTCCAACATGGCGGACAACAACTGGCAGCCCGTCATTCAAGGATTCAACAAGCATTACCCCTGGATCAAGATCGAAACCCTGGACCTGGGCTCGGGTACGGTGCACTCGCGCTGGGAAGCCGAGGCAGGCAGCGGCTCGCGCACCGCCGACATCCTGGTGTCCGGCGCCAACGACCGCTGGGCGCGGTATGGGCAGGAAGGCACCATGCTGCCTTATGAAAGCCCGGAATCCAGCAAACTGCCCGATTTCGCCAAGCCGTATCCCGGCGTCAATGTGATGTCAACAGACCCTCTGGTCATTACCTACAACGCAACCCTGCTCCCCGAAGGCAAGCGCCCCACCGGTTTCCAGTCGCTGGTGGACATGGCCAAGGCGGAACCCTCTAAATTCAAGGGCCGCATCACCACATACGATGCCGCGCGGAACTCGTTCGGGCTGGCCGCATGGTGGCAAACGCTGCAAGTCAAGGGCGAGCCGGGCTGGGCGGCGCTGCGCGAAATCGGCCCCATGATACGCGGCGAAACCTCGGGCGGGCCCATGAACGAGAAAATTGCCTCCGGCGAATACCTGGCGGGTATTGCGGTCTCGGGCATCACGATCTTTCCCCGCCTGGAACAGCCCGGCGGCAAGATACTGGGCTTCGCGTTTCCCGATGACGGCACGCCCGTCATGATGCGCGGCCTGGGCATCGCCAAGGACTCCTCCAATCCCAACTCGGCCAAGCTGATGGTGGATTACCTGCTGAGCGTCGAAGGCCAGACCCTGATCGGAAAAGGCGGCCTGACGCCATACCGCGAAGAAGTCAAGGAAGACGAAGTGCGCTACACCTATCAGGGCATTGCCGAGCTCGTTGGCAAGGACAATGTCATTGTCGTCGGCTTCGACAAGGCCCTGATCGACGAAGCGGCCGACTTCGCCAAGAAGTGGACCGCCGCGATGTCGGGGAAGTAAGCCTCAATCTGTTGTAACCCGCAGCCGGCGGTGCCGTACGCCGGCTGTTTCACAGCGATAAATCATTATGACTCAATCGTCATCCGGGACCCTGTCGACCGCGGACTCGCACGTAAGGTCGGGCGCCAACCGCTCTCCCATCATTTTCTGGACTGTGGCCATTCTGACCGCCGTCATGGTTATTGGGCCGCTCGCGCCCATCGTCATGCAGGCGTTTCTCGACAAGCCGCTCTATGTCAACGACGCGGCGCTGACCGCCACCAACTTCGTCCGCCTGTTCACCGAGGCGGGCATGGGCGAAATCGCCCTGAACACCCTTTACTTTTCAGTATTGACCATGGCGGTCGCCCAGGTTTTCGGCGCGGTCATGGCCGTTGTCATCGGCCGCACCAACCTGCCGGGCCGCAACTGGATGGGCGAAATGCTTATCTGGCCGCTGTTCGTCAGCAATCTGGTGATCGCTTTTGGCTGGTTCACGATGTACGGCCCGTCGGGCTATATCACGCTGGGCGTGCGGGCCTGGACCGGCCTGGAGCCCTGGAATCTGTATACCCTGACAGGCATGGGGCTGGTTGCCGGCCTTAGCCAGGCGCCGCTTACCTACCTGATGTGCATAGGCTCGGTCACCAAGGCCGACGCGCAGCTCGAAGCGGCCGCGCGTTCGGCCGGCGCCAGCCCGATGCGGGCGCTGCTGAGCGTGACCGTTCCCATGATGCGCCCCGCCATTATTTATTCGGCCGTGCTCAACTTTGTGATCGGCATCGAGATGCTGGCCATTCCGCTGGTCTTCGGCGGCCCCGTCGGCCTGGACACTATCACTACCTTTCTGTACGACAAGGGCATCAACGCCGCGGTGCAATCCGACTATGGCATCGTTGGCGCCGCCGCGCTCATGCTGCTGCTGGTGGTGGGCTTCCTGGTCTGGCTGCAAGGGCGCCTGATGCGCAACAGCGACCGCTTCGTCACCGTGCGCGGCAAGGCCTCGCGCCCATCCATCGTCGATCTGGGCAAATGGCGGTGGCCGGCCTTCGTGCTGGTTTTCGCCTATCTGTTCTTTTCGGTGATCACGGTATTCGCGGGCATTCTGATGCGCGCCAGCGTTACTTTCCTGACACCGCTCGTGCCCTTCTGGGAACTGCTCACCACGCATAACTTCGAACTGATCCTCAGCCAGGCCAGCTATGTACGCTCCATCTGGAACTCGGTCGTCATTTCGGTGGTCGGCGGCATCATCGGCACCATCGTGGTCATCATGATCGCTTTCGTGGCGCGGCGCTCGAGTTTCCGCTTCAGCCGCGCGCTGGAATATGTGGCGCTGTTTCCACGATCGCTGCCAGGCATTATCGCCGGCCTGGGGTTCTTCTACGCGGTTGTCTGGATACCCGGCCTGGATGTCCTGCGGGGCACGATCTGGATTCTGGTCGCGGCCTTCGTCCTGCGCTATATACCGATAGGCTTCGGCACGATCGCGCCGGCACTGTCGCAGATAGGCTCCGAGCTGGACCGAGCTGCGCGCATTTCAGGCGCCGACTGGTGGTCGACCATGCGCCACATCGTGCTGCCTTTGCTCCGGCCCGCGCTGTTTTCCACTTTCGCGCTGCTTTTCATCCACTTTTTCAAAGAGTACGTCACCGCGGTGTTCCTGTACCAGTCCGGTTCGGAAATCATCGGAACCACCATGCTTGCCTTGTACGCCCAGGGCGACAACGGCCCGGTTTCGGCATTGGCCGCCATACAGGTCATCATCACCGCTCTCTTCGTATTCATCGCCCGCCGCCTATTAGGGGTCAAAATCTATGGCTGATCTGATTCTTGAACAACTGACCATTGCCTACGGCAACGTGACCGCCGTGGACAATATTTCGCTGACCGTGCCTTCGGGCGAGTTCCTGACCCTGCTGGGTCCGTCGGGCTGCGGAAAATCCACCACGCTTTTTTCCATCGCCGGCCTGAACCAGGCCACGTCCGGCATCATACGCATCGGCGACACGGTGCTGTTCAACGGCAAGGACGGCACATCGATAGAACCGGAGCATCGCAATATCGGCCTGGTATTCCAAAGCTATGCCCTATGGCCGCATATGTCGGTGGGAGAAAACCTGGCCTTTCCGCTGAAGCTGCGCAAGATCAACAAGACCGAGCGTGAAAAGCGCATCAAGGAAGCCTTGGCCCTGGTCGAAATGTCGGAATTCGTGGACCGCTATCCTTTCGAGCTTTCGGGCGGACAGCAGCAGCGCGTCGCCCTGGCGCGCGCCCTGGTCTACCGTCCGGGCTTGCTGCTGCTGGACGAGCCGCTTTCGAACCTGGACGCCAAGCTTCGGGAGCGCGCCCGCGTCTGGCTGCGTGAACTGCAGGAACGGCTGCAGGTGACAACGGTGTACGTCACCCATGACCAGGCCGAAGCGCTGGCCGTGTCCGACCGCATCGCGGTCATGTCGGAAGGCCGCATTCGCCAGTTGGGCACGCCCAAAGAAATCTACGAGACGCCCGCGGACGCATTCGTGGCCGACTTTATCGGCTCGTCGAATTTCCTTAAAGGCAAGGTGATCGAACACAATGGCCCCTGGGCCACCGTCCAGCTTGATGACGGCAGCGTGCTGCGCGCCGGTGCCGGAAAGGGCGAGCTGTCCGGCGATGTCGTGATCGCGGTCCGGCCCGAGCGCATAGAAGTCGTCAGCGAACCCGGCGAGAACATCATACGGGTCGATCTGCTCAGCGGCGCCTACCTGGGCTCGATCTATCAGTACGAGGTCCAGGGGCCGGGCGGACGATACCGCATACAGACCAGTCATGAAATGACGGACAAGCAGGCGTACGTGCGCATACCACCGGAAGGCGCGACGCTTTTCCGCGGCGACTCGGTACCGCAAGTAGGATGAGCATGAACCCGTCCAAGACTTCCGCGGCGCCCGTCGTCAAGTTCGACCCCGGCACCAAAGGCCCGCTTTCGGGTTATCGCGTCATCGATCTATCAAGACTGGTGGCCGGCAACATGCTGTCTTTGCAGTTGGGCGACTTTGGCGCCGACGTGATCAAGATCGAGCCGCCGGCCGGCGACCCGCTGCGCGACTGGCGCGACGGGGGCAAATCGCTGCACTGGAAAACCTACGGACGCAACAAGCGTTCGGTGATGCTCAATCTGCGCCGGGAAGGCGATATGCAGGCATTGAAGACCCTGATCGACCAGGCGGACGTCCTGATCGAGAACTATCGGCCCGGCACGCTGGAAAAGATGGGACTCGCGCCCGACACCCTGCTCGAACGCAACCCGGGCCTGATCGTGGTGCGCATTTCGGGCTTCGGACAAACCGGCCCCTACGCCAAACTGCCAGGCTTCGGCACACTGGTCGAAGCCATGAGCGGCTTTGCCGCAAGAACCGGCTTTGCCGATCGCGAGCCCGTGCTGCCGCCCCTGGCGCTCGCCGACATGATCGCGGGTGTATACGGCTCATCGGCGGTCAGCATGGCCCTGCTGGCGCGCGAGCGCGGACAGGCGCAAGGCCAGATCATCGACCTGTCGCTGCTTGAACCGATATTCTCGGTGCTTGGCCCCGAGGCGGCCATTTACCAGTTCACCGGCGCCATCAAGGAGCGGGTCGGCAGCGCCTCGAACACTTCTTCGCCGCGCAACGTATACGCCTGCGCCGATGGCAAGTACGTGGCGCTTTCAGGCTCCACCCAAACGGTTGCCCAGCGCATCTTTCAGATCATAGGCCGTCCCGATATGATCGACGACCCGCGCTTCGCCACGAACAGCGACCGGGTCAGGCACCGTCCGCTGGTGGACGAAGCCGTGGGCGCGTGGTTTGCGCGGCACACGCGCGACGAGGCGCTGCGCATCATGCGCGATGCCGGCGCCACCGTTGGCCCGGTCTACAACATTGCCGATGCGGTGGACGATCCGCACTTCCGCGAACGCGGCGTCTTCCTGGATATCGAAGACGAGGACTACGGCTCCGTGCCCATGCACAATATCGTGCCCCGGCTGTCGCAAACGCCCGGCGTCTGGAACAAAGCGGCGCCCGCGCTTGGACAGCATACGGAAGAGGTCCTGAAAGCCGCCGGCGTCCCCCCTGAACACATTGCAGCCATACTCAACAAGGAACAACCATGATCCGCTCACTTCTTTACGTGCCGGGCAGCGCCGAACGTTTCATCGCCAAAGCGCACCTGCGCGGCGCGGATGCCATTATTGTGGATCTGGAAGACGCCGTGGCGCCCAAGGAAAAGGTCAGCGCCCGCGAGGCGCTGGACAGCGTCGTGGCCCGTGTCGGACAGAATGGCGCCAAGGTTTTCGTCCGGGTCAACAACGACCCCGAACTGCTGCTGGCCGATGCCCAGGCGGCCTGCCGGGCCGGCGCCTTCGGCCTATATGTGCCCAAGGTTTCGTCGACCGACATCCTTCACACCCTGGACGCGGCCTTGTCGCCCCTGGAGTCGTCGCTGTCCCGTCCTGCCATGGTCTTCGTGCCTCTGCTGGAAGACGCGGGCGGCGTTCTGGCAGCGCAATCCATTGCGAGCGGCCCCAGGGTCTTCGCGCTTTGCGCGGGTGGCGAAGACCTGGCGACCTCGATGGGCGCCGAGCCCACGCCAGAGGTGCTGCGACTGCCCAAGCTCATGGTCCACATGGTGGCGAAAGCCGCCGGACTGCGCTCGTTCGGCCTGCTGCGCACCGTCGCCGACTATCAAGACCTCGATGCCCTGAAAACCGCCGTCAAAGAGGCCAGAACCTTTGGGTTCGACGGGGCAAGCTGCATACACCCCAGCGTCGTGGCCGTCCTGAACGAAGGCTTCGCACCCTCGGAAGCAGAGCTGGCCCGGGCCAGGCGCCTGATAGACGCCGCCGACCAGGCGACGCAAGACGGCATCGGCGCATTCACCTTCGAAGGCGCCTTCATCGACGCCCCCATTGTTACCCGGGCCCGCGCCCTGCTGGCACGCTTCGGCACGGCTCGTTGAAAGGACTGCATCATGCCCATAGGTTTCAGAGTTCGCGCCAATACCTCGAAAGTAGCCCCGGATATCGTTGAGCAATATCGCAGCCTGCCGGTTGCAAACGTCTCGGACGCCATGTCGCGCATTGTCGCCGGCGGCGCGGCGCTGCGGCCCATGCACCGGCATGGCATGCTGGCCGGCCCGGCACTCACGGTCAAGACCCGGCCGGGCGACAACCTGATGCTGCACAAGGCCATAGACATGGCCGAGCCCGGCGATGTCATCGTCGTCGATGGCGCCGCCGACACCACCAATTCGCTGATGGGCGAACTGATGCTGGAGCATGCCATCATGCGCGGGGTGGCGGGCTTCGTCATATACGGTGCGATCCGCGACGCCGAAACCATCCACGAGCGCAACCACCCTGTGTTCGCGGTCGGCGTTTCGCATCGCGGCCCCTACCGCATGGGCCCGGGCGAAATCGGCTTTCCCATCGCCATGGAAGGCATGGTGATACACCCCGGCGACCTGATCCTGGGCGACCAGGATGGGGTCGTCTGCGTTGCCCGGGAAGACGTGCATACCGTGCTGAAAGCCGCGCAGGCCAAGCAAGAAGCCGAGACCCGCCAAATGGCGGCCACCCGGGACCGCAGCATAGACCGGTCATGGGTCGACAAAGAACTGGCGCGCCTGGGCTGCGAGTTCGTGGACTAAAGCGACGCACCGCCCTCAGGGCGGGGTCTGGGCAAAAACCTGGGCCAAGTAGTCGATCATCACCCGCACTTTGGCCGGCGGACGGCGATCGGGGGGATACAGCACATGGATGCCGCCGAGTTCCATCGCCGGCCTGTCCAGCTCCAGCGCCACCAGATCGCCCCGCATCAGCGCCTCGCCGACAATGAAGTGCGGTTGGTAGATAATGCCCTGGCCGCCCACCGCCGCAGCCAACAGCGCATCGCCATTGTTGGCCAGCAGATCGCCGTCCACCGGCACCCCGAACTCACCCTGCGCGCCAAAAAACCATTGCCTGCCGTTCTGCGTGGAAGACAAGGTGTAGCTCAGGCAATTGTGTTGCGACAGATCGGCAAGCTGCCGCGGGGTTCCCCGGCGGTCCAGGTATTGCGGCGCGGCGCAGACGAGCATTGCGCAGTCGCCCAGGCGACGGGCATGCAGCGGGCTATCGGCCAGCCGGCCTATGCGGATCGCCATGTCCCAACTCCCCGCGATCAGTTCCAACTGGGCGTCGCTGAGCCCGAGTTCGACCTTTACCTCGGGGTAGCGATGGCTGAATGCCGGGATGAGGGGAGCGACGAAGCGGCTGCCGAAAGACAGCGGCACATTCATGCGCAACAAACCTGTTGCCTTGATGCGCTGCGAGGCCGCGGCAGCCTCGGCCTCGTCGATATCCGGCAGAATGCGCTGACAGGCCTCAAGGTAATTGCCGCCCGCCTCGGTCAGGACAAGGCGGCGGGTGCTGCGATGAAATAGCTTGACGCCCAGGCGGGCCTCCAGCGCATTGACATGCTTGGTTGCCATCGCTGGCGACATACCCAGGTGGCGGGCGGCGGCCGACAGGCTGCCGGCGCCGGCAGCTCGTACAAATACTCGCATACTGGTCACGCGGTCCATGCCATTTCCTACTATGAGTATTAAGTGTTAGTGCATTCTAGCCGGTTCTCTATTTGCTGTGCGCAATTCATACTTGAATCATCAAGCAAATGAAGGAGCTCACAATGAACCACGACACCCCCACTGCGGCGAACAATACGCGGATGCCGGTGCTTTATATACCTCACGGCGCGGGCCCCTGTTTCTTCATGGACTGGAATCCCGCCGACACCTGGAACAGCATGGCTGATTTTCTGAAAGGTATCGCAAATACCCTGCCGGCCCGGCCGCGCGCAATCGTCATGGTCTCGGGCCACTGGCTGGAGCCGCAGTTCAGCGTCACGGGCCACACCCGCCCGCCGCTGATCTTCGATTATTACGGCTTCCCCGCGCACACCTACGACCTGACCTATCCCGCCCCCGGCGACCCCGCGCTGGCGCAGCACATCGCACAGCAGCTTGGGCAGGACGGCATGGACGCCCGCGTGGATCCGAAACGCGGCTTCGACCACGGCATGTTCATTCCCTTGAAACTGGTCTTTCCGGAAGCGGATATTCCAGTCGTTCAATTCTCTCTGCGCCAGGACCTGAACCCGGCGGCCCATCTGAAGGCAGGGCGGGCCTTGGCATCGCTGCGCGATGAAGGTGTCCTGATCGTAGGCAGCGGCATGAGTTTCCACAATATGCGCGGCTATGGCGATACTCGGTATACGCCGGTTTCGGCCAAATTCGACGACTGGCTGACCGACGCGGTGGAAAGCCAGCCCGCACAACGGGACGCACTGCTATCGGACTGGACGCGCGCCCCCCATGCGCGGGATTGCCACCCGGCCGGCGGCGAAGAGCATCTGATTCCCCTGCTGGTAGCCGCCGGTGCCGCACAGGACTCGATGGGCCGCAAGGTCTATTCGAAACAGATTATGGAAACCACTATTTCAGCATTCCGCTTCGATTGAAACTTCTGAAGCGCCAAGGAGAACACTATGATTATCGATCTTTCAAGTAAAACCGCCGTGGTCACCGGCTCGACGGGCGGTATCGGCCTGGCCATTGCCACGGGCCTGGCCAATGCGGGCGCCCGGGTCGTCGT